>NZ_VULZ01000001.1 GCF_009696445.1 Porcincola intestinalis
CATAATCGATCTCTTCAAATAGCATTGTCCAGCTGGAAGGCGCGGGAAGCCGCGCCACATCCATCATGTTCGTGCTGCCCTCAGTATCGATAAATACCGGATCGGGAAATTTAGAAGCCAGTGTTGACTTGCCAATTCCTTCCGGGCCGTAGATGACGACTTTTGTTGCCTTGTGGATAACGCCTCGTGTTATCTCCATTAAAACTCTCCTTCCTTCCACGCTGATGACGGCGCTTTCGCGGTTTTCAGCGCGGTTGATTCACTATATCCATCGGTGATGATGATGCTGCATTCATCACCGTTGCTCACTCTGGTGGCGATACATTGCAGGTTCTCTTTTTCCAGCCATTCACCGAATTCGGCAAGCGTATTTCTGTCCATCTGTTCCAGCTTGTCAAGCAGGACAAAACCACATTCTGGATTCAGTTCCCGCACGATTGCAGTCGCAACCTTCAGCTGATCTGATCCGCTCATGCAATCCCATGGATGACCGTTGTACAGCAGTTTCCCGCCCTCGACAGTCAGCCCTGGCAGCGGCAGCTTTGCACCGTCGAGCAGCTGCTTTTTCTGCTTGCGGATATCTTCGATCTGCTTTGTCAGATTGTTGTACTGATCGGCGTACTGTTTTGCGTCTTCTTCCGCTTTGTCTTTGTCAAGATTCGCGCGGACTTTCCTATTCGTTTCATCGATCTGCGCGATGCTCTCCTCAAGCTCCGAAGTCGATTCGTCCTGAAGCTGGGCGACCGTCTTTTCGGCAGTCAGCTCGTTATCGGCACAGGATTTATATTGTGCTTCCATGGCTTCCAGTTTTTCGCGGAGGTCTGCGATCTGCATTTCAAGCCTGCGTTTTTCCGCCTTTATGTGTTCCAGGTTGTCACGTTTCCGCTGATTCTCGCCATTTCTGGCTAAAATCTCCTGCTGCTGTCTGATCAGCTCGGATGCGGATACTGGTGCCTGCGGAACGTCTGGATAATATGTCTGCTCCTCCGCATATTTCTTCTTCTGGTCAGCGATCCTTCCGATTGCCGTCCGTTCCTGGTAGATGTCATTTTCCTGTTTCTCAAGGGCGGTCAGCTGATCCTTAACGCCGATGATATTCAGCAGGGTGTTTGCCTTTTCGCTGTCGCTGGCCTGCATGAACTTCGGCAGGTCGAGCGCCAGCTTTGAGATAAAACCGTCAAGGATCTGCTGCCCGGCGCGGTTCCCGGTCGGATCAGTTACTTTCAGATCGGAATTTTTACCCTTGCGTTCAACAACAAGGCCGTTGCTGAGTACAACATGGAGATACGGATCAGAAACCGATCCCTCCCTGTGCGGCTGTGAAGGGCGGAAGGAATTGCCTCCGAGAGCCCATGCAATCGCATCCAGTACGGAAGTTTTACCCTGGTTATTGTTCCCTCCGATAACCGTCAGTCCTGCCGCCGATGGCGTCATCTGCACGGCTTTTACTCTTTTTAGGTTCTCAATTTCTAACTCGTTAATTTTTACTGCCATCCTGTGTTCCTCCTTCTCACGCGCCGACTTTCGTGTCGGCCCATCTGGTCAGGCCGTACCGGTCGCCGATTGCCGTCGCCGTGTAGTAGTGTTTCTCGCGGATCAGCGACGACAGTGCCCGGCAGTTGATCATATAAAACATGATCGCGATTAACGCTGTGGCGCCCATTCCCGGCTGATTTTCCGGCCGTACCAGTGTCAGGAATCCCGCCGCGATGCCGGCAGATACTGCTTTAATGATTACCTTTCTTCTCATTCCTTTCCCCTCCTGTGATTTGGATCGCGAGCTGGCATTCGCCATCCCGCCAGTTACTTTTCAGGCACTGTCTCCGCGCGGCCGCATAGCTCATATGCTCCTTGCGAACGACATCGCCATTTTGAATAGCTATCACTGCCACTCTCAGCATTTCCCGTACCTTTCATGTCGCAGCATCGCTCGGTGACGCGTAAGCGTTTCTGGACGTCTCATTTCTCTTCTGTAGCATCGAGCCTCACCATATAGCAGAGCCTTTGCCGAACATATCCTTGAGATTCTTTTGCTGTGCATTTCCTTTGCATAACTATTCTTCTCTTTGCTTTTGCAAAGTCACTCGCTGTGTTGCCAGCGCTAAACATTTCGTCTCTTCGCTTCTGCGATGCCTGGATTCGCTGTTCGTCGCCGATGCCGTTCATATCATCGCTGGGCCTTTCCCTTCCATAGCTTTACAATGCCGCGCCACTCCTGGCCTTGCGTTGCTATAACTCTGATCTATGCTTCACATTTCTGCTGCAGTTCTCATCCATGCAATACTTTTCTCGTACTCCGCCGCTCAATCCAACGCAGTTCAGCAGCTATACCTCGTTGCGCATTTCTTATGCTCCGCTTAACCCCGCAGCGCTCCTGCGGTGCAACACGTCTCAATACCATACGATGCCATAGTCTTGCAATTCCAATGCATACCCCTTCAACTCTGTTGCCACTCAACTCGATTCCAATCTTGTCGCATCCATGCCTATGCTATGCTTAACGTTGCTTTGCCTTTGCGCCGCGTGGCTACGCTTTGCCGTAACATCTCATGGCTTTTCAATACCTTTACATAGTGCGTGTTAGTACGTGTTAGTGCGCGTTGGATGCGTGTTAATTGGCGAACCATACCTGCTGACGCGGATCCGCTCCATTCGTAGCGTCTCCTTTCTCTTGCTTTTCGTTGCCCAGCAACTCCAATGCACATCTGCGCACAGCTCTTCTGCTCAGTGCCAGTACAGCACAATGCCGTCACTCTTCCGGATCCACGTAGTCCCACAGAAACGAACCCTTCCGGCTGTTCCTCCATCCTCCGATCCCGTTGTCCCTGCCGTAGTCCAGCCATTCCTCAATCATCGGACGGGACTTTTCGCCCAGTAGCGACACGATGTCGAATTCGATCCATGCGCCCGGCGCGATGGATTCGCTGTCGCTGATCGCCACCCGGTCACCCTGCGGGGTTGACGCCCTCAGCGGCCTTTGGCAGTCTCCGATCGGCTTGTCGGTGTGAATCACGATCTCGCGGACGGTCTTATCTTCGATTTCCCCGCGATTGATCGCGTCCGTGCTCTTGTTGACATCGCTGTACACCTGTATCAGCGTGTCGATCTTCCCCTTGTATGCCGTGAACCCCTTCGACTCGCTCTCGGGGATCTGCCGGCAGGCCCCGCAGGCGCTCTTGAAAAATCCCCTTATCTGGTAGTCGAACAGGATCGGATCGCCATTGTCATTCCTCGGGAAGAAGGTCTTCCCCTTGGTGATCTCCTCGTCGGCGTTGAGGTTCTTGATGTCCTCCAGCTCCTGGTGGACCAGGGCATCACGCTGTTCATCGGTCAGGCCTTCTCTGATGTACTTCTGGCTGGCCTTCTGCTTCTTCTTGATCTTTCCGGCGACGTATGTGCCATGGATATCCTCGTTCCCGGATGCAGTACCGAGAAGCTCGTTCATGAACGTCAGCCGGACGTGCATGACAAGCTCATTCTTTCTCAGCTTCTCTCCATGCGTGCGTCTCTTGTTAAGTTCTGCTGCTGTCATTTGTGTTTCCCTCCTGTGTGTGAATGTTTATGCTTCTCCTGCTCCGCGCCTGCGCCAGAAGTCCTCCAGCGCTTCAACGCGCACCAGCCGGATACTTCCATCAAGAATGAAATCCCGGTCGGTTGTCCGTGAATCATTGCGCATATCGCTTACCAGCTTCGTTGCGTAGCTTCGGGACACCGAATACTCCTTTGGGATGTCCCTAACCCTCACCCATTTCCTCTCCATCCTGTGCCCTCCTTGCTTACTCTGATCCGTTCTGAATATCGTGATAAATATCGTGATAAACGGCTGATCCAAGCACTTTCGGATCAATCTTGATTTCTATTTCACGCTCATTAGGCTGTATCTGGTTCAGCCTTTCGTTTGTTTCGTCCAGCTCCTTCCTGAATTGTCTCAAGAGCTTAATAACTTCATCCAGCGTCGCAAGTATCAATTCATCCATCTTGTGCCCTCATTATGTAGACATATAGTCTACTTCTTTGGCAAAAAAAATACGTTCCTTATCCCGTGCGGTAATCAAGAGTAGGTCGCAAAGATCCTGTATTTCGGATTGAGTAAATTCTGACTTACCAGACTCCTTGTTGAGATAGCCTTGGTACGAAAGGCCTAGTTTTTTCGCCACAAAAGTGCGCTTTAATCCGGAGCGATTGATATACTCCCGTAACAATTTGCTGTTTGTCATGTGTCCTCCTTTCTGTAGACGTTTTGTCTACATTGAGTATGTTAGCACTGTGTCCCCATAATGTCAACACTATTTTATAAAACATTCAAATTTTGTTGATTATTGGTCTACATGCGTATATAATACTTATGGAGGTAAGAGCTATGACAACGTTTGGATGGAGAGTACGCAGCCGTAGAGAAGCCCTTGGAATGACGCAAGACGAGCTGGCTAAAAAGCTTAACTATAAGTCAAGATCATCAGTAAATAAGATCGAGCTGGATCAGCGCAACATGAAGCAATCGCAAATCGCGCAGCTTGCAAAAGCTCTGGAGACAACGCCCGGTTTTTTGATGGGCTGGGATGAAAAGGAACCTCCGCTTCCTAGTAATATTTCCGTTCCCGCCGCCTATCCCGTCCCGATCCTGGGTGTGATCGGTTGTGGCGAGGGGCCGATCGGAGAACAAAACTTTGACGGATTCTTTTATATTGATCGTACAATACGTGCTGATTACGCGCTTCATACTAAGGGTGACTCAATGATAGATGCAGGGATCCAGGACGGTGACATCGCCTTTCTGACCAAGAACTATGATTTCGAGGATGGGCAGATCTATGCCGTGATCTTTGGTCCGGATAATGAAGCGGTGCTTAAAAAGGTATATAGGTCTGGCGATAAAGCAATTTTACAGTCATGTAATGCAGCGTATACACCGATTATCCTAGATGGATCAGACATGCGGATAATTGGCAAACTTACATGGATTTGCCATAAAGCGCAGTGAAACAATGTAGTAAGAAACGATTGCTGTGCTAATGGTGATAACCAATCTATCGAGTCAGAAGTACACACATTGTTGAAGGATAGATAAAATGAAAGAGAAAATATTCCAGCTTGTCGAACCTCCGGAAACACATGAATCCCCGGACCCATACGACATCGTAATGATGCTGGCTATCATTATTAGCATCGTCCCGATGATGTTCAAAAAAACATATAGGCCATTCGTAATTTGCGATCATATTTGTACGGCGCTGTTTCTCGTAGATTACTCATTGCGATGGTTTACAGCCGACCTGAAGCTGAAAAAGAAAGGTCCGGTTGCATATATTGCGTATCCATTCACCTTTATGGCGATTGTCGATCTCCTTTCAATCCTTCCAGGGATCAGTGTTCTTAATCGCTCCTTCAGGCTGCTTCGTGTAATCCGGCTGATCCGCATGTTCCGGATCTTCAGAGTCTTTAAGGCGTTGAGGTATTCTAGGAATGTGGAGGTGATAATCAAGATCGTATCCAGAGAGAAGCAATCACTGATTGCTGTGTGCTGGATCGCCGCCGTATATATTTTCATCTCCGCGCTGATTATTTACAACGTCGAGCCGCAGAGCTTCGGAAACTTTTTTGAAGCGATCTACTGGGCAACCGTATCACTTACCACTGTTGGTTATGGTGATATCTACCCCGTAACCACGACAGGGCGAATCGTAACAATGGCATCATCTATATTTGGGATAGCAATAATTGCGATGCCAGCCGGAATTATTTCAGCCGGATTTGTAAACGAATTGCATAACGAATCACAATAAATCGAGATTTCCGTTTATTATCCCCGTTTTTGCATGAGAAGTGCAAATATCAGGAATAATATCGCGTAGAAACTGCATTATAAAAGCCGCCCGGTGCTGCAACACCAGACGGCGATGGTCATTGTACCCCGACGCATTATACGGGCAACCTCTGACCTTTTTCATTATAACACAGGAGGTGGAATATGTGGATAGCTGAAAGAAATGGCTACAAGATCATGCAGGAACGGGTGATCGACCCGCTGACGGGGAAATCAAGGATTGTGTCCTGCACCATCCAGAAGGATACTCCGGCAGGAAGGAAGGCCGCCAGGCAGAAGCTTGAGGCGAAGCTGCTGCGGAAGAAGCCGGCATCGCTGAAAAAGCTGAAGCTATCCGACCTGATCCGGAAGTACGAGGAATCCATGCAGCAGGACGTAGTCCATGGCGATCTCAGGGAGCAAACAATGATCCGGAACATGTATTCGATGAAGACGCTGTTGAAAACCCTCGATGACGTGTATGTGGATCAATTGACAGCGGGATACGTGCTGCAACGCCTGGATGAATCCGGACGTAACAACACCGGGAAGAATGAGCTTTTACGTCGACTGAAAGCTTTCCTCCGCTGGGCGTACAAGCGTGATCTGATAGAGGCCAGGGAAGTGATTGACAAGATCGACAAGTATCCGGAGCCGTCGGAACGAGAGAAGATCAAGGACAAATATCTTGAAGCAGCAGAAGTGGAGAAGCTGGTAACCGGAATGACCTGTAAGCGATGGGCACTGCTGACTGAATTCCTTGTCCTTTCCGGTCTGCGGATCGGCGAAGCTATCGCCCTGGATGCATCCGATATCGACGCGCGGAATATTCATGTGACTAAAACATTTAACTCAATCACGCATGCTATTGGGCCGACAAAGACGGACGGTTCTACTCGAGATGTACACATCCAGCCTGAATTGGCGCGATGCATCAAAGAAATCAATATAGAAATGCTCAAAGAACGTATGATCTACGGATACGGGACTACCCCGTATTTTATGACTTCCCCAAATGGGGAAAGATTATCGTATTACGCTTATAAATATTATTTGAAAAAGTCAGGCAAAGACATTCTCGGACGGGAAGGCGTGACGCCACACATAACAAGGCATACGCATACATCATTGTTAGCGGCAGCAGGTGTACCTTTCGATACTATAAGCCGCAGGCTTGGTCACAGCAGCCCCCAGATTACCAGACAAATCTATATGCATATTACGAAAACACTTAAGATCAATGATGCTAAAGCTGTGGACAATGTTTCAATATTCAAAGTTTGCTAAAATTATTGCTAAAATTGCTATTAAAATTTTTCTAAAACCCGCATTTTTACGGCATTAAGCAGTCATATACTATGCCCTCGTCTGTCATGGAAAAAACCTCCGGGCATGTCGCATTGCAAAGCCCGCATCCGATACAATTCTCATCTACAGCGTATTTCATTGTTGAATCTCCTCTCTTCTCCTCAGCGGCCCTGCAGCTTACTCCAGCGTCAGCAGCAGTGCCATCTTGAATTTACCGCTTGCCTTCACATAGTGGCGTCCGCCCTTTGCAAAGTGGAAGTTTTCCCCGGCGTGAATGACGTGTTCTTTTCCTTCGTAGCCGATGATGCCTTCCCCGTCCAGCGCGAAGATCAGCGCCTCGCCCGGTGCCGCATGCTCCGCCAGCCCTGTTCCTTCGTCAAATGACATCACGACAAATTTCATGCTGTCATTGTGGACAACATCCATGTTTACAATCTTCCCGTCCTGGTAAGGAACCAGATCCGCAAGCCTGAACACCTCTCCTGCCTTGATAACCGTATTCATTCTGTCCTCCTTCTGAACTGAAATCTCAGTGTAAACGGCATCCTCCGATGCTCTGATGCCGACAGCCTTATCTGCCTCCGTCAGGAGCCCGTCGCCGGATCCAAGCCGTCTTTCTGCGCCTTCTCCGTATACCGCTATGCTTCCTGACATAACCAGAATCAGTTTGTGGTAGGGATGAATCTCTGCGCTGATATCCGTGCCCCCCGCAAGCGAAAAGTAGGTAATGCTGCTTGTCCCGCCGTGAACCTCCCTGGAGATTGTGCAGCCTCTGACCGGGGCATTGTCTCTTGCAATGGAAAATACCTCTCCGACTTTCTCTTTCATTCTGCACCGCCTTTCCGGTGGACTCTTTCTTTGCTGTCCCCCTGACAACTCTGATCATACACAGTCCTTGCAGCTTTATCTGTATCTCAGGATACAGTTTGACCTGATTTTTCGTGTATACTGGATGGGGAATAAAAAGACATCAGAGGAAGAATTTGCCTCTATGGACGACATCATTACGGAACATCATTACGGAACGTCATTACGAAAAGGGAAAAAAAAGAATCAGACCTGTGAATGCCACAGCAGCAAGGAGTATATCATGAACGAACACCTGCTTGAAAACAGCACTCTCTTCAAGGGACTCAGCTCGTCTGAGGTCCGGGCAATCCTGGAGGAAACGCCGCACCACGTGCAGTGTTACGACAAGGGTGAAACCATCTTTCATCTGATGGACGAGGCGGCGAGGATCGGAATCGTCCTGGAGGGCTGCGTCCAGGCACAGAAATCCTTTGCAAATGGAAGCCAGGTCAACGTCACCTCCCGTTTTCCCGGTCAGATGCTTGGCCCGGCTGCGGCATTTTCAGAGGACCGCGTCTATCCCTGCGACGTCATCGCGCTGCAGCCGTCGACCATCATGATGTTTCAGCGTGAGGACATGCTGAGGATGATGCAGAAAAATCTCCGTGTTCTTCAGAACTTCACAACAGAGATTTCCTCGTCCACCTACCTTCTGCAGCAGCGGCTCGAGCTGTTCTCCTACAACGGAATCGCGCAGCGGGCTGCCTTCTGGCTGCTCACGCAAAGCCGGAAAACCGGGCATCTTACCGTCGCGATTCCTGAATCCGTGACCCGGTGGGCGATGCTCATGAACGTATCCAGGCCCTCCCTGCACCGTGAGCTCCGGCGCATGGAGACGGAAGGACTGATCCGGTACACGCCGCACAGGATCGAGATCATCAGTCCGGACGGCCTGGAAGCGCTCCTTGACACCTGAGGCTTCTGATTTATTATCATTATCTCCAGATCAACCCCCTGCAGCGGCTGATGGCTGCCGCCAGCTCTTGTTTCCGCGGCTTCGCCATGCTCCCGGAAACAGGGCCATTTTCCCTGTACATCCCGAACCCTTCCCGCCGGAATGTCTGCTCCCATTCGTCTGCAAGTGCGGCGACAGTCCTGCGTCCATTCATTCCGCCCTTCGCCATCCACAGAAATGTCCTTGCGAGGCACTCGCTTTGCTCTTTGTCCGCCAGCTGCTCGACGAGCCGCAGATCTGTCTCCCCGTGTCCGATGAGGAAGCCATCGGTCCCAAGGCTCTTATGCTTCACACGCCCCCGCTCTTCCCGGAAGTCACTGCCGGGGCGCGGATACCTTCTGTCCTCCTTCGGACTGACAGAAACGGAAGGACTTTTCTCCTGTTTTGGGAATGGAACGATCGCGCGAACCTTTTCTGTCACATCCTTTGGCTCATACTGGTTCATCTGGATGATGGTGTCCGCCTGGCTGAAGAAAGCGCCCGAGCTGCCGGCAACGAGAATGGTGCTGATACCGGCTTTCTCATAGAGCAGGCGCATCCGGTCCGAGAACGGAGTGATGGGCTCGTCAGATTCGGAGACAATTCGCTGCATCAGCTCATCCCGCACCATGAAATTCGTCGCGCAGGTGTCCTCATCCATCAGCAGCGTCCTGGCACCGCACTCCATAGCCTCCACTACAGAGGCTGCCTGAGAGGTGCTTCCACTTGCATTGTCTGTAAAAAACGCAGTCGTATCCTTGTGGTTCGGAAGATGGTTGATGAACAGGGATATGTCATCGCCACTAACGCAGCGTCCGTCCTCCGCCCGGATCTTCACAGCCGTCTCATCTGTCACGACGTACTCCCGTCCGTCCCCGGCGATGTGATTATAGACGCCAAGCTCCAGCGCCTTCAGAAGCGTGGACTTCCCGTGATAACCGCCGCCGATGATCAGGGTAATGCCTCTTCTGACAGCCATCCCGCTGATTGTCCCGTGATGCGGAAGCTGAAGTGTAATTCTGTCCTCGTCCGGCGAGCGGAAAGGCAGCGCGTCCTTCAGCGGTCTCTGGGAGATCCCGCTCTCTCTTGGCAGGATGGCGCCGTCTGCGACGAAGGCGCACAGGGAAAGTCTTTCCAGCTCGCTTCTGAGGCACGCCTGGTCTTCCGCCAGATTCAGAACATCCCGGACAGTTTCCTTCTTCCAGGCAGCTGCACAGGCTGATTTTCTGACAACCTCCGGAAGATAGTCAAACAGCATCTTCTCCAGCTCTCCCGCAAGGACCGTCCGCCCGGCTGCCGGAAAACCTGCGTAAAACCGAAGCGTTACCCCTCCTTCTTTGTCAAGCTGGCAGGCGCTTCTGTCCAGAATCTCCTGTCCCGGACGGCTGGCGCTCAGATTCCCGCTTTTCCCGGAGCCGCCTGCCTTTCCGGACACCTGATTTAGTCCGGCACTGAACCGTCTCAGGATCATATCCTGGAGAGCGACACGGGTCTCATACCGGCCGCATGCTTCCGCCGGCCAGTGCGAATTCGCTGCCTTCACAGACACCTCCAGATCAGACGGCGCCGCAAAGAGATCTCCCTGCACATGGATAATATGCAGGGCATACGTCCCGAAGTCATAGCTTCCCGCAAGAGATTTATAGGCCGGGTACCCTCGGTGGTCGATGCTCCGCAGCATGCGAAGCAGGTCATCTTTTGTCTTCATGAAACGCCTCCATTCCGCCGCTGCACGGCGGCACTGTGTTCATCTGCTACCCAGATAAACGCTTTTGCAGTCCGGATGTCTGCATCCATAAAATGGTTTCCCTTATTCCACTCCAGCACACAGTCTGTACCGCGCGCCTTGAAAAGGGCTGCTGCCTCACGGATCCTGTCTCCTACCTTCGCCATGACAGGATTACGGGTCCGCTCTTCCCGGTCTCCAAGACTCAGGTAAACCCTCCCGCACCGGACCGGCTGCTCTTTCAGGAAGGTATCAAATCCGGGAAACCAGACAGACGGTGAGGCCGCAGCGACACCTGCAAACTGGTCGGTCCGGCAGGCCGCCCAAAGCGCAAACAGCCCTGCCAGCGAATATCCGCCGATGTAATATGTCTTCTCCTTGTCGGTGCAGTAACTCAGTATCTCGTCGAGTGTCCCCTGCGCCCCATCTCCGAAGGCTTCATCTCCAAATACAGCAGGTGCTTCCCAGGGTGACAGATCCTGGTTCCAGTCTTCTACCTTGAATGCCAACAGTCTGAAATCTTTGCGAAGCTGAGCCCTGATTGCTGCAATCTCATGTTTCATCCCCTCAAGGTCATGGTCATCGACCGGCTGAAGCAGGACAAGATCCGCTGCAGGACTTCCATATTCCAATACGTTCATAGGAAATTCCTCTCCTCTGATCTGTCTGCGATTTTGATAGATTGCATTCGAGTCAACTACCACGCACCTAAAGGTACGTTGCTTGCGACTCCCCTATAGTTCGTTGTAACAACTTCTACATTTTATCGGTGTGACTTCCGTGGGGTCGCACCATGGGACGGTTGACACCGCCCCCTTACGTCAAAGATTTACTCTGCCGTAACTGTATCAGGTACTTGGCTATCTTCGAGATAGTTGATTCCCATGCGACACAGATTCATAGCTCCAATGCGGTCATCGTTTGATTTATTGCCACAGTTCCTGCAAGTAAACAGATGTATTTTCTTGTTGAGATTGCCGATAACACTTTTTCGCCGATAATGTTTCGGTTTTCTTACGCCGGCGGGCATGATCGCCGTCATGTAGTGTGAACCCAGAGCCGCGTAATCATCAGTCAGGATAATCTCGCCTTCCTTGGGATGAGATACAACACCGGTCTTAAGATTGTCGCATACCGTCCGTACCGCCGGAGCGCCGCCAAAGTATTCATACATACGGATATGGCACCGGATAAAAGTGTCCATCTTCATGTCCAAGCACGGTTCGACGTAGGAATACTGGCTGTAGGGGAGCGTTCCGACAAACAGGTAGACCGTGATCAGTTCACCGGTACTCATGTCAACATAGTGCATCGTTGGACCGGACCAATCTACTTCCGCACGTTTTCCCGGCTTATGCTCAAGATGGTTGGTAAGACGGTTGGTGATGGTGAATTCGGCATAGCCCTCGTTGAACTTGGTCTTGCCCATGGGAATCTCACCGTTACGCTCACAGCGTTCGATGTATTCCTCATGTAAAAGCTTGAGGGTGACGCCTACCCGTTTCAGTTCCTGATGTACATGCTGGTAGTCAGGATCGCCATACATGGTCTCGTTTGCAAACTTCTCCGGGTAGAAGAGGCGGCAGACCTCCAGTTCCCCAAGGACACGGACATCATTGTAATGAATGCCCTTTTCGTCAGCGATGTTGAAGACTTCACTGACAGAATGCCTTGAGATGTGTCTTGTGGATGCGATCGTACTTCGTGATAATCCTGCATCCCAAAGCTCCATGATAAGCTTCACGTTGATTTTTCTGGCCATTCTTCTGGCCTCCCTTCGTTAGATTTGGAGCTGAGCTCCTTTTGTAATTCTAACGAGGAAAACAAAAAGAACGATACTCAACAGGTGCGCTGATCAGCGGCCAGCATGGACTGATGTACGGATCGTATCAAATGGACTGAAGCGAGGTCAGGCTGCGCTGAACTGCGGCCGGGGTGGGCCGGAGGCCCGGAATAATCCCTTCATGCCGAAACGATTGTTCATTCAGACCAAGGCTGCCATTACACCAGCTATAGCTTCATCAATATCCTGAAGGATAAGAAGCTGCGCCAGTCCATGTCCCGAAAGGGCAACTGCTGGGACAATGCCCCGCAGGAAAGCTTTCATGGCCACATGAAGGATCACATCAGCGAGAAGGTGGCAGCCTGCACTGAGTTCCTGGAGGTCAAGGCCATTGTTGACGACTACATGGACTATTACAACAACCGCAGATATCAATGGGAACTGGCAAAGCTTGCACCCAATGAGTTTTATCAGTTCTATACCACTGGAATATATTCGCTGGACATTCCCAACAAACCCGAACTGTCGGTTCCGAGCAAATCTGCTGAAGAACTGGGATCGGGAACGGAGTCAAGGGACAGCACGCTGGACGCGTCAGCGTCCGGGCAGCCCTTGACGGAATGACACGGATTACCCTATGTGGCGAAAGCAGCCAATGCTGCTTTCCTGCCTCTCCGATGAGGGGCGGGTCCGGGCAGAGCCCGGGAGTAACTTCAACAGAGTACTAAACTCTCAGCCACCAAAATGTCCAATAACACGGGTACTGAAAATGCCTGTGTCCATTGACAGGGAGCAAGGATCATAGCTGTCTAAAAACGGGGCAACTAAAATCTCTTGTGTCCTTGACAAGGGGTACAATTTACTCTACATCAAATTCTGCAAGTTTCCCTAACCATCCGCCGACCTCATATACAGTAGTTATCTCGCTTTTTTGTGTCTCGTACTTTTTCTTAAGAAATTCAAATTTCTCCTTTTTTAACATAACTCTATCCCCCAATTTCTAAATAGTTTTAATCTTTATATGTTCATTAATGAAATCACTCCCAACGACAGAGCCCTCGTCGTCACCCCAGATGACTCACCACTTCGTGGTCGGGGTATCAGTTCCAACTCACTGCGTTCATTCAGCTTGCACGCCATAAACAGCGAGATAAAACCCACATCAGGAATCTAGATCAAATGATAAGGTAACAGAATTACAATCCAGACATATCCATTCCCACTGCTTTATCCGCTTTTCAAATCTTGCATTTTTTAATGGGTCTTGGATATAACGAGCTATAAGCTTATCATCATCTTCTAACAGTAAACAAACAAAATATTGTGCTCCATATTGATATGCTGCTGCATATTCATTGTTAGTCAATGAAAATCCAAAATCTTTTTTAACAGACTTTACTTCTATATAACGGTGTTCTCCATCAGGTGTGGTGCTTTCCACATCATACCCATAATTCTTTAGGCTAACATCATATGCCTCATTCCCCATGCTTTCTTCTATAGAAACACATTTGCTCTCCGCATTTCTCCATTTCGCTATATGCGGAGAAAGAGCGCCCTCTTCCTTACCTTGCCGAGAACTATTAAATGTTGCAACTTCCTCGTCTTGTGGTGTCTCTGAAATCAGATTTTTCGTTTCAACCTGTGCTTGAAACCATTTAATTTCAGAGTCTCCTAACCTGTCTTTTATTTCCCTTCTCAATGAAGGTTCGATCTCTTCTTCTTTCTCAACCAAATCCTCTATAGATGTATATTCGCCTCTATCATTCTTTATAATGAATGAATCCAATTTAGGTGAATACTCTGCATTTATGGCTGTTTCCATTTTGCTTTCTCTTATCGTCCCTATTAATAATTGGGTATATGTTTCAAGATTTAATTGTTTAACATAGTTCTTGTCTGATAGATCCTTCGAAATCACATCTATGCTGAGTCTTTTTGTACTATAACGACTCATAAATGGTTCTATCTCATCGATATTCTCATAAACTTGTTTAGGTAGTGAGTCTTTTGATATTTCTCCGTTTACAACTCTAACTGAGGATGGATTGTCAAGATCAAATGAAGCTGGTAATAATTTATATTCATTCGGAGAAATCTTTTCCCCATTTTCAAGTTTTATCCATTTTCTGCTAGTTATATCAGTTTCAATTAATCCATCCAAATAAAAATTGATTTTTGAAGTAGTTGATTTTTGCTGAAACAGTCTGAAAATATTCTTGTACTTTCCAGTATCTGCTTCGTTTAAAGCTTTCTCAAAAACTAAGCCTATAATCTGTGAAATACGTTTTAAAGAGTCTTTTGTCTTATCATCCAGTGTAATATGTTTTCTTGATGGGTCCGTTGAAAAATCAGCATTTATCTTACATAGAACAATTGATTTTTCTAATGTTGGCAAATAACAGTGGTACACTGCTTGTTCCTCTTTACATGGAACAATAATTCCATCCTTTATTAAGAACGCAACTGCTGCATCTCGGTTTTTCACTATCATCCATTCAGTTGTGTCAAGTGCATTTTGTATCTCAACATGCTCATTTCCAAAGTTTGAGAAACGTCCTATGCTATATTGATCTTTAAAATCACAAATATCAAAAACACATTCATATACATTATTTAAGAACAAGAAAAATCCATCATTTACATCCCTTAGCTCTTCTAGATAGATATCTACATCTACATTTGTAAATACAAAAATCGTAGAATATCCACTATCCTTAAGCACCTCAACATCGTCTTGAATCTTCTGCTCGACATTCTCTAAGTAGATTGGAATTCTTATAGTCGGAACATCTTCTGAATTCATATTAAGAAGCTTTGCGCATTTCTCCTTGGAAAATGAAAAATACGTGTTAGCAGAGTGTATTATTATTTCCTTTGAGACTGCTGATGCACTTTTAAAGCCTATTCCTCGATATCCAATTGTTTTACCTCTTTGTTTTTCACTTGCTCCCGATCTAGATATAGCCACCAAATCTTCTTCATCAAAAGGCTTCCCATTGTTGCCAAAATAGAGGTTCCCATTGTTATAAAATGAAATAATTCGTGTTGCCTTGGCATCATCTGCATTTTGAAGTAATTCTATAAACAACCTGCCACAATAACTCTCTGCCATATAGTATTCCATCTTCGCCATATCAGAAATTAGTTGTGGGGATTGTTTAGCTTCATTAATAAACTTATCGCTTACTTCTTTTACAACATCCTTAAATCTTCTCATTAAAACATTTTCATAGCGAATGTCATGGCACCCGCCTGCTCCTCCTCATCTTTTATTCTTTCAATCCACGCAATACAAAAGCTCCTTATATGTTCTGGCTGAGTTAGTGGCCTTGAAAAATAAGCACTAGGATTATAACTATCTCCATACTGAAACATATCAATTATACAATCCCATAAATAAGAATATTTACTATAAGTCTTATTTTTATATATTGCAGACAAGATATTATCTGCCTCTTGCAGATGATCAGTTCTAATCAAATAGCTAAGAACATATTTGGCACTGCAATACTCTGAAACAGGAGATTTAGTATATAAGATATCCAGCAAATAATGGTTTCTTGCAAATGTTTCTGCCGCATTAGCAAAGAAATTCTTTTCGCAAATAGCGTTTTCATATTGATAAACAAGTATGTACCCTGGATTTTTGTATTCGAACTCAACTTTACCAAAGTCAGTTGATATGCTGGTTATATTATCATTTATACTCTCTTCCCAAACTCTAAGTCCCAGGTTTGGATCCATTTCCATTAGCTGTTGAATTGCAGATATTAGAGCATCACGATTTTTAGAAATATCTCTTGACAATATTTTGTAGTTTTTTAATAATAATTCTTCTTTATTCATTTCGGTTTCCTTTCGCGTTATTATTAATCACTTGTAAGTACTCTGTTTTTCTTCGCTCCTCTAAACTAAGCAACATTGCTAATGCAAGCTAATGATATCTTATAATGTTCTAACAAAGATAACACATCCGCTAACCTATATAGACAATATGTAATGGCCCCACATTTGTAACATCGCGGATTTACCTGTAAACTGTGATCGTCACAATCATGGTAACAGGGATTACCGCATACAAATGGAGGCCACCAAATGAATAATACCACAGTCTACGTCGGAATGGATGTCCACAAGAACTCTTTTTCTCTTTGCTGCTATACAGTCAGAGATGATGCTTGCTCTCATTATGTGAAGATTGATCCGGATTATCGGCTTGTCCTTGAATACATCGAAAGCATGCGTGAAATCTACGGCGATGACAGTAAGTTTATATGCGGTTATGAAGCCGGATGTCTTGGCTATACGTTATATCATCAGATGAACGATCATGGTGTTGAGTGTATCATACTCGCTCCTTCCACTATGGCGAAGTCGCCTGTACAGAAAAAGAAAAAGACCGGTAGGCGGGATTCTGAGGTGATCGCTCGCTGCCTCGCTCATCATTCGTATCACAAGGTACATGTCCCTACCTCCGAAGAGGAACAGATCAAGGAGTTCATCCGCATGAGGGATGACCATAAACTGGCACTCAAGAAGATCAAGCAGCAGATCCTCGCGTTCTGCCTCCGCCATGGCTTTATTTACAATGCCGGTGCCAGCCATTGGACGGCTGCTCATCTCAGCTGGCTACGGAGCCTTGAACCAGAGGGACTCTATAAAGAGACCCTTAGTGAGTACCTTCTGACTTACGATAAACTTACCGATACCCTGGAACGTCTTGACAGGCGTATCGAAGAACTGGCTGATCAGGACGCTTATCGGGAAAGCGTGCGGAAGCTCTGCTGTTTCCTTAGCATCAAAACGCAGACGGCACTTGCTGTCATCGTTAAAGTCGGCGATTTCAAACAGTTTGAGAAAGCTCAGCAGTTCGCCTCATACATCGGTCTGGTCCCCGGTAAGGACTCCAGCGGTGACGGGATCAACCGACTCCCGATCACGAAAGCCGGCAATACGCATGTCAAGAGGCTCCTTGTTGAAGCAACTCAGTCCTACGGGCGCGGGAGTATCGGATTCAAATCCAAGGCTCTGAAAGCCCGCCAGGAAGGAAACCCTCCGGAAGTCATTGCCTACGCTGACAAAGCTAACGAACGTCTCCGCAGGAGGTATTACAGGATGACCCTGAAATGCGGTAAAAAAGTCAATGTCGTCAAAACATCAATTGCCCGCGAACTTGCCTGCTTCATGTGGGGAATGATGACGGAAGAAACAGCATGATCCTTATGACACTGTTCCGTTTCCGTCAAGGCTGCAGCAAAGCTGCCCCGCCTGCGGGGCAGGGTCTTGACCTCACCGTCGCATTGTCATTCTGGTAACGATCCCGCATAGGACGGCTTACGCCGCTATGCGGCCAACTACAACTGAGCACACCCTGAAGAAGCTGTAATAGCGAGCTGAAAAGCACAGATTTTTCCATTTACATTGTAGCTAACAACCATACAATTTTTTCCACAGAAAATAGCAGTACTTTAAATAAATTCGTGCAGCAGCGAATATTAAATGGTATTTCTCAGAACGTTGATGATTCGGAATATATGATTTATCACACCATTAATTCAACTACCGGGTGGGTCTTATACTGCATATTACCCTATTCTTATCTCTATAAATCACAAAAAAGTATTTTTCTTCAATTTGCTTCTTGGAATTGTTTCGCTGACTGTAAGCCTTTATGCTGCCTATAATATTACACGCCGTATCACAAAACAAATTAATCTTCTTACAAATGCAATTGATAAACTGGAGAACCACGAATTCTCTACTATTCAGTTTGATACAAGTGATGAGATAGGAAGACTTGGACATCGTTTTCAAATTGTATCTGCAGAGAATCACAGACTTACTACATCGTTATATGAAACCACTCTCAAACATAAAGAAGCAGAACTGAAAATGCTCCAATCGCAGATAAACCCTCATTTTTTATATAACACTTTAAATAATTTATACTGGATAACGAAGAAATCTCATGCTGATGATGCCGCAAAAATGGTGTTAAATCTTTCACATTTCTTTGAATTATCATTAAATCATGGAAATTCTGATACAACCATAAGGCAGGAACTTGATTTGGTCAGATATTATTTTGAAATCCAAAATGTCAGATTTAATAACCGTTTTGAATTAATCACAGACGTTCCAGATAAACTAATGGACTACGAAGTTTTCAATATTTTACTTCAGCCTTTGGTAGAAAACTGTATTCATCATGGTCTGGAAGGATTAGAATCTAAAGGAATCATCAAAATCTCAGGTAATCACATAGACAATTATTTAATTATTACTGTTCAAGATAATGGGATAGGATATCCCAAAGGTACCAATCCTCTTGCCAAAGGATATGCATTATTTAATATTAATCAGAGACTTAAGCTAACGTATGGAGCAAATTCAGGGCTTGAGATCCATAGTTACCCCAAATACGGAACCATTGTGACTATAAATATTTATAAGCCAGACAAAACATATAAAACCTTATAACGAAGAGAGGTGTGCTTACCGCCCACCTCTCTTCGTTCCCACGATATTTCTCTCAGATATCCGTCATTCATCACCAGACGGTTTTCTTCTGAATGCATATATGATTCATCTTCATCACTACAGAAATCCATTGCCATATACTCCCCGTTTTCTGAATTTTCCGGTGTAAAAACACCGCCATTCCGGCGAGGTGGAAACCGCGAGTCCGGCCGATGGAAACCGTGAATCCGGAAGCGCAGAAACCGCTTCACACCTTTTCGACTTCAACCAGAGCTGCGGGATGCAGCTTGAGGAGAAGAACGAGTGGGTTGTCCTTTCAACACGAATTGGCTGGGGCGCTTGAAAAATTGTATGCCAGTCTGTTCCCCTCCTACAGAGGATACCCGGCGAAACCTCTGAGGATGGCACTTGGGGCTCTCATTATCCAGAAACGCAAAAGCTGTCCGACCGCGCTTGTAAAGAGGATCGCCGAGAACCCGTATCTCCAGTACTTCCTTGGCATACAGCAGTACTCGCATAAGTGCCATTTTGAGGCAACATCGCTGGTCACATTTCGGAAAAGACTCAGCGTCAGCTTCCTGACGCGGGAAAACGAACTGTTCCTCGGAAAGACTGATGCTACGCCTGAACACGCCAGGAATAAGGTTTGCGTGTCGGAAGACGGGGAAAACAGCGGGACGTTCATCCTTGACGCTGCCTGTTCGCCATCAAACATAAAGTATCCGCAGGGCTTTGTGCTCTTAAATAGCGGGCGCGTGAAGCTTGAGGAGATGATCGATTACTTCCATAAAACTTATGCCCCGTGGAAGAAACCAAGAACTTACCGGAATGTTGTCCGCAGGGAATACCTGGCTGTTGCAAAGAGCAAGAAACGTACGACAAAAAAGCTGCGTTCCCTGGTCCGCAAGCAGCTGGAGTGCCTACGCCGTGATCTTGGATACCTTGAGGCATATATGGCGGAAGGGTATGCCCTACCAGAAAAGTATACCGACTTCTATCTGACGATTATGGAGCTGTACCGTCAGCAAAAGTACATGTTTGACAACCATACACACATCGTTGAAGGCCGGATTGTCAGTATCAGCCAGCCATACCTGAGGCCGGTTATCCGGGGGGAAAGCAAAGAACCCGACAGAATTTGGCACAAATTATGATGTCAGCATCGATGAGAAAGGCCATGCCCGGCTGGAAAAGATCCAGTTTGACCCGTATAATGAAGGCTCTGTGTTCCAGGGGGCGGTTGAAGCGTACTACCAGCGCAACGGCCATTATCCCGCAAGGGCGGTGGTTGACCAGATCTACCGGACGCGGAAGAACCGCGGTTATTGCAAAGAACATGGAATCCGGATGTCAGGGCCTAAGCTTGGCAGGCCGTCCAGGGAAGCGTCTACCAAAGAGGAATACCAGGACAATACAGACCGGATCGAGGTGGAACGCTTCTTCAGCCTGGACAAGCGGTGCAGCGGCGCGGGGCTGGCCATGACCAGGCTGTCGGATACGACACTGTCATCGATTGCCCTGTCAGTGTTTGTGACGAATCTATTCGCAATCCCTGCCGGCAATATTTTTTTGCTTTATTTGCGGAAAGCGAAAACGGCACAGATTCTAGCCATTTCATCGAATTCGAAGCAGCGTAACCTCCCGCCGCGGGTATTCACAGCTGTTCGTGGTTTTTGGGGGCTTTGTTGAGCAGACACTAACTAACTGACATTGGATTCTGAACAGTTACCTTTTTCCACCGTACGCTTTCCGTTCGAACCAGTACCCCTGTCCCGGTGGTGTATGCCGGAAAGTCCATAGGGATAAAGGCCTATCCGGAAATGATCGAGATCTCCTCTCCTGCGGTAAACGGATATCGATCCATGAACTTTATCAGGATAAACTGCGACAAACCATTTTGGGCATAAGAAAACCCCAGAAATGGCGTTTCCGGGGTTTTCTCGTGTTTGCTGATCCCGATTATCCTTCGGTAACTGAGATTAACGCTTGCTGAACTGAGGTGCTCTGCGGGCCTTCTTCAGACCATACTTCTTACGTTCCTTCATACGAGGATCTCTCGTCAGGAAGCCTGCATCCTTCAGCGGCTTTCTGTACTCCGGATCTGCCTCCAGAAGGGCACGGGAGATGCCGTGGCGGATGGCACCGGCCTGTCCGGTTGTGCCGCCGCCGTTGACGTTGACCAGGACATCAAACTTGTCCGCATTCTCGGTCAGTACAAGCGGCTGACGAACGATGGTCTTCAGCGTCTCAAGACCGAAGTACTCATCGATATCTCTCTTGTTGATCGTGATCTTTCCGGTTCCCGCTACAAGATAGACGCGGGCAACAGAGCTCTTTCTTCTTCCGGTTCCGTAGAACTTATCGCTAGCCAAAGTACGTTCCCTCCCTCTTAGAATGTAAGCGTCTCAGGATTCTGCGCCTGATGCTTGTGATCCGGGCCTGCATAGACAAACAGCTTCTTCTGCATCTGTCTTCCGAGCGATCCATGAGGAAGCATTCCGAATACTGCGTGCTCGATAACCTTTTCCGGCTTTGTCGCAATCGCCTCGCGAAGGCTTGTGAACTTTGCCCCGCCGACGAACTTGGAGTGCGTGAAATAGGTCTTCTGGTCAAGCTTCTTACCGGTGGTCTTCACCTTCTCAGCATTGACAACGATCACATAATCCCCGGTATCAAGGAACGGTGTATAGGTCGGCTTATTCTTTCCTCTGAGGACAGAAGCGACTTCACTGGCCAGACGTCCAAGCGTCTTACCGTTTGCATCGACTACATACCACTTTCTTTCGATCGTAGATGGTGTCGCCATATAGGTTTTCATCGATTTTCCTCCATTATCAGCATTACGTCCGCAGCCGAGAGTGCTGCGTCTTACGATGGACTGGCAGAAGTTATATCCGCCCTTCCTGGTATGGAAAAGCGTTCTTTCCGGTAAACGCTTATCACTCAGAGATGAGCGGCTCATAGCCGCACTGAATTATTATATTCATGGGGATCGCCCCTGTCAACCCCTCTGTTTATCATCCAGATATTCAATTCCCATCAGTGTCAGGCCCTCCGGCCGCGCCGTGTCCCCGGCAAGGCTTCTGTCCTTCGCCTCGAGCACGGTCTTCATCTCCTCCGGCTTCATCTGACCGCCGCCGACTCTCAGGAGTGTGCCCGCGATGATGCGCACCATGTTGTAGAGGAAGCCGTCTCCGGTGATCTGAAGCGTGATCATATCCCCCTCACGCCGGACAGAGATCTCCTCGATTGTGCGCACATGGTTCGGTCTGTCCGGCATTGCCGTGCAGAAGGAGGAGAAGTCATGCCGCCCCAGAAGGTAATGCGCAGCCTTGTCCATTTTCTCCGCATCGAGCGGATAATAGTAAAATGTAGAGTAGCGCGACACCAGGGGGTTCTGGACCGGCCTGTTCCAGATCTGATAGCGGTAGGTCTTGCGCACCCGGCAGAAACGCGGGTGGAAGGTTTCCGGCACCTGTTCGGATTTCTGAATCCGGATGTCGGACGGCAGCCTCGTGTTCATTGCGATGGCAATCTTGTCCACCGGCATTCTGGCCTGCGTGTTGAACACCGCGACATTCCCCAACGCGTGCACCCCTGCATCCGTCCGGCTTGCGCCTGTCACATGGATCTCCTCTTTCAAAAGCTCGGACAGGTGCCTGTTGAGCTCGGCCTCGATCGTATCTCCTTCCGGCTGAATCTGCCAGCCATGATAATGGGTCCCGTCATAGGCGACCGTCAGTTTGACTCTTTTCATATCTTTACAAATATTCTCAGCAGAATCTGTGCGGCCATATAGCCTGCCATGACCAGGAAGGCGATCCAGTCCTTCCTGTGATAAACCAGCGGCTTCATCTTCGTCCTTCCAGCCCCGCCGTGATACCCTCTCGCCTCCATTGCAAGCGCAAGGTCATTTGCCCGGCGAAAGGCTGAGACAAAGAGCGGGACGAGAAGGGGCACCATCGCCTTCACCCTGTGGAAGACGCCGCCCGACTGGAAATCCGCTCCCCTGGCTTCCTGCGCCCGCATGATTTTATCCGTCTCATCCATCAGAATCGGGATGAACCGCAACGCGATGCTCATCATCATCGCAATCTCATGAACTGGTACATGAAGCCTGTTCATCCATCCGAGCCCGGACTCCAGCCCATCTGTCAGGCTGTTCGGTGTCGTGGTGAACGTCAGAATGCTGGAACCGATGATCAGATACGTCAGGCGGACCGCCATATGGATCGCAAACCGGATGCCTTCCTCCGTCATCTTCAGCTTCCAGATCTGAAGCACAGCCGTGCCCGGCGTCATGAACAGATTGAACAGAATCGTAATCAGCATCAGGATGAAGATGGGCTTCAGGCCCTTCAGGATGTAGCGAAGCGGTACCCCCGACATGGTGACCACTGTCAGCACGGCCACCGTCGCGAGCGCATAGGCACTGATCGAGCTGAATGTAAAAAGAGATATAATAAAGACGAGGGTTCCGAGCAGCTTGACGCGCGGATCCAGCCTGTGGATCAGGGAATTGCCAGGGTAATACTGGCCGATTGTCATATCCTTCAGCATTTCACCCCTGCCTTCCTGAGCACCTCCAGAATCTCATCCGCCGCCTCCGCCTGCGTCGTCACATCCTGGCTGACGTCCCATCCCATTCTACGAAGAGCCCGCATGACATAGGTCACCTGCGGGGCCGCAAGTCCGATCGACTCCAGCTCCTCCACATGAGAAAACACCCTTGCGGGGATATCGTCATACAGCACCTTCCCTTTGTCGAGAACGATGATCCGGCTGGCATAGTCCGCCACATCCTCCATGCTGTGCGAAACCAGCACAACGGTAATGCCGGACTCCTGGTGCAGCTGTTTCAGCACCCCCAGGATGTCATCCCGCCCCTTCGGATCCAGACCTGCAGTCGGTTCATCCAGCACCAGAACCTCCGGGTTCATCGCCAGGATCCCGGCGATCGCAACCCTTCGCTTTTGCCCGCCGGACAGCTCAAATGGAGACTTGTTCTCGTAGCTCTCGTCAAGTCCGACCATGCGCATCGCCGCCCTTGCGCGCCCTCCTGCCTCTTCTTCGGAAAGCCCTTGATTCTTCGGTCCGAAACAGATATCCTTCAGCACCGTTGTCTCAAAGATCTGGTATTCCGGGTACTGGAACACCAGACCGACCCGGAACCGGAGCTGCCGCATCGGGTATCCGTCCTCATAGATCTTCTTTCCATCGACAAAAATCTGCCCGGACGAAGCCCGGTTCAGCCCGTTCAGATGCTGAATCAGCGTCGATTTTCCAGAACCCGTATGGCCGATGATCCCGATGAACTCCCCGCTCCGGATGGTCAGGCTGATGTCATCGAGCGCCTTTTTCTCGTAAGAGGTTCCCAGGCCGTATATGTAATTAAGATGCTCGATTCTGATCTCCATGCCTGATCTTCTCCAGCTCCTCTGTCAGCTCTTCCACCGTCAGGATCCCGTCCGGCAGCGGAACTCCCCGCTCCTTCAGCCTGTCCGCAAGTTCCGTGACAAAGGGAACATCCAGACGGATTTCCTTCAATGCACGGACATTTGAGAAGACTTCTCTCGGTGTCCCTGACATCACAACAGTCCCCTCGTCCATGACAAGAACCCGGTCTGCGTGAATCACCTCTTCCATATAATGGGTGATTAATATGACGGTGATCCCTTCTGTCCTGTTCAGCTCCCGTACTGTCCGGATGACCTCCGCCCGTCCGCCCGGATCCAGCATCGCCGTAGGCTCATCCAGCACGATGCATTTCGGCTTCATCGCAATCACACCCGCAATCGCGACACGCTGCTTCTGGCCTCCGGAGAGCCTGTTCGGAGAACTTTCCCGGTATTCCCACATGCCGACAGCCTTCAGGGCTTTCCGGACTCTCTCCCAGATCTCCTTCGTCGGAACCCCCATGTTCTCAGGGCCAAACCCTACATCCTCCTCCACGACGGAGGCGATGATCTGATTGTCCGGGTTCTGAAAGACCATGCCGGCTGCCTGCCGGATCGCTCCGACATTCTTTTCCTCTCGGGTGTCCAGTCCGTCTACAAAAAGAGTACCTCCCGACGGGACGAGCAGCGCATTCAGCTGCCTGGCAAGCGTCGACTTTCCGGAACCGTTGTGCCCCAGAATCGCGATGAACTGTCCTTCCTTCACATCGAGGCTGACGCCCTTCAGCGCCTTGTAGGAAGCGTCCACATTGCCGTCGTCGTCATAATGGAGGTACTCGTATGTCAGATCATGTCCTTCTATGATCGATCTTCTGTCTGAACTCTTCATCCTGATATTCTTCTTACCGATTGTCCCTCCCGCAGTTTCGCCGGGAATATGCGATACCTTCTCCCCGTCTTCTCGTTGATCAGCTCAAAGAGAATTCGGCTTGCCTCCGTTGTCATCTCTCTGATCGGCTGTTCGATTGTAGTCAGCGAGGGCTGGTAATACAATGCCTGATCCAGGCCGTCAAATCCGGCGACGGACACATCCTCCGGCACCTTCATTCCCGCATCAAAGATCGCCTTGCAGGCTCCGATTGCGATCACGTCCGCGATTGCATACACCGCTGTAAAGGGGACTCCCCGATTCAGAAGTCTCCTCGTCTGCTGATAGCCATTCTGCATCGTATAGGTCTGCTCATCCGGGTCCATCGTGACCACGAGAGACTCGTCGTACTCAATTCCGTTGTCCCTCAGCGCTCTCTTGTACCCCTCAAGGCGAAGCGTCCCGATGCTGGAATCCCGCGCCAGAGAGGTCAGAATGGCAATCCGCCGATGTCCCATCCGGCAGAGATAATCAACCATCCGGTAGCTCTCGGCTTCGTCATCGATGGAAACAACTCCGAAGTTGTCAAGGCTCTCCCCGAGCACGGCATTGACCGTACAGATTACATACGGAACCGTCAGCTGGTGAAGCAGATCTTCCCTCGGATGGCTGGCTCCTCCAAGAAATATGATTCCTTTCAGCCGCTTCTCCTTTTCAAGGCGGATTGCAGCCTCGATTTCATTCTCTTCCTCATCCACCTGTTGAAGAACAAACAGGTACTGCTTTCCCAGGATATCACGTTCCAGCATCTGAACCATCGCGCCGAAGAGCGGATTGCTGATCCCCTTTGCCAGGACTGCAATTGTGTTACTTTCAGACCGCTTCAGGTTCCGGGCACTGTTGTTTGGAATATATTGGTATTCCGTAATGGTGTCAAGGATCTTTTTCTTCGTCTCCGGATTGATATCCGGGTGGTTGTTAATCGCACGGGAGACCGTGCTGACACCGACTCCGCAGATCTTTGCTATTTCCTTAATTGTGATCTGTTCCATGTTGTATCGTTCCTTCCGTCTCAGCCGCAAAGACCGCAGACTCAAGCATTATAGCAAGTACCGCAGGCAGATGCAATGATCCGTATGCAGGCGGCATACGGATGCTGTTCTGACAGCTGTCTGTCCCGCCGAATGGATGAACCTCATGCCTGATCTCCGGATAATCTCCTGCCCGCACCCGATGATGAGCGGTCGCCTTCACAAAAAGATGGCAGGGCCCTCACCACCTGCCCTGCCATCCATCAGTCACTTTGTATTTCTCTGTGCCAGTCTGCCGGATATCTTCGTCAGCCTCCTGATCTTCGATGCCAGCTCATCCGAAAACTCGTCCTTTCTCAATCTCCAGCACCAGTTTCCACCGGTCGTGGAAGGATGATTCATCCTCGCCCAACTGTCAAGGTTCAAATAGTCCTGCATCGGAATCACGCAGGTATCTGAGACGCTCTCCATTGCAAGCCGGATAAACTGCCAGGTTTTCTCCTTCCTCGGTACATCTGCAAGTCCAAGATAATCGTCCGCAAGCTTTCTGTCGTCATCTGACAGCTCATCGTACCACGCATAGAGCGTCTGATTATCGTGTGTTCCCGTATAGACGATGGAATTGTGCGGATAATTATACGGCAGGTAGTTTCCGGAGTCTCTGGAGTCGAACGCAAACTCGATGACCTTCATCCCCGGGAATCCGGAATCCTTCACCAGTTGAATGACAGACGGTGTCAAAAATCCGAGATCCTCCGCAATGATCGACTTTGACGTCACCTTCGGGTTCTCCGCGAGCGCACGGAACAGCTTCATGCCGGGTCCCGGCATCCACTTTCCCTTCACCGCATTCACACTGCCGTAGGGAATGGAATAATACTCATCGAACCCGCGGAAATGATCAACCCGCACGACATCATACAGCTTGAGGCAGTGATCGATTCTTCTCTTCCACCAAGAGAAGTTTGTCTTTTCATGATAGCTCCAGTCGTAAAGCGGGTTGCCCCACAGCTGTCCGTCGGCCGAAAATGCATCTGGCGGACAGCCTGCGACAGCCTTCGGCCTTCCGTCCTCATCCACCTGAAACATTTCCGGATGCGCCCAGAAATCCGAGCTGTCTGGCGACACATAGATCGGAATGTCCCCGATGATCTCAATGCCATGATCGTTGGCATACTTCTTGAGGCTGCTCCACTGGAAAGCAAACATATACTGGAGGAAGCAGTAGAAACGGATCTCTCCGCTGTATGTCTCCTTTGCCTTCCGGAGTGTCTCCGGATCCCTCTTTCTCAGCTCAAGCGGCCATTCCTGAAAGCTTTTTCCATTATTTGCATTCTTGACCGCCATGAACAGCGCATAGTCCGGAAGCCAGTCCTCGTTCTCCGAGAAGAACCTCTTGTACTCCTTTGTCTGGTCAAAGCGGCTTCTCCCGCAGGCAAGCTTCAGGACCGTGAAGCGGTTTGTATAGAGCTTGTAGTAGTCGACCTTCGTCTCGTCCACCTGCCCGAAATCGACGGTATCCACCTCGCTCTTCTTCAGAAGCCCTTCCTCAATCAGAGCGTCCAGGTCAATAAAATACGGATTTCCTGCAAAAGCAGAGAAGGACTGGTAGGGAGAGTCCCCGTATCCCGTCGGACCCAGCGGGAGGATCTGCCAGTAATGCTGGCCGGCAGCCTCCAGCTGGTCAACAACCTGGCGGGCACTCTTTGAAAATGTTCCGATTCCGTATGGAGACGGAAGGCTGGAAATCGGAAGCAGGATTCCTGCATATCTCATGTACGTGCATTTCCTTTCATGCGTTTTTCATCAGCCCTTGACGGCTCCGGCCAGAACGCCCTCAATGATGTACTTCTGTGCAAATGCATAGAAAATCACGATCGGGATGATGGCCATGACCAGTACCGCCATCATCGCGCCCCAGTCAATGTTTCCGTGGGACTGCTTCAGATACTGGACTGCGATCGGGATGGTCTTGTACTTGTTGATATTCAAAACCAGTGCCGGAAGCAGGTAGTCGTTCCAGATCCACATGGACTCGAGGATTGTAACTGTCATGACAGTCGGCTTCATGATCGGCAGCACAACCTTGAAGAAGGTCTGCACCGGCGAACACCCGTCGATCATCGCGGCTTCCTCAATCTCAAGGGAAATGCTCTTGACAAAGCCGGTGAACATAAACACGGCGAGCCCTGCGCCGAATCCCAGGTACACAACGATGATACCAACCGGATTACCGAGATGCAGGATGTTCGCAAACTTGGACAGCGTGAACATCACCATCTGGAACGGGACGATCATCGAAAACAGGCACAGGATGTAAAACAGGGAAGTAAACTTCGACTTCACACGCACGATGTACCATGCTGCCATGGAGGTGCAGAGAATGATCACGATGACGGAGAATACCGTGATGAACAGGGAGAATACGAACGCTCTCGGGAATCCGGTCTTGTTCCATGCATTCACATAGTTTCTCATGCCGAAGAACACCTGCTTGATGCCCTTCTCCCACTTCTCAGCTCCGTCGCTGAACAGCGAGTACCGGCTGATGCCAAACGGGTTCTTGAAGATAAACGCTTTCTTCTTGAAGGAGTTGAGAGTGACGACGACGAGCGGATAAATCCAGATCAGGGATATGATCGTGAAAATCACGGTCAGCAGGCCGCCGTGTCTGGCGCGGCGTACAGTTGAAACCTCCTGCGCTGCCTTGTTCAGCTTCTTTGCCTTTGCCATGGTCACGCCACCTCCTTGCTTCTGGACATCTTATTCTGAATCAGCGAGATCACACCGACCAGAATGAAGAAGATCACTGCCTTTGCCTGGCCGACACCCTGCCAGCCGGTCGAACCATACATCGTTGTGTAGATGTTCAGGGCAAGCAGCTCAGACAGATGGTTCGGGTTGCCGCCTGTCAGTGCGAGGTTCTGATCAAAGAGCTTGAACCCATTCGTCAGTGTCAGGAAGGTGCAGATGGTGATGGTCGGAGCCAGCATCGGAAGCGTGACATAGCGGAGCAGCTGTCTGCTGTTCGCTCCGTCAATCTCGGCTGCCTCGATCAGGTCCGGAGAGATGTTCTGAATCCCGGCGATGTAGATGACCATCATGTACCCGATCTGCTGCCAGCATACAACGATGACCAGACTCCAGAATGCGCTCCACTGAGAAGTGGTGATCGTCATTCTGTAATTCTGAAGAACAGCGTTGAAAATCATCATCCAGATGTAGGACAGGACAATTCCGCCAATCAGGTTCGGAAGGAAGAATGCAGTCCGGAAGAAATTCGTTCCTCTGATTCCCTTCGTCAGTGCCAGTGCGATCGCAAATGCAACGACATTGATGATCACGACTGTCACGACCGTAAACAGTGACGTATACCAGATGGAATGAAGGAAGGTCGTGTCAACCTTGCCGTTCACAACAAAGATTCTGGAATAGTTCTTGAATCCTACCCATTTCCAGTCTGTCACAGTCGTAAACTTGCAGAATGACAGGAAGATTCCATAGAAGAACGGGATGATGAAGCCGATCAGGAATGCAATCGCTGTCGGCAGCATGAATAATGGAAAATATTTCTTGATTGACTTTTGCATAAAATTTCTCCCTCGCCATGGCTCAGCTTCGGTTCCCTCATCAGGCACCAGCCGATTCGTGAGAAAAAAAAGGGATGAGTTCCGTATCTGCAACTCATCCCCGGTGATTCACATTCTCTTCATCAAGGAGATTTTCTGTCCTTTGCCGGACATCCGATCTTTACTCAGCCTCAGTAGCTGCCTCGGTAGCTGCCTCAGTTGATGCCTCTCCCTCATGAGCCAGCGTCCACTGATGTGCCCATCCATCAACGAATGCGGTCTTGACTGCATCCCAGCTTCCGCCGTTGGAGGTGTAATCTGTCAGAGCGTTGACAACATCCTTGCGCCAGTCATCAACATTCGGTGTTGCGTTGAAGGACCATGCAACAGAAGTCTTTCCTGCAGACTGGAGAGCCGTTGCCTCAGCGCCGAATGCATTCCTGGAAGCATAGTCGCCGGTGAAGGTATCAAACGGGCAGGTAAGTCCCATGTCATCGACCATCGCCTTGCGGCCTTCGTCAGAGGTGATCACCCAGTTGAGGAATGCAAGAGAAGAATCGATATCCTCCTGCGGAGCCTTTGCATTGATTGCCCAGAAGTTCTCGGTTCCGGAGCAGAGGCCTTCTTTCGCATCATCGACACCAAAGTAGATCGGCATCATTCCGAGATCTTCAGCCTTGACTTCATAACCATTGTCTTCGTTGGTCAATGCTGAGAACTCCCAGTCACCGTTCTGATAGAACACAGCCTCGCCCATTCCGAATTCCTGCTCTGCATTGTAGGAGCCGGAGTTCAGGGTCTTCGGATCTGCTGCAGAATCAGATACATACATATCCCAGACATTCTTGAAGTTGTCAAGGTAGGTACCCTTGATGGTCGGCTCACCTGCTGTCAGGTCTACACCATCATCCTTGAACTCATAGTACAGCGGAAGGTTTGCAAGGTGTCCAGAGAATCTCCACGAAGAGGAATCATCCAGGCCTGCGGAAGCAAATGCCTCAGTCAGGCTGGTTCCGAACTTATCGTTGATCTCATCGACTCTGGACTGGATGTCATCTGCAACAGCCTTCAGGGTATCGAAGGAATTGATGTCATCCATGGATTTTGCCTTGGCATTGTCCATCTGGAAGTAGTCATTCAGGATCGTCTTGTTGTAGATGATGCCGTAAGACTCGAAGCAGTTTGCAATCGCTGCAACCTTGCCATCGTAGTTGACGGTCAGTGACTTGTCGGTCAGATGGCTGTAAAGAGGCGTATCCTTCAGATCATAGGTGTAGTCATTCCAGGTCTGAGCTGCTGTCGCGTTGCCGACTGTGAAGATGGTCGGAGCATCGCTCTTTGCCATCTCAGATGTCAGGGTTGTGTTGTACTGTCCGTCAGCTGCGGTCAGAACCGTGACATCGACGCCATACTGGCTGCTGTAATCGGATGCAAGCGTCTGCCATGCTTCGTCAGTCTCCGGCTTGAAGTTCAGCAGATAAACCTTGCCGGTACCCGGATCAAAAGCTTCTGTGGAAGCTTCTGTCTCGCCTGCCATCGCAGTTGTGGCAAGCATGCTTGCTGCCATTGCAGCAGTCATAAGAATACTTACGGCTTTCTTTTTCATGTCTCGTCCTCTCCTTTGACATACATGATTTTGGGTTGCTTCTTTCCTATCGGAAGCCTTACCGGAACCGTTGTCGGCAACGTTGTCGGTATCGTTTCCGGTGATGACTGAATAATAGCACAGGGCCAGAATAGTTTCAACACCATTTTGGCCCTGTGTAGTCGATTTGTTTCTTTTCAACAATTTTAATACTTATAGTTTGTTCATTATGCTCACCCGATTCTTCCTGCCTTTCGGTTCAGGTAAGATCACACCGCTGAGTTTCCGTAACCCTGCCCAAATGCACAAATCCCTGATCGTGAAGGATTCCGCAGGGCTCAGCACTTCGCCGGCTCCGGATAATCCACGCCAAAGGTTTCAACTGTCATGGACTGAATCTTCTGCTCCTCCATCGGACGATCTGAATAGTCGGTCTCAGACTGTGCAATCCGGTCCACGACCTCCATTCCCTCCGTCACCTTCCCGAATGCGGCGTACTCACCGTCGAGATGCGGGGCGTCTCCGTGCATGATAAAGAACTGCGATCCTGCTGAATTCGGGCTCATCGATCTCGCCATCGACAGGACACCCGGCGTATGCCTCAGGGTATTCTGCGGAAAATGGTTGCGGCGGAACTCTCCTTTGATCGAATAGCCGGGCCCGCCCATCCCGGTCCCCTCCGGGTCTCCGCCCTGTATCATGAAACCGGCGATGACGCGGTGGAAAATGAGCCCGTCATAGAACCCCTTCTTTACGAGTGAAATGAAATTGTTGACGGTGTTCGATGCCATATCGGGATAAAGCTCTGCCTTCATGACGCCCCCATCTTCCATGGTGATGGTTACAACTGGATTCTGTGCCATGTTCCGCTCCTTTCTTCATCTGTGATCCTGTTCTCAGATCATATGAGAATGATCTGTTATACCCAGTTTTCCTTGAATCTATTTCTTTATCCTTCCTTTATCCTTCCCTTATACCTTATAAGTTCTTCCGCCTGAGAACAATGGTCCGTACTGACAATCGTGCGTCAGCATCCGGGACGTTGACGCCGCATGCAGACGCAGGAATGACTGTCTTCTCCTTGAAACCGAGCTTCTCCGCAAGCCTGAGAGAAGGCTTGTTCCGCTGGTCGATCAACACCCATATCTCCTCAATCCCGGTCTTTTGAGCCGCGTAGCGGAGTATTTCCCGGCAGGCTTCCGTTCCAAAGCCCTGCCTGCGCCACTTTTCCGCAATCACATATCCCAGCTCAATCCGGCCATCCGGCGAAAGGCTGTCCGTTTTCGGGATCAGCCCGCACCAGCCTGCAGTCTCCCCGCTGTTCTTCTCAGTCACAGTCCAGAGCCCGAACCCCCAGAAGCTGTAGGTTGCCTTGATATATGCAAGATACTGGTCTTCTTCGATGCTCTGCCACAGTCTGATGCCCCCGGCATCCGGCTCCCGTACCTCGCTTAGAATTCGGCTCAGTGTCGGATAGTCCTCCTTCGTACTTTCCCGGACAAGCAGACGCTTTGTCTCCCCGATGCGGACCGGTATCCCTTTCCACCGCCTGTACGCATTCAAAAGGCCCTCCGCGTCTGCGTCCTCAAAGGACTGAATCACATAGGAAGCACCATCGAAAAAACCGCCGTCTGCATCCGGCTGATACCCTGCAACAAAGAATCCATTTCCAGCAAGGGCCGCCGACAGATCCAGATTGTCCGTCACCACAAGATCTGCATCCGAATATGCCTGCTTTATGCCTTGGCGCTGCACAATCTGGACACTGAAAGCTCTGCGGCCTATCTCCTTCAAATATGCGCGTCCTGTCTCCTGCATGCAGAGGGCATCCATGCTGCTCTCCCCGAGTATAAAAAGAACACGGATCCTTGTATCCGGCGGTGTCATATGAAGATCTTCCATAGGCCTTCTGTCTGTTCGATCGTCGCTTAAAAAAAGGACCCGGCCTGCAGCTGCAGGCCAGGCCCTCTCATCTCTGTTGAATCCTGTACGAAGAAATATCTGTCGTCAGAAAGCCTTAGACAAGCTCCAGAACGACCTCCATTGCTCCGTCACCGCGGCGCTCCCCGATCTTGATGATGCGGGTATAACCACCGTTGCGGCCGACATACTTCGGAGCGATCTCCTCAAAAAGCTTCTTCGGCAGATCAATCTTCTTGGTATTTCTCTTTCTTCCGGCAGCTTCCTTCGGAACTTCCGTAACCGGATAGAGAACCTTCAGCATCTGGCGTCTTGCATGAAGCCTTGCCGGGTTGTCCTTCTTGATCTCCTTCTGGACCTCGTCATAGACGGTTCTCTTCTTCCCGTCGACAACTTCCTTGACTCTCTTTCCTTCAGCATCCTTGCGCGGAACCTTTGCGGTCACGGTCACAGTCTGGAAGTCATCCTTCTCCTTGACTGCAAGCGCAATCAGTCCGTCTGCAATCTTCATGACTTCCTTTGCCTTGGACTCGGTGGTGATGATTCTTCCATGATAGAGAAGCTGGGTAACCTGGCTGCGAAGCAGAGCCTTTCTCTGAGAAGATGTTCTGCCGAGTTTTCTGTATCCTGACATGTTCTTAAATCCTCCAAACTCCTGACATACAGACGCGCATCCTTCGGTCTTACCGTCTGCATGTAAATCTCAGGGTTCCTTTCGGTTCCCGGGGTTTCTTTTTAAATCCTTTCAATCTCTTTCGTTATACTTCCTCACTGCTGCGCAGTGAAAGTCCCATATCCTTCAGCTTGGCAAGGACTTCCTCAAGAGACTTTCTGCCCAGATTGCGGACCTTCATCATATCGTCCGGTGTCTTGTTGCAAAGCTCGCCGACCGTATTGATTCCGGCTCTCTTCAGGCAGTTGTAGGAACGGACAGAAAGCTCAAGCTCATCAATCGTCATATCCAGCTGTCCGCCGTCTGTCTCCTGCTTTGTGTCTGTAAGGACAGGCTGCACCGGCGCATCCGAGAGATCGATGAACATCTTGAGATGATCGCTCAGAACCTGTGCCGCCATGCTGACAGCCTTGTCCGGCGCAAGTGTTCCATTCGTCCAGACATCAAGTGTCAGCTTGTCATAGTCCGTATTCTGCTTGACACGGGTATTCTCAACCGTCATATTGACACGCTCAACCGGCGTATAGATTGAGTCGACAGCAATGACGCCGATCGGCATATCGTCTTTCTTGCTCTTCTCTGCGCTGACATAGCCTCTCCCGTTTGTAATCGTGAGCTCCATGTTCAGCTTGCAGTCAGATCCGCCGTTCAGATGTGCGATCACCTGATCCGGATTGACGATCTCGATATCCTGATCAGCCTCGATATCCGCGCCAGTCACAACTCCTTCCTTTGAGCAGTCAATATATGCTGTCTTCGGCTCATCGGATGTATTGTGATTTCTGATCGCAAGGCTCTTGAGGTTGAGGATGATCTCTGTTACATCCTCCTTGACGCCCGGAATGCAGCTGAACTCATGGAGCACTCCCTCGATCTTGACCTGGCTCACAGCACTTCCCGGAAGAGAGGAGAGCATGATCCTTCGAAGAGAATTGCCGAGCGTGATGCCGTAGCCGCGCTCCAGCGGCTCCACAACAAAGCGGCCATGCTTTTTGTCGTCGGAAATCTCTGCAACTGTAATTTTAGGAACGATGAAATCGAGCAACTCAGTCCCTCCTTATATGGGTGTGTGCCTTGTTGACTTTTGCGTACCCCGGTGTAATTACTTGGAATACAGCTCGACGATCTGGACTTCATCGACCGGAACATCGATCATCTCTCTGGTCGGAAGGCTCTTGACGGTCGCCTTGAAGTTCTCAGCATCCAGCTCAAGCCATTCCGGGATGAGTCTTCCGCCGGTTGCCTCTGCGATATCCTTATATCTCTGGGAATCTCTGCACTTTTCCTTGATCTCGACGACATCGCCTGCAGACACAAGTGCGGACGGAATGTTGACGCACTTTCCGTTCACAAGAACCTGCTTGTGGTCGACAATCTGGCGAGCCTCTCTTCTCGTTCTGGCAAGGCCAAGGCGGAAGATGACGTTGTCCAGTCTGGACTCCAGAAGGATCATCAGGTTCGGACCGGTCATGCCCGGCATTCTCTCTGCCTTCTTATAGTAGTTGCGGAACGGCTTCTCCGTTACGCCGTATATGAACTTTGCCTTCTGCTTCTCGCGCAGCTGCAGGCCATACTCGCTGACCTTTCTGCGGGCGCGCTTCAGCTCTCTCTTTGACTTCTTGTCATATCCCAGAACGGTGGGTTCCATTCCGAGCGATCTGCATCTTTTCAGCACAGGTGTTCTATTGACTGCCATTTATGATCTACCTCCATATATGTTGATGGCATCTTTTCGATCTGTATACCATCCCTGCAAGCCTTCCATACTCAGGCGGCCGCAGAGACTTCATACGGTCAGACTCTTCTTCTCTTCGGCGGACGGCATCCGTTGTGCGGAACAGGAGTCACATCGCTGATGGAGATGACCTGGAGGCCATTCGCGGACAGAGCGCGGATTGCAGCCTCGCGTCCCGAACCCGGTCCCTTGACGAAGACATCGACCGACTTCAAGCCATGAACAATTGCAGCCTTGGTAGCTGTCTCAGCCGCCATCTGTGCTGCGTAAGGAGTAGATTTTCTGGAGCCCTTGAAGCCCAGTCCGCCTGCACTTGCCCAGGAAAGAGCATTGCCCTCAGCATCCGTCAGCGTCACAATCGTATTGTTGAAGGATGACTGAATATGTGCCTGGCCTCTCTCTACATTCTTTCTGACACGCTTCTTAGTGACTTTCTTTACACCCTTTTTATCTGCCATTCTTTTATAAACCTGCTTTCTGATTGATCATCCGAGTCTGTTGATTACTTCTTCTTGTTGGCAACAGTGCGGCGCGGTCCCTTGCGGGTTCTCGCATTCGTCTTGGTCTTCTGGCCGCGAACCGGAAGGCCCTTTCTGTGACGGACACCTCTGTAGCATCCGATCTCGGTCAGTCTCTTGATGTTCATCGCAGTGTCACGGCGAAGGTCGCCCTCCACCATCACTTCCATCTCATCCATCGCGCTGCGGATGTTCTCAACCTCTTCATCGGTGAGATCTCTGACACGGGTATCAGGATTGACACTCGCCTTGGCGAGAATCTTGTTGGAAGTTGTGCGGCCGATTCCGTAGATATAAGTCAGGCCGATCTCAACTCGCTTATCTCTCGGTAAGTCTACACCAGCTATACGAGCCATGTAATAAATCCTCCTAAAATGAATTGTCTTTAACTGGGACCGATGCTCTGCGTCGGTCCAGCTGCTGCAATCGCAGACAGCCTTTCCGGTTCATTAAGCCGGGATTTTCATCCCTGCAAATGTGCGCGCCCTGCCTTGCGGTATTGAAATGGCGCGGGTGATATCCGCACGAATCCTGAGCCGGTATTAAGGGCAATATTCCAACGAAATAATCCTGTCCTCATGTCCGGATGCGCTTCAGCTCTCCGGCAGGTTTTTATCTCATCGTATATTGTCAACGCACAGTTCTGTGCGTACATACCGCTTTTGGTTCTGCTCAGCCCTGTCTCTGCTTGTGCTTCGGGTTCTCGCAGATAATCATGATTCTTCCCTTTCTCTTGATAACCTTGCACTTCTCGCACATCGGTTTCACAGAAGAACGAACCTTCATAATCCAGCCTCCTTTCTCGATGTCTGTATGTTTTAATACGATTCGGTGAAAGGGCATAAAAACCCCATGCCAGAATCAGCAGAAATTATAAACCAACTCAATTGTTTTTGCAAGATATTTTTATCCTGACAGAAACCGATTGGGAACAAGAAAACCGTCCTGAAGATCAGGACGGTTTCCCAAGCTGCGGAAGATGAGACTTGAACTCACACGGTACGAATACCACAAGATCCTTAGTCTTGCTCGTCTGCCAATTCCGACACTTCCGCGAACGAATGTTATATTACCAAAGCACCGGGTGCTTGTCAACATCTTTTTTTACATTTTCTAAACGACATCTTCTAAACGATTTCCAACGGGGTTCCAACGTTTTCAACGGCTTCCAACGGTTTCCAAACGTTTATCAAACGGCATCCTTCCAGGCGTAAAAACGCCGGGCAGCAGCTGCTGCCCGGTGCCCCGTACGGCTTTTGGACAGGATGATTCATCACCTGTCCCTCTGCCGGCCTCTTACGCAACCTTTTCCTTTGCGATGCTGACAAGCTCAGCGAAGCCCTTTGCATCATTGACAGCCATATCTGCCAGGACCTTGCGGTTCAGCTCGATGCCGCTCTGCTTGAGGCCGAACATAAACTTGCTGTAGGAAAGCCCGTTCAGTCTTGCAGCCGCGTTGATGCGGGCAATCCAGAGCTGACGGAACTGTCTCTTCTTCTGCTTGCGGCCGGCATATGCGGTGGAAAGTGCGCGCATGACGGTCTGCTTCGCGACTCTGTACTGCTTGCTGCGTGCTCCTCTGTAGCCCTTTGCGAGCTTCAGGACTCTGTTATGCTTCTTTCTTGCGTTCAGTGCGCCTTTGATTCTTGCCATTCTTTTATCCTCCTGCTTTTACTCCGTTACCATACTCAATCAGTTCTCTTGAAGGAGGACAATTATAAGTACGGAAGAATCTTCTTCATGTTCGAAACATTCGTCTTGTCGGTGATGGCGGACTTACGAAGGTTTCTCTTTCTCTTGGTGGTCTTCTTCGTCAGAATATGGCTCTTGTAAGCCTTGTTTCTCTTCAGCTTTCCGGTTCCTGTTTTCGTGAAACGCTTCGCAGCTGCTCTGCTGGTCTTCATCTTCGGCATAATTTGTTTCCTCCTTTTGGTCAGTTCTTCTTCGCAGACAGAATCATCGTGAGGGTACGGCCTTCCTGCTTGATCGCCTTGTCAACCGTGGCAATGTCTTCACAGTCCTTCGCGAAATCCTCAAGAATATGTCTGCTGGCCTGCATGTGGGCCATCTCCCGTCCTCTGAACCTGAGTGTGACCTTCACCTTGTTCCCCTTGTCAAGGAACTTTCTGGCGGATGTCATCTTCGTGTTCATGTCGTTTACATCGATATTCGGTGAGAGACGAACCTCTTTGATCTCAACGATCTTCTGCTTCTTCCTGGCCTCTTTCTGCTTACGGACCTGCTCATAGCGGTACTTTCCGTAATCAATGATCTTGCACACAGGCGGCGTCGCCCGCGGCGCGATCTTCACGAGATCAAGTCCTGCTTCCCTGGCCTTCTCCTGCGCGTCACGCGCGCTCATCAGGCCCAGCTGCTCACCGTTTTCGCCAACAAGACGAACTTCCCTGTCACGGATCTGTTCGTTAATCTGTAAATCGCTAATGGCTTTTCCCTCCTTATTCGCTGTAAACGACCATATAAACAAGAAAGCGGATAACCAGGTTATCCGCTCGCAGCTCACAGCCACCCCGAATGCCCACTTATGAGCCGGGATGAAAACATATGAACCACGGCGCGAACAAATCGGCCGGGTGAGAGTAATCCTCTGCTTTCCTGTCTCAAAACATATAGATACTAACACTGCCCCGCATACTTGTCAAGGCAGTTCAGAATCAGTTCTCTGAAGTTTCAGGCGCTGCTGCCTGCTCGGGTGCTGCTGGTTTCAGCCCGGAATCTGCCGCTGCCTGCTCGGGCGCTGCTGTTTCCGGCCCGGAATCTGCACCTGACTGTCCGGCACCTGCTTCCGGCTCAGACACTTCATCACCCCGAAAGGCTGCCGCTGCCTTCTCCACCAGATATCTGGCGCGCTTCTTTGCAAGGCGGACTCCATAGGCAGCCACTCCCGCAGCAGCTGCTGCCACAAGAAGGGCCGCTCTTCTCTCAAGTCTTGTCATGACGAAATTCCTCCACGATCAGTGCAGCCGACTCGCGTACAACATAGTGCAGCTCCATCCACGCATCCCCCGGAGCGTCGATCCCGCCGGCGTCAGCATATCCGAGCTTTCGGGCAATCCGGAGCGCCCTTGCTACATGAAAATCGTTGGTGACGATTCCGCATCGGCCGGATGCGCAGCCGGTCATCCTGTCCGAGAACAGAAGGTTCTCTCTGGTTGTCGTCGACCTGTCTTCCAAGATCAGGCGGCTGTCCGGAATTCCCTTCTGCCTGAGATACCGGGCCATGCATAAGGCCTCCGTGATCTCTTCTCCACTTCCTTTTCCGCCCGACAGGATCAGTTTTGCATCAGGGTTCTTTTCCGAAACCTCGACGGCCTTATCCAGGCGTCTTTTCAGCGCCCTCGACGGCTCGACTCCCTTCACCTGCGCACCGAGCACAATGATATAGTCTGCGCCTTCGGGATCCGGCAGATGCATGCCCGAAAGAACCGGCAGACAGAACGCAGCCAGTGCGAGAAGCCCCGCACACAAAAGAGACACGTAGATTCTGTGGAGAACAATCGGGAACAGGCCCGGGTGCGATACCGCGAGTCTGTCTCTGCCAAATACAAGCAGAAAAGCAGCGCCGAGCGCAATCCAGAACCATCCGAAATCCGCATCCGGTCCCGCATACACAGCGATCACGACATAATATCCCAGACACAGAAGCCCTGCTGCCTGCCAGCCGCCTGCCGTCCCGTTCATGTGCCTTACTCGCCTCTTGCCGCGAGCAGCTCTTCCAGCTCCTTCTGCAACTCCGGCGTCCGGCCATGGCAGAACTTGTACTTCTTTCCGCTGCCGCACGGGCACGGGTCATTCCTTCCGATCTTTTTCGGTCTGACAATGGTATTCATCTTCTTGGCTTCGAGATACAGCTCCTTGCGTGTCTTCTCGTCAAAGATGGTCTTCCATTCCTCAAGGCCATAGAGCCAGTCCGCCTTCGCATCGACCATGTTCTTATAAAGAAGCACCTTGTCAAAGCCAAGGTTGACTTCCGTATCCTCTTCCATGGTCTCGATCGGATTCTTCTCCTTCAGCGAATCATTGATGCCGTCGAGGAACCCGGTCATTGTCTGAACTGTGACATCGTACTTCTGTGCCAGCTCCTTCACTGTCCCCTTCACGACATCGTCCGATGCCTTCAGAAGTTGCTCATAGATCGCCTTTTCCTTCAGAAAATAATCGGACCAGAACTGCTGAAGCTTTTTCTTGTCAGCCTGTGTATTGTACGCCACTGCACGCCAGTCATCCAAAAGTGCCATATTGTTTCTCCTCAATCTCATCGATAAATTGTCATCTCCCGCTCTCAGGGCGGCTTTCGATCCCCTGTTTCCGGGGCCAGATGTACTGGGACAGTATATCGTATCAGCCATTCATTTTCAATGATATTCCGGGGCTGCTGTGCTTTCCGGTGTGCTTTCCGGTCTGTATGTGATACACTCTGCTCAGGCAAATGTGAATTGATATTCTAATAAACACGGCTTGAGAGTGAAAGGAGTTTATACATCACAATGAAGAAGTTAAGACGGGTTCTCGCTCTGGTCGGGGCGATTCTCCTGATCGGCATGTACCTCGCGACGATGCTGCTGGCCATATTCGGCAATGCAGACTCGAAGGGCTGGCTGATGGCATCCATCGTCATGACGGTGCTGATCCCGGTCCTTCTCTATGCCATACAGCTGGTCGCAAGGGTGTTTTCCGGCAAAAATCAGAAAGAAGCCTTCCGCAAGGCCGAGGCTGAGCAGAAGGCTTCCAAAAATAAAGATAATAAAACGGGCCATCGGAAATAAACCGCGCTGGCAGCGCGATGACAAATCGATGACAAATCTTCATGCAAGTCTTGAGGGAGACAGCAGCAGTCCGTCGGCAGCCGTCTGCCGGGGCTTACCCTTCCTTTGTGATGCCATAGGAATAGATGCAGTACCCGGCGGTCTCGCTGACAAGCCGGCAGCCTGCAACTTTCAGGAAGGAGGGATCAGCCTGAGCCGGGTTGACAATCAGATACTGCGTCCGGGTCTTCTTCATGGCTGTCTGAAAATCTTCGGTTGTGACACCCTCTGTTTTTCCTCGGCAGACATCAAGGATCAGCTTCCGCCTCCGGTACGCTGCAGATTTGCTCGTATATTGGATCCCCGTTGAGGTATTTCCATCGTAGAACAGCCGCATGTTGCGGTTGAAGGTCAATGTCACCCCGGGGTCATATTGCCGGACCTGAAATTCCAGTTCGGACGGAAAGACACATCTCGGGAACGAGAGGACATACGTCCTTGCGCCCTTTTTTGTATCGAGATCCAGCCCTTCCGCCCGTTCGTTCCAGTAGCTGTACTGCTCAGACGCCTCGAAATCCTCATGGATGACATCGCAGATCACCGGAATGGCACCATGCACCTTGAAGACATTGTCGGGAAGTGTCAGGTGATAGCGGACACCCGGATTCAGCGGCATAAGCAGGATGATACCAGCCGCCGCCAGAGCACAGGCTGCTGTGCGGAGCATCCTTTTCTTTGGCAGAAAAATCAGCTCGGTCAGATAAAAGGCAGCCGCCGGGATCAGCGGAAACGCCCAGAACATCCGATAGTATACCGTTGTCATGCCAAGCTTTGGCACCAGCTTTCTGACCAGAAATGGATTGTAAACCGTCAGTCCAAGCATGATGAGAAGTGTCCAGTTCATCCAGGTGACCGAACCGATCCCGTAAACCGCTCCGGATGAATCCGGCACTTTTGCCGCAGCATAGATTCCGTCCGCTCTCATCGCCCTTCTGCTGCGGATGATGGTCAGTGCGCTGACAATCATTCCGGCAAGGCAGAAAACGGCAATCTCCCAGCTCTTGCCCACATATTTTCTGAAGCATTCCATGACAAAAGACAGACCTGCCCCTGAGACTGTGATCCCTTCCATCCAATCATCCTCCCCTCATCTGTATGCTGCCAGAATGAAAACCCGGCGTGAATTCAGGATATATAGCACGGCCCACACCAGAAATGGAAGCTCCGCCAGAAACAGACGCAGCAGCATGTTCCATTTTTTCGAATACACAGAAAATGGAAACAGTGCCGCAGCGACCATCAGAGCCGGCACTGAGACACTCGCTGAAAAACAGACACCTGCCAGAAGAAGGAAAAACAGATTCTCGAATACATACCTCTGCTCTCCCGCATCCTCCGGAATCCCCCTGTAGACAGCCACACAGACTGCCGCTGCCAAAGGCACGACCACATTGACAATCAGGTGCTTTCCCTCAAAAGTCCGTGTGAACAGAAAAGCTCCGGGCATGTAGATGGTTGCGGAGAACAGGTTCAGCAGAAGCAGCAGGATCGTAAAGACATCTGTTTTCCGGGTCTGCAGCACATATACCTGATCGCCCGTCCGGCCAGTCTCTTCAAGCGTCAGATTGCTGTCCGCTTTTTGTACAAACAGGATCCGCCCCAGCTTGTAATATGCTAGGCAGCTCACAAGCGCATTGATCACACTCATCACGCTGCGCGCCGCAACAATCGCCGGGATATGGAACAGATCTGCGACGGCCGCATTGTGAATCGGGTACAGGGCATAGGCATATCTGGGGTTGATCGCCTTCAGGAGCCGTCCATTTGTCGGATCAAAGCGTCCGATGGTGTTGGTGTAGAGGGCTGTCGAGGCCATTCCGACATAGAAGTCGGAATCCGCCGAATCGTCTGTATAGATCAATGCGAAGAAACAGACCGCCAGCGTCAACACGATTACGACCGCCAGCAGCCATCCATGCGCCCTGAGCCGGCTCTTCAGGCTGCTCACTCTGAAAAGCCAGTTCCGCCAGCAGTAGACCACCCCTCCCAGCATAAGAGCTGTTCCGACGGTCATCATGATCACCGACAGACGGCTGAGCGGGGCCAGCGTCACTTCACAGGCCAGACAGATCACCTCAAACAGTGAGAAATAAACCACGTACCCGAGAAGCAGCGCTCCGGACAGAGAGAAGTCCTTCTTCCCCCTCATCTTCTGAATCATAGAGCCCGTGCAGAGAAACAGAAAACAGAGCACGATGGCTGCGATGGCTGCAAGCAAAGCAATTCTCATTCAAATCCTCCTGTCAATCGAGGAGGGCGGATTCACTCTGTCCTCCTCGATACGGCGGCACCGCCATCATCTCGTGCTCCGCACCCGATGATGTGCGATCGCCTTCACCAAAAAAGCCCCACAGCGAAGCTGGACTGTGGAGCTTTTTCTCAGGTGCTGCCTGGCTCAGGTCCGGCAGCCGTATCTCACTTTTTCAGCGGGCTGTCGCGGTAGATGATGTCATCGCGCCCCGGGCCGTTGGAAACCATCGTGATCGGGTATCCGATCTGGCTTTCGATGAATTCCACATAGTTTCTGCACTTTTCCGGCAGATCCTCATACTTCCTGATGCCGCGGATGTCGCACTTCCAGCCCGGCATCTTCTTCCACACCGGCTTTGCCTTCCTCAGCGTCGGTGTTGTCGGGAAATCTGTCGTCTGTTTTCCATCGATCTCATAGGCAACACAGACCGGAATCTCATCCAGGTATCCCAGATCATCCAGGACAGTGAACGCGACATCGGTTGCGCCCTGAAGTCTGCAGCCATACCGGGAAGCCACACAGTCGTACCAGCCGACTCTTCTCGGTCTGCCGGTTGTCGCGCCGAACTCGCCGCCGTCTCCGCCTCTTCTGCGGAGCTCGTCTGCCTCGTCCCCGAAGATCTCGGAGACAAACTCACCTGCGCCGACTGCGCTTGAATATGCCTTCGAAACAGTAATGATCCTGGAGATCTCGTACGGCGCGATCCCTGCACCGATTGCCCCGTAGCCGGCCAGCGTCGGGGAAGAGGTCACCATCGGATAGATGCCCTGATCCGGGTCCTTCATCGTCCCGAGCTGTCCCTCGAGAAGAATGGTTTTTCCGTCACGGATCGCGTTCTCAAGGAAGGTCGCTGTGTCCGCCACATACGGTCTTACCATATCTCTGTACGAATGAAGCTCGCGAAGCAATCCCTCATGTGTGAGCGGTTCCTTGTGGTACAGGTTCACGAGAAGCGCGTTCTTGATCGGAAGGATATGGTCGATCCGGTCATTCAGGATGTCGTCATCGAACAGCTCGCAGACCTGGAACCCGATCTTTGCATACTTATCAGAGAAAAATGGAGCAATCCCGGACTTGGTGGATCCGAAGGACTTTCCGCCCAGACGTTCCTCCTCGCACTGATCAAACAGGATATGGTAGCTCATCACGACCTGTGCCCTGTCAGAAATCAACAGCTTCGGTGTCGGCACGCCCTTCGACGTGATGTCCTCAATCTCCTTCACCACGAGCGGAATATTGAGCGCAACACCATTTCCAAGCACATTGGTGATCTCCGGATGGCAAACCCCGCTCGGAAGTGTATGAAGAGCAAACTTTCCATACTTGTTCACAATCGTGTGACCGGCGTTCGCGCCGCCCTGATAGCGGACAACGATATCCGCCTTGTTCGCGAGGACATCGACAATCTTGCCCTTCCCCTCGTCGCCCCAGTTTGCGCCGACAACTGCCTGTACCATAATCTTTCCTCCTGTGATGGTTCCCCGGTTCATGATGCGGGGAAACGCTGTGTTTGTATGTCCGCAGCAAAGCTGCACAGCCGTCTGAGACTTATACCTCGATATCCGCCTGCTCGACCACGCTGCCTGCATATTTCTGAAGTCTCGGCTGTACAATGTCTCTGAGATAGACCTCGACCTGACGCGGCGCACGGCCGACATACTTCTTCGGGTCCATGGACTTCTCCAGCTTCTCCGCATCGAGATGGAACATCGGATCTGCCGCAATCAGCTCAAGCAGGTTGTTCGACTTTCCTTCCTCCTTGACCCTGCGCCCGGCCTGCATGGACAGTTCCCGGATCCGCTCGTGCGCTTCCTGACGGTCACCGCCGGCTTTGACAGCGTCCATCATAATGTTCTCCGTCGCCATGAACGGCAGCTCCTCCCGCAGATGCTTCTTGATGACCTTCGGGTATACCTTCAGCCCGTCCGTAATGTTCAGGCACAGATCCAGGATCCCGTCAATTGCGAGGAACCCTTCCGCAATGGATATCCGCTTGTTCGCGGAGTCATCGAGCGTGCGCTCAAACCACTGGACCGAGCTTGTAATTGCCGGATTCAGCGCATCGCAGATGACATAGCGTGAGAGAGAGCAGATGCGCTCGGAACGCATCGGGTTTCTCTTGTACGCCATGGCGCTTGAGCCGATCTGGCTCTTCTCAAAGGGCTCCTCGATCTCCTTGGCATGCTGAAGCAGCCGGATGTCCGTCGCCATCTTGTGCGCGCTCTGGGCAATTCCTGCCAGCACGTTCAGCACCCTGGAGTCGACCTTTCTCGAATAGGTCTGGCCGGACACCGGATAGCATCCTGAAAATCCCATCTTCTCTGCGATCTTCGGGTCGATCTGGTCAATCTTATCATCATCTCCGCCAAACAGCTCCCGGAAGGATGCCTGCGTCCCCGTCGTCCCCTTGCAGCCGAGAAGCTTCAGGGTGGAGAACACATACTCCAGATCATCCAGATCCATCATGAATTCGTTAATCCAGAGGGTTGCCCGCTTGCCCACTGTCGTCGGCTGCGCCGGCTGGTAATGCGTATAGGCAAGGGTCGGAAGATCCTTGTACGCATCTGCGAATTTTGCCAGCAGATCGATAACCCCCACCAGCTTGCTGCGGACCAGCTCAAGGGCCTCCTTCATAATGATGATATCGGTATTGTCTCCGACATAGCAGGATGTCGCGCCAAGGTGGATGATGCCCTTCGCCTTCGGGCACTGAAGGCCATAGGCATATACATGGCTCATGACATCGTGCCGAACGACACGCTCCCGCTCCTCGGCATCCTTGTAATTGATATCATCCTGGTGTGCCTTGAGCTCCGCAATCTGCTCGTCGGTAATATTCAGCCCAAGCTCTTTCTCTGTCTCCGCAAGCGCAATCCAGAGCTTTCTCCAGGTACGGAACTTTTTTTCCTGGGAAAAAAGGTACTGCATCTCCCTGCTTGCATAGCGCTTGGAAAGCGGGCTTACGTAGCTGTCATATTCACTCATATCGGCCTCCTGACTCCATTACTTGTCGTAGCTTCCGCGAATATCCTCTGTCGGCGGCTGAACCGGATATCTGCCGGTAAAGCACCCATTGCAGATCGGCAGTCCTCCTGTCAGCTCTGCCAGCCGGTCGATTGACAGATAAGCGAGGCTGTCCGCTCCGATGATGGAACGAATCTCCTCCACATCCCGTCCGAAGGCGATCAGCTGCTCCCTGTCCGGGATGTCGGTCCCGAAATAGCAGGGATAGAGGAACGGCGGGCTGGACACACGCATGTGAACCTCTGTCGCTCCGGCGTCCCTCAGCATCCGGACAATCCGGTCTGAAGTGGTCCCCCGGACGATGGAATCGTCCACCATGACGATCCGTTTGCCCTCAACCGCAGGCCTGAGCGGATTCAGCTTGACCTGAACCGCCGACTCCCTGGCATGCTGTCTAGGCTTGATGAAGGTTCGACCAATGTAGCTGTTCTTGTAGAACCCCTGTCCATACGGGATTCCGGAGGCCATGCTGAATCCCAATGCGGCGATGTTGCCGGACTCCGGTACACCGATGACCAGATCCGCGTCCACCGGACTGTCCATCGCGAGGTACTTGCCGGCAAGGATTCTTGAATTATAGACGCTGACGTGGTCAATCTCGGAGTCAGGTCTTCCGAAATAAATATACTCAAACACGCACCTTGCGGTCTTGCTGGACCGGATGCAGTGGCTTCGGTCTGAATGGATGCCAAACCTCGGTGAAATTGTCACAATCTCGCCAGGCTCCACATCGCGCACGTACTCCGCACCGATCGCGTCGAGCGCACAGGTTTCGGATGCCAGGATGTACGCCTTCCCCCTCTTTCCGATGCAGAGCGGTCTGAACCCGAACGGATCCCGGGCACCGATCAGCTTTCTGGGAGACATGATCACCAGGGAATATGCTCCCTTCAGCTTGTCCATCGCCCTCGACACCGCCTCCTCGACGCTGGTCGTGTCTACCCTGGCTCTCGCGACATGGTAGGCGATGATTTCAGAGTCAATCGTTGTCTGGAAGATGGCGCCTGTCCGCGCAAGCTCCCGCTTCAGCTCCGGCGCATTGACCAGGTTTCCGTTGTGGGCAAGCGCCAGCGTCCCCTTGATGTAGTTGAGCACCAGCGGCTGCGCATTCTCGATGGTGCTCTGCCCGGCTGTCGAATACCGGACATGCCCGACACCGATATTGCCTTTGAGTCCCTCGAGGCTTTCTGCGTTGAAATTCTCGTTCACGAGGCCCATGCCCCGCCTGCTCCGGACCGCTCCCTTCGGGCCGTCCGTGTCACTGACCGCAATCCCGCAGCTCTCCTGTCCCCTGTGCTGCAGGGCAAGAAGACCATAGTAGATGGTCAGCGCCACCTGTTCCTCGCCGGAGAAATCATAGATACCGAAGACACCGCATTCCTCGCGGGGGCTGTCTGAAAGCTCCTGTGTACTGAAAATTCCAGTCTCCTTCTTATTCGTCCGTTCTTCCAAAGACCCCTCTCCTCTCAAGAAGCAAGCCGATCTGTCAGCCCGCCGGAACAGTCCCGGCACGCGCGGTTCATTATAGAACAAAGGAATGGGACACGCAAGCCTGTGCCCTTCTGTATGCGGCAAACAAGGCTTCCGCCGCCCCGGCCGGGTCTTCGTCCTCCCGTGTTCTGGCGCGTACCCGCTCCATGGCATCCAGCGCCAGCTTTGCGTTCATTTTCTGCACTTCTCCTGCCCAGACCGCATCAACCTCCAGCTTCCGGAGCTGCTCCTGATAGGCCTCCTGTGTCATGAAAAACGGAAGCACACTGATGTACTTTCTCATCAGTTCTCTGGAATGCCCGAGCCGCTCTCCGCTCAGAAAGCATTCCGCTGCTTCCCGGAACCGGAATACCTGCGCATAAGCACTTCCGAGGTTGTTCCAGACGGCTTCCAGAAAACCTGTGCGGAGCTTTCCCGCCGTTCCTCCGTCCAGTATCCGCCTGTAGATTGTGCAGGCGGCTGCATTTTTCCCGCAGGAAAGAAGGTAGTCAGCCTTCATCTTCGCATTCTCCTCCTCCGGACGGACCTGTGCCTCCATGAGCTTCTTCCGGACACGCTTGAGCTCATCCTGCTGCAGATAGCCGGTCTGGGCAAAGATGGGCATGACAAAGTAGGTCACATCATGGTCCGGCCGCTGAAGGGCTTCCCTGAGCCTGTGTCCGAGCTGCCTGAGATCAAGCTCCTCGCTGACCCAGTCCGCCAGACGCTCATTGACGATCGACTCATCAATCAGACATAGATTGCGGTGCAGAAAAAAACAAAGCTCCTCAATCGTCCAGATTCTGATCTGCACGCTCTCAATCAGATAGGGGTACTTTGCTGTCCTGACTGTACATAGATCGAAAGCCATCGCGATTCCTCCCGTAGTTTGCCTGGCAGGCTTTATTTCCACAGAACTGACTGTCCGGTATCTGCGCGTTCCCTGCTCTGCGCTGACTTCAGCAGCTGCCTGTCATGTGATCCGGATGCTTCTGTGCCAGATTCTGCCCGATGCCGGGTACAGGCTGCCAAACCCCAGGTCTGTCACCTCTGCCTCCAGTGTCTTTGGCGCCGAAAACCACACGCTCACGCGCAGCCTGCTCGCCCGGTCCGGACGGTCCGGAAAATGATCCAGCCTCAGGATATGCCGGATTGTCCCGCTGCCGTCTTCGTCTTCTGACAGGATTGACACATTCTTTTCAGATTCCGGCACCACCTCCAGCGTGCCGTATGCTTCATACCAGTTCACACCCGCGCGGATCAGAGGGACCGTCTCCAGCCTGCCCTTCACCCGAACCCTCATGCCGATGTTCACCTTCACCATATCCACTCCCTGGAAAATGATATCCGGCATGCGGATCTCTCCGCAGCGCGCCATCACACCATAGCAGGCCCCCTTCGAGAACAGATTCTGTCCCTGGAAGGCATGGCGGTGAAAGGTCAGATACTGGAAGGAGCGCTTTGCCCAGCGGGCATCAAAATATCCGCCATAGAGGTAGCTGGCAGTCACATTTCTCCGCTCAAACAGCTTTCCCAGAAGCTCGTAAAGAAGCCTGTCCCGCTCGGCGTCCCAGTCCTCGTCCGACCTGCCCGCCCGTGCCTTTTCAGAGACATCACAGGATGCTTCCTGTCTGAAGGAAGCTGTGTGGGGGGACGTGGTTTTATCGATATGGAGAATGTAGCCGTTCATCCGGTCATCCTGCACAGACAGAAACGCCACATCCCCGTTCCAGAGCTCCTTCTTCTTATTCACCACATAGTAATAAAAGCTTGTCCGAAAATCCTGAAGAAAGATCCAGCGTTCATCCACCCCGGCCTGCCGGACGACGGTCTTCAGCCGTTTTGACATCTTCTCATCCAGATCCGGAACCGTGACGCAGATGCGGACATTGTGCTTCTCAACGCCCTGCAGCTGCGGCACCATATCCAGAAGCTCCCGGATATAACCAGCTGCCTTTTCAGATGCTTCCTCTCTGCTCAGCGCATTCCAGACCCCTGCCGGGACCTCCATCAGACCATTGTCCATCTCTCCCGGAAGAGACAGTGTCTGCGGCTCCTTCAGCTCATCCCCATACCAGGTAAGCTGTGCTCCGTGCGCAGACAGCTGGAGGCCGATCAGGATTTTATTCCGATTCATCAGTGCTTTCTCCTCCCTCCGGCTTTCCGGTTAAATCAATGTAAACAGTTCCGCTGTCAGCGTCTCTGTCCGGCGGAGATCCATCAGGATCTCCCTGGCCTCTTCCCTGTCTCCGCGTGCCAGTGCGTCTGACAGCGCTGACAGCCGCCCGTACCGGGTCTCCTTCTCATCATCAGGGATCGGGGCAGCCTTCAGTGTATGGACTCCCGAGATAATCCGTGTTCCGTCAGCCCTCTCTTCCTCCGTGAAGCACTCCAGCTCCTGTGCGCCGAACAGAATGAATTCCCGCACGCGTATTCCGCAGAAAAGATCCTGCATGGTTTCAGTCTGGAACGCTTCCCCGGATCCCTTTCTTCTGAAGCTGAGCGTCACAGTGCTCTTTGGGGAAGCCGTATACTCAAAAAATACCATCTCCCTGATTCCGGAAACAGCATGAAGCGGCTCCGGAAATGCAGCAAAGAACGAAAATCTCATGTTCCGGTTTTCATATCGCTCCAGAATCCGCCTCGCGGCCTCATTCTGCGCTTCATTTCTGCTGCCAAGTCCGGAAAGATGCTTTAACAGCGCCAGTGCACAGACATCCGGAAGGTTTCCGCCCCGTTCAAAGTCCGCAAGCAGGTCCTCGAACAGCACATCATCTGCCGGCAGGTTTCGAACCATGTATCCGTACGACATCAGGATCACATACCCCTGACAGAGTCTTCTGTTACCCAGTGAAGCCCGATAGGAAGCGTAGATCGGCTCGCTCTCCTCCATCCCCTCCCGCTCAAAGATAATCATAGAGAGGATGTGCTCCTCCAGCTTCATCGTATCGAGCCCGTACTCCTTCCCGGCTTTCCACAGCTTTTTCATCTCCGGGATGGATCCGTCCGGGTACATCAGAAGGTAAGTCAGGATATTCTTGTCGTATTTCCCTGAAAAGAAGCAGCTGCTGCAGTATCCGAGCAGCTTCTCATCCTCCTGGTATTCTGATTCCAGCACCATCTGGGAGCAGATCCGGACCAGAAGGCTGAGCGGGGTATGGTCGTGCCCATACTTCAGAACAAGCCGGTATGCCTCCTCAAAAAGCCCCTCGCCTGTCAGAAGTCCCTGAAGCTTCTCCAGCCCGGCCTCCGCATAGTCATAGAGGTCCGCTTCCTTCAGGAAATCATCCAGAGACGGATCATCAGGATTCCCCGTGTAATAGTCGAGCAGCCAGCTCCGGATTGTTTTCCGAAAATCCGCCGACAGTCTGCGCATCCCGGACGCCTTCCGGAAATACCGCAGGCTGGCTGCATTGACCGGCTGATCCCTGACCGTATTCAATGTGTAGAAAAGCGCCAGCTCCGGGGCATCCGGCACAATCTCCGCACACATCTCAAGAAGCTCCGGAGACTCGAGGAAGTGGTCCGCCATGTACAGAGACGTCGAAGCGTATCGTCTTCCCTCCCCGTCGCCTAGCAGAATTCTGGTCTGGTCAGAGTAAATCCGAACAAGGGCTGCCGCATTTTTCAGAGGCACCTCCCGCTCCTGCTGCATCCGGCTGTCCACCAGAATGATTTTCTTCATCCCCGGGCTCAGACACTCTACCCTGTAGGTGAACAGCAGCCGGAGCAGATTCGCGGCAAGCCGGTCCGTCAGCATCGGCCGCGTCAGAAACTCCGAATAGAGCGCCGCGAGATCGTTGTCGATGTGACTCTGCGCCAGCTGATCGGTCAGAAATGTTCCGATCGCAGGTTTCATACTGCTGAAGATTCCCGGGATCTTCCCTCTCCCGTCTGCCATATTCCGGAAGATTCTTGCCTTTTTATGCCAGTCCAGCGTATCGTTGTAGACAAAATAGCGCCTGATGACCTCCGGCATCGTCTCGATCCGGTACTCCTCGCAGGCATCCATATAATACTCGTACAGGCCTGTCACAGACACTTCCTTCATGACAGCCACCTGAAAAAGCGGGAAGAACCGGCGGCTCTTCTGTCCGCCCTCGATTGCCATCGCGCAGAGGGCGGTCAGTGCCTCCCTGGCACCGCTTTTCCTGACATAATCTGCGAGCACTTTGTACAGGACAGGGTCGTAGTGCGGGCTGCGCCGCTGGATCGAGGCAAGCTTCAGGAACAGCTGCTCTGTCAGAAGGCCCTGTCTGGCTGCAAAATTCAGGATCAGACGGATCGCCGGCGTGATCTCATGGAAGAGAGACGGCTTCTTTCTCAGTACAAGTGCGCCTTCCAGATACATGACAGGGCTGCTGCATCCAAGCTCAATCTGTCTGGTCACTGCATCCAGTCTCAGTTCCTCCCCGCCAGCCGTATCCTCAAATAGATACAGGCATACCCAGCGGATCTGCCAGCTCGACGGATTCTCCGCCGCAAGTCTCTGAACCTCCTTCCGGACGGCATCCAGATATGCACTGTCTCTGGTGAAAAAGGACGTCAGGAACAGATAAAAAACATAGCGATCCGGTGTGTTCAGCCGCTGAGGAGTCTTCTCCAGCTCTGCGAGCAGCCGTTCTGCCTCACGCCTTCTGCCGTCCGCCTGAAGGATGAAAATCGAAAACAGATCCGCATAGACATCTCTTCCCTGAGCCCGTCTGTAAGCATTCAGAACAGAGTCCGTCCGGCTTGCCCAGTTATGAAGATCCACTCTGCCCGCCCGGTAGTCAAGATACAGATTCAGCGCCTTTTTGCGCATGAGACAGCGGACTCTGTGAAGCCTTCTGGCCTCCCCGTCGTCGGTCCTGTCGGCCCGCACCTCGAGCTCCATCGTCTTGTAGGAGGTCCGGATTGTCACGCGCCCGTAGTTTTTCCCCGCATGCAGAAAATTAGAATCAATGATCAGACCGGCCTCGCAGCTTCCGCCGGCAAACTCCTCCGTTGTGAGTGTTTTTTTCTCAGGGCGCAGAAACTGTGCATCCGATGAAATATGGATCTCGAGATAGCCCCAGGTGCTGGCAGTCAGACGAATGGGTTCTCTCAGCGTTCCCTCCGGGTTGACCAGCTTCCGGCCTGTCCAGTCGCAGCTGATGTCGACGCTTTCCTTCGCTCCCGTCCCGACCAGAAACTCCTCCAGCCTTCTGAGTGGGTTTTTCTCACCCTCCAGGCCGCTGTAAAGGGCTCTTGCCGGAGCGTCTGCCAGCATCATCCGTGCTCTGTATGCCGGTGAAGAAAAGAGAGAGGCAGCAGCGGCAAAATCCTTCCGCGCGGCATCGACGAGTTCCTGCTCGTTGTAAGGCTCCGGCGCCTCCTGTTCTCTGAGATGAACCGTGACCCGGACTTGATCCTGCCCGAGCCCGGAACTGATGAAGATTGTCCCCTCCGTTGTCTCCCCCGGCTGAAGTCCTTCTGTGTCAACGTCAAACCGGATAACGTTCTCATGCCCGTAAAACTCCGGACTCTCCAGAAGAATCCGGGGATTATCTGTATTGAGAAAGCCTCTGACCTTTCCCTCCTCCGGATGCGTAACAATAAAGGCGCCCTTCGCGCGCCCACCCGCTTCCGTCTCAATCCGGACTGTCCGCCCGGAGAGCTGCATATGTGGAAGATCATACTCAAACTGCCCGTTCAGCAGCTGCTCCAGACGATTCTTCATGCCTGCCCACCTTTTACTTTCATCTTTCAGTTGATGATTTTCTTCAGTTCATCCATGAACGTCCCGACATCCTTGAATTCCCTGTAGACGGATGCAAACCGGACGTACGCGACCGGATCCAGTTCCTTCAGGCCATCCATGATCTTCTCTCCGATCTCGGCACTCTTCACTTCACCGCCCCCCTGGTTGTAAAGCTCCGTCTCGACACGGTCAATCATCTTCTTGATCTCATCCACCGGAATCGGCCGCTTATAGCAGGCCCGCATGACACCTGCCTCGATTTTCGCCCGGTCATACTGCTGCCTTGTGTGATCCTTCTTGATCACGACCAGCGGGATTGTCTCAATCTTCTCATAGGTAGTGAACCGCTTGCCGCAGCTGTCACACTGCCGTCTGCGCCGGATGGAATTGCTCTCCTCCACCGGCCTGGAATCGGTCACTCTGGTCTCTTCGCTCCCGCAGTATGGGCACTTCATATCGTCATTCCTCCTGCCTTATGCAAACTGTCCGCCTGATTCTCTTCGGGAAGGCTGAACAGATAACGCGCCGCCTGTGCCAGTATCTGAGCGCTCTCCTCCGCCCCGAACAGACTCGAATCCATCAGAAGATGGCGGCCATAGGTTACATCTGAAGCATGGCTGCAGAACTGGCGTCTGTAATCTTCCCTGGCTTTGTCTTCCCTGTGAATCAAAGCTCTTGCCGCTTCCTCGTCCGTGTGCAGCATCCTGACACAGTTCTGAAGGCGAACCTTGTCCGGCGCAAAAATATAGACATTCATACACCGCGGATATTCCCTGAAGACCTCATCGCCGCCTCTTCCCAGAATAACGCAGGAGCTTTTCTCCACAAAAGACTTCAGAACTTCCGATTGTGCCTGAAACATCACCCTTGCCCGGAGATCCTTCTCGCCGTCCACCTCTTTCCGAAACAGCAGAAACTGTGTCTTTTTCCGGCCCTCCTCCAGCTGCGTGGCAGCCAGAAGGCGTGTTTCGGCTCCCGTACTGAGAACCTGTGCCTCGACTGCGCTGCGGTCATACACCGGCACCCCGAGCAGCTCCCCGAGGCGCCCTGCAATCTCGTGCCCGAGGCAGCCAAACTTTCTCGATATTGTGATCACGTAATGTTCCATCTGACACCTCTCAGTCCTTCCCGTCTTTTACACAGAAAAACAGGCAAACACCAAGGCAGGCAGCCAGCACAAGAAGCCACAGCGGAAACCAGCGTGTCTGTCCTGCTCCGACCAGTGCCTGCGTCAGCGGTGTGACAACAATGACAGCTCCGAGTGCGAAGGCCGGAAGCAGCGACAGGAGGGCTGTCTCTGCCTCCCGGTCGAGACGTACGTCATCCAGAAGCAGGAGCTTTGGAAACACCGGTCCGATCATTATTCCTTCAAAGAGCTGGAAAAACAACATTCCCATATCGGTGAGTCCCCCGGTGTGGATCAGGTACTGCTCCAGAAGAAGCAGGACGCCGACTGTTCCCATCCAGATCAGTCGTGACGCCCTTCCTGACGGCCGGAGAACCCCTGAAATCACTCTGCCGGCAGCCATGCCGAGACTCACCATCAGAACGCCGTATCCGGTCATTTCCTGTGCCGCTCCCGTCTCGATCACCCTGTAGCTCTGCGGCCAGAGCACCATGCACAGAGTCAGAACCCCGGACAGAAAAGCGGCCATGCAACTGACAGCTGACCGAGTGATGTATTCCTTTTCAGCCTGCCTGAGACCGCTCTCATCCACATGAACGCGCCGCCGTTCTCGTTCACGGAATATATCGATATCTCTCGATCTCTCATCCAGTTTTCTCCGCATGTCCTGCCCTTTTATCAGCGACCTTCGGATAAAAAACGCCAGAAAGGCCATCAGGATCTGGACAAGCCCCAGCAGCTCGCAGCCTGTCCTCCAGCTCCCGGAAAGCGACATGGCTGCGGACAAAATCCAGTTTCCGGCAAATGCCCCCAGGCCTGTTCCGGAAAACTGGAGCATAACCGTCCTTTGATCGAGTCGGATGACCACGATGCAAAGGAGCGTCAGGCTCATCCCAAATCCCAGTCCGAGAACAAATGACCAGAGACAAAGGTGCCAGAACATTCTTGACAGTGCGAGTCCGATCACCCCCAATGTCTCAAGGCTCACGCCCGCCAGACACAGATCGAAGGTTTTCTCACGCTTCTGTCTGGTTCTGGCAGCCAGGATACAGGCCAGCACGCCGCCTGCCGCAATCATCGCTCTCAGAAGGATGATGCTGGACACCGGAACCGTCATTCCGCCGCTGATCTGCGTCCATATACTGCTGTAGATTCCGGCAGGAAATCCCGCAGCCACAAATGCCAGATACAAGGTTACATTGTACAGAGCCATACCAACATTCACCTTTCCTCAGATCGAAGTCTTTCCGCGAGACTGCTCAGCCGCATCAGCCGGTGATTGAAGCCGGATTTCCCGACAGGAGGGATGCTTGCCTCAGAAAGCTCCCTGAGTGTGGCATCCGGATATTTCAGTCTCAGCTCAGCTGCTGCCCTCAGGCTCTCCGGGAGCTTCCCGAGCTCCCCTCTGTCCTTCAGGTACTGGATATCTCGGATCTGCCTGACAGACGCGTCCACTGTCCGCATCAGATTCGCTGTCTCGCAGTTTACCCGCCTGTTTACCGTCCCGGCAATGTCCCTCACAATCCGTGCGTTCTCAAGCTTCATCAGGCTGTTCGTCGCGCCGATCGCACCAAGAAAGTCCGAGATCTGACCACCCTCCTTCAGATAGACCACCTGATGATTCTGCCGGCCGATGACACGGGGATCAAAGCCCAGCGACTGCATGAGCCAGACGATCAGATCCGCCTCTTCCAGATCCGGACAGACGAGCTCCAGATGGTAGCTCTTCTCCGGATTGCTCACGGATCCGGTCAGAAGAAAGATTCCCCTCAGGTAGGCCTTCCGGCAGCACAGCTTCTGAAGCAGCAGCCTGTCCACCACAAAATCCCGGAAGCTTCCGTCCGGATACGCGCCTTCCATCCGGACAGCCTCCATCAGCTGGAGACTGTCCGGATGGTTCTTCACCCTGATGCAGTATACCGGAAGCTTTCCCTCAACCGTTTCCGTCTCTCTCTCACTACTTCCAGGCATCGTCCGCTCCAGGCAGCTCTCGCAGGCATCCGCCGCATACCGGTTTTCTGTCCGGATCCGGACAAGGCCGCCGGTGCATTCCCCGCAGCTGTGCAGGACAGCCCCAAGAAATGCAATCCTGCAATGTCTGGCAGTATCTGTGCAGCCTGCCAGTTCCTCCCTGACTTCCCCGGAGAATGACATTGTATTCCTCCGTTCTCAGCGGGTGATGTCCCGATGAAGCAGCACCACCGGATACTTCCCGTTCGTCTCAAAATATTCGTTCAGACGGTTTGCCATCGTCACCGAGCGATGCTTGCCGCCTGTACACCCGACAGCAATTGTCAGCTGTCTCTTTCCCTCCAGCTCATACTTCGGAATCAGATACTCGAGAAGATCGGTCAGTTTCTGCAGAAATGTATCTGCCTCCCCGTTCTGGCAGACATATGCCTGAACGTCCTTGTCATTACCGGTTTTATGCTTGAGTTCCTCGACATAAAACGGATTCGGAAGAAAGCGGACATCAAAGACCAGATCGGCGTCAGACGGGATCCCGAACTTGAACCCGAACGACAGGATGGATAACAGCAGATTGCCCTCTCCCGGATTTTCGAGGAAAATGTGACCGATCTCCTGCTGCAGCTGTCTCGTCAGCATATCGCTGGTGTCAATCACATAGTCCGCCCGAAGTCTGAGCGGCTCCAGAAGCTTTCGCTCCTTTGCAATACCGGCTTCAATCCGTCCGGTTCCGGCAAGCGGATGAATCCGGCGGGTTGCCTTATATCGTCTTACCAGTTCCTGGTCGCCGCAGTCAAGATACAGGATTTCATAACTGTAGGGCTTCATGGTCCGGAAAAAATCCTCCACCGAATGTCCCCTCAGCATGGAGCGGGAGTCGAATCCGACCGCGACCTTGCTGTATTCCTGTGCCGGGTTGCCTGCCAGTTCGGCAAACTTTCCGATCAGCTCCAGTGGAAGATTGTCTACGCAGAAATAGTCGTCGTCCTCCAGCATCTTGAGGGCGGCAGTCTTCCCGGATCCGGACATTCCCGTCACGATCACGAATCTCATTCCTCGTCCTCCGTATCTTCAAACCCCAGCATCTGGACCTCGGGCTCAAGCTTCACGCCGCTCTTCTCCATCACAGCCTCCTGAACCCCGCGGATGACCCCGCGCACGTCCTCCGCCGTTGCTCCGGAGACATTCACGACAAAGCCCGCATGCTTTTCCGAGACCATCGCGCCTCCGACCGTAAACCCTCTCATGCCGGCTTCATCAATCAAAGCCCCGGCATAGTGGCCTTCCGGCCGCTTGAATGTGGAGCCGGCGCTTCCGTACTCAAGCGGCTGCTTCTCAGCCCGTCTGGCTCTCAGATCATCCATTTTTTCACGAATCATCAAAGGATCGCCCGGCTCAAGTTTCAGGCTGACATCCAGCACCGTCATGCCCTCCGTCTGAATTCTGGACGTCCTGTAGCCGAAGCTGCAGTCTTCATTGGAAAGCCGGATAATCTTCCCATCCCTTGTCAGCACATGGACGGATTCGACGATGTCCTTCATCTCGCCGCCATAAGCGCCCGCGTTCATGAAAACAGCCCCGCCGATCGTACCCGGTATGCCGGAGACACATTCCATCCCGGCCAGGGAAACCTCCAGCGCCTTCGCCGCGACTGCTGAAAGCATCGCACCTGCCTGCGCCTCGACGATGTCCCCCTGAATCCGTATCTGGCTGAGATTCTTCGCCACACGGACGATCACACCTCTGTAGCCTGCATCACTGACCAGAAGATTGCTTCCGTTTCCGACAACAAAATACGGAAGCTCCATGCGCCTGAGATACAGAATGGTGTCTGCCAGCTGACGCTCCGTCTTCGGTTTCACCAGCAGGGCCGCCGGACCGCCGATCCGGAAGGTTGTATAGGCGCTCATCAAAGCCCCGGCAGCGACTGCGTCTTCCCCGCACAATGCTGACAGATACGCTTTTGCATCATCCATATCCCTGTCAAATCCTTTCTTTTCCCCTCTGTGTCTGCGGCTGTAAAGGTACAATGACAGCGCAAACAGGATACCGGAGACGATCGTCAGAAGGATTCCCTCCCGGAATCCTTCCGGAACGTATACCATCCGGATGGCATGCTGCCCGGTTTCAAGATCAGCCCCCATCAGGCACGACCCGATCTCCGAAAGCTTCACTTTCTTCCCGTCCACATAAAGCCGCCAGCCATTGTCATATGGCAGCGTCAGAAGGAGCACGCCGGCTTTCTTCACATTGATGTCGCCTGTCAGCACATTGCCGGATGCGGAGACATTCTGAAGCTCACTCTCTCTCAGTCTGTCGACAACAGCCTGCTCGGCACTGTCCGGGCAGGTATAGATGATCGCCTCCGCACTGGAGCCCAGCTTCGTCGAGGCGGTCATCTGCGCCATGTTTTCCCCGTCCGCCGCATTGATCACATAGAGATGGTCTGTGAATGTCTCATAGGTCTTGCTGAATTCCGGCGTGGTCAGCTTCAGCTCTGCCACACGCTCCGGCAGATAAGCGTAGACCTGCTTCCCGTCCGGGATCAGGATTTCATTTGCCTCGCCGTTCTGCATCGTGAGATAACGGTCGAGCGTATAGATCGGCTCAAGCCCGGCTGCCTTCACGACAAAATCATTCTGGACATCGATCGGCGTCCCGGATGATATATCCCAGTCCCGGATCTCCGGATTCACCATGAACCCAAGCGCCAGGGCATTTTCATTCTTATAGATGGTCAGGTTTCCGTCGGATGTCTGCTTCTGAAACTGATAGAGCGTACTTCCGGTTCCCTGTGCGGAAAGAACATACTTGATGCCCAGCACATCGTTCATCAGTTTCGTGACCCCGTTGTAGCCGTTCTTGTTTGTCCTCGATTCCATGCCGATCCGGTCACAGAAGTTTGTGACCGACTCCTGCATTGTGGAATTGAACATGACGACGGCATTCCCCCCGCAGAACAGAGTGACATCCCGCATGCGCTGGGAATCGACCTCCGACCGGAACCAGGTATTGTCATGCATCTGCGGAACGAGCGTCTTGTATGACTTCTGATCGTTCAGATAGATGGAGCGCGTCACAGAGTCGTTACAGACAATTCCCCAGACAGCCGATACACCGGACTCACAGATCAGGATACTTCCGGCCAGCACCGAGAATACAAGTCTCCGGATATGGTACAGCCGGATCACCAGAAGAAGCACAAGATACCCGCAAAGAAGCAGGAATGTGATCTCGTAGGCTGAGACCGGATAGGCATTGCCCTCATTGTCCTGTCCCAGTTTCAGATACCAGGCTACCGCCGCGAAGGATACCGGGATGACTCCGGCGGCAATGATCCGCCAAACAGCCAGCTTCGGCACATCTTTTATGGCATCGAACGACATGACCAGCACAATGGCGATATAGATGAACGCAAACCGGTTCGGCAGTCCGTTCTGCTGATGAAAACCGTGCCAGATGTAATTCAGCACGTTCATCGAGAAGCTCAGAAACAGAAAGCCGGCCAGAACCCCCTTCGCAATCCGCCTTCTGAACGCAATCTGACTGTCAAGCAGAAACAGGATGCCAAGCAGCATGACGGACACACCGCAGTATGCGTTGAGCCCGACCTGAGAGTTCGAGATATTGACCGGTTTGATTCCGGCAAAATGCGCGAGGCAGAGATTCACGAAGTCTGTGTAGAACTTGATGACCTTCGGAAAGGTATTCGACTGCATGGATTCCGAGGCCTTCAGCGCCCGGTAGGCCGGCAGAAGGACGATGCTGCCCATACCGCCCGCAAGGAGGGAATACCAGAAAAACCGCAGAGTACGGCGCAGAAACAAAACCGGCTTCATTCTTCCGGTATACACAAGGCAGACAAACACATACAGTACAGAAAACAGGCAGAGCATGAACCCGATATAATAGTTGCACCAGAGCGCCACAAACAGCGCTGTCCCATACAGACGCCCGTCGGAGCGTCCGCTCACTCGGCCGCCGTCACCGATGCCGAAGATCTGCTCGATGCCCTTCATGATCAGCGGAAGCATCGCGATGGAGTCCAGCCACATGATGTTGAAATAGTACCCGATCATGAAGAAAGAGACCGCATACATTGTCCCGAACGCCGGTGCAAGAAGTCCCGACTTCGGATTCCTGCGATGCAGATACCAGGTCATGGTTCCGCCGCAGAGTGCGACCTTCAGCAGGATCAGATAGTCCATGAAGTCACAGACATTCGCTGTCGGGACAAGACCGATCAGGAAATTCAGCGGGCTTGCCAAATAATAGGCATAGGTTGCCCAGAAATTATACCCCAGCCCTGCCGAAAAGGAGTACAGAAGAGAGGAGTGATGAACAAGCTTCTCATGAAATTCTGTGTAGAATGGCAGATACTGGTGAAGAGAATCAATGATCAGAACCGTCCCGTCGCCAAATGGCCAGACGCCGATCTGTATATACCCGATGAGCATGATCAGAGCCGGGATCGCGAACCCGATCAGGAACCAGCGTCCTGACCCGGCTGCCTTTGCTGTACTTCGCGTCTTCTCCCTTCTCTCTGCCCGCCTTGCTCCGGCGGCCTGAAAATCTGCCTTCTTCTGCGTCATCGTCTGTGTCTGCATATGTCTCAGGCACTCCTTCCTGCCTGCATGTTCTCCTTCAGGAGGCGAGGCTGACCGGTATCGCTTCACCAAGCGACAGCGAATACAGCCAGGCTTCCCCGACCGCTTTTCCTGTCAGCCGGGTGAGAGCAGACGCATAGAGCAGAAACTGTGTCCGGTACCTCCACACCAGGCTCTCCTTCTGCTCAGGCCTGCAATAATCTGTCTTATAATCGACAAGGACCAGGCGTCCAGCCTCCTCGAACCAGGCGTCAATCGTTCCCTGGATCAGCACAGGCTCCGCCCCTACTTCTTTCTCCACGCCCTGAAACAGGTTCCCCGCCGGGACGGAAAGCACGAACGGGTTCTCCCTGTGGAGCCCCCCTTTCCCGGCTGCCTTCTTCATCCGCGCGCCAAGTTCAGAGTTCAGAAATCGGACGAGACGTCCGGCCTGAACCATCTTTTTCTCGCCTTCGGTGATTTTATCACATTGAACCATAGTTTCCAACCAACGGAGGACTGTGTCCGGTCCGGCATCCAGTGTGAAATCATAGTCGGCCAGAATACGATGATAGATGGTCCCGGCAGCTGCCCCGCTGAGAGGCTTCTGCTGCGTCTGTTCCTGCATGAAGGCAGGGACAACTCTGTCCCGCCTCCCGCTCTCCGGAGTCTGTGCATCCTGTGCAGTGACGACATTGCCAGATATGACATCCTCCGGGCTCCGGTCCGGCTGCTGCGTCCAGGATGCGGGAGCCGCCTCCTGCAGCTGCTTCAGCTCCGCCTCGTAGCCCTGCCGCTTCAGCTCCGATACGGTCACCTTGGCCGGAATTTCGGACAGATCCGGCCATGGATAACGGGATCCAAGCTGCCGCTTGAGCTGATCATGGACCGTCCGGTCATAAACCTCCCCCGGCTGCACATCAACCAGTGCCGCCAGCTGTTTTCTGGACTTCTCCGCTGCATGCTGCTGCCTGGCTGTCACCTCGAGGCCAGTCCGCACGAGAAAGCTTCCTTCCAGCCCGGCCGCGGGATTCCCCGCAGGGCTTTGGGGTAAATCTGCCATCTCTCTGAAACGTCCGCCTTCCGGCTGGTGCCGGACGAGCGCTTCTGCCACCCATGTCAGATAGCCATCTGCTCCCAGAATCAGGCTTTCCGGCAGCTTTTCTGTAATGCAGCCTGCCGCGGTAAAAAGCGACTTGACAAACGTCTCCCGGTCCTTCACAGTCCCGGTCAGAATCAGCTTTTCCTCCGCCCGGGTAAGTGCCACATAGAGAACGCGAAGCTCTTCCCCGATCCCTTCCCGGATCACCCGCTCTGCCGCCGCGCTTTTGATCAGCGTCGGCACCTGAACCCGACGGTCCGGATCAATGTAATTCATGCCGACCCCGATTCCGGCCTCCCGCACAAGCATGCCTGCAGCGTCCTGCCGGTTGAATCTCCGCCCCAGTCCGGCGACGAATACAATCGGGAATTCCAGCCCTTTACTCGCGTGAATGGTCATGATCCGGACCAGGTCCTCGCTTCCGTTCTCCGCAAGCGCCGCCCCGAAATCCACCTCGTAACGGATCAGTTTGTCAATATACCGGACAAAGTGGAACAGTCCCCTGTAGCTGGTCTGCTCATAGGAGATGGCCTTCTCCACCAGCATGTCCAGATTGGCCTTCTTCTGATTGCCGCCCTCGGATGCCTCGGACACAGCGAGAAATCCGGTTTCATCGTATATCTGCCACAAAAGCTGGTGGATCGGCGTGTCACTGACATGACTTCTGAGTCTGTCCGTCATCTCCCGAAACTGTCTGAGCTTCTCATAAAGCGCTGCCTCCTGCTGCGCCAAGCATCCTCCTCCCAGCTCCAGATCAGAAATCTGACCGGAGGGTCCCTTGTCCGTCTGTTCTGTTTTGTTCTCCGCTGCACCGGCGGACCTGCCTGAATTTCCCTGTTCTTCTGCCCGGTCATGGGCATACACAGACAGAAAGGTTTCCACACAGTCATACAGAGAATCTTTCCTTCTGCCCGCCTTCAGCATGGAGAGCTCATCGTCTGTCAGCCTGCCGATTTCGGAGCGGAGGACGGCTGCCAGCGGAATGTCCTGCCGCGGATTGTCCAGAACATCCAGGTAAGACAGAATGGTCTGGACCTCCGGCGCCGAGAAATACCCTGTCTTTGAGCCGGAACGGTTCGGAATTCCATGGGCGGACAGCACCTCCGAATAGGCATTGGCCCAGTCGGAGGCTGTCCGGAGCAGAATAACGACATCTCGGAACTCCGCCGGGCGGTAGGTCCCCTTTTCCTTGTCCCAGACCGGATCATGACCGACAATCTGAAGGATCCGGGCTGCCGTCACCTCCGCCTCCGCATGCATCGCGTCCGGAAGCGGTTTCTCTCCGCTTTCGGAGCCAGGGTCGATGACATCTCCGGGCTCGACAAGGATCAGCTCCGGCCTGCAGATCGTCTTCTCCTGTCCTTTCCAGGGCTCCGGAAAAGGCTCGAACACCGCACCCGGATACAGGGATTCATCCGCCCCGTAGGTGACGCCCCCGACCTCCCGCCGCATGATCTGCCGGAAGACCAGATTCACAGCCTCAAGCACCTCTCTTCGGGAGCGGAAGTTCTTATGCAGATCGATTCGCAGCCGGCAGGGCTGCTGCAGCTGCACATCCGTCTCTGCCTGCGCGTCTTTTTCCCCATCCGGACTTTCTTCCTGTTTCCGATAGCTTTCATACTTTTTCATGAAAATACCGGGATCGGACATCCGGAAGCGGTAGATGCTCTGCTTGACATCTCCCACCATGAAGCGGTTGTACACGCCCCTGCTCTCCCTGGATACGCTCGACAGAAGCAGCTCCTGGATCTCATTGGAATCCTGGTACTCGTCGATGGCGATCTCCTCAAAGTAGTCCTGGTACTCCCGCGCTGCCTGTGTCGGGACGATGTTCCCATTCTCATCCTTTTTGATGAGCACCTTCAGCGCAAGATGAGCTGTGTCCGTGAAATCCAGAATATTCTTTCTGGTTTTCTCCTCGGAGAAGGTCTCCTCAAAGCGTTCTGCCAGCCGGACAAGGACGGCAAAATCCGCTCCCGTCCGCTTCATCAGCTTCGCCTCCTCCGAGAGCGGACGCATGAAATATTTCTCCCTGAGGCTTCCGAGCTTTTTCTTCCAGCTGTCCCGAAGGTCCGCAACCATCTGCACCTTGACGGCATCGTACGGCTCCTCCCCCTTCTTCTCCTTCTTCGAGATTCTGGCAAATTTCATATCGGAAAATGAGGCTCTCAGCTGGTCATACGCGCGCTCTCCCATCAGCTGCAGAACCAGCTCTCTGTCCGACAGCAGCGCCGGCTGCGCGGCCTTGGGTCCTCCGGGCCCGGCGCAGAGCGCAAGCGTCTGGTCAATGTTCTCCAGGATGTCCAGAAGCTGCGCGTGAACAACATCAAGGAGCTGCGAGAGCCATGCCCAGGAGGATGGTTCGTCCAGATACTGCCTCAGACACGCGTGCCGCCATTCCTTCGGCCAGGGATGTGACGATGAGCTTTCCCAGAAATCAAGCACCATCCCCTCAAGGGCAGCATCCGATATGCCGGAGGCATAACAGTCGGAGAAGCGCAGAAAATCCGGGCCCCCCTCCTTGTACGCTTCCTCCAGCACTGCCGAGATAAGATCTGCCCGCATCAGCTTCAGCTCGCCCTCATCGCCGATTCGGAAGGACGGGTCGAGCCCGATCTGCTGGTAGTGTTCCCGGATCACCATCAGAAAGAATTTGTCGATGGTCATGATATGATCGCTGTACAGAAGCGTCATCTGATGCCGGAGCTGTTCATTGCCGGGCTCCTCCTCGTACCGAGCGGTCACAGCGTCCCGGATCCGCTCCCGGAGCTGGCTTGTCGCCGCCCGCGTAAAGGTCACAATCAGAAGTCTGTCCAGATCCACGGGGTGCACCGGATCCAGGATCTCGCGGAGGATTCGTTCAACCAGCACCGCAGTCTTGCCCGAGCCGGCTGCTGCCGAGACAAGCAGGCTGCTGCCCCTTGTCTCGATGACTTTCTTCTGTTCGTCCGTCCAGCTTCTTCCCATACGGTCCTCTTTCTCTCCCGCTCCCGGTCATCTCTTCTTCCCGGCATCTTCCCGGAGCGCTTCTGTTGTCAGTCCATCTCTGTTTCCTTCCGGATTCCGGATGTCTCTGTCTCCTCCGCCATCCTCTTCCAGATGTCGTCCTGCGGGATGCCCGGCATCTGCCGATACTTCATCTGCGGGTCATGTCCTGTAAACCGGCAGACAGCCTTCATCGCGCAGTAGGTGCAGGCATCCGTCCGGTCATTTTCCTTTAGAGGAGACGGTGCGATTTCCCCGCCGAGAATCCGCTCTCCTGTCTCAATCATCTTCCTTCTCGCATAGGCAGACAAAAGGGACAGCTTCCGCGCGTCTGCCACACTGGATCTTGCCGCAGAGATGCTTCCATCCTTGTTGATCATCACCGGCGCGACCTCAGACAGAAGGCCCGGTTCTGAACTGAAGAGGGAGACGGCCTCCCTGTCATCCAGGATCAGTCCGCTTGGACGGATTTTCCGGGCTCTTTCCGCCTCAAGGGAAGTATCGTCCATCTCTGCGTATCTGCCGTCCAGGACCGGATCCCTCACGGGGAAGTAGAGAAGGCCCGCACAGACGACCTCCTTTTTTCTGTGGCGCTGGCGCTCCATCCGCAGCGCGGCGTCCATATAGACCGGAAGCTGGAGCTCCGTGCCCATCCAGACCTCGTTCAAGTCAAATCCTGTAGCCCCGGTCTTGTAATCGACAACCTTGATAAAGAGACGGCTGTCCTCCCTGCCGGTTGCCTCGTCAACCCGGTCGATCCGTCCGGTCAGATTCATCCGGCTTCCATCTGAAAACAGAAGCGGTTCCGCCGTTCTTCTGTCCCTTGAGTCAAATCGCGTCTCAAACAGCGCAGGCTCAAAATCTCCTGCCGCAAGCTGCAGCTTCAGGACGGCTGCGGCATGCCGGAAGATCCGAAGAAGCCGCTGATACTGTCCGGCGCTCCGGAAGGTATCCTCGAATTTCCCGCCGGACGTTTCCAGGCAGGCCTGCCTGAGGCTTTCCTCTGCCCACCTGTTCAGCGCCTCCGGAGCAAGGGTTCTCCACGAAACATCCCGGCTTTCCTTCACCCGCGCCGATAAAAGCTCCAGTCCCCTGTGCATCAGCGTTCCGACATCGGATGCCTGCACCTCGAATCGCCTGCGCTCCCGAAGCCCCAGCCCGTAGACTGTATATTGTCTGAACGGACAGAGTGCAAATGTCTCCAGCCTTGAGACGGATCCCTCCAGGTTGTCTCCATACAGCTTTCTGGCGACCTCCCGGCTCAGTCTCGGCGGCGGCACAATGTCCAGTGCCTTCAGAAGCCTGCGGGTCTGCTCCGGCCTTCCGGAGGCAGACGCCAGATACAGCTCCCGGAGCATGGGCGTCCGCTCCTCCTTCTCCGCTTCCGTCCAGTCTCTGCTCTCCGCAAGGGCTCCTGCAAGCGCTTCCGGCACTTCTTTCGGAAGGTAGATAGTCCCGGCCAGGCCTCCCGGAAGGCCTTCCTGAATCTCAATCTGCGGAAAGAGCCGACAAATCTGCAGCAGCGCTGCAGCCGGCCGGAGCACACTACCATCCATCGTCGTCCTGGAACAGGAAAGAATCAGACGATCCGAAGGCTTTGTCAGGCTCAGATACAGGTAGAACTGCCGGACCGCGGCTTCCTCTCTCGCGGATGGAGCCAGATGGAACTCCTGACGTCTCAGATATTCCCGTTCCACATCGGTCAGAATGCCGCCCTCATGGCTCCTCCCCGGCACAAACTCATCATTCATGCCAAGAAACAGAATCGCCCTGACATTGGTAATCCTCGACCGCATCAGATCGCCGATCTGCACCTCGTCACTCCCCGGAGGAACAATGCCGATCTTTTCCTCCGAGAGTCCTGCCTCCAGGATCTGCTCAAACTGCGACCGCCTGATCTTCTCGTCTCCAAGAAGAGAAACCGCCTCGTCCAGCACCTCCGCGATAGCGGAGGCTGCCTGGCTGTAAATTTCGGAGTCGGCGCGCTGTCCGTTCTCCTCCCGTTCCCGCGCGAGAAGCGCCAGCTTCCCCTGCAGGTCAAAGGCATCTGTCAGCTCCCACAGGGCTCTTGCATAGTCTTTCAGCTTTCCTGTCGAAAACCTGCATACGCCGGCAAATGGTTCAAAACGCTCCGCGAACGATTCCCGCAGTTCCTCAAGCTCAGCGATCTCTTCCTCCCGGCCATCACCAGCCGGGCGGCTCCATCTCTGCGTCCAGGCCTTATGACCGCGAATACCGGCTGCCAGCAGATAGTTTTCCAGAATGTCCACCGTCTCCCGGTCATCGAACACAAATCCGGTGCGGAAGAACGCCATCATCGACTCATAGCTGTAGTTGGCATCCAGAATCGCGAATGCAGCCCTGACAAATTCAAATGCCGGATTCAGCGTGACCGACACGGACCGGTCGACAAAATACGGGATTTCCGCCCTACTGAATGCCCGTCTCAGGTGCTCCACGTATGTCGGAAAATCTCCCGCCACAACGGCAATGTCCCGGTATCGAAGCGTGTTTTCATGCCCGCCTTCCTGTCCGTCTCCGCCATTCTCGTTCGTCCGGGTCAGCCGGCGTATCCACGCGACCGCAACCTGCGCTTCCTCTGCCGGATTGGCGCAGGACAGAATCTGAATCTGATGTCTGTCATTCTGCCCCGGGAAAGGGTTCCGCCTGCCCGGTCGGAGAAGGTTCGCTTCCAGATACTGAAGCTCGCTCCCCTCCCCGAATCTGCCTGTTCCGGACTGTTTCATGAGAAGCGGGGGATCCATCACCGTCCCCGTCTCTGCGGCAATGCGCCCGAGCGCCTGAACCGTCTTCTTTGTCAGCGCGAACAGCTCCTCCTCGCGCGGCCTGCTGAAGGCATCCGTCCCCGCGTCGATCGTGAAGGCGGCCGTCACCCGCTCCGCCTTCCGCATCAGCCCGCTCAGCACGTCCATCTGGGCAGGTGTGAAGCCTGTGAACCCGTCCAGATAGATACGGCTCCTTTCCAGCATCCTGGATGCCGGGATTCTTCCGCAGAGCGCCTCCGGTACAGTCTCCACCGTCTGCAGCTGATGCGCCTCCTGAAACTGGCGGTACTTTTCCCGCAGGACGGACAGCTGTTCCAGCTTCTGCGCCAGGACAGGCCTTGCGCTGCACTCGGAAACCATCCGCTGAATCTCCTCATCCGTCATCTCATACTGATCCATTTCCGAGAGGATGCTCTTCAGCTCTCCGAGCACACCCGGGCGGTCGACCGCCCCCGAAAGAAGAGAAAGACCGGCTGCCTCCCTGTCCGCGATCAGGCGGAGCAGCAGAGTTTTTCCGGTCTCCCTCAGAAGCGTTTTCCTTATGACACCCGTCTCCTCAAACACACGGACTGCCAGTCTTGAAAAACTCAGGATATCAATATTCAGAATGCCGCCGCTTTGACTCAGCGCGCAGAGGCTTTGCTGTGTCTGCATCGTGAACTGCTCGGGAACAAGGATGATGTGCTGCCTGCCCGGATTCTGCGCGGCGTCCTCAAGCGCCTTCTCGAACAGCTTTCTGCTCTTCCCGCAGCCGGAAGGCCCCAGAATCAGTTTCAGAGACATTCCCATTCCCCCTGTCAGTATAGCTGGTACCCGTTCGGGTTGATTGCATACTCATGCTGCTTCAGAAGCGCAATATTCGCCGCCTCGAACTCGTTGAAGACAGATTCGGAAAATGAATCTGCCGGCAGGGTAGGCGAATACCAGGGCTTGCTCCCGAAATATTCTCTCAGCTCCGATGACTGGAAGATATAGCCCCTCCGCGCATAGATCTCATTGCGCGCATAGCACAGCTGCTGAAGGCTCATCCCTGAGACATCGGCATCCGTCAGATAGCGGAGCGCGCTGTCATAGAAGATATAATCGCTCTCGGACACAGTTGCGGCAGCCTGGGCAGGGAAAGACCGCACCGCCGAATAGCTGTATCCCGGCTGGTCTGTCGCATAACCGCCCTGCGCCTGCTCCTGTGCCTGAAGAGAATCGATGTTCTGGATCTCCACATAGTTCAGAAGGCTCGGAGAAAATGCCGAGGCATCCACCGTTCCCCAGTACCAGTTCTTGGCGTTGAAATAATCGGACAGCTCCGTCGAAGAGAAGATGTAGCCATGTCTCGCATAGATCTCATACCGTGCGTAGCACAGCTCCTGAAGAGAAAGCTGGCTGATCTCCTGCCCTGTCAGAACCCGCGCACTGCTGTCAGTAAAAATATAGCTGTTCGGGTCAACCGTGAAGGAATCTGCCAGTGACTCCGTTGCCTGCTCCCCTTTCTCCGCATAGGGTGTCAGCGTGTCAAACGAGTATCCCGGCTGATCAAGAACATACTCTCCCTGGCTCTTCTCGATGTCCAGAAGCGTCTGAACATTCGCCGTCTCGTAGGCGTTCAGCATCGAATCGCTGAACTGATCAGGGGCATATACGCCATGATACCAGTACTGCGCGCTGAAATATGCCTGCAGCTCCTCCGACTCGAACATCTTCCCGTTTCGCGCATAGATCTCGTTTCTGGCATAGCAGAGTGCCTGAGACGGCCAGCCTGAGACCTCCTCCTGCGTGATATATGCATAGGAGCTCTGCGGAAGCAGGTAGCCCGAGGGCGCTGCCTGCGGGCGAATTGAAAAAATCAGCAAAAACAGCAGAAGCAGGAAGAATCCCTCCGCTATTTTTCCCCTGTATCTGAATCCGGTCATAAATACCCTCCGTGGTGTTTTGACCATTGTAGCATGAAACGGGCTGACCTTGCCCGGTACATTTTATTAAATAAAAATGAAGGCGCCCGGACACGCCTGTCTCCGGACACCTTCATTTTCTCCTGCCGGCAGAAGCTTCTTATCTCGCCATATACCTGCCATCCAGGCGGTCTGCCTTCGGTTTTACTTCCTCAGCTGCTGCAGTCTTTCCGTAACCTGCCGCATCAGCTGTGCGTACTTTTCTCTCTTTGCCTTCTCTTCCGCGACCTTCGCCTCAGGCGCCTTGCTCAGGAAGCGCTCATTCCCCAGCATACTGTCGGACCGCTTCAGCTCGCCTTCCAGTCGTTTCTGCTCTTTCTCAAGCCGCTCGATCTCTTTGCTGACATCGACCAGCTCTTCCATCGGCATGAAAATGGTCGCATTGTGAATCACACAGGAGGCCGAGGACTCCGCAACCCCCTCCTTGTCTTTCTGAACCTTTACCTCGCTCGCCATACCGAGTGCTGCAAAGAACACACGGTTCCGCTCGAAGATGCCGCGAACCTCCTCGTCATCCGACACGACAATCACCTTTGCCTTCTTTGACGGCGGAACGTTCATGCCCGTACGCACATTCCGGATTGCGCGGACCGCATCCTTGACAGCGTCGATCTCCTTCTCCTCCTGCGGATCGCTCCAGTCTTCCCGGAAGGCGGGCCATGCGGAACGCATGATGGTCTCCTCCTTATCCTGCAGAGAGGTGAAGAGCTCTTCCGTGATAAACGGCATGAACGGATGAAGCAGCTTCAGTCCCTGGATCAGAACCGTCTTCAGTGTCCAGAGTGCCGCGCCCTTCGTCTGGTCGTCATCGCTGTAGAGACGCGGCTTCACCATCTCGATGTACCAGTCGCAGAACTCGTCCCAGAGGAAGTCGTAGACCTTCTGCACGGCAATGCCGAGCTCAAACTTGTCCATATTCTCGGTGACGTCCTTCGCCAGCGTGTTCGCCTTCGAAAGGATCCACCTGTCTGCCGGTGTGAGCTCCTCTGTCGATATATGCTCCGGTGCCTGCTGTCTTTCAAGGTTCATCAGAATAAACCGGGTCGCATTCCAGATCTTGTTGCAGAAATTTCTCGAGTTCTCCACGCGCTCCCAGTAGAACCGCATGTCGTTCCCCGGCGCATTTCCGGTCATCAGTGTAAGTCTCAGCGCATCCGCACCGTACTTGTCGATCACCTCAAGCGGGTCAATTCCATTTCCGAGAGACTTGGACATCTTGCGTCCCTTGTCGTCCCGGACAAGACCATGGATCAGCACATACTTGAACGGGCTCTTTCCGGTCTGCTCCAGCGCCGAGAACACCATGCGGATGACCCAGAAGAAGATGATGTCGTAGCCTGTCACGAGGACATCGGTCGGATAGAAGTACCGGAGCTCCGGTGTATCATCCGGCCAGCCCAGTGTCGAGAACGGCCAGAGGGCGGAGGAGAACCAGGTGTCAAGGGAGTCAGGATCCTGCGTGAAATGCCTGCCGCCGCACTTCGGGCACACATCCGGTGCTCCGCCGGCTCTGACAACGACTTCTCCGCAGTCATCGCAGTAGTATGCCGGAATCCGGTGTCCCCACCACAGCTGTCTGGAAATGCACCAGTCCTGGATGTTCTCCAGCCAGTGCGTGTATGTTTTTTCAAAATGCTCCGGCACGAAATTCAGATCGTCGGTCTTCACGACCTCGAGCGCTGCCTTCGCCATCTCGTCCATCTTCACAAACCACTGCGGCTTGAGCATCGGCTCGACCGTCGTGTGGCAGCGGTCATGCGTTCCGACCGAGTGTGTGATCGGAACAACCTTGACAAGCAGTCCCTGCTCCTTCAGATCCTCAACCATCGCCTTCCTGGCTTCGTAGCGGTCCATTCCCGCGTACTTTCCGCAGAGACTGTTCATGGTCGCATCATCGTTCAGGATATTGATCTCCTCCAGATGATGCCGCTTGCCGACCTGGAAGTCGTTCGGGTCATGAGCCGGTGTAATCTTGACACAGCCTGTTCCGAACTCCTTGTCCACATACGCATCCGCGATCACCGGAATCACACGGTCTGTCAGCGGGAGCTTCAGCATCTTTCCGACCAAATCCTTGTACCGGTCATCGTCTGGATTCACCGCGACCGCCGTATCTCCGAGAAGCGTCTCCGGCCTGGTCGTCGCGATTTCGACAAACCGCCCTTCCTCTCCCACAATCGGATACTTGATATGCCAGAAGAAGCCATCCTGGTCTACATGCTCGACCTCCGCGTCAGACAGGGATGTCTGGCACTTCGGGCACCAGTTGATGATGCGGTTTCCCTTGTAGATCCAGCCCTTCTCATAGAGCTTCACAAACACGGTCTCGACAGCGCGGGAGCAGCCCTCGTCCATCGTGAAGCGCTCTCTGTCCCAGTCGGCACTGCAGCCGATCTTCTGGAGCTGCTTCAGAATTCTGGAGCCGTACTCATCCTTCCACTGCCAGCAGTACTTCAGAAACTCCTCGCGGCCGATCTGATGCTTGTCGATGCCCTTGTCCTTGAGCATGTTCGTGACCTTGACCTCGGTCGCGATGGCTGCATGATCGGTTCCCGGCTGCCACAGCGCCTCGTACCCTTCCATCCGCTTCCAGCGGATCAGAATGTCCTGCATGGTATTGTCAAGCGCATGCCCCATGTGCAGCTGCCCTGTGATATTCGGCGGCGGCATGATGATGGTAAATGGTTTTTTGTCCGGATTCACCTGTGCGTGAAAGTATCCCTTCTCCAGCCACCTGTGATAGATCCTGTCCTCCATTCCGGACGGGTTATATGTCTTCTCAAGCTGTTTCGTGCCCATCTGTTCCTTCTGCTCCTCAAAAATGTCTATATTGGTATTCGCGCTTTTCGCAGCACTCTCGTGCTGCTTCGCGCTCATACCTTTGCGGACTCCTGAATAAGTCCCCCGCGGCACTTCGCTGCTCCGCAGCTTCCGTTCCGCTTTCAGGTATTCGCGCTTTCGCAGCACTCTCGTGTTGCTTCGCGCTCATACCTTTGTCGTCGCACGTGTACAGGACTGCAGGCACGCAAGCGTGCCGCAGTCCTGTACACGGCGACTGGGACTTATTCAGTATATCATATCACCTGCTGGATCACACGGTAGATTTCGCCGAGGCCTTGTCCGGAGGGGGCGGAGAATGGCAGGATTTCTGCTGCCTCCGGAGCTTTTAATGTTCTTCGGATGACCTCAATCTGGCGGAGCTGCTGGCTTTTCCCGAGCTTGTCGGCTTTCGTCGCAATGATGACGGGTGTAAATCCGCTCGCCCGTACCCAGTCGTACATCTGAATGTCATTCGCATTCGGCTCGTGCCGGATATCGACAAGCAGAAAGACCTTCTTCAGTCCGGGGGAGGAGTTGAGGTAGCGCTCGATCATCTCTCCCCACTTTTCCTTCTCCGATACTGACACATTCGCATATCCGTAGCCTGGCAGATCAACCAGAAAAAAGGGCTTCCGCTCGGTCGGGACGCGGACTGCAGTCTGTGATGCATCTTCCTTCTGACTGCCCCTGACCCGTGCCTGCCCGTTCTTCCCGCTTAACGCTTTCTGTCTGGACGGATCCTTCTTCCAGCGCAGTTTCTTTTTCCGGATGACTTCCGCCTGCAGGCTTCCTGCATCTCCTGCGGCATCCTCCATGCTCGGCTGCAATGCGGGCACACTCACAGTACCCTGCTCCATCACCTGCGGCACCTCCACCACCACATGATAGAAATTGATTGTCCGGGTTTTTCCGGGTGTCTCACCGACCCTCGCAAGCCGCCTGCGTTTCATGACGGCGTTGATCAGGGAGGACTTTCCCACGTTCGACTTCCCCGCAAACGCAATCTCCGGTTCATCAAAAACAGGAAGGGTACTTGTATATCCGCAGACCGTGTCCAGCTTCACATCTATGATTTTCATCTCTGGTATTCTCCCTTCTTGCCCGAGGGGTTCCTAAAAATGAGGCTCATGCGGTATTGGCGCACGAGCCTCGTTATATCTTCCTGTTTCCTGCCTGTCATTCTGAAAAGAGACGCCCCCAAGGTCAGTCAGGCTGTCGCTCCAAGCTTTTTTCTTTTTTTACGGCTCCGGGGTTCCTCAACGAGATCCAGCGGTTCATCCGTGAATGTGATCTCCGGCTTCTCTTTTCCGTCAATGACATCTTTTGTGACATGGCAGACTGCTGCCCGGTCTTCACTCGGCAGGTCAAACATGACATCATTCATCGACTTTTCGATCACGCTCCGAAGGCCGCGGGCGCCGATCTTCCGCTTAATGGTCAGATCCGCAATTTCCTCGACTGCCTCCTCGTCAAAGGTAAGCTTCACCTTGTCCAGGGCAAACAGTTTCTTATACTGTTTGATAATCGCGTTCTTCGGTTCTGTCAGGATCCGGATCATCGCGCTTCTGTCCAGCTCGTCAAGCGAAACGACAACCGGCACTCGGCCGATAAATTCCGGGATCAGGCCGAACTTGATGAGATCCTCAGGCTGAACCTGCTTCAGAACATCGCCGATGTTCCGCTCCTCCTTTGTCCGGATATCCGCCTTGAATCCCATGCTTCTGGTATCCATCCGGCTCTCAATGATCTTGTCCAGTCCTTCGAACGCGCCTCCGCAGATAAACAGGATGTTGGTCGTGTCAATCTGGATCAGCTCCTGCTGCGGGTGCTTTCTCCCGCCCTGCGGCGGAACCGATGCCACAGTTCCCTCCAGGATCTTCAGCAGCGCCTGCTGGACCCCTTCGCCGGACACATCCCTGGTGATCGAGACATTCTCACTCTTGCGGGAGATCTTGTCAATCTCATCCACGTATATGATGCCCTTCTGGGCGCGCTCGATATCATAATCCGCAGCCTGAATCAGCTTCAGAAGAATGTTCTCGACATCCTCGCCGACATAGCCGGCTTCCGTCAGCGATGTCGCGTCCGCAATCGCAAACGGAACATTCAGCATCTTTGCGAGCGTCTGTGCCAGGTACGTCTTTCCGGACCCGGTCGGTCCCAGCATCAGGATATTGCTCTTCTGAAGCTCCACCTCATCATCGTTCGCCCGCTCATTTGAAAGAATCCGCTTGTAATGATTGTATACGGCGACCGAAAGTGTCTTCTTTGCCTCATCCTGTCCGATGACATACTGGTCAAGAAATGCCTTGATCTCCCTGGGCTTCATCAGATGGATATCACTTTCCATCTGAAGCTCCTCTTCTTCCCCCAGCTCTTCCTCGACAATCTCCGAGCACACGTTGATGCATTCGTCGCAGATGTACACGTCCCCCGGCCCTGCAATCAGCTTTCGGACCTGATCCTCCGACTTGCCGCAGAAGGAGCACCGAATTTTCTCATATCCTTTATTCGCCATTCTTACCTCGATGTTACAACCTCGTCAATCAGTCCGTACGTCTTCGCTTCCTCGGCCGTCATCCAGTGATCGCGCTCTGTGTCACGTTCAATCACCTCAAGCGGCTGTCCGGAATTCTGGGAAAGAAGCCGGTTCAGTCTCTCCCGTGTCTTGATGATCTCATCGGCGGCAATCTTCATGTCAGATGCCTGCCCCTGCGTCCCGCCGGACGGCTGGTGGATCAGAATCTCTGAATTCGGAAGCGCAAATCTCTTGCCCTTCGCTCCGCCCGCAAGCAGAAATGAACCCATACTTGCCGCAAGTCCGACGCAGATCGTTGATACGTCACACTTCACATACTGCATGGTATCATAGATCGCCATGCCTGCCGTGACAGAGCCTCCCGGACTGTTGATATACAGATGGATGTCCTTGTTCGGATCCTCCGACTCCAGAAACAGCAGCTCCGCAACAATCACGTCCGCAATGGAATCCGTGACTTCTTCCCCAAGGAAAATGATCCGGTCCTCCAGCAGCCTGGAGAAGATATCATACGATCTCTCCCCTCTGGACGTCTGTTCTATGACATAAGGTATCAGGCTCATGCGAATCCTCCTTAAACGAAAAGTCCCCGGTGGAAACGGTACGGACGAATTCGCCCGTCCGAATCCGCATATGGGGACTCTCACAATCAGTATCCTGCCTGTTCCGCTGAGAACGGCTTATACATCCGCAGGCTGCTCCTGCGGAATATCCTTCTTCTCTTCCTCTGCCGGCTTTTCAACCTCCACCGCATTGTCTGCGATGAACTCTGCCGCCATCTGGGTTGCGATCTCATCCTTCATCGTCTTGACGGACTCCTCACCCATCAGAGAAGTAAGCTTATCCTTCTCCATATTGTATGCCTTCGCAAGCTTGTCGATCTCCTCATCGAACCGCTCGTCGCTGCATTCAATCTTCTCAGCCTTCTGAACTGCCTCCAGCACCAGACTGTTCTGGATTCTCTTCAGCGCCTCCGGCTTCATCTGGTCCATCATCTTCTTGCGGTCCATGCCGGTAAACTGCATGTACTGATCGATGCTCAGCCCCTGCTGGCCGATCCGCTGGCTGAACTCATCGAGCATCCGGGTTGCCTGCTCCTCAACCATCGCTTCCGGAATATCCATCTCCGCATTATTCACAGCCTCGGCAAGCGCCTCGTTCTGCTTCTTCGCCTTGGCCTCATTCTCCTTGCGCTCACGGATCTTCTGAGCGACATCCTTCTTGTACTCCTCAAGCGTATCAAACTCAGAGACGTCCTGGGCAAAGTCATCATCAAGTGCCGGAAGCTCCTTGACCTGGATGCTGTTTACCTTGCACTTGAAGACAGCTGCCTTCCCCTTCAGGTTCTCCGCCTGATAATCCTCCGGGAAGGTAACATTCACATCGAACTTCTCGCCGATATTCTTCCCGACAATCTGATCCTCAAATCCCGGAATGAAGGAACCGGAGCCGACTACCAGCTCATAGTTTTCTGCCTTGCCGCCGTCAAACGGAACTCCGTCAATGCTTCCGTCAAAATCAAGCTTGATGTGGTCATCCTTCTGAACCGGACGGTCATCCACATCGACCATGCGGGCATTCCGCTCTCTTTCCTTGTCAAGTTCCTTCTGGATCTCCTCGTCAGAGACAGAGATTTCAGTCTTTGCGACCTCCACACCCTTATACTGGCCGAGCGTGACAGCAGGCTTCAGAGCAACCTCCGCAGTATAGATGAACGGCTTTCCTTCCTCGATCTGAGTGATGTCGATCTTCGGGCGGGAAACAACCGTCTCACCGCTCTCCTCGACAGCCTTGTCATAGGTTCTCTGAAGAACCAGGTTCGCAGCATCCTCAAAGAAGACGCCCTTTCCGTACATCTGCTCAATCATCTTTCTCGGTGCTTTTCCTCTGCGGAAACCCGGGATATTGATTCTCTTCCTGTCCTTCTTCCACGCATCGTTGAGGGCCTGTGTCAGCTCCTGTGCGCTGGCTGTGACAGTCAGAACCGCCATATTATGCTCTTTCTTCTCTACCGTAACGCTCATTGCAGCTTTACTCCTTCTGATTCGAATCGTTTTTTATAAACAGCCGTTGTGGTATTATATCACACAGATTTTAAGTATACTACCGATTTTTTCAGCTGTCCACTCTATCGCAAAATACAATACTCTGCGCGACACGGGCCGAATTCCCGCGGTCTGTCAGGCGCTCAATAATTTTCAAGGAAAATGGAATGGCCGTACCGGCTCCGCGGCTGGTGATGAAGCTGCCGGACTCCACAACCTCGTCTGTCGAAAGATCTGCCCCGGTCAGGCCGCTCTCACATCCCGGATAACAGGTCGCCTTCTGTCCCTTCAGCAGTCCGAGACCGCCGAGGACAGTCGGACCGGCGCAGATCGCGCAGACCAGCTTTCCTTTTTTAGCCGCTTCCTTCAGTGCTTCTGCAAGTCCCTGGTGCTCGCTGAGGTACGTGACACCCGGCATCCCGCCCGGAAGAACCAGTGCGTCCGCTTCATCAATTCTGCATGTCTCGAAAAGACAGTCCGCTTCCACCGGGATCCGGCTTCTGCCGGTCACCGTCCTGCGTCCCATAATGGAAACCGTTGTCACCTCCAGCCCGCCTCTGCGCAGAAGATCAGCCGGGGTAAGCCCCTCGATTTCCTCAAAGCCATCCGCCAGAAAGATCAGTACCTTTTTCATTGTGCCCCTCCTGTCTTAAATTATTTGCTTTTTGTATTTTTTATAGAATTTTGACTAAATTAGGTTAAATAAGTAGTGAAATCTCTGCTATTCCGTTTATAATAATATCATCTTCGCTGATCAAAATCGAAGGAGGGAGTAACATGAAGAATGAAAGGCTCAGTCAATTCAAACAGCTTGGACTTACAATCGCATACTACAGGAAATTAAAAGGGTATACCCAGCAGGAGCTCGCAGAAGCTTCCGGTCTCAGCCGAACGCATATCAGCAACCTGGAAGCCCCGAATATGCCCACATCCATTTCTCTTGAGAAGCTTTTTGACATCGCCGACGCGCTTGATGTCCCTGTAAAGGTTTTCTTTGACTTCAGAGCCTGAAGTTATATAACTGCATCCATTCTTCCTTAAAGCCAGCCTTTCCGACATCTCTGTCGGAGTCGCTGGCTTTCCGCATGTCTGTTTTTTTCTCTCCGGCAGGCAGAAAGCCGTCAGCCGGTTCTTTCTGTTCAGGCTGGCCCTAAAAGAAGACTCAGCACCTGGCTTGCGTTCATTCCCTCAAGGCCGTCCGGATCAGATAAAACACTTCGATTCCCGTTCAATGTCCAGCGCATTCTGGAATAATCGGTCAGATAGCTCGTTCCTCTGCTGCTGTCCGGAAACTTTCTGTACCAGCGCGGAAAATACTTTTTCATATATCTGGCAGCCAGCTTTACCGCCTGGCTGTTCTTTTTCCCTCGTCTTGTCACAGTTCCTGTGATCATGACTCCCTTCGGACTCGAATGCACAAGAACAACACTTCCGTCGCTGCACTGTCCCAGAACAATATAGACATGTCCTCCCCGCAGGCTCATGATATCCCCCGGTCTGAAATCGCTGTAGCTTCCCGCGGGCGAATAGTTTCCCCAGCCCCAGCCGGCAAATGTCCTTGCCATATTCTGCGCCAGCATGACATAGTCTCCATGTCCGCTGACAGAATTGAACGTATTGTAGAGCACCCACCCTACATAGCCTGAGCAGTCAAGACCCAGGTGAGACAAGTATCGGAAATTCTTGTAGTTATATGACCTGGGAGATTTTCTGAAAAACTGCTCCCATCTCGGAGATACCCCGATTGTGGTCGCCTCAATACTGCCTTTGTGCGATTTCTTTTCGGCGCCGGATTCCCAGCCGCCTCCCCAGATGTACATCGTCTTTCCGACCGGAAGCAGCGCTGTGGTCAGAAAACTGCGGAGCGTCGCCTTTTGAATCTGGTATCCTCTGTTGTCGTAGAAGGCTCCGCTTTCATCAAACTGAAGATTCAGGGCTGTATTCCGTGCAGTTACCAGATCTTCCGGCGGTTCACTCATTGGTGCCGTATTCGGAACCCCGCGCACAACGATGACCGTGGAGCTCCTCGCTCCGTGGTCCGCCGGATCAAAAAAATATGTTTTCTTTCCGATTTTGATATAGCCGAATCGCTGAACACCATTCTTCCGGAAGAAATAATATTTTCGCCCAAGCCTGACCAGCCCCGTTACACGGAATCCCCCTTTATCCAGATAATAGGTCCGGTTTCCTTCCTTCAGCCACCCCCTCTGCGGTCTGCCGTCCGAGGAGACAAAACGGTATCTTTTTCTGACCCTCCTCCATCTGCCACGCACAGGAAGCGGTTCTCTTTTCAGCGTCCGCTGAATTGTGCCCTGAATTTCCCCATTTTCAGCATATGCTGCAGCCGGGCACATGCATATACATAAAAACACAAGAAGCAATGCCATCATTGCACTGCGCCATAATTTCCGCCCATGGCTGCCTGTTCTCATCTCTTTCCAAGTCTCCATTCTTTTCAAACTTCACCTCTCCCCTGGTTCCGTCCTGCCTCCGGTCATATTTCCGCCCTCAACCATCCGAAGTCAGCTGCAGATTCGATTCCTGATCATCCGGCGAACTTCTGCACATACCCGCCGATCAGAATGGTCAGAATACCAAGCGGTAGAATATAGGTCATGTAGAACCGGAACCGTCTGCTGAACTTCGGTCCGTCCCCCGTATTGGCTTCCTTCAGGAATGCATCAAAGCCCCAGCCGCTTTTCCGCGTGCAGAACAGTACATAGATCAGCGAGCCGATCGGCAGAATATTGTTGGAAACCAGAAAATCCTCAAAGTCCAGGATCGTGGAACCTGCTCCCAGCGGCTGGACCGCCGAAAGAAGATTATAGCCCAGCGCGCACGGAAGCGATAAGAGGATCAGAAGGATCCCGTTGACCAGAACCGATTTCTTCCGCTTCCAGCCAAATGCATCCATATTCATCGCAATGATGTTTTCAAACACCGCGATCACCGTCGACAGGGAGGCAAACACCATAAACAGAAAGAACAAGGTTCCCCAGAAACGGCCGCCCCTCATCCGTGCAAACACCTTCGGCAGTGCAATGAAAATCAGGCCGGGGCCCTGGTCCATTTTCACATTGTAGGCAGAGCACCCCGGGAAGATAATCAGCCCGGCCATGATCGCGACGAAGGTGTCAAGGACGATCACCATCGCCGACTCGCCCGGAAGCGATTTCTCCTTGCCGATATAGCTGCCGAAGATCGTGAGCGCGGCAATTCCCAGCGACAGCGTAAAGAATGCCTGTCCCATTGCAGCAAAGATGACGTTGAAGATCTCCGTCCCTTTCCACTGGCTGAAATCCGGAACCAGATAAAACTTCAGTCCCTCGCCGGCTCCCGGCAGCGTAATGCTCCGGATCGCCAGAACCAGCATCAGGAAAAACAGAATCAGCATCATCGGCTTCGTGACCTTCTCCACGCCATTCTGCACGCCCTGCGCAACAATTAGAAGTCCGATCACTGTCACGGCAAGCATCCAGAGCACCATCTGCCTGGGATCTGCGAGCATGGAATTGAAGATCTGACCCGCTTCATCCTCTGCGAGTCCGGACAGCTGTCCCGAGGCCATCTTGAACATATAGTTCAGCATCCATCCGGCGACCGTCGTATAGTACATCATCAGCAGATAGTTGCCGATAATCGCAAATATGGTATAAAACCGCCACCCGGATCTCCCGCCGCCTGGTGCCAGCGCCTGAAAGCACTTCCCCGCGCTTTTCTTCGCGGCTCTCCCTACGGCAAACTCCATGGTCATGACCGGCCAGCCCATCACGACGAGAAAAATCAGATACAGCAGTACAAAAGCCGCTCCGCCATACTGTCCCGTAATAAACGGGAATCGCCAGACATTGCCGATACCGATCGCACATCCTGCGCTGACCAGCAAAAAACCCAGCCTTGAACCAAAACGCTCCCTCTTCTCCATCCCTGTACTCCACCTTATTGTCAGTATCCGAATTCTCCAGTCAGAGACTCATCGTTGTCAATCCACTCCTGCACCGGAATGACACGGTAGTGCTCATCATCATCCCGCACGACCACCTTCTCAATCCCCGCATTGATGATCAGACGCTTGCACATACTGCAGGAGCAGGAATTCCGCACGTATTCTCCGCTTCCTGCCTCCCGCCCCGACAGGTAGATGGTCGAACCGATCATCTTGTCCCGTTCTGAGGAAATGATTGCGTTTGCCTCCGCGTGGACGGAGCGGCAGAGCTCGTACCGCTGTCCCCTCTGCACTCCAAGCTTTTCCCGGATGCAGTACCCCAGGTCTGTGCAGTTTTTTCTTCCCCTCGGAGCACCATTGTATCCCGTTGAAATCACCTCATCGTTCTTGACAATCACAGCTCCGTAGTGCCTTCTCAGACAGGTAGACCGCTTCGACACAACATCCGCCAGATCGAGGTAATAGTTTACTTTATCACGACGTGCCATCCAAACCTCCTCCTTTGCAAAATACATGTTCAGATAACATTTAGGTGATATTATAGCATGGCCGGTCCCATTCGAAAAGCCACCGGCCCTTGGAATGCCGCCGGTGCAAATAAGTGGATCGCTCCTGATGCAGCCCGCCCCTCGGGCGACGCAAGTCGGATGTTGTGCTGAAGCACATCCTTTAATCGGGCAAGTCAGATCCACTCTGTCAAGCCCGATTCAGTGACTCTGCCTTCATCCCGGGTTCCGCACCCAAATATGCGCAGTCGTCTTCACATAAAAAGGCGGCCTGCATGCACATATGCGCATACAAACCGCCTTTTTGTTCAGATGTATGAGAGGACCCCTCCTGCATCAGCAGGGCTTCATCCATCCGGATTCAGCACACAGCCCTGCTTATCTTCCGAACTGTGCGTCGTTGTTTCCGGAGCTTGTCTGCCACATCTCGAGCATGTTGATCGGGTCGTTGTAATCAGCAAACCATCCCTCACGAGCGAAGTCGAAGTTGCCGTTCTTTCTGTCGTTCAGGAAGACGTTCCACTCCTCGGAGTTGATCGTCATGTTGATGCCGATTGCTGCCAGATCCTGCTGCATCGACTGAGCGACTGCGACATGTCCGGTACCATCGTTGGTCAGATACTCGATATTGATCGGAGTAGAGTCGGACAGCTTATTGTCGTCCGTGAACTCATAGCCGGCATCCTCAAGGAGCTTGCGCGCCTCTGCGATGTTGTCATCGGTCGGGCCGGTTGTGCTCGGATCATAGTATCCGACTGCATCCTTGTCTCCGAACTTCCAGGTCACCGGATAGGTGTAATCATCATCATTTGTGTCAAAGACACCACCCATTCCATCAGCCATACCATCCGGAATAAAGGTGCCTGCCGGCTCCTGTCCGGTCTGACCGACAGAATCAACGATCCACTGGCGGTCGATCAGCAGAGAGAAAGCCTTTCTCATCTCGGCAGCCTGCTCCGGTGTCTTGCCGTCGAACAGAGAGCTGTTGACATTGAAGCACGCATAGTAGGTTCCAAGGTTCGGGATGATGTAGAAATCATCATTGTTGATGACGTTCGGGATCTCATCGTTCGGAACCGTATCGATGAACTGAAGAGATCCATCCTTGTATGCATTGTAGATCGCAGTGTCATCTGCGCTCAGCATGAAGTTGATCTTGTTCAGAGAAACCGCATCTGCATTCCAGTAGTTCGGGTTCTTCTCATAGGTCATGGACTGATTGTGTGTCCAGGACGTCAGCGTAAACGGACCGGAACCGACAAAGCCAGCCTCAAGTGCCCATGCACCTGGGTTCTTTCCATCCGGATCAGCCTTCTCAATCGCCTGCTGCGGAACCGGGAAGAATGCCGGGAATGCGCACAGGTCAAGGAAGTATGCGCAGGGCTTCGCAAGATGGACGGTGAAGGTTGAGCCATCATCGGATGCCTCGATGTCGAGGGTACCATCGTCCTTCTTTGCAACGTTCATGGAATCGATCAGATAGCTGTAGTCCGCTGCAGTATCCGGGTTTGCCAGACGGTTCCAGCTGTAGACAACGTCGTTGGCATCCAGTGTATCGCCATCCGACCACTTCAGACCCGGCTTCATCTTGAAGGTATAGGTCAGTCCGTCTTCAGACTCCTGCGGCTCACCGTCAGCAAGCTCCGGGACAAGCTTATTGTCCTTGTCATATGCATACAGCCCTGAGAAGTTCAGAATTGCGAGGCAGGCGCCATCAACCGTGGAGTTCAGCGCCGGATCCAGATGGTCCGGTTCAGAAGCCAGGTTAGCGTTCAGCTCATTGTTCGGCGCTGACATATATGCAAAATACTTGAATCCGAACAGGTTCGCGTAGAGGCCTGTGCAGTCCTTGTTCAGCATGTAGATGTCATTGTAGAAGTAGAGCGGAACGACTGCTCCGGTATCCATGAGCAGGTCTTCTGCCTTGTGCATCAGTGCCTTGCGGGCTTTCATGTCTGTCTCAGAGTAGATCTGGTTGATGAGGGAATTGTACTCATCCCAGTCCGGAGCAGCTGCGCTTGACTTTGTCGATGCAGCACCCTCCGTCGCACTCTCCGTTTCAGCTGTCGCAGCAGCTGCTTCTGTAGCAACTTCCGTCTCGCCTGCAAAAACAGGTGCAGCTGAAGAAAGTACCATTGCGCCCACAAGGAGCGCGGTGATCACACGATTCTTCATTCAAACTTCCTCCTGGTTCGTGTAATGCCGGCGTTTGGCCGGCGCCAATAGGGTTATTTCTATGATTATACCGCAGTCTGCTGTAAAAATAAAGCCGATTACGATTAACCATACAAATTATTACGGTATGCCTTCCGTCCCTTATTTGTTCCAGCAGGCGACCATATGTCCGCCTCCTCTGTCTGTGAGCGGAGGCATCTTTGCCTTGCACTCGTCGGTTGCGTATCTGCAGCGGGTCCTGAAAGGACAACCCGACGGCATGTTCAGCGGGCTTGGGACATCTCCTTCCAGGATGATCCGTTTTCGCTCCTTCGCCTGCTTCGGGTCCGGGTACGGGACTGCCGAAAGCAGGGACTGGGTATACGGATGAATCGGGTTACTGTTGAGCTCGTTGGAGTCTGCAGTCTCCACCATCCGTCCCAGATACATAACAGCGATCCGCTTTGAGATATGATGCACGACCAGAAGATCATGGGCAATAAACAGATACGCGACCCCCAGCTGCTTCTGCAGATCCTCGAACATATTGATAACCTGTGCCTGGATCGAGACGTCCAGTGCGGAGACGGCCTCATCGCAGACGATGAAGCGCGGATTCGTCGCAAGGGCACGGGCAATCCCGATTCTCTGGCGCTGACCACCGGAAAACTCATGTGCATAGCGCGTCGCGTGCTCCGCATTCAGCCCGACCAGCTCCATCAGATGGAGGATCTTGTCTCTCCTGTCCTGTCTGGACGTATACAGCTTGTGGACATCCAGTGGCTCGCCAATGATATCCTCGACCGTCATACGTGGATTCAGAGAAGAATACGGATCCTGGAAAACCATCTGCATATCTTTCCTCAGTCCACCAATCGATTTCGCGTCGACCTTCTTCCCGTCAAAATAAACTTCTCCGCCTGTCGGGTTGTAAAGGCGCAGGAGCGTGCGCCCGACCGTCGTCTTGCCACAGCCGGACTCTCCGACCAGCCCGAGTGTCTCGCCCGGTCTGATATCGAACGATACGCCGTCAACCGCCTTCAGCGGCTTGGAGTGAAACCATCCCGTCTTGACCGGGAAATACATCTTCATATCATGTGCCTGGACCAGATACTGACTGTCCGGCGTGAACTTTTCTTCCATCCTCTGCGCCTCCTCAGTCTTTTCCGGAACCTGCACCAGCAGTGTCATCAGCCTTCAGCGATCTGCCGCTGTCACCCGTAAAATTGATCATCCCGGCTTCCGCTTCCTTCTTCACCGCCATCCAGCAGGAAGCCAGATGACCGTCGACCGTTCTTGTCTCCGGCGGAACCTGCTCCAGGCAGATCTTCATCGCCGCATCGCATCTCGGGCAGAATGCACAGCCTTTCGGGAGATTCAACAGATTGATCGGTGTTCCGGAAATCGGCACCAGTCTCTGGCCGATCTTGTCAACACTCGGGATTGATCGCAGAAGTCCCTTCGTGTATTCATGTGCCGGACGATAGAAGATGTCCTCCGCCGTCCCTCTCTCGCAGACCCGTCCGCCGTACATAACAATGATTTCATCCGCCATCTGCGCAATGACACCAAGATCATGAGTGACAATGATGATAGCCATCCCCATCTTCTTCTGAAGATCCTTCATCAGTTCCAGGATCTGCGCCTGGATGGTGACATCCAGCGCTGTCGTCGGCTCATCCGCGATCAGGATGTCCGGCTCACAGGCAAGTGCCATGGCGATCATAACTCTCTGGCGCATGCCGCCCGAGAACTCGAACGGATATTGGTGAATTCGCTTCTCCGGCTCATTGACTCCGACAAGCTTCAGCATCTCGATCGCGCGTTCCTCGGCAGCCTTCCCCTTCCGGTCAGTATGAAGCTTGATCGCCTCCTCCAGCTGCCAGCCGATCGTGAAGACCGGGTTCAGGGAAGTCATCGGGTCCTGGAAGATAATCGAACACTTCTTTCCGCGGAAGTCCCTCATCTTCGACTCTGGCCACTTCGTAATGTCTTCGCCCCGGAATAGAACCTTTCCGGATTTGATCGAGCCATTCTTCTCAAGAATCTGCATGATGGAATAGGCTGTGACGGACTTACCGGAGCCGGACTCACCGACGATTCCAAGCGTCTTGCCTTCTTCCAAATTGAATGTTACACCGTTGACTGCCATCACTTCGCCATGATCGGTCGTAAAGGAAGTGTGCAGATCCTGTACGGACAGAATATTTTCAGCCATCTTCCTTACCTCCGCAGCTTCGGATCAAACGCGTCGCGCAGACCATCTCCAAGCAGATTAAAGGCAAGCGTGATGAGCGCGATCATGATTGACGGGAATATCAGTTTATAGGTATATGTCGTGATGCCGGACCTTGCCGCAGAAGCAAGGGATCCCAGAGACGGCATCGGCGCCTTCACGCCCAGTCCGATGAAGCTCAGGAAGGACTCGGTGAAGATTGCGGACGGAATCTGCAGGGCAGCGGAAATGATGATGACGCTGATACAGTTCGGCAGGATATGTTTGCGGATGATATGGCTGCTCTTCGCTCCGGAAACCCTTGCTGCAAGCACATAGTCGTTCTGCTTGATCGTCAGGATCTGTCCTCTGACCAGTCTTGCCATCCCGACCCAGTACAGAAGTCCAAACACAATGAACAGAGAAATCATATTGGTTCCCAGGCGGGCAAGCAGGCCGTTCCCAGTTGGCTTGATGATCTCATTCAAAACGACAGACAGCAGGATGATCATCAGAAGATCCGGAAGCGAATAGATCACATCGACAATCCGCATCATGATCAGGTCGACCTTTCCGCCAAAATATCCGGAAATGGAGCCGTACAGGATTCCAATGATCAGGACGATCAGAGCAGCGAACACACCGACGGTCAGGGAGATTCTGGTGCCATAGATGACACGAATGAAGTAATCTCGCCCAAGCTCATCCGTTCCCATGATGTGCGGGAATACCTTTCCGCCCTGTGCCATGTACTGCTGTTCCATCTTTGAATAGGTAAATGGAGCAAGATTGGTTGCGCTCTTGTCTCTTCTGCCGTTGACCGTGATGATCTCAGAATAGCTGTAGGGCACGACACGCGGTGCGATCAGAATCGTCGCGATGATGGCGATCAGAACAATGATGCTGAAAACGGCGAGTGGGTTCTTCATCAGCCGCCTCATGCCGTCACGGAAGAATGAGGTCGACTCACTCATGACATCGGCCTGCTTCTTCTCCTCATCCGTTGCTTTTTCGAACTTTGACACATCGAGCTGGAGCGAAAGAGGATGCTTCTTCGGTGTCTTGTCCGGGCTGTATGGTTCGGTACTGATACCCATGATTTTCCTCCTTTACTCAAGTGTAATGCGTGGATCGATCAGCTTGTAGACGATATCCGTGATCAGATTCATCGTGACCATGAAGACCGCCAGGAAGATCGTCACGCCCATGATCATCGGATAATCGCGGTTCGTGATGCTCTGGACAAATTCATTGCCTAGACCGCCGACCGTGAAGATCTGCTCTACAACCAGTGACCCTGTCAGAACAGACGCGATCATCGGTCCTACATAGGTTACGACCGGAATCAGAGCATTGCGGAGAGTGTGTACAAACAAAACCTTTCCCTCGCGCACACCTTTTGCTCTTGCTGTCCGGACATAGTCCTGTCCGAGGACATCCAGCATCGAGGTCTTTGTCAGTCTTGTGATATAGGCAGCCGGATATGCCGCCAGCGACAGCACCGGCAGAATCAGGCTCTGATGCTGCGGACTCCATGCCTGCACCCAGCCAAGCTTCACGGAGAAGATAACCAGCAGGAAAGAGCCGAGCACAAAGCTGGGAAGTGACGTAAACAGGGTTGATATAAATATAATCACCCGGTCCGGCCACTTGTTCCGCTGCAGGGCCGCGATGCTTCCGAAGAAAACACCCTCCACGACAGCCAGAAGGACCGCCAGGATTCCCATCTTTGCAGAAACCTTGAACTTGGAATTGATGGTTGCAGAGATCTCACGACCGGTCTTCGCCGATACGCCGAAATCACCGTGCGCGATATTCTTCATGTAAAGAAGAAACTGCTCTCCGACCGGCTTATCCAGATTAAAACGCTTCTCGAGCGCCGCCTGAACCTCCGGAGACTTGGCTTTCTCGCCGCTGAACGGTCCTCCCGGGATCGCATTCATCGTGAAGAATGTAATCAGACATACGATGAAGATCGTTGCAATGGCAAGAAGAATTCGCTTGACAATGTACTTGAACATGTTCAGACCTTTCTCCTTTGTAAAAAGTTGTCAATACGCTTCATTATAAAGTTCTTCAAAATCACAGTCAACGTAAATGTTTCACAGAATTGACATATATACCGCATTGTTTTGTCTTTGTGTGTTAGAATAAGGACATCGCTGGAAGGTTTCCGGCTGTACAATTCACCAACCTTGGCAGCGAAAGCGCTGCCAGGCAGCATTCAGGAGGTATTCTTCATGTCCTGTACAACCATACTTGTAGGAAAAGATGCATCATATGACGGAAGTACCATGATTGCGCGCAATGACGACTCCGGTGCGGGCCATTTCACCCCGAAGAAGATGGTCGTTCTGCCCGCCAGAGAGGGCGATACGGAATACACCTCCGTTCTCTCACACGTAAAGGTCTCTCTTCCGTACAAGGCGTACCGGTGTACGATCATGCCGAACGCCGTCAAGGGCAAGGGGCTCTGGGGAGCCTGCGGCGTCAACGAAAAGGAAGTCGGCATGACGGCCACCGAAACCATCACATCCAATCCGCGCGTGCTCGGTGCAGACCCGCTTGTGGAATATCAGCCGGCGGACGATACACATCCGGAAGTACCAGGCGGAATCGGCGAGGAGGACCTCGTCATTCTGACACTCCCTTATATCAACTCTGCCCGCGAAGGCGTCCAGCGTCTCGGTGCTCTGCTTGAAAAGTACGGCACCTATGAGATGAACGGAATTGCATTTTCAGATAAAGATGAGATCTGGTGGCTCGAAACCATCGGTGGCCACCACTGGATGGCAAGGCGTGTGCCGGACGACAGCTACGTCGTCATGCCGAACCAGCTGGGGATTGACGAGTTTGATTTCGAGGATGCACTCGGAGAGCAGGCGGACTTTATGTGCTCCAGTGATCTTCTGGAATTCGTGGAACGGTACCACCTCGACCTCACCCAGTATTTCAATGACGAGCTGGAGCTTGAGGAGGACGACGAGGATCCGGACAATACTGCCAGCGATGTGATTGACTTCCGCCGTGGATTTGATGACGATTCAGACACGAACAGCGAGGACGATGAATCAGACCAGGCTCTCTCGGAATTCGACCCGCGCGCGGCCTTTGGCAGCCACGATGATGCCGACCATGTCTACAACACGCCCCGTGCCTGGTTCATGCTGCGCTACTTCAATCCGACCGACTTCGTCTGGGACGGTCCGGATGCCGATTACAAACCCGAGTCAGATGATCTCCCGTGGTGCCTGGTCCCGGAGAAAAAGATCACCCCGGAGGATGTGAAGTATGTACTGAGCTCCCATTTTCAGGGAACTCCCTACGATCCGTACAAGAGCTATGGGGATAAGTCGCTTGCCGGCGCCTACCGTTCAATCGGCATCAACCGGAATGATTTTCTCGGTTTTATCCAGATCCGCCCCTATATGCCGAAGGGCAGCCGTGCCATCGAGTGGGTGGCATTTGCATCCAATGCCTTCAACGCGATGATCCCGCTGTATCCGCAGGTGGACCGCTTCCCGGATTATCTGTCAAACACGACCGGCAAGGTCTCCACCGACAATTTCTACTGGACCTCCCGCCTGATCGCAGCGCTCTCTGATGCCGGTTTCCGAAAAAACCAGAATCACATCGAACGCTACCAGCTCCTTGTTCAGTCAAAGGCAAACCGGATCATCAATACAACCGATGACGAGCTGCGTGTTCTCGGTGATCCGGAGATGGTCCGGAAGGTTCAGGAGAAAGCGAACGCGGCTGTCGCAGAGCTCGCCAGCAAAGCTGCTTCGGACACACTCAGGCAGGTACTGGATGAGACGAGCAATCTGATGAAGAACCAGTTTGCCCGCTCAGACGCCTGAGCTCTTCCGGTGCTGGCACAGCGTCTCTTTAAATGTTCTGCCCAGGTGTCATGATATACAACCAAGCTTGCATCTTGGTTCCCGGCTCATCGCTTCCCAAAAAAGCGGCATCCCGCCCGACGCGGGATGCCGCTTTCTGCCGCCCGGATGACCCATCCGGCAGCCTTTCCAGTTTTCTTTTTCTTACTTTGCGTATTTTGTCAGACCGTTCTGACTGATGATCTGCAGCAGGGCCGATGTATATCCGCCTGCCTGCGCATATCCGCCGTTTCCGATGCGGCTGGCATATGTGTAATAATTCCGGCATCCGATCAGGCTCGGGAAATACTTCCGGATATAGGCATTGTATCCCTCCATGCTCTCCGCCTCGCTGCTATATCTTCCTCCGTAGATGCCAAAGAGATTGTTGTGCGGTTTCACGGAACCATAACCTGTCTCCAGGATCGCCTGGGCCACCGTGACTGTTGCAAGGATATTGTTCTTTCTCTGATTGTGCCTTGCCATCTCCCCGATGCGGCTCACAAAGCTGCCGGTCCCGCCGGCATACCTGCACCCGGTGAAAACGCCCTCCTGGTTGAAGACGCAGGAAATGCCATTGACTTTCTTCGTGCATCCGGCATATGCTCGTCCAACTGCTCCTGCCCCTCCCGTCTCAGAGAAGTAGTACTCTTTCCCGCCAATCGTCTGCCAGCCTGTCAGAAGGCTGCCCTTCCGGCTCCCAGAGGTCCTTCCATAATACTTCCGCCCGCCGACATGGATCCAACCGGTTGTCATTCTGTGGTCTTCGCTGTAGTAGTACCATCTGGCCCCGGACTTCACAAAGCCCTGCCGGACAGCGGCTGTCTTCTTTGCGGCTGCCTTCTTCGTTGAAGCGGCCTTCTTTTTCGAGACAGAGTTCTTCTTGGAACCCTTGTTTGAGCCTTTCGCCTTTGTACTTTTTCCGGTATTTTTCTTTTTATTGCTTTTTGAGGTCTTTGTCTTCTTTTTTACCGACTTCTTTGTAGTCGTCTTTTTCCGGGAAGTCTTCTTCGAGGTTTTTTGATTCTCAGCCGCTGCCGCAAAGGTGACCTGCGTCTGATTGAGAGCGGGCCATTCCGACAGACCGGCCAGCGTCATTGCCATCAGGACTGCGGCAGCCAGCGTTCTGACACGGCAGCACCTGTGATGAACCATTTTCATACTGACCCTCCTTAATCGAATTCACTCGATATGTTACAATGCTATTAAGGAATTGTCAATATTTGGTGCCTTTGATGCCGTTTTACTGGTCATTTTACCAGCTTCACAGAACCTTGCTCAGGAAATCCTTCGTCCGCCTCTCCAGCGGGTTGGACAGCACTTCGCGCGGGTCTCCCTGCTCGACAATATAACCGCCATCCATGAACAGCAGCCGGTCGCCGACCTCTCTTGCGAAGCCCATTTCATGAGTGACCACCACCATGGTCATACCCTCGGAGGCCAGCTCCTTCATGACCTCGAGCACCTCCCCGACCATCTCCGGATCAAGCGCAGAGGTCGGTTCATCAAAGAGCATAATATCCGGGTGCATGCAGAGTGCCCGTGCAATCGCAACACGCTGCTGCTGTCCGCCGGAGAGCTGGTCCGGATACGCATGCGCCTTCTCGTCCATGCCGACTTTTTTCAGCATCTGCATGGCGGTTTGTTCCATCCGCACCTTGTCGCCCTTTTTCAGCTCCAGTGGTGCCATCATCAGGTTCTTCAGAACGTCCATGTGCGGAAAGAGATTGAAATGCTGAAAAACCATCCCGATATTCTGGCGGACATGATTGATATCTGTCCGTCTGTCCAGGATATTTTTCCCATCCACTGTGATCTCTCCACCGGTAGCCGTCTCCAGCCGATTCAGACATCTGAGAAATGTCGACTTGCCGGATCCCGATGGACCGATCACGACAACGACCTCCCCCTCGTGAACATCGACTGAAATATCCTTCAGTACCTCCAGCTTCCCGAAGGACTTGCTCAGATGAGAAACATGAATCTTGACATTTTCCTCAGACTGCTTTTCTGCCACGGTTGAGCCTCCTCTCGATGACCTTTGCCGCCTTCGACAGGGCAAGGATGATAATCAGGTACATCACCGCGACGATAAACCATGTCTGGAAAGACCTGAACGTATTGGCAACAACATTCTTTGCGGAATTGACCAGCTCCGGGAACCCGATCACGGAAAGGATCGACGTATCCTTCAGTGTGATGATGAACTGGTTGATGATCGTCGGAATCATTGTCCGGATTGCCTGCGGCATCACAACCTTCCGCATCGCCTTTCCATAAGGCAGCCCAAGCGAGCGGGCTGCCTCCATCTGTCCCGGATCCACCGACTGGATGCCCGCTCGGATAATCTCCGCCATGTAAGCGCCGCAGTTCAGCGACAGGCAGATCGTGCCTGCCGTCAACGCGCTGAGCGTCACATTCTGTCCCATCATATTGTTCAGGAAATAAGGAATGCCAAAGTAGACGAAATAAGCAAGAACAATCATCGGAACGCCGCGGATGATATCCACGAACACTGTCTCGATCACATTACAGGCCTTGTTGTGCACCACTGCGAGCAGACCGAAGATCAGGCCGATGATCGATGCAAAAAACAGGCCGGACAATGCCAGAAGCAGCGTCTGTCCCATCGCCCTCAGCAGAAGACTGCCATAGTTACTGAGTATATAAGCCATCAGTCGTATCCTTCCTGTCTTATCAGCACAGACACCAGTCAGGCAGCCCCTTTCCGTCGGGTCATGCGATGTCATCCGCTACACCAGTGTACAGATCTGCATGCAGATGTGCGGACGGCTGTATGGATGTCCGGTTCAGTCTGAAAGGGCCGCCGGTCTTCTAAGCCGGCAGCCCGATTCACATGTCAGGTTGCTTCGGGATGCTCCTGCTGCATCACTCTGCTTCCGTTGACGCCTCTGTATCTGCCTCTGTCTCAGAAGGAACCGCGTCCGCGCCGAGATACTTCGTGATGATCTCTGCATATGTACCGTCAGCCTTGATGTCCTTCAGCCCGGCGTTGAACAGATCAACAAGCGCCTGCTCATCCTTGTTGAAGACCGCAAACCCATAAGGAGAGCCTTCATTCTGCGTATTGTCGAGGACTTTCAGCGCAAGCTTTCCTTCCTTGATGGAGGTCAGCATAATCGGCGTATCCTCAAAGCAGCCGACGACCTGTCCGCCAAGGACAGCCTGATACATGGTCGGCGAATCCTCAAAATAGGTAATGGAGAAGCCATACTGTTCCTTCAGGGTTTCCGCATAGGACGCCCCCTGAGTGCCCGTCTTAACACCGACCGTCTTTCCCTTTAGATCGTCAAAGCCTGCAATATCAGAGTCTTCCTTCACTGTCAGAGACTGCGTGGCATTAAAGTATCCGTCAGAGAACATCCATCCGCTCTTCTTTCTCTCATCTGTGATGGATGCGCCGGCGATCATACCGTCCGCCTGCCCAGCCTGGCAGGCCGCGATCGCGGAATCCCAGCCAAGGCTCTTCAGCTCATAATCAAAGCCCTGATCCTTTGCGATCGCCGCAAGGATGTCCACATCAATCCCGACAAAATCTCCCTTGTCATCCGTGTACTCAAACGGCTTGAAAACCGTGTCGGTAGCAATGACATACTTTTTCCCAGAAGGAACAGCTGCCTCCGTTTCACCTGCCATTGCGGGCACGCACATCATTGCACTCATCAGAACTGCCGCTGCACAAGCTACTGCTTTTTTCATTGCGAAACCTCCTCCTTCAAAACCAGCCAGGGCAACAAGAGAGCTGCGGGCTGTTCCCTGTTATCCGGCACCGCAATTTCTGCATATTTATGCAGAAAGGCGCCTGACTCTTATCTGTCCGGCGCCCTCGTCAAAAACAATATTACTCATACTTATTCTGTTTGTCAACAAAACATTATGTAATTGCAGGATATTCCGAAATTTTTTTCTATCCAGCATAAGTGTTCGCACATGTATATACTTTTCCTGTTCCTCTGCGCTGCATCCAGGGCGGTTTTGTCTTGTCTCAGATCAGTGCCAGACTCTTCAAAATATACAGCCACAGTGCCAGCGAGAACGAACAGCCCGCCGTTGTCATCATAACTGTGCTGGATGTCAGGGTTCCCTCATGTCCCATACTCGTCGCCATCACGTAGCAGGCAACCGTCGAGGCAGACCCGAGCATTACCGTCAGAGCCACAAGCTGCTGTCCCCGGAACCCGAAGGCAACGGCAGCAGGCAGAAAGACTGCCTCCAGCACCAGAAGCTTCATCAGGGAGGCTACGATTGCCGGCCCCGCCTTCTTTCTGGCTGCCGCCGGGTCGAACATCGCTCCCATCGCAATCAGCCCCAGCGGTGTCGCCATTTTCCCGACATCCGAGATGACCTTTTTCGGAATTCCCGGGAGCGGCAGTCTGAGAAGTGACCAGGCGAACCCGATAAAGATACCAAGCAGGATCGGGTTTGTGACGATCCCCAGCACTGTCTTTCTCACAAGGGACTGCCTGTCTGCACTCTGCTGCTGCGCGTCCTGCGCGGTCGTCATCAGTACAATCACCGCAAAGATGTTGTACAGCGGAACCGATCCGATCATCATCAGCGCCGCCATCGCCGTATGGCCTTCCCCGTAGATGTTCTGGATGAATGCCACCCCAAGAATCGCCGCACTGGAGCGGTAGGCCACCTGTATGAACTCGCCCCGCTCCGCCCGGTCATTCCGCAGGACAATCCGCGAAATGAGGGCAGCCAGGCAGATCGAAAGAAAGGTGGCAGCCAGACAGAACAGGACAAATTTCCCGTTCCACGCGGAGGCAAAGTCCTGCCCCGCCATATCCACAAATAGTTCAAAGGGCAGCGCAATTTTGAAGACAAATGAATTCAGCTGCTTTGCGAAATCCCTGCTGACCAGCTTCAGGAGGGGCAGCACGTACCCCAGAACCATCAGCAGAAAGATCGGCAGCGTTGCATTGATACTGAAGATCAGATTTTCCATAAGATTCTCACTCCTCCGCCTTCGCCCGGCGGCACATATTCTCCCGGTCATTCCTTTCCGGAAGCTTCCGCGATCTCCTCTGCAAGCTCCTGGAGCTCCAGCCAGCGGTCCTCCTTCGCTGACAGCTCCTCCGCTGTCTTCTGCCGCTCTGCCGTCAGCTCCTCCAGCTTTGTGTACTGCGTGGCACACTCCCCAATCTGCCGGTCCAGCTCCTCAATCTGCTCCTCAAGAGCAGCGATCTCCTCATCGATATGATCGTACTCCTGCTGCTCCCTGTAGGTCATCCGGCGCTTCTGATTCTGACGGCTCTGTGCCTTCTGCTGCGCATAGGCCTGTGCCCCGGTCAGCTCCTGCACTGCGCCTGTCGGAGTCGGCTTCCGTCCTGTTTCCTGTCCGCCATCCCCGCTCCGCGCCTGCCTCTTGTCATAGTAATCCGTAAACCCGCCCTCATACTGGACAAGCTTTCCATCCTCGAACGCAAAGATCCGGTTCACAACCCGGTCGAGGAAATACCGGTCATGCGAAACCACGATGATGATGCCAAGGAAACGGTCGAGGTAATCCTCGAAAATCTCCAGCGTCTCGATGTCGAGATCGTTCGTCGGCTCATCGAGCAGCAGCACATTGGGCTGGCTCATCAGAACCAGAAGCAGCTGGAGCCGCCGCCGTTCCCCGCCGGAGAGATTTCCGATCTTCGCCCACTGCATCTTCTTGTCAAACAGGAACTTCTCACACATCTGGGAGGCTGTGATCAGCCCGTCCGTCGTCCGGACGTATTCTCCGACCGCCTTCACACAGCCCAGAACCGTCTCCTCCGGATCCATTTCCCCGGACTCCTGACGGAAATAGCCGATCTTCACCGTCTCCCCGACCGTCACCGTACCGGTATCCGGCTGAATGAGCCCCGCAATCACATTCATGATGGTCGACTTTCCGCAGCCATTTCTCCCGATGAAGCCGACCCGGTCATCCCGCAGAAACCGGTAGGTGAAATGGGAAAACAGTACCCGGTCCCCGTAGGCTTTCGAGATATCCTCCAGCTCGACCGTCTTCTTTCCAAGGCGTGTGGATATGGAGCTGACCGTCAGCGTGCTCTTCTCCATCCGTGCACGCGCTTCCCTGGATGCCTCACGAAGATCCTCAAAACGGTCAATCCGCGCCTGCTGCTTGGTAGAGCGTGCCTGTGCCCCCCGCCGGATCCAGGCCAGCTCCGTCCGCAGCAGGTTCTGCCGCTTATCCTCCGCCCGGGCTTCCGCCTGTTCCCGCTCCTGCTTGCGCTCAAGCCAGGTTTCGTAGCCGCCGTCCACGATATACAGCCCGCCCCGGTCCAGCTCCGCAATCCGGTTTGTCACCCGGTCAAGAAAGTACCGGTCGTGTGTTACCAGCAGCAGCTCGCCCTTGAAGCGCCGGATGGTATCCTCCAGAAAAAGAATCATCTCCTGGTCGAGATGGTTGGTCGGCTCGTCCAGAATCAGCACCTCAGCGGGCGACAGAAGCGTCTGTGCCAGCGCGACCCGCTTCCGCTGCCCGCCTGAAAGGCTGGACAGCTCTGCCATGTGGTCCGTGATTCCCAGACGGTTCAGCATGGCGCGGGCCTGGGCCTCCGCTTCTGTCCCCGGACGCCTGCCATGCATCACCGCTTCGTAGGGAGACCGGTCCGTTCCGAAGTCAGGTGTCTGTGCCAGATAGGAGATGCTGACATCCCTGCCCTTGACCACGGTTCCCTCATCCGGCTCCAGAATGCCTGCCGCGATCTTCAGCAAGGTGGACTTTCCTGTCCCATTGACACCGATCAGGCCGATCCTGTCACCGCTGCTGACTCCCAGAGACAAGTCCGTGAACAGCTGATGCGTCCCGTAGTTTTTCGTGATATGTTCAAGATTCAGTATATTCATTCGCTATGATTCCCGTCTGTCTTCCATCCGCCGGCGCGCCTGTCCTGACGCTCCTGTCATTCCAAATATTACCTGCGCCATGCATGCGGTCTGCCCAGAATGCTTCTGCCAAGCAGAATCATTCTGGCGGAGCTGATTGCCGTGATTCTCCGTTTCCCGGAAAAGGAAAGGCACAGGAGCAATCCTGCCTCCTGCGCCTTGTCATCACTTGCTCTTCTTCGCCGCCTGGCGTCTCTTCAGGGCTGCAAGCTGCTGCTTGACCTTCTTTGCCTCCGCTTCCTTGCTGTCCTTGTTCTTCTTTCCCATCTTACTCATGGCGCAAACCTCCTTCACTGCATAATCCCGGATATCATAGCACAACTGTACAGGTCAAGGAAGAGCGGATTTAAGCAAGCGCTGAACAAACAGGCTGCAGCATTTGCCGTGCATTCTTTCTGTGTGGTAAAATATTACGGTGTCTGCACAGCAGGTCTTCGTGCAGCAAAACGTTTCGGGTGCAGAAAAAGTCCCGGCAGGCAGGAGAATCCGGATATGCATGAAATGGGAATCGTCTACCACGTGGCGGACGAGGTGGAAAAAATTGCGGCACAGAATGACATCCGCCATATCGGGAGCGTCACGCTTCAGATCGGAGAGGTAACCGGCGTCATCTTCGACTATATGTCCGACCTCTGGGGCTGGGTCTCCGACAAAAGCAGCCTTCTGAAGGGCAGTCGCCTTCTCTATGAGCAGATTCCTGCCGTCACGCTGTGCAAAAGCTGCGGGCAGCGTTACGGCACCGTGCAGGGCGGCCGTCAGTGCCCGCACTGTGGAAGCTGGGATACCGTCCTTGTCCAGGGGAATGAATACATCATCAAGCAGATCGAGGCGGACAGCTGAGTCCGGTTCAGAAATCCGGGGGCCGGGGTCAGGCAGATCATTCAGCAAATCATTCAAAGGAGCTTCACAGATGGATAAAGTTAAGATCATCGAGGCGAAGGAAAGTCTTCTCGCCGACAATGACAAGGACGCGGACAGACTCCGCGGGGAAATGAAACAGCAGGGAACGTATTACGTCAATCTCATGTCTTCCCCCGGTTCCGGGAAGACTTCAAGCCTGAAGCAGATCATCGCAAGGATGAAGGACCGTTTCAGAATCGGCGTCATGGAGGCGGACATCGACAGTGATGTCGATGCGAGGACGATTGCCGCATCCGGCGTTGACGCGATCCAGATCCATACGGGCGGCATGTGCCACCTTGATGCGGACATGTCGCGCCAGGGTCTTTCCGCGATCGGGTCGGAGAAGCTCGATCTGGTTTTCCTCGAGAACGTCGGCAACCTGGTCTGCCCGGCAGAGTTCGATACCGGCGCGGATCTCAACGTTGTCATCCTGTCCGTTCCGGAGGGAGACGACAAGCCGCTGAAATATCCGCTGATGTTTGAGAAGGCGGATGCGGTTCTGATCAACAAGATCGATGCGATGGAGTGCTTCGACTTCAGCCTGGATCAGGTGAAGACAAACATCCATCTCAGGAAGCCATCCGTTCCGGTCTTCCCTGTCAGTGCTGCAACCGGAGAAGGGTTTGAGGCCTTCTGCAGCTGGCTGTCCGGTCAGATACAGGCGCAAAAGGAGGGCGCAGAACAGTCATGAGCAAGGTTCGTGTAATCGATGTCCATACGGGCATCTTTGATGAAAACAACAGGATTGCGGACGAAATCCGCCGGCAGAATCAGGCTGATCAGACCTTTCTGGTCAACATCATGGCATCCCCGGGCGCCGGAAAGACATCGGTCCTGCTCCGCACCATCCGCGAGCTGAAAAAGCAGTATCGGATCGGCGTCATGGAAGCGGATATCGACTATGCCATCGATGCCGAGAAGATGGAGTGCGAGGGTATCCCCTCCATCCAAGTTCACACCGGCGGCGAATGCGCCATGGATGCCGCTATGACAAAGCAGGCACTTTTCGAATTTTCATCGAAGGATTTCGATCTGATTTTTCTGGAGAATGTCGGAAATCTTGTCTGCCCGGCAGAGAATGACACCGGCGCCAGTGTCAACGTTGAGATTCTCTCCGTTCCCGAGGGCGATGACAAGCCCCTCAAATATCCGCTGATGTTCCAGGTCTGCCAGGTTGTCTTGATCAATAAAATCGACACAAAGAAATTCTTCGCCTTTGACGATGAGGCTGTGACGGCAAGGATCCACGCCCTGAATCCGGACGCGAAGATCTTCTTCCTCTCTGCGAAGACCGGCGAAGGCTTTGACCAGTGGACAGACTGGCTGAAGGCGCAGCTTGAGTCCCGCGACTGAGTCTGACGGCCCAAAGAAGCTATCTTCAGAAGCTATCTTCAATAAGACGCCCGCCCTGCCTTCCGGCAGGGCGGGCGTCTGTTCTGTTATTTAATCCTTTTAATCTTTTCCAAGCTTCGAGCGGACGATCTTTACGCCTCTTGAGATGGCGTACTTTCCAATCTGTCCGAACTTCTGCTCGGCCTTGTACATGTCGGAGGCTGCCGGCACATCCCTCGTCAGATGAATCGCGTCGAAGTTGCACTTCGTCGTACACAGGCCGCAGCCGATGCAGCGGTTGTCGTCGACCGTCGTTGCCCCGCAGCCCAGACATCTGGCGGCCTCGGTCTTCACCTGCTCTTCTGTCAGCGGGATTCTCAGATCCTCAAAGGTCTGCGTCGCGATGCCGGCCTTGTGCCCCGGAATCTGGCGCTTTGCATTGTCGAAGCCTTCCACCTCGATATCATCCCGGTCAAGCTCGATGAACGCCCGCAGGTCGCGGTTGATGGTGAGCGACTGCCCCGGGTGGACAAACCGGTTGATGGACACCATTCCCTCGCGGCCGTCCGCAATCGCGTCGATCGCAAACCGCGCGCCGTGGTACACGTCGCCGCCCACAAAGATATCCGGCTCCGCCGTCTGAAGCGTCACCTTGTCCGCCCTGGCGGTTCCATTTCCGTTCAGCTCAACCCTGGTGCCCTTCAGCAAATCCCCCCAGATCACCGACTGTCCGATTGAGAGCAGCACGTTCTCGCACTCAAGCGTGATGGTCTCATTCTCGTCATAGGACGGATTGAAATGCTTCTGGCTGTCAAAGACAGCTGTGCACTTTTTGAACGTGATGCCGCAGACCTTCCCGTCCTTCGTCAGGATCTCCTTCGGGCCCCAGCTGTTCTTCACATCGATGCCTTCCGATCTGGCCTCCTCGACTTCCTCCCTGGACGCCCGCATCTCATCCGGCGCCTCGAGGCAGAGCATCGTCACCTTGTCAGAGCCGGCGCGGACGGCCGTCCGAGCGACATCGACCGCGACATTGCCGCCGCCGATGACCACCGTGCGCCCCGACAGGCGGATGGAATGGTCGTGGTTGATTCTTCTGAGAAAATCGACGCCGGTCTCGACGCCTTCCGCGTCCTCACCCGGCACGCCGGTTTTTCTGCCGCCCTGCATCCCGATGGCGAGGAAGAATGCCTTGTAGCCCTCCTCCCGGAGTTTCTGGATCGTCGTATCCTTTCCGACCTCCACACCGCACTCAAACTCCACGCCCATCTGACGCAGAACATCAATCTCCGCATCCAGCACATCCTTCTCCAGACGGAAGCTCGGGATGCCATAGGTCAGCATACCGCCCGGCGCCTTCTCCTTCTCAAAGACAGTGACCGGATAGCCTTCCCTTCTGAGGAAGTAGGCAGCCGACATCCCGGCGGGACCTGCCCCGATCACGGCGACCTTCTGCGGGAAGAACTTGCCCTCGCCGTTTTCGCACAGCGGCACATAGCGGCTCTCCGCCTTCAGCTCCTGCGCCGCCAGGAACTTCTTGATCTCATCGATCGCCAGCGGCTGGTCGATGGTCCCTCTCGTGCAGCGGTCCTCGCAGCGCCTGTTGCAGACAGACCCGCAGACCGCCGGGAACGGATTGTCCTGCTTGATCAGCTTCAGCGCATCCAGATAACGCCCCTCTGCAGCCATTTTGATGTAGCCCTGGACGGACAGATGCACCGGACAGGCCGTCTTGCAGGGCGATGTGCCGGTCTCATAGCAGTTGATCTTCGAGGTTTCCCGGTAGTTGTAGTTCCAGTGCTCCGGTCCCCAGCTCTTCGCATCCGGGAGCTCCGTCACCGGATAGGTGACCTCCCCGTGTTTCGTGCAGAGCTTCTGTCCCAGCTTCGCGGCGCCGACCGGACATACCTCCACGCATTTGCCGCAGGCGACACACTTTGTCTTGTCGACATGCGCACGGTATGCGGATGCCGACATGTTCGGGGTGTTGTACAGCTGCGAGGTCCGGATTGCGTTGCAGACGCCCGGCGCGCAGTTGCACAGACCGACAATCTTGTCGGAGCCGTCGATGTTCGTGATCTGATGGACATAGCCCTTGCGCTCCGCCCGCTGTACGATCTCCATCGCCTCGTCGTAGGTGATGTACCGTCCCATGTGGCGGTCAACGCTGTACTCTGCCAGATCGCCGAGGCCGATGCAGTATTCGCCCTCGATCTCCCCGCTGCCCTCTCCGCGCATCCGCTGCTGCTTTCTGCAGGTGCAGATGCCGACGGAAAGCTTGTCATACTTCTTCAGCCAGTGAGAAATGAACTCAACGGACACAGACCGGTTGTCCGCCTGGATGGCTTCCTCAACCGGGATGACATGCATCCCGATCCCGGCGCCTCCGGGCGGCACCATCTGGGTGATTCCCCCGAGAGGCAGCTGAGTCATCAGATTGAAGAACGTCGCCAGCTCCGGATGCTCCGTCGTCAGCTGATCGTTCATCATCATGAACTCCGCGATGCCCGGCACAAAGATCGGCAGGTCGTACATCTTCTCATGGGGCTCCTCCTTGCGGCGGACAGACTCCAGAAAACCGTAGACGCAGAGGTGGATGCACATCTCCTTTGCTTCCCCGTTCGTCATACGGTTCATCTTCGCGAGCTGATCGACCGAATACGGAACCCGGGTCTTTTTAAAGGACAGCAGGAAGCTGGCCTCTTCCTTCGTCAGGATTCTGTCCAGCATCCAATACTCCGGATCCTTTGTGTTCAACGTATGGGTAAACTTTTTGGCATAGCGGTCGGTGATGATGGTCGCAAGCTTCAGGATCATCTTCTCCTTCTCCTTGTCGACGGGCTTCCCATCCTCGTCCGGCCAGAAATCGTGCTCGTTGATCATCGGATCGCCGACCTTCCATGCCGCCATCCGCTCTTTGTTCTTCGGATCATCGCTGATCATATCTGTACACTCCTTTTCCACACATCTCACTCAGACGCTCATATGCCCTTCCACAAAGCCCGAGGTCCTTTTTTCAGTCAGGACCTCCCCCGGCGGCGGCGTCCCACCGCCTCACAGCACTGCAAAGCCAGGGGCATCCGGCATTCAGTCAGAAATCCCACCGGCGGTGCCGTCCCACCGCCTCACAGCACTGCAAAGCCAAGGGCATCCGGCATTCAGTCAGAAGAATCTGCCGACGATGTCGCGTGAGGATGCGCAAGTATCCTCCATATCGCCGAAGGAGAGAATCTCCCCCGCATAGTACGTCCCGCGTCTGCCCTGCAGCGCGTCCAGCCTGTCATACCAGCCGGCTGCGTAATCCTCAGGCGTTACATGCGGGCAGTAGTAGGTCTCCTGCTCAATCAGCCGTTTCTGCAGAGGGAATCCGCAGATCGCCATATCGTCCGTCATCTTCCGGATCGTCTCATCATACGGCACATCCTCGTCTCCGGCATGGTTCCGGAGCGCATACACCGAGCACGGACAGTTGTCGGTCAGGTCCTTCCACCGATGATAGTATACCATCGCATGGCCTCTCCGTTCAGGTGTCATGTTGTCGAAAATATAGCCGGAAATCGTCGGGCCGTCATTCGGCCGGAACGTTGCGAGGAAGTCGACGTACTCCTCATGCCGGATCTTTGTGAACAGGGTGTGCTCGTCCTCGTCCGCATCCGCATAGGTCAGGAAATGATCGAGCGGGGTCGTGATGATCAGCCTGTCGAACACTTCTGTCCGCTCGGTTCCATCCTGGCGCACCGTCACATAGACCTTCCCGTCATCCGGACGTTCCACCTTCACAACCTCCGTGTTCAGGTGAACCGGGTTCTCCAGCTTTCTGTTGACTGCCTCGTAGATGCTCTGGGTCCCGTCCTTCCAGGTCCAGAGCCGCATCGCAATGAACTCGATGGCCGTCGTCGTATCGAGATACTTCATGACATAGGCAGCCGGGATTTCATCGAAGAACCCATATCCGAAGGAGGTAAAGGGTGCAATCCAGATCTTCTGGACATCCTCGACCCCGTTCTTTCTGCAGAATTCGTCAAATGGAAGCGCCAGGTCCTTCAAGTTCGGGTTCACACCGCTGACCCTGTGAAGCGCCCGGCTTTCTTCCTTGGAAAGTCCGGAGTACCGGCCCTTCGCCACGCCGACGTGGCCATACAGATCATAGCCCTTGTACTTTGTGTCCATGATCTTCACGAGCTTCTTCATCTGACTCTTCATCCGGAGCAGCCCGGCAAGCTTGCCGAAGGAAAATTCCTTCTGCGGGTCAAACGGAAAGATTTCCTGCCCGTCTGCATTCCTGTACATCCGGCGCATCTCTGGGCCGTCGTGATCGATTCCCGCAAACCGCTCCAGCTCATGGACCGCATAGTAGGTCTTTGCCCCCATGATCGCACCCATCTCATAGGCACGGCTTTCGCCGTTCACCTCGAATCTGGGCGACCAGGCCTTGCCTCCGACCTTATTCAGCTTCTCATAGATCTCGACCTGGTGATATCCCTTTTTCTGGAGATACATGGCGGCGGAGACACCCGCCGGCCCGCCTCCGATGATGCAGATCCGCTCCTTGTGATCGTTCCCAGCACGTTCCATTCTGCCGCCTCCTTATTTCTTCTGCATCTCACGGATCTTCGCGAACACAGCCTGCAATACGATGAAGAGCATCAGCAGAAAGGCTGTCACGATGTTCGCCCAGGAGGCGAGCAGATGTCCGTTGAATTTGACAAGTGACGAGATTGTTCCGTTGATCAGCACGCCAAAGACGGAGCCGATGATCGTGCCGACACCGCCGGTCAGAAGCGTCCCGCCGATGACCGCGGAGGATATGGCGCTCATTTCCATGCCGACCGCCTGCGTCGTGGTGCCGCACATCGTGTTCAGAACGTAGCAGAAGCCGCCGATGCTGGTCAGCACACTGGAGAGCACGTACGCCCGAAGCTGCGTCTTCTTGACATCCAGCCCCATCAGGGTCGCGCTGACCTGGTTTCCGCCGACCGCATACAGACTGCGTCCGAAGCGGGTCTTGCGCAGCATGAAGCCGGTCAGCAGGACAACAATCAGCGCGATGATCACGGAAATCCGGATAAACGGAGCCACATACATGCCTTTCGGGTTTGTGTATCCGCCGAACGGAAGCGTGATCTTCAGGCTGGACAGCTTCGTGAACGTCTCATCCGTGACAGAGATCTGATGAACATCCAGAACGGCCGTCATGCCTCTTGCGAAGAACATACCGGCCATCGTGATGATGAACGGCTGGATCTCCAGGTACGCGATGCAGAAGCCCTGGACAAGCCCGAACAGAACGCCTACCGCCAGGATAAACAGAATCAGCGCCCATGCCGGCCACATCCAGCGGGTGACACCGACTGCGATGATCATGCAGTCCATCGCGACCAGAGAACCGACGGAGATGTCGATCCCGCCGGTCAGCATGACGCAGGTCATGCCGCAGGTCACGCAGATCAGTCCTGCGTTGTTGATCAGGATATTCAGAAATGTCTGAAAATGCGTAAAGCCTTTGCTTCCGTAGATGACAATGCCTGCTATATACATCACGACGAACAGCAGGATCGTGATCAGAAGCAGCACATTGACGCTTCTCTTCTTATTCATGTTATGCCGCCTCCTTCACTGCTTTTCTTGCCGCGCGCGCCGCGAAGAAATCCTTCACCGGCTGCGCCTGGATGACAACGATGATCAGAACCACGACTGCCTTGAAGACCGGTGCCTGTGCCGGATCCACACCGAGCGCGTACATGGTCGTCGTGATGGCCTGGATGGTGTAGGCTCCGATCAGGGAACCTGCCAGCGAGAACTTGCCGCCGGCCAGACTGTTTCCGCCAAGTGCGACAGAAAGGATGGCATCCAGCTCCATGTTCAGACCGATGTTGTTCGTGTCAGCCGAGTAGATGCGGGAGGTCGCAACCATCCCCGCAAGCCCCGCGCACAGACCGCAGATGACATAGGCCAGAAAGATGATCCGCGCCGAATTGAAGCCGGCAATCCGCGCCGCCTTCTTGTTGATCCCGACAGACTGCACATAGGTTCCGAGCGCCGTGAACTTCAGAAACAGCGTCATGACCGTGATGCAGATGGCGACAACCAGAATCGGTGTCGGAAGGAAACCGATGTAGCCGCCTATGACACGGAAGGACGGAACACGGATATAGACATACTGGCTGTTGCAGAGCAGAAGCCCGATCGCCCGGCCGGCCGACCAAAGGATCAGCGTGGCCACCATGGGCTGAATGTTCAGGTAGGCGACAAAGAATCCGTTGATCGCGCCGCACAGGACACAGACCAGAATGCCGAGCAGGATGCCGACAATCAGCGGTCTGGCATAGGTGCTGGTGTTTGTGACCCCGAAGCCTGCAAGCGTCACGCAGCAGACTGCGGAATAGAGCGCCATGACCGAGCCGACGGAAATATCGGTTCCGGCCGACGCTGACACGACAATCGTCATTCCGATGGCCAGAATCGCGATCTCGCTGCCGCGGTTCAGGACATCGATCAGTCTTCCATAGAGAACACCGTTCTTCACCGTGATATAGAAGAACGAGAATGGTGCGCTGCCGGTCGCTGTGTCATAGATGACGTTGATCAGCATGACCAGAATCATGCTGACGATCGGCAGAAACAGTTTTCTGTGCGTCAGTGCTTTCAGTTTACTCATTTCTCCGCACCTCCTGCGATTGCATCCATGACCGACATCTGATTCATGTCGCGTCCTTCAATCTCTCCGACCTTCGCCCCGTCTCTCAGGACAACCATCCGGTTGCAGGTACGAAGCATCTCCTCTATCTCCGAGGAAATGAATATCAGACTCTTTCCTTCCTTCGCCAGCTGAATGACCAGCTTCTGGATCTCCGTCTTCGTCCCGATGTCGATGCCTCGCGTCGGCTCGTCCAGAATCAGGAAATCACAGTTTGTCGCAAGCCACCGGGCCAGGATGACCTTCTGCTGGTTGCCGCCCGACAGCTGTTTGACGAGTGTCTCACGGCTTGCCGTCTTGATCTCGAGAAGCTTGATGTACTTGTCCGCGATCTCGATCTGCTTCTGCATCGGAATCTTTTTGAAGATCCCGGCCTTCGCCTGGATCGCAAGGCAGATATTCTCCCGAACCGAAAGGTCCCCGATGATTCCCTCGACCTTCCGGTCGTCCGGAAGCATGCCCATGCCGAGCATCATCGAATCGATCGGTGCCTTGATCTTTGAAGGTTTCCCATTGATGCTGATGCTGCCGGTGGAGGCTCTGTCCGCACCGTAGATGACACGGGCCATCTCGCTTCGGCCGGACCCGAGAAGTCCTGTCAGCCCGATGACCTCTCCCTTGTGAATCGTCAGGTCAAACGGCTTGATCGTCCCGGTATGGCTCAGCCCCTTTGCCTCGAGATAAACCGGAGCCTTCGACTTGTCCTCGGTGCTGTCCGTCTTGATGGCGGCCAGGTCATCGAAGTCCTTACCAAGCATCGCCGCAACGAGACGCACCCTCGGCAGCTCCGCCACCGAATAGGAACCGACCAGACGTCCATTTCTGAGAACCGTGATGGAATCGCAGACCTCATAGACCTGTTCCAGGAAATGCGTGACAAAGATGATGCCGACGCCTTTCTTCTTCAGCGCGCGCATCATCGTAAACAGCTTCTCAACCTCCTGGTCATCGAGCGAGGAGGTCGGCTCATCCAGGATCAGGACCTTCGAGTCCATATCCACCGCACGGGCGATGGCCACCATCTCCTGGAGCGCGATCGAATAGTCCTCCAGCTTCCTGCGCACATCAACCGGAAGATTCAGGCTCTTCATCAGCTCCTCCGCCCGCTTGTTCATCGCGCGGCGGTCGACTGTATGGAACTTTGTCATCGGCTCCCGCCCGATAAACAGATTCTCCGCGACCGACAGATTCGGGCACAGGTTGACCTCCTGGTACACGGTTGAGATCCCCTTCTTCTGGGCATCCAGCGTGTCCTTGTTGACAATCGCCCCGTCTATCCCCTCCAGATGAATCTCCCCCGCTTCAAATTTGTTGACGCCTGTCAGGCATTTGATCAGAGTCGATTTCCCGGCGCCATTCTCGCCCATCAGCGCCATGATCTCCCCTTTTCGCAGCGTGAAGTCTACATGATCGAGCGCCTTGACACCCGGAAATGTCATGCAGATTCCTCTCATCGTCAGTATTACATTGTCTTCCATTCCACTCCTCCTGCTGTCCTGCCTGCAGCCGCCCTCGGTGAACACGTCTCCACCTTCATCCCCGATGCTGAACGGTCGCCTTCAAAAAGAAGGGGAGAAAAGCCTTCTCAGGTTTTCTCCCCTCCTGCCGGCTGGATCAAAGCCCCTGCCTGCTTAAGCTTTCATCAATATGCGCGCTTGTCAAGGATGTCCTTGGTGATCTCTGTTGCGAACTCGGACTTGATGCCAGGAGCATTGAAGGCCTCATCCTTGATCAAGGTCTTCTTCTCATAGTCTTCCTTGTTCTGGATCTTCTGGATAACATCGGAGACGGTCTGTGCCTGGATCGGGTTGCACTCGACATCGAGGTTGAACTTTCCATCCAGCGTGTACTGAAGTCCGTCATGAGTTGCGTCATAGGAAATGAGTGTCACATCGCCGTCTACACCGTAGGTGATGCCTGCTGCATCCATCGCATCCATTGCGCCGTATGCTTCGTTGTCGTTCTGGCAGACAACGACATTGAACTTGCCCTCATAGCTCTTGATGAAGGACTCCATGACCTGCTGGCCGCCGTCCTGTGTGAAGTCGCCGGACTGGCTGTCCAGGATCTTCCAGTTGTCGTGCTTGTCAACTTCCTCCTGGAAGCCCTCTGTTCTTCCGATTGCCGCGGAAGCACCGACAGAACCCTCGATCTGAAGGATGTTCGCTTCCTTGTCACCGAGCTGCTCGCCGAGCCACTTTCCTGCCGTCACGCCCTCATCATGCGGAGCAGTTCCGACCCATGCGGTGTACAGAGACTCGTCTGCGTCGATCTCACGGTCAGCGATGATTACCGGAATGCCGGCATCCTGTGCTTCCTGCAGGACGGTGTCCCAGCCTGCAGACTGAATCGGTGCAATGATGATGTAGTCCAGTCCCTCCTGGATGAAGTTACGGACTGCCTCGATCTGTTTCGCATGGTCGTTATCGCAGTCAACCAGCTCCAGAGAATAGCCATTATCCTCTGTGAAGGTATCCTGATAGTTCTTCGTGTTGGCTGTACGCCAGTCAGATTCATGTCCGACCTGTGCATATCCGACCTTGATCAGGTCTGCTGCGTTGGCTGTCATCGCCATTCCCATTGCAGCTGCTCCGATGACTGCGATTGCGAGTAACTTTTTCATGTCTTTTCCTCCATCTGTAAAACAATTGGTTGTTTTTGGAAGAACACCCTCCGTCCTCCCTTTCATGTACAATTATATAAACAAATCCTGTTCTCTCAATACGAATCTGTCAGTTTTCATAAGAATCAGCTTGTTTGACAATACATATTTGCGCTATTATAAGACAATAAAAGTACATATCTCCCAGACAGCGATTCCAGACCGGGTGATTTTTTAAGATTTGCTCAAAAGAGGGGTATTTTCTTACGATCCGGATCTGTCAGACAGACGCAGGGGCATCCGTCAAAAGATAGAACGAGAATCAAAAGGGAAATTATTACTCATGACGAGTGATGCATGTGTGGAAAATCTTCCCGTTTTGGGAAGGTTCGCCGGGCTGCCTTCACAGAGGAAAAGTGAAAAATGATGCAAAACACAGGTAACAGCTGCAGAAAAAACCTGAAATATCAGGAATTGTATGGCGCGCTCTGCGGGCAGATTCCGGATCTGTTAAAGAAAGGAACTGCATTCTTCACGCAGCTGCAGATTCAGGAGCGCTACGGCGTCAGCCGTCAGACGGTTCTGCGGGCGCTCCGCCAGATGGAGGCAGACGGGCTGATTGTCAGCCGCAGAGGAAGCGGCACCACGCTGACGGGCCTCCTTCCGGAGACGGAGAAAAACCAGGTTGTCTTGCTTCTTTCCTCTGACAGCTCCTACACCTATCCATCCCTTATCAACGATGTGTCCTCTGTCCTGCGCGCCGCCCGCTACAGCATCTCCATCTGCGCCTCGCACGGAAGCCTCAGGGAGGAGCGGGAAATCCTGACCCGGCTTTGCGCCGATCCGCCGCGCGGCCTGCTTCTGGAGTGCTGCCACAGCGCCCTCCCGACTCCGAACGCAGACCTGATCGGGATCCTGTCCGCCCGAAAGACCGCGGTTGCCGTCATCGGGGGCGTCTGTCCGAATCTCGCCGGTCTCGTTTCTGTACATGAAGATGACAGAAGCGCGGGACAGGCACTGTGCAGATATTTTCTCAGATGCGGGCACCGGCAGCTTGGAGGAATCTTCCTGTCCGACACATCCCGCGGGCAGGAGCGCTACTTCGGCTTTGTCTGTGCCCTGAAGGAGGCCGGGTATCTCCCGCTTCCGGAGGATATCCTCTGGCTGACCGGAGATATCTTCACGGATATCGAGGAGAAGGAGCCGCGGCACCTGCTGGCAATCCTTCAGCACTTTCTGATGCGGCGGGCACACAGCCTGACCGGTATCCTCTGCCAGAATGACCTGATTGCCTGGCATCTCGAGCGTGCCTGCCGTGCCGCCGGCATTCGTGTCCCGGAGGACCTGAGCATTGGAGGCTTCGACGGAAGCTACCTCAGCCAGGCAGGCGGCGTCAGCCTCGTCTCGATGGCGCATGAAAAGCACGAGCCCGGGCAGACCGCTGCCCGGACTCTGATCGGTGCGATGAGCGGACACAGCAGCCTTCCGGACTCTGTCCCGTGGATCCTCCGGCCCGGGAAAAGTATCCGGGCGATTTAGAGCTTCAGGCCACGGGACTGCTGTTCTGCCGGTACTCCCTCGGTGTCATCCCCTGCGTCTTTCGGAAGACAAAGCTGAAATAATGCGCATCCTTGTACCCGATCTGCGAAGCGATCTGAGATGAGCGCAGGGTGGTCGTCCGCAGCAGCTCCTTCGCCTTCTCCATCCGCGCCGCCGTCACATATTCGATGAAGGTCTGCTTCATCTGCTGGCTGAAGATCGCGCTGAAATAATTCGGGCTGACACCGCACTCACCCGCCGCGCTGTTCAGTGACAGACTCTCCTCCGCATAGTGCGCCGCAACATAAGCCTTCGCCCGGTCGATCAGTCCTCCGTTGCGCTCGGTCTCCCGCTGCTGCTTCAGCCTGATGGCGCCCTCCAGAAGGCGCCTTGTGTACGCGCAGATATCCTCCGGGCTCGTGAGTGTCCTCAGCTCCGCAGCACTGCTCCCCGGAAGCTCATCTCTGTCAAATCCGATCGACTCCACGAACGCGATGACCGTAAACTGCAGATTTAACAGCAGGTAATCCCTGAATATGCGGGAGGACAAAATTTCCGACACGCTCGAGATATAGGCCTGCGCGAACTCCTCCGCCTCGTCCAGACTGCCCTGCTCCAGAAAGCCGCGCACGATCGCCGGATTCACCTTGTTGACATCGATGGCCTCCAGCTGGCTGCTGTCCCTTCCATCCAGCATCATTTCCGCCATCTCTCTGGTCAGGATATGCTCCTCAGGGCTCAGAAAACGAAGGGAGAAAATACGGCTCAGATCCCGGTAGCAGTCCTTCAGCTGGCTGAAGCGTTCCACGCTCTGCCCCGCACAGGCATACCACCGGCCCGTCGGATTGTCCTCTGAGCAGGCTCTCTCAATCTCGACAAGCGCAGCCTTTGTGCAGGCATCCACTCCCTCCCGGTCTCCCCGGATCAGCGCACCGAACGAGTCGATTGTCCAGTGGAAATAGAAAAACTGGGTGTATCTCAGAAAATACTGACTGAGCACCTCTCTTGCGCGGTCCATGCCGTCACTGAGGCTGAAGAACAGCAGGTTGTAGCACGGGCTGTCCAGCTCCAGCCCGAGGCGCCCTGCCTGGCTGTACATTTCCTCGAAGGTAAGCCTGCCCTTGAAGACATCCTCAAAAAAGACACGGCGGTAGAACTGCTCATACTCCTGCCGTTCCGCGCGGTACTGCTGGAGATACTGCTCCTGCTCCAGCTCCTGGTCCAGCTTCTTTCTCTCCTCCTCAAGCGCGCTCTCCATCACCTTCCGGGTGACGGGCTTTGACAGATACCGGTCCACTCCCTCGGATATGGCCCGGCGCGCATATTCGAAATCATCATAGCCGCTGATGATGATCACCCGGATCTTCGGATTCTCCTGATGAGCCATATGACACAGCGTCAGCCCGTCCATGAACGGCATCCGGATGTCTGTGATCAGCAGATCCGGTTTTGTCCGCCGGATCCCCGCAAGCGCAAGCTCCCCGTCTCCCGCTTCCCCCGCAAACTCGAATCCATGCTGCTCCCAGGGGATATTGTCCCTGAGTCCCTCGCGCACCACCCGCTCATCTTCCGCCAGAAATACTTTCCACATGCTTCCCTCTTCCGCTTCTTTTACTTCTTTTTACTTCTTTTGCCTCTTTTGCTTCTTTCGCTTCTTTCTGAGTTCCCGCCGACAGCCGCTCAGTACCGCCGGTCCGGCAGATACCGGGCGACGTTCTCCTGCGTGAAGACCTTCTCGTCGACCGGATTGGAACGCGGCACGCTTTCGCCTGCCTCCAGCTTCTTGATCAGCCTGTCCACATACGGTCCGAGCAACGGACTGCACTCGATATCCGCGTTGATCTTCCCGTCCCGGACCATCTCCAGCGCCTTCTTCACGGAGTCGAAGGAAATGACCGTCACCTGTCCGTCCTTTCCGTAGGTCACACCGGCCTCGTCCATCGCCTCCATCGCCCCGAATGTCATATCGTCGTTCTGCGATACAAGAACATCAATCCGGTCAAAGCTTTTCAGATAATGCTCCATGACCTCCTTGCCCCGTGCTGTCGTGAACTCCGCATCCTGACGCGCCAGGATGTGCCAGTTCGGATGCTGTTTCGCGACTTCCTCAAAGCCCTTTGACCGTCCGACCTGGGCGGAGGAGCGGGCAGTTCCCTGCAGCACAACGAGATTGATATCCGCATCCGCTCTTCCGCTCTTCTCAAGATCCTGCTCCAGCCATTTTCCCGCGCGGACGCCCTCCGCGGTCATGTCACCCCCGACCCAGGCAGTGTACAGACTCTCATCCTCCACATCGACCGACCGGTCGGAGACAATGACCGGAATACCTGCATCCTTTGCCTCCCCGAGGACGGTGTCCTAGCCATCCTCCGTCACCGGTGAGAACACAATGTAATCCACCTGCTGGGAAATGAAGCTCCGGATCGCCTTGATCTGGTTCTCCTGCTTCTGCCGCGCGTTGTCAAACAGGAAAAAATATCCGTTCTCCGGACTGAACGTCTCCTGGAAGGACTGCGTATTCGCCGTCCTCCATGCGGACTCGCTTCCAATCTGCGAGTATCCCACCATGATCTGGCTGCTGCCCGGTTCATGTTCCGTGTCTGCCTGCCGCACAACCGACTGCGGCCTGAACGCACAGCCCGTGAGGGCCGCGCACAGGGAGCTCATGGTCAGCAGGGCGGCAAAAGTCCACTTCCGTTTCATGAAAGCGCCTCCTCCCCTGGCTTTCCGGCCTCGAGCGCCGGCAGCCGGACCGTCACAACCGTCCCCTTGCCCTGGACAGAATCGATGCTGAGTCCATACGGTTTCCCATAATTCATGCGGATCCGCTCGCTGACATTCGCCATGCCATATCCGCTCTCGGTCTGGGAGCTGGGCTTCTGAACCTCCTCCTGAAGCTTCCGAAGCTCCTCCCCGCTCATTCCGACGCCATCATCCTTTACCTTGAAGCACATCTGATTTCCGTCCTCCATCTCTCCCGTGATGATCAGCCTGCCGAGCGACCGCCGGTGCTTGATGCCATGATAAAGCGCATTCTCGACAAGCGGCTGGAGCGTCATTTTCGGAATCCCGTAGGGATACAGAGACGGGTCGATCGCAATCTCGTAGGAAAGCAGATCGCTGTAGCGGTACCGCTGGATCTGCAGGTAACTCAGGATGTGCTGCTCCTCCTCCCGAACCGTGATGATCTCCCGTCCGCGGCTGAGCACCAGCTTGAAGAAGGTTGAGAGCGACATGATCATATCCTCGGCATCGTCGTACTTTCCGCCCTCGATCAGCCAGACAATCGTATCGAGCGTATTATAGAGGAAATGCGGATTGATCTGTTCCTGGAGGAGCCTGAGCTCCTGCCACCGCATCCGCCGCTCGTCCTCCTTGATCTGGCGGACCATGATGTCCAGATGCCTGGCCATGTCATTGACCGAATCCGAGAGCGCCGCAATCTCATCCTTTCCGCCCTTGTCCGCGGCCCTGGCCTCAAAATCTCCCCTCGCGATCCGGGACGTGACCTGCACGAGCTCCTCCAGCGGCCTTGTGATGCTCCGGACGATGCGCGCGCCCCATGCCAGAACCGCAATAATCAACGCCGCCAGCAGAATACAGGAAAAAATCATCATGTCCCGGACGGCGGCATTGAGTCCTTCCTTCAGCCCCTCGATGCTCCGTGTCTGATAGTAGATGTAATACTGGATGTCATCCTGGATCAGCTCGGTCAGGATATAGATGTTGTTGTCGAGCATGTCCAGGTTTTCCTGGTAACTGCCGCCCTTCGCCAGACTATCCTTGATATCGTCCAGCCGCTCCTTCAATGTATTGATATTGCGCAGCAGGCTGCCGAGCCACTGCCTGCTCTGGCTGTCTGTCGTGATGCCCTCAAGACGCTTGAAATCATGTCTCAGTTCATCGATCTGGGCATAAGGATCCGCCATCGTGCTGTCATCCTCAAGCGCCTCTTCCATCGGAAGCCCCCGGACCACCAGCTTGTAGATACTCTCGTCCAGTTCATTTCTGAAGTCGAGATTGTAGCTTCCGGCAACCGTCAGGTTCGAGACAATCTCATCATACGCCCCGGCATAGCTGTGCAGCGCGATCAGAAGGTAGACGGACATCGCTGTCAGCGGTACGCCGATCAGCAGAAGCAGGCCTGTCAGCCGTTTCCTGATCCCGTGCTTGCCCGGTGTCTTCTGTGTTCTCCTTGTTCTTTCCATCGATCTGCTCCATCCATGCAGGAAGCATTTTCCATCCCCGGGACAGCGTCAGTCCTTCCATCCTCCGCCACAGCCGCATCCCTGCACGGAAAAACACTTTTTTCTCCCGGTTCTGGTTTGTCTGGTTTGTCTGCTCTGCCGCCCTTACCAGGCAAGTGCCTTTGCCATCAGGCAAAGCGCATCCTCCCTTGCAGCTTCCCGCACCTCGTTCCGGCTTCCCTGATAGTGATGCTCCTCCACCGTTACCTGTCCCCTGTAGCAGCAGCCAAGGTAGACGAGTCCGACGGAATGGTCATCCGGACCGGACGGCGGGCCGGCATACCCCGTCGCCGCCAGACAAAGCGCGGCGTGTGCCTGCCGCGCGCCGCCAATCGCCATCTCCTGCGCTGTCTGAGCGCTGACTGCTGTATATGTCTCAAGCGTCTGGCGGCTTACCCCTACCATCTCATGCTTGGCCTCGTCGCAGTAGGTCACATAAGCCCGTTTCATCACGTCAGAAGCTCCCGGGATATCCGCTATCCGCGCGGATATCAGCCCTGCTGTCAGCGACTCCACCGTCGTGACCGTCTCCCCGCGCTGTCTCAGAATATTCAGAAGTCCTCCGAGTGCGTCATCGCTCATACCGGCATGCCTTTCTCCATTGCTCCCATCCTGCATCCCGCGCTGACGGTCACGACACTCCACGGTCTGCTGCCGTCTGATTTCAGAGGTTCCCTGGCTGCTCTCCATCTCGCTCATCTCCTGCTTTCTGAATCTTTCCTGACATTTCCCCCGGATTTCCCGCAATCTTTTCCGGGCTTCTCCCGAACTTTTCCGTTCTTTCTCCAGACGTTTCCAGGTGAACGGCATCTTTCGTCATGTTACCATCCGGAAGTTGTTCATGCAAGTCTGCCGGGATGGTCTATTTTGAACATGCCTTCAGGCTGGCTGTGGAAAAAACCATCCGATCATGGTAGAATAACCCGCGGTTTCAAGAAGAGTGATACAGAAAAAGGAGAACTGTTTCATGTGTGCCGTCATTGCTGAAAAGATGGAGTTTTTCGGAAAAAACCATGTCATGATCCCCTGGCATGACAGCGTCAGGGATGAATCCGTTCCGATTAAAAAAGCCAGTATCAAGGACCGTGCAACGCTGATCGGACGTGCCGGGATGATTGAGCTTTCCTGCGGAACAGGCGCCTGGCGAGTCAGGGATTCGATGAACATCTTAGGCCGTGTCATCGGCGTCGCCGTCACCGCGGACGTCGGACTGACCTCGATCAACTTCTCTGTTTCTGACAATGACCAGTTTTATTCCGAGAGCCTGACCCTCACAGGTACCGGCGTGAACACCGAGAAGCTCATGCAGATGGAAAACTTCATGGACGAAATGGTGCTCCATGACGGCAACTATACCCTTGGGGAAGTCCACCGGATGCTGGACGAGATCGACAAAGCGCCCCAGCACTGGGGCAATGTCAGTGCAGGTCTCGCCTCCGGGCTGGCCTGCAGTTCCTTTACATTTCTCCTGGGAGGCGGGCTGACCGAGATGGCGGGTGCCTTTGTCGGCGCTGCCATCGGGCACTATGTCCGCAAAAAGATGCTCGGCAGGAAACTGCAGCTTGTTCTCGCAATCTGCACAAGCGTTGCGGCAGCCTGCCTTTCCTACGAGCTGGTGTTTTTGCTGCTGCGCTTTCTGTTCCACGTCGAAACCTCCCATGAGGCCGGATACATCGGCTCCATGCTGTTCATCATCCCAGGCTTTCCGCTGATCACAAGCGGTCTTGATATGGCCAAGCAGGATATGCGGTCCGGCCTCGAGCGCCTCGGACACGCCCTGGTCATCATCGTATCCGGGACGATGACCGGCTGGCTGGTGGCATACTTCATGCACATCCAGCCCGGCAATTTTCTTCCGCTTGGACTCAGCCCGCTGACGCTGTTTCTGCTCCGGCTCCCGGCCTCCTTCTGCGGCGTGTTCGGTTTCTCGACGATGTATAACAGCAGCCCGAAGATGTCCGCGACAGCGGGCCTGATCGGCATGATTTCCAACACCCTCCGTCTCGAGCTCATCGATCTGTTCGGAATTCCGGGGGCGGCAGCCGCCTTTATCGACGCGCTGGTCTCCGGCCTCATCGCCTCGAAGGTGCATCACAGGCTCGGATATCCGCGCATCGCGCTGACCGTCCCCTCGATCGTCATCATGGTGCCGGGGATGTTCATGTACAAGTCGGTATATTATCTTGGAACCGGCGCCCTTTCCGTCGGCATGGGCTGGATGACCAAGGCCATCCTGATGGTTGTCTGCATGCCGCTCGGCCTGCTCTTCGCCCGCGTTCTGACCGATCGAAGATGGCGGTACGACAACTGATGGTATACTGGTGGTATCAATCAGCGGCACGAATGAAAGCGGCCAGCCCGTTCAAGGCTGACCGCTTTTTCAAATTCCGCATCGAATGACACGGTATCCATTCCGATATTCTTGATCTCATTGCAAAAAAGTCGGTATATCCAGATCATGCAGGCGCCCCTTCACTGCAAAACGATACCCCAATGATATAGAACCCCAGGGGAATGGTTTGCGGCTATGGGAGCTTCATCGCGGAGCTTCATCACCCCCGGTGTGTCCGAAAGTTTCAGTGGTGGGGTCTGCGGAATCATGTATAATAGATCGTATTCGGAAGAAAGACAAAAAAATGCTATAGAAAGGATATATGACCAATCCATATGACAAACCAGGCACAGACAGATATCCTTCATGAAAAATACAATAAGCTCAGAGCGATTCTGGCTTCCTACGGAAGCGTGGCGGTGGCCTTCTCCTCCGGCGTGGACTCGACGTTTCTGCTGGACACCGCAGTAGACGTTCTCGGAGACAAAGCGGCAGCCGTAACGGCCGTGTCCTGTTCCTTTCCGAAACGGGAGCGGGATGAGGCGCAGGAGTACTGCAAGGCACACGGCATCCGGCACTATATCGTGGAATCGGAGGAGCTGGATATCGACGGCTTCCGCCATAATCCGGTGAACCGCTGCTATCTGTGCAAAAAAGAACTGTTCACGAAGCTGAAGGATCTGACCGCCCGCGAGGGCATCCGCGAAATTGCGGAAGGCTCCAATCTGGACGACAACGGAGACTACCGGCCGGGTCTTCTGGCAGTCGCAGAGCTTGGGATCCGCAGCCCGCTGAGAGAAGCGGGGCTCGGGAAGGAGGAGATCCGGCTTCTGTCGAAGGAACGGAATCTCCCGACCTGGGACAAGCCCTCATACGCCTGCCTGTCCTCACGTTTTGTCTACGGCGAGGAGATTACCGAGAAAAAGCTGTCGATGGTGGATCAGGCGGAACAGCTGCTCATCGATCTCGGTTTCCGACAAGTCCGGGTCCGGATCCATGGAAATCTGGCGCGGATCGAAGTTCTGCCGGATGAAATTGCCCGGTTTTCGGATGAAACGCTGCGGCGCAGCGTATATGAACAGCTGCACGGGTTCGGCTTTGCTTATGTAACGCTCGACCTGATGGGATACCGGACGGGAAGCATGAACGAGGTTCTGGACCGGCAAGCTGTATCTGCAGGCAGAACATGAGGCAGAATGGGATGGATGAAAAAGAGCTGAGAGCGCTGCTCTCTTCGGTTCAGAACGGTTCGACAGATGTCGATGATGCTCTTATGAAACTGCGCATGAAACCGTTCGACGACATTGGATACGCCAAGGTCGACCTCCAGCGCGGAGTGCGGACAGGTACGGCCGAGGTGATTTTCGGAGCCGGCAAGACAGCGGAGCAGATCACGGGTATTGCCGGATCGATGCTTGAAAATGGCCAGAAAACCATCCTGGTCACGCGGCTTGACAAGGAGAAGGCAGAGCAGGTCAGAATGCAGGCTGCAGGCAGATGGCAGGCGGAATTCTTCTACAATGAGAGCGGAAGAATCGCTGTGATCGGAAGCTGTCCGAGGCCTGACGGAATCGGACGGATTCTGGTCATGACAGCCGGTACCTCCGACATCCCGGTTGCCGAGGAAGCCGCCGTCACGGCCGAGGCGCTTGGCAATGAGGTTGTCCGCATCTACGATGCTGGTGTCGCAGGCCTTCACCGGCTGCTTGCGCACCTCCCGGAGATCATGGACGCAACCGTTATCATCACAATCGCCGGAATGGAGGGCGCTCTCCCGGCTGTCGTGACAGGGCTTGCGGACTGTCCGATCATCGCAGTTCCGACCAGCGTCGGATATGGCACCTCCTTCCATGGTGTCTCAGCGCTCCTCTCCATGCTGAACTGCTGCGCCAGCGGAATGTGTGTCGAAAACATCGACAATGGGTTCGGCGCAGCCTATTTTGCAAGCATGATCAATCACCTCAAGGGATACAGGGAGGCAGAGCAATGAGGGTTCTCTATCTTGACCTAGGAATGGGCGCCGCCGGCGATATGCTCTCCGCGGCGCTTTTTGAACTGCTCTCCAGAAAAGAGCAGGAAGGCTATCTGTCCGCGATGAACCATCTCAGGCTTGACGGGGTATCGGTTCAAGCTGAACGCTCAGAGAAGTGCGGCATCACCGGAACGCATATGACAGTCCTCGTGGATGGCAGCGAGGAGGCGGATGTACCTGATCATGCTCATACACATGTCCACGCGCACCACCACCATGGCCTGGCTGAGATTCATGAGATGATCGGAGGCCTGAACCTTCCGGATGCCGTGAAGACGGATGCACAGCAGGTCTACCGCCTGCTGGCAGCGGCTGAAAGCCACGCGCACGGCGTGGAAGTGGATCAGATTCATTTCCATGAGGTTGGGGAAAAAGACGCGGTTGCTGACATCGTCTCCGTCTGCCTTCTGATGCGGATGATTCGTCCGGACAAGGTGATCGCCTCCCCTATGGCGACAGGCAGCGGTACCGTGCGGTGCGCCCATGGTCTGCTCCCTGTACCGGCACCGGCCACCGCTTTTATTCTGAAAGAGATGCAGATTCCCTGTCTCTCCGGAACAGAGGGCGGCGAGCTTCTGACCCCGACGGGGGCTGCGCTGGCCGGCTTTTTCGTGAATGCGTTCGGAAGGATGCCGGAGATGACCATCAATGGCATCGGCTATGGCATGGGGAAGAAAGACTTCAGCAGGGCGAACTGTGTTCGTGCGCTGCTCGGGCAGACAACGGACGATGAAGACGGACAAGACGGTGCCTGCGACGAGGTATCCGAGCTGTCCTGCAACCTCGACGACATGACGCCGGAGGATCTGTCCTTCGCGATGGATCGGCTTTTTGAAGCCGGCGCCCTCGATGTGTTCACAACGCCGGCTGGCATGAAAAAAACCAGGCCGGGCGTCGTCCTGAGCGCCCTCTGCCACAGAGAACAGAAGGCTTCTGTCATCAAAGCGTTTTTTGCGTATACGACAACACTTGGCGTCCGGGAAAAGATCTGCCAGCGCTGCATCATGACATCCAGCTTTGAAACCGTCACGCTCTCAGAAGCCGATTTCGGAACACCGGCGTCGGAAGACAGCCAGAAGACCGCCTCCATCCCTGTCAAAAGATCGAAGGGATACGGAGCAGTGCGGCTGAAACCGGAATATGACCAGGTTGCAGCGGCGGCGGAAACATTTGGCGTCCCGGCCGCGGAAGTCCGCCGGAAAGTGCTGGAACACAGCGGTCATCCGGACAACCCCATACTGAAAGGAGTTTCTTCGTGTCAGAAGAATCGCTGAATATCACGCCACACAACCATTCCGATGGCGAATTTCATACACATGAGCACTCTCACTCCCACACCCACTCTCCTGCCGAGATGCGGAAGATTGTAAACCGCCTCTCCAGGTCAATCGGACATCTGGAGGCTGTGAAGCGAATGATCGAAAACGGGCAGGACTGCTCGGATGTTCTGATCCAGCTGGCTGCCGTCAAGGCAGAGATCAACAACGCCGGCAAGGCGCTCCTCAAGGAGCATCTGGAGCACTGCATCGTGGAGGCCGTGGAGGAGCAGGACAAGGAATCCATTGAAAAAGTCAACAAGGCCATCGACCAGTTTATCCGATGAAAAAGTGACCGCCCTGGCCTGAAAGCAAAGCCAGCGCGGTTCATATAGAATACCGGTGCAGTCAAAAACAATCAACGTTTTTCATCGCGATGACGTCAAGCTGGAGCAGAATGCTGCGGATGACATCAACGTCATATCCGATCGACATTTTTTGTGACGATAACATCCACGCCGGTACCGGCGATGTCCTTCAGGATGGTCTCACCGATTGGGACGGGTGCCTGAAGCCTCAGTCTGTCGATTTCCCGCATGCAGTCCGCGATTTTCCCCTTCGGTACTGCCTGGGTTGTGCGGACGGAAACTCTCGGTATGACGCCGTCTGTGATGAGCACCGTGCTTGTCAGTGTTCTGACAGGGTTTGTCACCTCAGAGCGCGCATAGCGATCTCCGATTCTGCAGGAGTTACCCTCGACGCTGACGATCTCCTCTCCTTCCCTCTTCACAGTAATCGAACACCCAACCGGACATCCGATGCAGGTCAGTTCTTTCTTCTCCATCGCGGCCTCCCGTCCAAATGCGATCAGATCATGCTTTCTCCTGGGGATGTCTCTCCAGCCAGTCAATAATATCCAGGCTTTCGTACATCGGCTTTCCGTCTATAAACAGGCAAGGCACCTGCTCCTTTCCGCCGGCTTCTATCAGTTTCTGCCGGTCTGCTTCATTCTTGTGGATGTCGTGAAGTTCCACGTCTGTCCGGCCAGCCTTCTGTATCGTCTTCAGCACGCGCTGGCAATACGGACAAGTCTCAAACATGTACAGTTTCAGAGTCATCGTCGTCATTTCCTTTCTTTCATTATCTCAATCGTCAGCTTGCTCTCTCTATAAAAGATACCATATCCCGTTCAGCAATCAAGCTATGTCTCCCGGTCTTTCAATGATTTGTCCCTGCTGCGCCAGACGCATAATTTGTGCGACAGCGTCGCACATTTTGGATAAGCAAGACTCAAGACTGTTGTCATTCAGGAGAAAATCATAGATCGACATGATCGTAATTCCCTGCTCATTTCTCCAAAGAGGGGAATTTGTGCTGGTGATGATGATTTTCTTAAACGAATCAGGTACGTGAACAAGCGATTCCTGTTCCTGATTCATCTTTGCCTGATCAGGAATTGCAAAAGCTGACTGAAAATAATAGCGCTTACTGCCTTTATGAGCCGTTTTCCGTCGTTCGAACCGGAACCACACCGACATCAACAGAATACCCGCGATACAAAAGCTCGTTATAGATGACATTTTCCATCAGATGAGTTTCCTCATACTGACGGAATCGAAGAAGCGCGTTTCTGAGTCCGGTATCCGTATAGTAATATTTCACCGGCGTAGAAATGTATTTTCTTCCCTTGACATCGTACCGTTCTGCCTTTGATATCAGACCCGCATCCTGAAGATAAGTAAGATATTCTGCAATGGTAGGCGTCGAAATTTCTTTTCTTCCCGAACTCTTAAAGGTATCGGAAATTCTCTGGGGATTTGTTAATGATCCGATAATGCTTTCTTTCGAAAACAATGAGTTTCTCCAATTTGGTATTTTGGAGCCAATGGCTTTATTTTCTAAAATGAAAATACCCAAGTAAATACCCAAGTATCAACTTCATGTCAATATTGATCTAAGCTTTTAAAGCCAGTGACCCTATTTTCCAAAACGGTTTCTGCAGTGCTTCTCCGATTTCCCCGTCAATGCACACCAGCCCTGTCCGCAATCTCCTCCGGGCAGTATGCCTCACCCCTGTTGATGCAGACACAGAAGGCTTTCGGATTCTCCTTTGTATACTTCCAGAAGTTAAATTTTATTATCCCAGGGTGCATTTTAAGATCACCTTGTGAAGATTGGAGCTTATCCGGCACTTTGACAGCTCTGTCATCACTCTTTCAGAATCCACTTGCCGTTTTTCGTTGACCCGATCCTGTCCAGCTTTCCGGCAGCTCGCATCTGCTGCAGAACATACCGCACTCCGCTATTATTCGACTCAATTTCATTATTCCCGCTCAATCCTGACAGTCAGCTGATGCTGCCCTTTTGCTTTTGAGAGCTGCTCCCTTGTCACAGAAACCTGACACATCTCGCCGGGCGTCAGGATCCGTTTCTTCTGATGGACAATCCGTTCTCTATCCAGATACAGGCTCAGCCAGACATCCCGGTATACTGCCCCGACCCGGAAGCGGATGGTCACCTTCTCATCCATCGTCTCCGGGTAGATCGTGGCCGGTACCGTATAACGGACGCCATTCTCACCTGAAAGTGTGATCCGGCTTCTGCCGCGTCTCTCCCGCTCAGCCGCATCCCGGTCGTTCAGGCTGCCCTCCGTCTGCCGGATATGAACGTCTTCAGCCGGATGACACCCGGCGTAGACAGCTGCATGTCTCCCTGCGATCCCGGCTTCCTCCGAGACATAGTCGACCAGGTCGTGGACATGGAGCACGTTGCCGCAGGAAAAGATTCCCGGGATGCTTGTCTCAAATGTATCATCCACAACCGGCCCGCCGGTCACGGGATTGACCGCCGCGCCAGCCTTGCGCGTGAGCTCATTTTCAGGGATGAGCCCGCAGGAAAGAAGCAGACAGTCGCATGCATACCGGATCTCCGTTCCCGGAATCGGCTTTCTCTGCGCATCGACCTCTGCGACCGTAACCGCCTCAAGCCGTTCCCTGCCCTCGGTCCGGATGACGGTGTGCGAAAGGAGGAGCGGAATGCCGAAGTCATCCAGGCACTGCACGATATTGCGGCGGAGACCGGTGGAATACGGCATCAGCTCCACGACCGCCTGTACGTTGGCGCCCTCTAGCGTCATGCGCCTTGCCATGATCAGACCGATATCTCCGGATCCAAGGATGACTGCCTTCTTCCCCGGCATCAGACCTTCAATGTTGATCATCCGCTGCGCGGTCCCGGCTGTGTAAATGCCGGACGGACGGGTTCCCGGAATGTTCAGCGCGCCTCTCGGGCGCTCCCGGCAGCCCATCGCCAGCACAACCGCACCTGCCTGAAGCTGAAAGAGTCCGTCTTTCTCATTCATCGCCGTGATCACATGGTTGTCCCCTACATCCAGCACCATCGTCCCGGTCATGATCTGTGCGCCGGACGCCTCAGCCTTTCGGACGAACCGGTCCGCATACTCCGGCCCTGTCAGCTCTTCTCCAAATGTATGGAGGCCGAATCCGTTGTGGATGCACTGCATCAGGATGCCGCCCGGCTCGCTGCTTCTCTCCAGCACCAGGACTTCCTTCGCACCGGCCTGCCGGGCGCTGATGGCTGCGGCAAGTCCTGCGGGCCCACCTCCGATCACGGCCACGTCACATCTCTTCATGAGGGTGCCTCCCATCTTCCCGGTCACGCGGTTCTTTTTCTCCCTTGGTATAGCCGACGACAACCCTAGAATTTCCACCGCATTTTGTGATCATATCCTGCGGGATTCCTGTCTCTCTGTGGAGAATCTCGCAGACCCTTGGCAGACAGAAGCCGGACTGGCAGCGTCCCATCCCTGCCCTCGTGCGGCGCTTGACCCCATCGAGCGATCTGGCTCCGAGCGGACGTCGGATGGCATCGACAATCTCACCCTCCGTCACCATCTCGCAGCGGCAGACGATCTGCCCGTAGAGCGGATTCTTTGCGATCAGTTTCTGTTTTTCCTCAATCGGCAGCTCCGCAAAATGCGGGATGCCAGTTCGCTTCTCGATGACATGATCCTTCTTCTGAAGCCCAAGCGCCTTCTCTGCCCATGCGGCTGTCATCTCTCCGATGGCCGGTGCGCTGGAAAGGCCCGGCGACTCAATCCCCGCCAGGTCATAGAACAGCGGCGCGCCCTCCGCCTCCCCGATGATGAAATCACCCGTCTCCCCGTGCGCGCGAAGTCCCGCGAAGGAGGTGATGATCCTTCCTCCCGGCAGCGGCTTCACAGAGAGATTCTCCTTCTCCAGAACCTCCGCGATGCCTTCCGCCGTCGTCGCAGTGTCTTCCTTGTCAGAGATAAAATCGGAGGTCGGTCCGGCCAGGATGTTGCCGTGAACCGTCGGCGTCACCAGCACGCCCTTGCCTTTTTCCGTCGGAAGCTGGAAGATCGTATGCCGCACGTACCCCTGAAGCGCCCGGTCATAGAGACAGTACTCTCCCCGTCTTGGACGGATCCGGATCTTCTGAGTGCTGACCATATTGTGGATCTCATCCGCGTACACACCGGCAGCGTTGATGACAGCTCTCGTGACATACTCCGTCCCGCCCGCCTTCACATGGTACAGCCCCTTCTCATCCCGTCTGATGTCCGTCACTTCAGCATGGAAATGAAAATCCACGCCGTTCTGGCAGGCGTTCTCTGCAAGCGCAAGCGTCAGCTCGAACGGGCAGACAATCCCGCTTGTCGGCGCACGGAGGGCCGCGGTGACGTTCTCCGACAGGTTCGGTTCCATCCGGAAAAGTTCCTCTCCCCGGACAATTCTGAACCCGCTCACACCATTGGCAATTCCGCGCGCAAGCAGCGCCTCCAGCTCGCCCATCTTTGCCTCGTCTGTGCAGACCACGAGCGCTCCATTTCTCTGAAATGGAACATCCAGATCCTCACACAGACTGTCCATCATCTCATTGCCGCGGACGTTCAGCTTCGCCATCAGCGACCCCACAGCCGGATCGAAGCCACCGTGGATGATGGCGCTGTTCGCCTTGGATGTCCCTGTACAGACATCCTCCGTGCGCTCGAGCACGCAGATATTCGCACACAGACGCGACAGCGCCCATGCGGCAGCGGCACCGGTCACACCGGCGCCGATTATCACAGCATCATACATAAATTTCCCTCCGAGTGGCTGTTGTGTGAACAACTCTGCCTGTAGATTACCATCTCAGAAGGCGCGATTCAAGAAAAGATTCTGTGACGATCCTGTATACTTCGAATCACATTCCGGAACTGATTGTGTGCGCCTTTGTCATCCGGATTTCCTCGCCGCCGACTTCCTGCGCAAGCCTCCTGCTGTGGGTCGCGATGATGATCAGCCTGTCTTCCCGCTTCAGGCTGGCCAGAAACCCTGTCACCCGCGCCTCCCCGTCCTCATCAAGGCCGGCTTCCGGCTCATCCAGGATCAACGTCTGCGGCTGCATCGCCAGCACAGCGGCAAGCGCTGTCCGCTTCTTTTCACCGCCGGAAAGATGGAATGGAGCCCGCTCCGCAAGTGCTCCGATGTCAAGCATGTCCATGTACTGCTCTGTTCTTCTCTGGACCTCCTCCCCCGAAAGGCCGAGCTGCAGAAGGCCGAACGCGATCTCCTCCCGAACGGACTTGCAGAACAGCTGCGTCTCCGAATTCTGGAACAAAAATCCGAGCCTCCTGTAGAACGTCTTTGACCATTCCCTGTCATTCATCCTGTCTCTTGTGACGGCTTCTCCATGAAAAAGATAGCGCCCGCTCTCCGGAAAACTGAGTCCTGCGAGAATCCTGAACAGCGTCGACTTGCCGCAGCCGTTCGGACCTGTCACGACATAAGTGTGTCCCGGGTACATGTCCAGGCTGACGTGTGACAGCGACGGTACCTGCTGCCCGCCTTCGTCCTCCTGCCCATAGGAATAGCAGATATCCTGAAGACTGATCCAGGGTGCGCATACAGCTTCTGTCTTAAGCTTATCTTCCGAGGTTTCGGATGCACGATGCGTTTTCGGGGTCAGTGCTTCGTTCGCAGCCTCCACTCCATCACCCGCATGCTTTCTTCTATGAATCAACATAAGTCCACCATCTCTCCATCCTGCCGCACAGGCAGGACTCCACTGCTCCTGTCCGAAATCCCCTCATCTCCGACACGTCGTGCCTGATACCCGGCTTCTCACGTCATACAGCTGTGATTCTCATCTGTGTGTATACAAAAAACAGAAGCGCCAGAACATCCGCGCTCAGTATCAGTACATCCCGAAGCCCAAAGCGTGAACGGTTCAGCGCCGGGTACGCGCCGTCGAATCCTCTCAGACGCATCGCCTCCTCCGTCTGCTGTGCCATTTGCTGGGATTTCAGAAATGTCGTCCCCAGGATACCTCCGGCGCCGGAATGTTTCCAGTTCACCGTTCCGACGCTCCGCATCGTCACAGCCTCCAATAGTGCCCCGCTGTAATGTCCGAGGATCACCAGATAGCGGATCGTGAGGTCCAGCACCAGCACGAACAGCTCCGGGAAATACAGCTGACGGAAGGCTTCCGTGAGTCTCTGGAAGGATACCGCTGTCCCCATCAGCGACAGTGCAAGCACCGCATCCGCTACCTTCATCGTCACGGTCAGCATTGTCCTCGGATTGCCCAGAAATACGGCAGGCAGCATGAGGATCATTGTCAATATACAGGGCAGAAACAGTGTCTCCATGACGCGCTTCAGCTGCCGGATCGGAAGCGCGGCTGCCCGCGCCAGCAGTCCTGCCAGCACCGTCACCGTGAAGACGGCGTTGCGTGAGAGTGCACACAAGAGAATGAGAAGAAGCGCTGACAGCAGACAGACAACAGGGAGGCCGGAGCGCTCTGCCCCGCCTCCCTTCTTCATGCCGTTCAATATGCCGGCTCTCTCTGACCTTCCCCGGCCAACGTCCTTAAGATCGCTCTCCCGAAGGCGGGAGAGCACTTTCAGAATTGATCGATTCCAGTTCATGCCTGCACCTGCTGCCTCTGTGGTTTCTTTACGTCCCCGATCAGTCGGAATACGATGATCAGGACAGCCGCTCCAATCACAGCTGACAGAATATAGCCGAACCATTCCGGCAACCCTGCAAATGAATAGTCCGGCACCAGTGCCTTCAGGCTGAATCCGTTCAGTATCCCGGCAGGCGTGTATCCCGCACCGGTTGCTGCAATCTCGTCGACACCCCACTCGCCCCAGGCGGTTCCCTCCGCCAGAAGCCCAAGCGGTGTCGCCAGAATCAAAGCCCCCAGCAGGAAGCTCACTGCCCTTCCGGACTTTCTGCCAGATGCAGCGTCGGCTTTCTTGCCGGCAGCACTGGCTGCTTCCATACCAGCCGTTCCATTCCCCGTGATGCCCGCTTCCATACCAGCTGTTCTGCTGTCCATGTTTCCAAATACTTCGCTGCCCCGACGCACGGTTCCCGTGATCATATCGGGTGAGGTCTTCTTCACGAATGCCAGCACCGCAACTGTGAACACAACCTCTGCGAGGCCAAAGACTGTCAGATGACCGATCATCATGGCCGGAACAGACAGATCCAGACCGTACGGACAGTACAGTGCGTTTCCCGCCGCGTCCCGGAAAAGCATCGGCTGAATCCCGAACTCGATCGCGGCACAGAGCGCTGCCGCATTGATGCCAAGGTAAGACCCCACGCCAGCCCCGATCAGATCACCGCTTCCGCGGCGGATCCATTTCCTGAGCAGTGAATACACGGCGTATCCGACAAATGGCAGCACAAACGCCATGTTGAAGCAGTTCGCCCCGAAGGCCAGCACTCCGCCATCCCCGAAGATCAGCGCCTGCAGCAGCAGTGCGACAGACACGGACAGGCAGGCTGCATACGGACCGAGCAGCGTGGCGATCAGTGTACCGCCCACCGCATGTCCCGTTGTCCCGCCCGGAATCGGGATGTTGAACATCATGCTGATGAAGGAAAATGCAGCTCCGACACCCATCAGCGCGATTTTCTCTTTTGGAAGTTCCGTTTTCACCTTTCGAATACAGACGCCCCAGACCGGGATCATGGCAGCAGCCATCACCCCACAGGTCTGCGGGCTGAGATAGTTCTCGGGAATGTGCATACAAATCTCTCCGTTCTTCAGAAACAAGATTCAGCCGGTGCTGTCGGCTTCTCCAGCCTGCAGGCAGGATGCCGGCTTCTGGCCATAGAGTCAGACTATAGCTCTGAGTATAAACAAAACCCGGGGAAGGCGTAAGCCCCACCCCGGGTTGCTTATGATCTGTTTTCTGACGCATCACGCGCCAGCTTCTCTGCCTCAGCTAAAGCCATCCGCCGGCAGCTGAAAGCCGTTTCTGCACATCACATGCGCATGCTCTTTCCTGTCTCAGCGAAACAGCGGCGATACGGCTGACGCCAGCTTTTCCTTCTCCGCCTCGGCTTCTGCCAGATTCTTCCCCTTTGTCGTATAGTATGCCTTGATCTTCGGCTCTGTGCCGGACGGGCGAACCACGACAGAGGCACCGTCCGCCAGCTTGTAGATCAGAACATTGGCCTTCGGAAGCCCCGTCTCCTCCGGCTTCTCATAGTCAATCGCTTCCGTCACAGCGTCTCCCCCGAACTCCTTCGGCGGATTCTTCCTGAGTCCATCCATGATGCCGGCCATCTTGTCCATTCCGGACAGCCCCGGGAACTCGTAGCTGTCCACCTTGTTCAGATAGCGGCCATACTGGGCGTAGATTTCCTCCAGGCGCTGCTTGATCGAGCTTCCAATGCTTCTGTAGTAGGACGCCATCTCGCAGATGAGCATCGATGCGACAACAGCATCCTTATCCCTCACATAAGGTCCTGCCAGGTAGCCGTAGGATTCCTCGAATCCGAAGATAAAGCGGTCAACTTCACCGGCAGCCTCAAGCTTCGCAATCTGGTCGCCGATCCATTTGAAGCCAGTCAGGGTGTGACGGAGCTCGACACCGTAGTGCTCCGCGACAAGGTCAGCAAGCGGGGTCGAGACGATCGACTTCACTGCCACCGGTCTCTCCGGCATGGTTCCTTTCTCGATCCTTCCTGCCGCGATGTAGTCCAGCAGCAGCACTCCCATCTCATTGCCGGATACCAGCTCATAGGAGCCGTCCGGGCACTTCATGGCAATTCCGACGCGGTCTGCATCCGGGTCTGTCGCCAGCATCAGGTCAGCCCCTGTCTCCTTTGCGAGCGCAACACCCTTCTCAAGCGCCTGCAGGATCTCCGGATTCGGGTACGGGCAGGTGGTGAAGTAACCGTTCGGATACTCCTGCTCCGGCACAATCGTGATGTCCGTGATGCCGATGTCGTGAAGTACATGGGTGACCGGTACGAGCCCGGTTCCGTTCAGCGGAGAGTAGACAAGTTTCAGGCCTGCTGTCCGGCACAGACCCGGACGAACCTGTCTGGACTCGATGGCATCGTAGAATGCCTTCTTGCAGTCATCTCCGACAAACCGGATCAGCCCCTTCTCGACTCCCTCCGCAAATGACATGTACTTCGCGCCTGTGAGAACGTCGGTCTTCTGAATCTGGTCATAGACGACAGCCGCCGCGTCATCCGTCATCTGGCAGCCGTCCGGTCCATATGCCTTGTAGCCGTTGTACTGCGCCGGATTGTGGGATGCCGTGACCATGATGCCGGCGTTGCAGTGATAATACCGGGTCGCAAAGCTGAGCGCCGGAACCGGCATCAGCTCGTCATAGATGCGGACCTTTATTCCATTTGCCGCCAGAACACCCGCTGCATCCCTTGCAAATGTCCATCCCTTCAGTCTGCTGTCATAGCTGATTGCGACCGTCTGCGTACCGCCCTGCGTCTTCACCCAGTCTGCCACGCCCTGCGTCGCCTGGCGGACAACCCAGATGTTCATGCGGTTCGTCCCGGCGCCAAGCGTTCCGCGCAGGCCGGCGGTTCCGAACTTCAGCGCCACCGCAAACCGCTCTTTGATGGCTGCGTCATCGCCCTCAATATCCTGGAGTTCCTTCTTCAAGTCAAAATCGATCAGATCGGCACCAAGCCACTTCTTATATTCATCCTGATACATAGACATAGACGTATACTCCCACTCTTCCATATTCATGTCATGATATGCCCTGCCGAAGCTTCTCCGGCACTGCCTTTTGCCTGAGTTCCTCACACACTATACCATAACTACCCATCAACTGCCAGCCACCAGCTGTCGAAAAACATGCTGAAAAAAGCAGTCACCATGACGGCGTCCGCTCCCAAATTACAGGAGGGGCTATCATAGTGACTGCCTTTAAGCATTCACACTTCACATATTGTGCCGGAACGCCACCGGATGACCTGTCTGACAAGCTGTCCTGACATCCGCGCTCTGAATCGGCCGGTTCCCTCAGCCTACAATCAGCCCCGGAATGAACATCGGAACATACATAACCAGGAAGAAGGCAATGACCAGCCCCAACAGATACGGACGGATGGCCTTTCCGATCTTCATCATCGGCATCTTGGTGATACTGGACGCAACAAACAGGTTGATGGCAACCGGCGGCGTGATCATACCGATCGCAAGGCCGACCGTGAAAACAACGCCGAAGTGCACCAGATTCACCCCCATCGCCTTGACAAGCGGCAGAAAGACCGGTGTCAGCAGGATAATCGCGGAGGAAGTCTCCATGAAGATTCCGGCGACCAGAATGATAACACCGATGATGAACATGATGATGTACTTGTTCTGGGACACGGAGAGCACGCCGTTTGCGATCGTCTCTGGGATGTTCCAGTTTGCCAGCACCCAGCCAAATGCACCAGAGCAGGCGATAATGATCATGATGACGGCTGATGTCTTCGCCGACCCTTTTACAATTTCATACAGCTTCTTCGCCCCCAGATCGCGGTAAACGAAGAAACCAATGATAATTGCATAGATGACAGCGATATCCGCTGCCTCAGATGAGGTGAAGTAACCGGAGAAGATTCCGCCCAGGATAATCAGCGGCATCAGGATGCCCCAGATTGCCTTCACAAAAGTCTTCGCGATCGTCCTTCCGGAGAGCTTTGTTCCCATCGGATAATTGAGCTTCTTCGCTTCCACCAGCGCAATGACAATCAGGACAAGTCCCATCAGGATGCCTGGAACAAATCCGTTCCGGAACATTGTGCTGACCGACTGCTCCGCAATGACGGCATACAGCACCATCGGCACCGACGGTGGAATGACAACACCGATTGTCCCGGCTGAGGCGATCAACGCCGCCGACTTGTCAACGCGGTAGCCACGCTTCTCCATTTCCGGAATCAGCGTTGCGCCGACTGCTGCCGTTGTCGCGGCACCGGATCCGGAAATTGCAGCGAAGAACATCCCAGCCAGTACGGCAACAATCGTGAGTCCACCCTTGATCCAGCCTACAAGTGACTCTGCAAACTCAACGAGCACCTTCGAGACGGTGCCCTTGCTCATCAGGTCTCCCGCAAGAATAAAGAACGGGACGGCGATAAGGGAGAAGGAGTCCTGCGCAGTGAACATCCGCTGTACCACCATCAGCGGCTTTACGCCTCCTGCAAGCAGGACGGTAAGCGCTGACAGCGCGATGGAGAAGGCAACCGGCATCCCAAGAAGCAGCAGGACTGCAAATGTGATAAAAAGCAGCGTAGCCATTATTCCTGCACCTCCTTCTTTGCCTCAGTATCCGGCTGGGCAGCCTGCCTGTCTGCAGCCTCGTCTCTTCCGGTCAGCAGCCCAAGCAGCGCATCCAGCGCATGCACGAACATTGTTCCGCAGCCGATCGGAATTGCCAGGTAGACATAGCGCATCGGAACCTTCATGGCGGCGGACACCTGTCCGCCCTGTCTCTGATAATACTGGATGCCGTATACAACAATCATCGCAAACAGCACCATGCAGAGCACCTGAACCGCGATCTTCATACCCTTCTGAACCGGCTGCGGCATCGCGTTCTGAAGCACCTCGATGGAGATGTGCCCTCCATGCTTGTACACGCAGCCAGCGCCGAGCATGGAGCTCCAGATCAGGAGATACCGTGTCAGCTCCTCGCTCCAGCTCAGCGCATGGTTCGCGATGCGGCAGACAACCTGGGCGCCGGTGACTGCCACCATTGCCAGCAGCATGAAGACAATCACCGCTTCCATCGCCTTGTCCAGTACATCGCTCAGCTTGTGGACTCCCCGAACAAATCCCATTTCTGCATTCCTCCCAAGTGAAATGTTGCTGGTCTGAAATGTTACTGGACGTCCTTGATCACATCGTTGATCTTCTGAACATAGTCTGCATACTGAGAATACTGATCATACACCGGCTGAACAGCCTTCTTGAAGGACTCCATATCCGGATTCTCGTCGACTTCCATGCCGTTGTCCTTCATTGCCTGGAGCTGATCCTTCTCCTGAGCAGCAGTCCATGCTCTCTCGAACTCAGCAGCCTCCTGAGCGGAATCAAGGAAGATCTTCTGGGTATCCGCATCCAGCTCGTTGAACTTGTCAAGGCTCATCGTGATGATCGCGGAGGAATAGGAATGACGGTCAAGCGTTGCATACTTCTGGGACTCCCAGAGCTTATAGGAATTGATGACGTTGATCGGGTTCTCCTCACCGTCGACCGTTCCCTGCTGAAGAGCCGTCAGCGTATCGTTCCAGTTCATCGGAACCGCATCCGCACCAAGTGCCTTAAATGCAGCTGTGTAGACATCATTTTCCATGACACGGATCTTCAGACCCTTGACATCATCTGCCGAATGAACGGCCTTCTTGCTGTTGGTCAGGTTGCGGAAGCCTCTCTCTGCATAGGCAAGGCCCTTCAGGTTGGAACTTTCCAGCGTGTCGAGCAGCTCGCGGCCAACCTTGCCGTCAAAGACTGCATATGCCTGCGCGTTGTCCGCGAACAGGAATGGCATATCCAAAACACCCATGTCCTGGGAGAAATTGACGAACGGGCCGGAAGTGACGATGCCCATGTCCAGCGTATCCATCTGCATGGACTCCAGCATGTCTCTCTCGCCGCCGAGGTCTCCGTTCGGATGGATCTCGATTGCGTACTTCCCGTTGGTCTTGTCCTGAACAAGCTGTGCGAACTTGACAGCTGCGATCTGGAAAGAGTCATTCTCATTGACCGTCGTCCCAAGCTTCAGGACAGTTGCACCCTCCGGGATCTCCGGCTGTACATTGGAAGCATTCTTGACATCCTCAGCACTGAATCCGCCATACCCCGGGATGTTCTCGGTTCCTTCTCCTGCTCCGTCTGCCTCTGTTGCTGCCTCTGTTGAAGTCTCTGTCTCCCCTGCGTACACTGCACCGGTGAAGCTTACCGTCATCGCTGCTGCAAGCATGGCTGCCATCATTGCTGTTCTCTTCATGTTTTCCTCCTCTTGTTTGGATATCCATCCGGATTGCTGTGGTAACGGCTTCCGCTCCGCTTCAGAAATTCGCGGTCTTCCGTGTATAAGTCCCCCGCGGTGCGGCGCTGCTTCGCAGCTTCCGCTCCGCTTCAGAAATTCGCGCTCCCGCTCTGCTTCGCATCGCTCCGCGCTCATTTCTGTTGTCGTCGCCTGCGAGCAGGTGCTTTGACGTGCAAGCACGTCACGCACCTGCTCACAGCGACTGGGACTTATACACTAAAAAAAGCTTTTGCCTCTTCTGCGAAGAGACAAAAGCTTCTGCTTCTGCGGTACCACTCTTCTTCCGCATGGATATGCGGCCCTTGGCGACACATAAAAATATGTCCGGTCATGATCACGGTGACCAGCCCGTCGATGCCTACATACCGTTCGAAAACGGCTTTTCAGCACGAAGCTCAGGGATGATTTTCATAGATGTTCGTGTACTGCCTCGCATCACCCGGCAGCTCTCTGAAGCACTCGCAGGTACTACTCTTTCCCGTCAACGCTTTTTGTTGAACGGTGCTCACTATAGCGCCCGGAGAAAACCATGTCAACCTTGATTGGAAAGATACCAAATATTTTTTGTATATTCTCATTTGTCTCGAAACTTTATGGAGTTTAAGCGATATCCTGTCCTGACTGTTCTGATTTCACGGTCTCTTATTCCTGGCTTTCTTTATCCGGGTGATCCGCCGGAAACAGCTTTGTCAAAAGCTTCATGATCAGGACAAGTGCGACAGTGACCGTAAAAATTCCGAGCATTCCGAGTCCCATAACCTTCAGTGATTCAAGAAACAACATTCTCTTTCCCTCCCTCTTACAGCTTCGGCACAAGGCTGAGAATCAGCCCGCCTGCGATGACGGATGCGATCTGACCGGAAACGTTGACACCGGTCGCCTGCATGATCAGGACATTGCTCGGATCCTCCTTCAGCGCCATCTGCGTTACGACACGTCCCGACATCGGAAATGCGGAGATCCCGCAGGCGCCGATCATCGGGTTGATCTTCTTCTTTCTGAACAGGTTAATCAGCTTTGCGAACAGCACGCCGCCTGCCGTATCAAAGATGAATGCAATCAGTCCCAGCAGCAGGATGAACAGCGTCTGGACGTTCAGAAAATCTTCCGCCCGCATCTTTGAAGCAACGGTAAGCCCCAGAATCAGGGTAATCAGATTCGCCAGCGAATGCTGCGCCGTCTCAGACAGTGAATCCAGAACACCGCATTCCCGGATGAGGTTACCGAACATCAGAAAACCAATCAGAGGCGCCGACTTCGGCGCGACAATTCCCGCGACCGCCGTAATCAGAATCGGGAACAGAATCTTCGCCTTCTTCGAGACGGCCTTCGGGCTGTAATCCATATGAATCATGCGTTCCTTCTTCGTGGTCAGAAGACGGATCACCGGAGGCTGGATGATCGGAACCAGTGCCATGTAGGAATACGCCGCAACGATGATGGCGCCCACATATTTCGACTGGAAGTAGTTCGCTACAAAGATCGAGGTCGGCCCGTCCGCGGCTCCGATAATGCCGACCGAAGCTGCATCCTGAAGGCTGAAGCCGAACAGCGTTGCAAGACTCAGTGTCATGAAGATTCCGAATTGCGCGGCAGCCCCGAACAGCATCAGAACCGGACTTTCAAGGAGCGGTGTAAAGTCAATCATCGCCCCGATTCCGATGAAGAGAAGCAGCAGGAACAGTTCATTTCCAATCCCTGCGTTAAATAAAATATCGAGCGGTCCTTCCTCAATCACCCCGGCTACCTTCTGCGTGACCGCAGCAGACATCGGAAGATTGACAAGAATCGCCCCAAAGCCCATCGGAACCAAAAGTGAAGGTTCCATCTTCTTCCGGATCCCCAGATAGATCAAGACCCCGCCGATGATCCACATCACGACCTCCGGCAGTGTGATGTTTCCGACATTCGAAAACAATGCTGCAATTTCACTCATACCCTCTACCTCCACATGCATGTTTCATTGAACATTGATCATCCCGGCAGGCGTGCGTACTGCCCCGGGATACGATGCTCACCGGAGCGGATTCTATACCCACCCTCGCCGAGATGCAGTCCCGCAGACCGAATACATCCCAATCGCCTTCCGGCCACTTGCGTGAAAAAAACAAGACCTTTGCCGCACGCGCAGCTTAAAGCAAAGCGCCTGCGGCAAAAGTCTTGCTGTTGATATCCGAAAGCCGATTGCTTCCGGGATATGATCCGCTCCGGGCCAGAAAGGCCGCGATGACGAAGACGGCTGCGGGCATACCCGCCAGCTACTCCCTTTTGCCTTTTCATCTGTGCAAATAGTAGCCGGAAATTGAGACTGCGTCAAGCAGAATTCCTCATCCCCGGTTCTGGCTGTTCTGTCCGGCGATCCCCGTTTCCTCCTTACGATCATTCCGGTCATTGTCCGGCTCTTCCAGTCCTGTCTGCCCGGCCAGCCCGGAGTTCTCCATGATGTCCTGCCACTGTACCAGTTCCTTCGTCCATTCGTCCCTGGCCTTTTCCATCCTGTTTTTCAGGGCTTCCAGGGACTGAACCGCCTCATCCGGCATTCCTTCCAGATAAGTTTCCGGCGACATCTGCTGGTTTTCCGCCGCTTCAAGCGCCTCCTGATATTCCGCCGCCGCCCTGGCATAGGCTTCTTCCGCGCGCTCCCGCGCATGTTGATTGACTCCAAGCTCCCAGTCCAGCTGCAGGGAGGCGGTCGAAAGCTCCCTCGGCCGCATGGAGGTTCCCTTCGGCACCGCGCGCAGTTCCTCGATCATCCGCTGCTCTTTGGCGCTTCGGAGGGCAGCCGCATCAGCCCCGGCTTCTGAACTTTGTCTTCCCCGGTAGTGCTCATAACCGAACGGATAGTAAAGAACCTCCTGAGAATCCGGCGGAAAATACAGAAGCTCCTGTGCCACATGGCTCAGGAAATAGCGGTCATGGGATATGAACACCAGTGTCCCCTGATACTGCCGGAAGATGGATTCCAGCGTTTCCTTCGCCGGAATATCCATGTTGTTGGTCGGCTCGTCCAGAAGCAGCAGATTCGGCCTCTCTTCCAGAAGCACTGCCAGAACCAGCCTGGCCTTCTCTCCGCCTGAAAGCTCCGATACCTTCTTGCCAAAGTCTTTCTCCCGGAACAGATATCCCGCAAGCGTCTTCCGCACCTGCGCTCCTGTCAGCGCCGGATAGCGGTTATGGAAATAATCAAAGACGCGCTCATCACTTGTCAGCTCTGCAGACTTCTGATCAAAGTAACCGATCTGAGCCGTCTCACTGACAGAGAATTTTCCCTCCAGCTTTGGCAGAAGGCCTGCCAGTGTCTTTAAACAGGCACTCTTGCCGGCGCCATTCGGGCCGAAGATGCCGATCTTCTGTCCTCTCTTGAGCCGGAAGCTCACGCGGCGCACCGGGTGGTTCTTCTCATAGCCGATCACCAGCCCGTCACAGTCCAGGACATTCTTGCTTCCGCGGACCGCCGGGATGATTTCCTCTGTATGGATCCGTGCCTCATCCTCCCGGGGTTTTGGCATCCGCTCCATCCGCTCCAGCATCTTTGCCCTGGACCTGGCAAATGCCGCTTTTCTCGGTTTGTTCCGGAATCTGGAGATCAGCTCCTCCAGGCGCTGAATTTCCGCCTGCTGTGCCTCATACTGCCTCAGTTGGCGCTCATGCCTTTTCTGCTTTTCAGCCCGGTACGCTGTATAGTTTCCCACATACCGGGTCAGTTTTCCGCCTGAAACCTCCCAGACCACATCAGCGGTCCGGTCAATGAAGTACCGGTCATGGGATACCATGACCACTGCCTTCGGGTATGCCCGTACCTCGTCTTCCAGCCACTCCACCGTCTCCAGGTCCAGATGGTTGGTCGGCTCATCCAGAAGCAGAATGTCCGGACTTGTCACAAACAGCCTCAGAAGCAGGATCTTTGCCTGCTCTCCCCCGGAAAACGCCGAAAGCTTTTTCCCCCGGTCTTCCATCTGAAAGCCAAGCCGGGTGAAATGCTTGTAAAAGTCCGAAACAAAGGAAGCGTAGAGGGCTGACTGTTCCGGAATTGCCTGCATGATAGCAGCTTCCCGGACGAACACCTCCGGTGTCTTTTCCGCATCCTCCGGTGCAGCCGTCTGGGAAAAACGGCCGATCGTCACAGCCCTCGATACATGAACCTCCGCCTCCGGGTGTCCGTCTCTTGTGTCAGGCCGGCAGCTTCCGTCGAGCACCTCAAGAAGCGTAGACTTTCCGGCTCCATTTTTCCCTACTACGGCAATCTTCTCTGTTCCCCGGATACTGAAGGAAAAATCCTCCAGAACCGTATGTCCGCCCCTGCTCACAGAGGCATTGCTGATCTCAAGAAGCATCGCCTCAGAACCTTACGTACCTGCTCTGCGGCAGAAACAGGCTATCCCTCCCAATCTGGGAAAGAGAGGAGACGCCGCACATCTTCATCGTGTCCGCAAGCTCCTTCCCAAGCTTTTCCGTCAGAAGCTTCACGCCTTCTTCGGCTCCGCCGTACACTGCTGTCACATACGGCCGAGCAATGAGCACCGCATCCGCCCCAAGCGCCAGCGCCTTGAAGACATCGACGCCCGAACGGATTCCGCCGTCCACCAGCACCAGCATAGATCCCTTCACCGCATCTGCAATCTGCTCCAGCACCTCCGCAGTCGACGGCGTCTGGTCCAGCACACGGCCGCCGTGGTTGGAGACAATGATGGCTGACGCGCCAGCCGCCTTTGCATCCAGGGCTCCCTTTACCGTCATCACGCCCTTGACGATGAACGGCTTCCCTGCCATCCGGACAATCTCCCCCAGTTCCTCCACCGTCTTGCTCCCGGCCGGCGGCTGAAGTCCCTGCAGAAATGGAAGCCCGGCCGCATCGACATCCATGGCGACCGCAAACGATCCGGACTCCTTCACCAGCGCAAACTTTTCCTTCAGCGTATCGACATCCCACGGCTTCACGGTCGGGATGCCGGCTCCTCCTGTCGCGCGGATCGCGGCCGTGGCGGCCTTCATGACCTCCGCGTTCGTTCCGTCCCCTGTGAAGGCAGCGATTCCGGCTTCCCTACATGCCCTGACAAGAATGTCATTGTACCGGATATCATCCAGCTTGTCTCCATAGTGCAGATTGACCGCTCCAACCGGGCCCGCGAAGATCGGATATTTCATCCTCTTCCCGAAGAAGTCAAATCCCGTGTCCGGCTCTTTGTTCTCTGCAATCGTATTCAGATTGATGCGCACCTTCTGCCAGGCTTCATAGTTCCGGATCGCAACATCCCCGACACCCTTTGCCCCCGGTCCCGGCATCGTGTTTCCGCAAGCCTTGCCGTTGCATACCGGGCAGGCCTTGCAGTGCGGCCCGATGCAGGTTCTTGCCTGCTCAAGCAGTTCCTTGTATGTCATGACTGAACCAACCTCCTCGTACTTTTCTGTGGCTGACCGGCATCTCCGCCAGCATTTCTCCTGAGACCTCTTCTTCGATCATGCAGCCACACACTGTCTCCACTACTATACCATACAAGTCCGTTCATTCAGCCATTTTTCTGTGCTTCACAAAACATCGAATTATATCGATCAGAATTTTCCTTTTGATTTCCCCTGTTGACCGGTCCGGCATCAGTCCCCTATACTGGGAATCATGAATTGAACACGTGTGATAACAGGAGGAATGAATTTATGCGCATCGCAATACCATATGAAGAGGGAAATGTCTTTCAGCACTTCGGGAAATCGAAGCAGTTCAAGCTCTACACTGTTGAGAACGGAAAGATTGTTTCCTCTGAAGTGATCAGTGCAGGGGATACCGGTCATGAAGCACTTGCCGGACTGCTCGCGGAGCTGGATGTAAAAGCTGTCATCTGCGGCGGACTCGGGGAAGGCATGATGAATGCCCTGGCAGCTTCAGGAATTGATGTATATCCCGGCTTCTCAGGAGATGCTGACGAGGCTGCCATCTCCTTCCTTCTCGGAAAGCTTCAGCCCGGAGAAGCAAACTGCGACCATCACCATGAGAAGGCTGGCGAGTCGGATTCCGGAAGCTGCGGGAACCACGAAGAAGGATGCTGCGGCAGCAAGTCACCCGAAAGCAGCGACTCTTCCGAAGGCTGCTGCGGAGGCAGTCAGGAGGAAGGCTGCTGCGGCGGCGATGAGAACTGCGGTAGTGGCTGCGGCGGATGTGGCGGCGGCTGCGGCGGTCACATGGAAGTCATCCTGAATGGAAGGAATGCCGGAAAGACGGTTCATGTCCACTACAAGGGGACCTTCAATGACGGGACACAGTTCGACTCCTCGTACGATCGCGGCGAGCCGCTCTCCTTCGTCAGCGGGACCGGCATGATGATTCCAGGCTTTGATAAGGCTGTTGTCGATATGGAGCCTGGCGACGTCGTGGATATCCACCTGATGCCGGTGGATGCCTATGGCATGCCGAATCCGGACAATGTCATCGCGCTGAAGATCGCAGAGCTTCCCGGCTCCGAGAACCTGACTCTTGGGCAGCGCGTCTTCCTGCGGGATGACTACGGTCACTCCTTCCCGGTGCGCGTCACCGCCATGGACAGCGAGAACATCACACTTGATGCCAACCACGAGATGGCAGGCAAGGAGCTGAACTTCCACATCGAACTGATTTCCGTTGAAGATTGAAGATGAAAAAAGGGCGCCCGCAGCAATCACGCTTCGGGCGCCCTTTAAAGCTCCGATCGAATAACAAAAAAGACAGCCTGGGAGATACCCTTGACCCATTTTGCCTGGGACTTCAGTCTCTTGTGAGGTTTTTCAGCCACTTGTACTTTCTGAAGTGGATCATCACCCACGGGATCTTCCCGACCTCGTCCACACAGGTGCAGCTGTAAACCACCAGAACCGGCCAGTGGAAGACAAACGCTCCTAAAAGCGCAGCCGGAATGGCGATGCACCACATCATCACGATCAGAGAATATGTGTCAAAGATTGCGTCTCCTCCCGTGTAAAATACCCCGTTGATGGTCACGGTGTTGACGCAGCGCCCGATCATGTAGACGGCCTGGATCACCATCATTCCTGTCAGGTAGGACTTCGCTTCCGGCGTCATCTTCATCAGATGGACGACAGCCGGTGTCAGTGCAAGAAGAACCACCATAGACAGAATTCCGATCACAAAGGACAGATCGCGAAGCCTTCTTCCGTCTGTCCGCGCTGTCTCTATCTCTCCTGCGCCCAGCTCAATGCCCAGGATGATCCCGCCTGCCGTCGCCACGCCATTGCACAGGGAGCAGATCAGATCCCGCACGACGGAGGCGATGGAATTTGCGGCAGCGGCATCTGATCCCATGTGCGCGACGATCGCTGTGTAGGAGGTGAAGCCGATGCCCCACAGAAGTGCAGAGCCCAGGACAGGTGCCGCGATCTTCAGCGAATCGATCACCAGCTCCTTCCGGTAGTACAGGAGTCTTTCCAGATTGGGCCGGATATAATCCTTTCGCATCGAGACCAGAACGCACCATGCCAGCTCGATGACCCGTGAGATCAGTGTCGCAATAGCGGCTCCTTCCGGTCCGAGTGCCGGTGCCCCGAAGAGGCCGAAGATCAGCACTGCGTTCAGGATGATATTTGACATCACCGATGCCAAGGAGATCCACATGCTCATCCGCGCATGACCCGGAATCTTCATCACCGTATGATAGCACTGGGAGAAGCCCACCAGCAGATACGACCAGCCGGCAATTCGAAGATACCGGCAGCCAATGTCGATCAGAACAGGGTCATTTGTGAAAAACAGCATCAGCGGGCGGGGAGAAAAACAGCAGAGTGCCCAGAACATCACATCAATGACCGTCATCGACCGGAGCATCATGTTGAAGATGTCACCAACCGTCTGCTCATCCTTCTTCCCGTAGTACTGGGAGGCCAGAACAGACCCCGTGGAGGTATCCGCCATGATGAACATCGTCATAATGAACTGCACCTGCGTTGCGAGCGACACGGCTGCCATCGAATTCTGATCCAGCCGCCCAAGCATGAACGCGTCCGCCGCGGAGACCGATGCCAGAAGGAGGCTCTGAAGGGCAATCGGAATCGTAAGGGTTGTCAGTTTCCGGAGGAACGCTCTGTCCCCTCTTAATGATGAAATACGCATAAAATCAAACCATCTCAGTATCAGAACAGGGCGTCCACCCTGCATTGTTCAGCTTCCCGGTGATTGTACCATACAAGTCCCGATCTGTCCCACCTGGGATCTTATCTTTCCAGGTGGAAGTTTCCAAACGACCTGGTCTGCTTTTCCTGAGGACAAGTTCCAAGATCTGCTGCACGGGCTGCGCACTGGCTTGACAGAATTTCGTTTCTTTCTATAGTGGAAAACGTTATGTTGTTTTGACTCAGTGCTTTTCATGCTGCCCACAGCAGCTGAATTCACACCGGAGGAACGCACTATGGTTCACAACTTTACAAAAGGCAGACTGGTCATGCCTATGATCCAGTTTACGATCCCTTTTATCCTGGCCAACTACCTGCAGCTAACCTATAATGCCGTGGACAGTATCATCGTTGGCCGTTTTCTGGGGCCGGAAGCTCTCGCCGCAGTTGGGACCAGCAATCCGCTGATGACGCTTCTGATCATGCTTCTTCGCGGGACAACACTAGGGACCGGTGTCCTGATTGGCACGATGTTCGGTGCAGGCGATTACCCCCGTCTGAGAAAACAGATCTCGACAGCGCTCCTGGCCGGCGCCGTCTGCTCCCTTGTGCTCAGTCTTGCTGTATCCACCTGCGCCAGTGACATTCTGCGTCTGCTTCATGTCGATCCCTCCATTCTTCCGCTGGCATCCGGCTACCTCAGAACAATCTCATACGGGCTGATCTTCACCTTTCTTTACAACTATCTCTCCTCGACGATGCAGGCGCTCGGCGACGGAAAAACACCCCTCATCTTTCTGGCAATCAGTGCCCTGACGAACATCGGCGGCGATCTTCTTCTAATTGTCGTGTTCCATCTGGGTGTAAATGGAGCTGCCGCAGCGACCGTTCTGAGCGAGGCCTTTTCCTGCCTGCTATGTATGCTGTATATCAGAAGCCATGTCCCTGTTCTGAACCTCGGAAAAGCATGGTTCGTCTTTGATATTTCCGTCCTCCGGAGAACGCTCCAGTACGGTTCTGTCTCTGCCATCCAGCAGGCAACGGTACAGCTCGGGATCCTGGGCGTCCAGGGCGCAGTGAATTCCCTCGGAGTGAGCACGACAGCCGCCTTTGCCGCTGCGAACAGGGTCGATGATTTTGCCCTCATTCCAACCCGCAGCATTGCGAACGCAATGACATCCGTGATTGCGCAGAACTGGGGTGCACGGGACAGAAAACGTATCCGAAAAGCATTTGCCGGCGGCGCCCTGACAGATATCGTGTATGGCGCCCTTGTCGGCGGCCTTCTCTTCATCGCTGCATCCCGGGCCATGTATCTTTTCACTCAGGACCAAAAGGTCGTCTCAGAAGGCGAGATATACCTTCGCCTCATCTGCCTGATGTATACGCTCCCCGCCCTGACCAATGCAATCCAGGGATTCTTCCGCGGAATCGGCGACCTGAAAATCACCCTGGCCAGCTCAATCGTCAACATGTCCATCCGCTTCATCACAACCTTTGTGCTGATTGTGAACGTACATATGGACATCGCAGCCGTCCCATATGGCTGTCTTGCAGGCTGGCTTGGTATGCTGGTATGGGAGATCCCGTTTCTCATCCGGAGATTCCGAAAAAAACAACCTGCCGGGCCCATGATCTGACCATACCCCCGGCATCACAAAAAATATATTCGACTTTCCCGCCCCGTCGTACGCTTTACAATCCCCTGCAGGTCAATTACAATCAAGTCAAAAGTTTTTCGGAATTCATGCGATGGCACACATTTTTACGGGGTTTCAAGAGATGGGAGTACGCGGGAAATGAAGATCGGATTTGACAACGAGAAGTACCTGAAGATTCAGTCTGAGCATATCCGGGAGCGGATCAGCCAGTTCGGCGGCAAACTTTACCTGGAATTCGGCGGCAAGCTGTTTGATGATTTCCACGCCTCCCGGGTTCTTCCGGGCTTTCACCCGGACTCCAAGATCACGATGCTGCGAGAGCTGAAGGATCAGGCAGAGATCATCATTGTCATCAACGCAGCTGACATCGAGAAAAACAAGGTCCGGGGAGATCTCGGCATCACCTACGACATGGACGTCCTGCGGCTGGCGGATGCCTTCACAAGCTTTGGGCTGCTTGTGAGCGGCGTTGTCCTGACTCGCTTCGACAACCAGCCGTCTGCGATTGCCTACGAGAAGAAACTCCAGCGCCTTGGCATGCGGGTCTACCGCCACTATCCGATCACCGGGTATCCGTCCGATATCCCCTATATCGTCAGCGACGAAGGCTTCGGAAAAAATGACTATATCGAGACTTCGCGTCCGCTCGTCGTCATCACCGCGCCGGGACCGGGAAGCGGCAAGATGGCGACCTGCCTGTCCCAGCTGTACCATGAGCACCAGCGCGGCATCCAGGCTGGATATGCGAAGTTTGAAACATTCCCGGTCTGGAATCTCCCGCTGAATCATCCGGTGAATCTGGCATACGAAGCTGCGACCGCTGACCTCGACGACGTCAACATGATCGACCCCTTCCATCTCGAGGCCTATGGAAAAACCTGCGTCAACTACAACCGGGATGTGGAGGTTTTCCCGGTTCTGAATGCCATCTTCGAGAAGATTCAGGGAACCTCTCCTTATCAGTCTCCCACCGACATGGGCGTCAACATGGTCGGGCTGTGCATCAGCGATGACAAGACTGTGTGCGCAGCGGCGAACCAGGAAATCATCCGCAGATATTACAGTGCGTTGTGCGACAGACGCCGCGGAAACGGAAGCGACAAACCCGTCCGGAAGATTGAGTTGCTGATGAAAAAGGCCGGTATCTCTGTATCAGACCGTCCCTGCGTGCAGGCCGCCAATCTGAAGGCGGAACAGACAGGCGCCCCGGCCGCTGCCATGCAGATGGAGGACGGAAAGATTCTGACCGGGCGAACCTCAGCCCTGCTCGGTGCCTCCTCCGCCCTGCTTCTGAACGCCCTGAAATATCTCGCCGATATCGACGACAGCATCGAGCTGCTCTCGCCGACCGTCCTGGACCCGATCATGGACATGAAGGTGAAACATCTCGGAAGCGATGGCAGCTCTCTGCTTCACCTCAACGAGATTCTCATCGCGCTTGCGATCGCCGGCGTCAGCGACCGGAATGCTGCTGCAGCGATCGGAAAGCTGGCGGAACTGAAGGGTCTGGAGGCGCACTCCTCCGTCATTCTGTCTCAGATTGACGAGGGCGTCTTCAAAAAGCTCGGCGTCAACCTCACCTGCGAGCCAAAGTACGAGACCCAGAAGCTCTATCACAAGTAAGACAATCGTAAGCCCCCATATAACCATGGGGGCTCCCTTCAACGTCTCCTGTCAGCACGCCTCATCTCCGGGCTTCTGAAAGAACAGCAGCACAGGCAGCACCACCGCGACTGTCAGAAGCCCATTGATGAGCAGTGAATTGCTCAACGGCGTATCGTACAGGAAATGATCAACCATCACCAGAAGAATCAGCCCGTATCCCTTCCTCCTGTGGTGTTTGCCGCTCCCCCGTGCAATCAGATAAAGCCCCGCCGCTGTCACGGCCGCATAAGCCCAGTGTGAGCCAAAGGAGGCGGAGACTCTGTCAAGCGCGGTCGGAAATGCCTTCTCTGTATTCTCGAACCCGCTTTCTGTAATGTAGGACAGATCCTCCTCGATCTGAAAGCCGATCCCGACGCACATGCCGATCCCCAGATAGTCCTTCAGCGATCTTCTTCCAAGCACGTATAGAAGAAGTCCGGTCGTCCCCAGCTTCAGAAGCTCCTCCAGAATACCGGTTCCTGCAGACCCGATCCACGCGTCTGAATAGAGATGCCCCATCAAATGGGACATCATATCCGCAAACGCATCATTCAGGTTTCCCGCAAGAGCCGCAGGAATAAATGCCCCGCAGAAACCGGCGATCAGAAGATCCAGCCGATGCATTTCATATTTTGAGCAGAGATATTTCATCACCAGGCAGAACGGCACGATATACGCGAGCAGAAGCGGAAAAGTACTGTACACCTCCAGGTATTGCACAACCGTTGTATGATCCTGCCCCAGAAAATCCGATTCATTGATCACGATGCCAAATGTGAACAGAAGAATCAGAATAACTTCCGCGGTCAGGCGGCGCCTCCGTCTCCTCGCTTCACTGCGGATGCCTGCTTGTTCCAGACTGCCTGTTTGTGCGTCTGTCTGTCTTTCCATGTGCATTTCCATCTGATCATCCATAAGCCATTGCTCTCCTGTCTCTTCTATTTTTTTGTGTCCCTCATCATGCACCTGTTTCCATAAAAAGTCAAACCCCCCGCCGGCCATCACCTTACAAGGTGAGAGCCAGCAGGGGTTGCTGGTGGTACTCATATGGAGTTCAGACCAGAGCAGGCGTGGCTTTCCACCCACCGCCCGGCTGCCCGATCAGCCATCTTCAGGCATTCTCTCCGAAGAACAGCTTCAGATCATCATCAACCGTTCCGATTCCGGCAATCCCGAAGTTGTCGACAAGAACCTTTGCAACGTTCGGAGACAGGAAGCCCGGAAGAGTCGGTCCAAGGTGGATATTCTTCACACCAAGGTACAGCAGTGCCAGCAGCACAATGACAGCCTTCTGCTCATACCATGCAATGTTGAACGCGATCGGAAGATCATTGATATCGTCAAGTCCGAAGATCTCCTTGAGCTTCAGGGCGATCAGCGCAAGAGAGTAGGAGTCGTTGCACTGGCCTGCGTCAAGCACACGCGGGATTCCATTGATATCGCCAAGGTTCAGCTTGTTGTACTTGTACTTTGCGCAGCCTGCAGTCAGGATGACAACATTCTTCGGCAGCTTCTTTGCAAACTCTGTATAGTACTCTCTGGACTTCATACGGCCATCGCAGCCTGCCATGACGACAAACTTACGGATTGCGCCGGACTTGACCGCATCGACGACCTTGTCCGCCAGCGCAAACACCTGCTCATGTGCGAAACCGCCGACAATGCTTCCGGTCTCGATTTCCTTCGGCGGCTGGCAGGTCTTTGCCTGCTCAATGATCGCTGAGAAATCCTTCACCTCACCATACGCACCATCGATATGGCGGCAGCCCGGATAACCTGCGGCACCTGTTGTCCAAAGCCTGTCCTTGTAGCTGTCAGCCGGCGGCACGATGCAGTTGGTTGTCATCAGGATCGGACCATTGAAGGACGCAAACTCCTCCTTCTGCTTCCACCATGCATTGCCGTAGTTGCCTGCAAAGTGCTTGTACTTCTTGAACGCCGGATAATAATGAGCCGGAAGCATCTCAGAGTGCGTGTAGACATCCACGCCTGTTCCCTCGGTCTGCTCGAGCAGTTGCTCCAGATCCTTCAGGTCATGGCCGGAAACAAGGATGCCCGGATTGCTGCGAACACCGATATCGACCGTGGTAACCTCCGGATTGCCATACGCACCTGTATTCGCAGCATCCAGGAGTGCCATGCCATCAACGCCATACTTGCCGGTCTCAAGCGTCAGTGCAACAAGATCATCCACTGTCAGGGAATCGTCCAGCGTCTTTGCGAGCGCCTTCTGAATGAACGCATCAATCTCTTCGTTGTCCTGAAGAAGCGCATTCGCATGCTTTGAGTATGCAGCAAGTCCCTTCAGACCATAGGTGATCAGCTCTCTCAGGCTGCGGATGTCTTCGTTCTCTGTAGCCAGGACACCGACCTTGTCAGATGCTGCCTTCTCCTCATACTCGCTTCTGCCGCCATTCCAAAGTGCTGCATCCGGAAGGCCACTGCGATCTGTGAGCTGCTGAAGGAGCTCCTCCTTCACCGCGAGCGTCTTTGCCACCCTGTCTGCAATCGCGTCCTTATCGAAATTTGCGTTGGTGATCGTCGTAAAGAGATTCACCGTAACCAGATGGTTGACATCGCCCTTTACAGCCTTGCCTTCCTCACGAAGCTTTGTCGTTACGCAGGACAGTCCCTTTGTGACATAGATCAGCAGATCCTGCATCCGCGCAACCTCGGGCTTCTTTCCGCAGACACCTGACACTGTGCATCCTGTTCCCCTTGCTGTTTCCTGACACTGGTAGCAAAACATCTTATCGCACATCTCTTTACCTCCAATACATCAACACATCACTGCGAAACATACCGCGTAATCTGTTCCCTTCACTGCGGTTTCTCAAGCCTTTCCTTTCTTGACCTGTTGACCATAGATTACTATACTTTTCATGAAATAGACGTTGTTGCGACAACATGGGAGGATAAAAATGGACGTTCAAATGCTTTCTGCAACCCCTCTGTTCCATGGCATCCGCGAAGACGAAATCCGCCAGATGCTCTCCTGCCTCGGGACACATGAAAAGGCCTATAAGAAAAACGAGCTGATTCTTCGGGCCGGAGATCCCGTTCATGAAATCGGCATGGTGGAATCCGGAAGCGCCAACATTGTCGTCAACTTCTATTGGGGAAGCAGCAACATCTTCGGTCATATCGAACAAGGCCGGATCTTTGCAGAGAATTACGCCGCCATCCCCGGCAAAGAACTGCTCTGTGATGTCGTTGCTGCGGAACCGTGCAAGATTCTTTTTCTCGACTTGAACAAGCTTCTGAATGTCTGCCAGAACGGGTGCAGCTTTCATAATCGGCTCGTTCACAACCTGGTACGGATTCTTGCCCAGAAAAGCTTGAATCTGTCCAGCCGAATGATGCACATCGCTCCGAAGTCTCTTCGCGCGCGTCTTCTCTCCTACCTGTCCGAGCAGGCACTCATCCACGGAAGCACCCACTTTGCAATCTCCTTCGACAGACAGCAGCTCGCTGATTACCTGAGCGTCGACAGAAGCGCCCTCTCCAATGAACTGAGCAAAATGCAGCGGGAAGGACTGATTTCCTATAAAAAGAATGTCTTCACGCTGAACAAGGAAGCACAGCTGGCGGATTATCTGTAAATAGCCATGAGGAGGGACTTTCTGACTTGACGAATGTGCCTGTGTGTCAGGCAAGGACGCGCTGCGCCAGCAGATAAGCCATCACATGGACGCTCTGCTGAAACTTTCCGGCCTTGATCAGGTGCTCGACCTCCTCTCCGGTCAGCAGCTCTGCCTCCAGGTCCTCTGTTTCATCCAGGCTCTGCCCGGTGATCTTCCTGCAGTCTCTGGCCAGGTAAACATGGGCATAATTATCCGCTACCGTCGCATTGGAGGGAATCGTAATCAGATGGGTCCATTTGTCCGACACGTACCCTGTCTCCTCCTCCAACTCTCTCTTCGCACAGATCAGAGCATCCTCCATCTGAGCATCCTCCATCTCGGCTTTCCTGCCATATGTCGATACTGCCTGCTCTGGATTCTCCGTTTTCCGCGGCTCAATCCCACCTGCCGGGAACTCGGTTGTGACCTCCCCGATTCCGTGCCGGAACTGGCGGACGCACAGATACTGTCCGTCCTCCGTCACCGGGACGATGACGGAGTAGCTCCTGCGGCTGTACTGATAAAATGGTTCAAACACTCTCCCGTCCGGATAGCGGTATTTCACCTTCCGGAAATCAATCCATTCGTCCTGGACAATATGTTCCACGGAAAGCGGTGTCCAGATAAAATCCTGATCCTTTTTCATTCTGACTCCCATCTGTTGATCATCTGATCAGTGCTTCACCTTTCAGTGCTCCACCCTTTAGTACTCTACCTTGTAATGTTCCCTGAAGGATCGCGCAGCAGCGGATCCCAGCTGAAATCTGAGCCGGGCCTTTGCTGAAGAATCTCAGGCCTCACTGCTGTATTCACGCCCCTCCCCGGATATGCTGGGTGTCCCTGATGCAGGGCTGCACCAGCGATCTGCGTCAGCCCCTCCCCGGACATACTGGGTGTCCTCTGTCAGAACAGATCCAGCATATTGTCGAGATAGATGTCCTCCCTGACACGAATCTGGTACTCTGGCTTTGTCAGGTAATACAGCAGGAACTCCAGTATCAGAGCACTTCCAAGTCCCCGGCCTTCAATCTTGAAATTGGAAAAGCCCATTGGCATATAGCGGTTTTGAATATCCTCTACACTGATAAAACCAGCATTCTTCATGGCCCTCGAAAACCGGTATCCCTCATCCGCTCCGGGTGACTTACAGCGGAATTCCGGCTCAATGCTGCTAAGATTTCTTCTGCTGACGGCCTCATAACACTTTTTTCTGTCCGCGCAGCCAAACCAGCAGCACTCGTTGCACAGAAACTCCACTTTATCTTTCAAACGAGGCTGAAGACTCCGGAGCCTGTCGAAGTTCTTGTTCAGACGGAAATCCGGAACAACAAATTGAAATTCATCCCGCCTGAGTTCATCCTCAAGCTGTGAAAACTGCGTCAATACTTTTGTGGTGGATGAAACATAGTAAAATCCCGGATACTGCTCCTGAAGATACTCCAAAAGCAGATCCGAATGAATTATGACCCCGCTCTGAGGACTTTGCACCTTACTGAAGACTCTGCAGAGCTGATTGCATCTGGCATCAGTCAGATGCTCCTTCCGAAGCAGCGAGTTGCTGAGCGTCAGCCTGGCTGAGATCCCATACTCCTGCGTCAGTGCAAGCGCTTCCTCCGGCGTATGCTCTCCGCCGCCGACGCGTCCGCCGCCCCAGAGACAATCTGCCGGTGCACCATAAATCGATCCGATTTCGCACCAGTCATAGAAATATTCCCTGTGCTTTTTAAATAACGGCAGAAACACCTGATACAGATCATAGAACTCAAAAAGTCCGGGAAGATGGAAATAGGCTCTGAAGCATTCTCCTGTTCTATCCGGCTCTCTCAGCTCTTCCATGGTCTTGCGCTTCCCAGCCACCCCTTCTGTATCCAGTAGCTTTTATCCACCTCCGAGATACCTTTCTTCTGAAGCAGACGTACAAAACAGAAGTAGAGCTTCGTTTTCAGGGACGGTTTGACATGTCCCCTCCGGCTCCGAATCTTCTCCGCGATCCGGGTGGTCCTCTGATCGATTGCCTGTTTGCGTTTCCCGGAGACGCCCGCCCAGTTGTGTGCAAACACATGCATACCCAGCCGGTAGGTCTTCCCCACACCCCAGAAGAACAGACTGTCCGCCATGTCTCTGCAGGCTGATTTTTCCCCGGCGGCAGCCGAGGTGCTGATACTGACAGCCTGCTTCCCAAACATTGACTCCACCGGCCTGTGAATCAGCCAGCGGTACCCATAGTGATCCAGAAACGTTTTCATCGCACCTGTCACATGGTAGACATATACCGGGCTGGCCAGAATGATCACATCAGCAGCATCCATGGCTTCCGTGATTGGTCTGAGCCTTTCATAATGCGGACATCGCTTTTCATCTTTCAGAATACACTGCATACAGCCAACGCAGTAATCATGAAAATCCCTTGGGAGAAAGAACTCCGTCACGTCTCCCCCGATCTTGTCTGCGAGCTGTCTGGCGATATGGCAGGTCGTCCCTGTATGACTCTGCCCGTTGATAATAACAATCTTCATGGTTCTTTCCAGCTTGTCCTGGCTTCTGTCCTCGGTCCGTTCGCTGGCACCTGCCATTTCTTCTTTCTGATTCCTCCTGGCTTTGTTATCTTGAAGCTCAGGTCAGGCAGATCCAGAATAACTTTCTCCGGAACCGTTCCATCCAGCAAGATGGCGGTCCAGAAGTTCTTCGACTATTACCGAAGAATCTCCACGACTTCCCCGATAAACATGTCATGGTCTGACTGCCCTTCATAGAACTTCTCCGCAATGTCCTTCGGCATGCTGGCCGTATCCAGCTTCTGCCTGAACAGTTTCCTGCAGACAAGCGTCACCTCTGCCTCTTCAAATGTCATGGTCTTACCAGCCTGCTTCGGCGTCAGTCCGGACGCATGCATCTTGTCCATGTCCCGACCGGATTTTGATCCCAGAACACCCAGCGTCCTCCTGCAGGACTCCGGGTAGAAGCTGACCGTGAAATAGTCTTCCCTGTCCATGAATTCATGCGTATAACGGGATTCCCGTACATAGACGGTGGCAACAGGCTTGCCCCAGAGTGTACCGAGTCCGCCCCAGCTGATCGTCATGGTATTAAACTTTTCCTTTCCTCCCGCTGTCAGCAGCGCCCACTTTTTGTCAAACTGTGCAAATATATCTGTATCAAACTGCATGATTCATTCCTTTCTATAACCTGTTTCCCGTCACCCGGCTACTGAAGCTGCGCCTCGGAGAATCCGTCTCAGATTCCCTGAATCTGGCAGGAACGCATCGTCTCGAGCGCTGCCTCATGCTTCTGAGGTGTCACCCCCGCGCAGCAGGAAGCATCCACGGAAATCTTCATCTCCGGAAGCACTGCCTTCAGAAGCAATGCATTGGAAACAACGCAGATATCCGTGCAGAGTCCGACCAGCTCAACCTCCAGTTTCTCCTGAGCTGCCATCTTTCTCACAGCCTCTGCCAGCTCAACCGATCCAAAGGTTGGTTTGTCGAAAATATGTCCTTCCGGAATCAGCGGGGCCACCTCTTTGCATAATTGCCAGCCTTCTGTTCCTTTGATGCAGTGTCTGACCGGAAGATGTTCCCCCTCCTGCGTATCCAGATAATTCTCCGGGTGAGTATCCCTTGTCGCGTAAACATCATCCGCCGGATAGGACTTGATCTTGCGGACAACAGCGGGGACAATCGCCACCGCTTCCTTCGTTCCAAGTGCACCATCTATAAAATCATTCTGCATATCAATGACGATCAGAATCCTTCTCATTTCAACCTCCTCTGTCTCAGGAATTATACCTGTCACCTGACAGCTTTTGTCTATTATATCCGATTCCGACGATTCCGGACAGATAAACAGCATGAGATGATGAGCGGCCATTCTCACAAAAAGCGGCGGAGAATCTTCCCCACCGCAGATGTATTCAGGCTTTTCAGACTACCCGCATGGCATGAAATCTGTGATCCATGCCTGAAGTAATTAAATGATATCATCAGATATTGTAAGTGTAATCTCGCATCGTTCTCCGCAGGAACTGAAGTGTTCTCTCCTGTTTGGGTGCGGAAAAAAACTGTTTCGCCGGAGCTTCCTCCACGACAACACCTTTATCCATAAACACGACCTTATCTGCTACTTCCTGTGCAAACTGCATCTCATGAGTGACAACGACCATCGTCATCCCATCCTCGGCAAGCTTCTTCATCACATCCAGAACTTCTCCTGTCAGTTCCGGGTCAAGAGCGCTCGTCGGTTCATCAAACAGCACAACGACCGGATTGGTTGCAATAGCCCTCGCGATTGCAACCCGCTGCTGCTGTCCGCCAGAGAGCTGCGCCGGATAATAATCCGCCCGATTTAACATTCCAACTCGGGAAAGCATTTCCCTTGCGATCTTCTCCGCCTCACTCTTGGGAACCTTACGGGCAATCGACAGTCCACTCATCACATTTCCAAGCGCGGTTCGATTCGCAAACAGGTTGAAAGACTGGAAGACGAATCCTATGTGCATACGGAGCTGATGTATCTCTCTTCGTCCAATCTTCTCCATCTCATAATGACTTCCGTCAAAAATCATTTCCCCGGAATCCGCTTTCTCCAGAAAGCTTGTACAGCGGAGCATCGTCGTCTTTCCCGATCCGGAAGATCCAAGGACTGCCACGACCTCCCCTCGGTCCACCTTGATGTCAATGCCCTTCAGAACCTGGTTGGACCCAAAGGATTTGTATAGATTTTTTACTTCCAGCATCCTTCTTCCATCCCTTCCATCAGTCTGCTGCCGTAGCGCCGACCATTTTCTCCTCCGGGGTCTTCCACACCAGCTTCTTCTCCAGCCACCCCTGAAGAGCTGTCAGAACGGTGCAGAAAATCAGGTAGATCACCGCCGCCTCACAGTACAGTGCGAAGGGTTCAAACGTCCGGGCTGCAATCTGCTGTGCCGCTGTAAACAGTTCTATAACCGTAATGCTCGAAGCAAGTGACGTATCCTTTACAAGCCCAATCAGAGAATTGAACAACGGTGGAAAAGCAATGGGGAACGCCTGCGGCAGTACCACATGAATCATAATCTGAGGGTACGTCATTCCGACCAAAGCTGCTGCCTCGCTCTGTCCTGCCGGAACAGCCTGGATTGAAGATCTCAGAACCTCCGCGTTATAGGCACCAAGGTTCATTCCAAATGCAATCACTGCTGCCGGGAACGCGTCCAGCATCACTCCCAGCCCCGGCAGTCCGAAGAAAATGATAAACAGCTGCACAAGAAGGGGTGTCCCGCGAAAGATCCAGATGTAAATCTTGGCGATCTGGTTCAAAACCGGGACCTTCGCAACCTGTATCAATGCCAGTGCCAGGGCAATGACAAATCCCACGGCAAAGGATGCCAAAGTCAATGGGATTGTCATACGAAGGCCCGGGATCAGGATTTTCGGAAAAGAATCAATCAGAATCTTGATCAAGCGATCACTCATACCAGTCTCCTGCTCCTCACAAATCGACCTTCAGGATATCATTGACATAGTTGTTCGCAACCATCATGACGCCCATGGCTGTGAGGACGACCATAATCTCTTCTGCCTTCTCCTCGTCTACTGGTTCCCCGTCTTTCCCACCATTCTTCAAAAACTCTTCCTTCAGCGCAAAGAACTCCTCATCCGTGATTTCCTTTGGCGCTTGTCCGACCTTTTTCCCGAAGTTCATGAGCATTTCCTGTCTGTGCGTCAGGTGAAAATGCTTCGGATCAATACCATGTTCCTCCCGGAGCAGCTTGCTGAAGTATGTTGTGCAGACCAGGCAGTCATTCGAAACCGATACCGCATATTCAAAAAGATCTCCGTCCAGCTTTCCAATCAGTTTCTGCAGATCATCATCGAGCGCATAGGAAGCTACCTCCACTGCGTTAAACGCATTCACATTGTGAAGAAGCGTCCTTTTTTCATTCGTAATCTTTCGTCCTTCCGCAATATGCTTCCAGATTGCCGCCTTCACTTCCGCTGGCGCTGTTTCCGGATCAATCTGTGATATTCTTCCCATCGTCATCACCCTCTCTATCTGCTTCCGAAACGCCCTCCGTTTCTGCTTCTGTACCAGAACCGGAAGCCTCCTTCTTTCCCCCGATTGAATCGTAGTCTATGACATCCGCATCAAAATACTTCTCTGAAAGCTTTCCAAGCTCCCCGTCTTTTTTCAGTGTATTGAGCGCGTCATTTATGGCTGCATTCAGATCTGTTCCCTTCTTTGTCGGGATGGCAAACTGGTCGACATCATCCTTATTTCCATCAATCGTAAATGCAATTTTCAGATCGGCATCCGGATGTTCCTTCATATACGGGCCGAACTGGACATCCTCCAGCAATGTAAAGTCCACTCTTCCGCTGGTAATCAGATCGAATGCCTGCTGCATGGTATCGATCGGAACAATCGTCGCTCCAAGTGCCTCCAGCTGATCCGCATATTCCGTCGTAATATTCTCAGCCACCTTCTTGCCCTTCAAGTCGTCCAGTGACTTGATCGAATCATTATCGCCCTTTACGATGACATGACGATAAAGGGAAACATACGGATCGGTAAAGTCATACTTTTTCTTCCGTTCATCTGTCACCGATACTGCATTGATCACGGTGTCAATTCGACCTGAATCAATGGATGCCAGGAGAGAATCCCACTCTGACTCAACAAACTGTACTTTCAATCCCAGCTTTTCGCCTATTGCCTTCGCCACCTCAACATCAAAGCCTGTCAGTTCTCCGCTTTCATCATGATAGGTAATCGGCGGATATGTTCCCTCTACTCCAACTGTCAACACGCCGTCTTTTACAGTGTCATATGCATATGCGCTGCCGGATACAAGCGCCGTCAAAGCAGCCGCTGCAGTCAGACCGATGAAAACCCTTTTCCCTCTGATGCTCATATCAATTCCCTCCTCTTTAATACATACTTTATTGGTATGTTTTATATGTTATTTGGATTTGACTGTATTCTACGCACAATATATGAGTATGTCAATATGTTTTATAATATATTCATGATGTCCGTCTCAAAATACAAAGCGTGTCCGGATGCCAGGATATGCAATCAAGCTTGCATCGTAGCGTCTGGCCCGTCGCCTCCACAAAAAACAGCTGCCGGTACCCCTGCGGAGTTCCGGCAGCTGTTCAGTCATAAAAATGCTGCTTCATTCTATCAATCTGATGCCTGATTCAGGAAATGACCATAACCAGAGTTCCGGCAGTAAGAAGAAGCATCCCGATGATCGACTTGGTATTAATCATCTCATGCAGGAAGATAAACGCCAGAATCAACGTCAGCACGGTGCTCATCTTGTCGACCGGTACGACCTTCGAGGCTTCCCCGACCTGAAGCGCCCGGTAATAGCAGAGCCATGAAGCACCGGTACAGAGCCCCGACAGAATCAGAAACAGCCAGCTCTTCTTTCCAATACTTGTAAGCCCGCTTTCTGCATGTGTCAGAAATACCATCCCCCACGCCATCGCCAGGACAACAAAGGTACGGATCGCCGTCGCAAGATTCGAGTTCACTCCCTCGATTCCAACTTTTGCCAGAATGGATGTCAGTGCCGCAAAAACCGCCGAACCAATCGCAAACAACAGCCACATACTACTCCCTCCGTTTCTCTTGAATCTGCTTCTTCCCAGCCTTCTATGTAATGATATGAGTGTCAAAAGTACCTTTGACACTCATTTATGATTACGTTTCAATAAGTCCTGCCATCACTTGCATCAATGCATGCGTGGTGACGCACTTTTGACACTGTAATCATGTAGTAATATCGTAGCATCTATTTCCCTTGTCTACAAGAGATAATAGTAATTATTATTCTTTTAAGATATGGCGTCCACCACTCCAGATATCCCTCCCTGGTCGGGTGAATCGAATCCGCCATATACCGGCTCCGCTGCTCAGTTGTGATGTCATTGAAAGCTGCATCATTCCACAGGTTGATCAGCGCAATGTTCCACTTGCACTGAATACTCTGTAGCAGCACGACCATGGCAGCGTACTGTCCACTGTCGTATCTGGGGCTTGTATAGAACGCTACAGGGCAATTCCATGTTTTCCTTGCATAGGCAATGATATATTCGATGGCACCTGCAACCGTCTTCGTATCAAAATCATCCATGTCATACGTGCGGCAAACTTCTCCCATCTCTTTCATCTGGGTGGCGTCATTTGTCGAGAGCTGGCACACGAATAGATCCACCTTCATCTCCGGATTCAGTTTCTTCATCCTGCGGATATAGGAATCCGGCGCATCATCCACCAGCGTCGTCCCCGCAACTGCCTCCTTCGTCACCCTGCAGCCTGTCGCCTCTGCCAGAAAATCCACAAATGAAACCCCATTCGAAGCTGCTCCGTAGGTCACAGAACTGCCGAGGAACACGATATGCTTTCCACTCAGGGGATTATCACTTCTCACCGATTTTTTCAAAACTGTCATGATATCTGATCTTTCAGAATAATTCGGGATGCAACCGGTTCAATCACAAGGGTCTCTGCATTCAGACTGCAGCACCCCCTTGAGATTCAGTGTAAAGCATGCCTCCGGACTGTCCCATTCCGCAGTGACCTCTATTGCCCGGCCAGGCTCTGGCTTACAGCATGCCCCCAGCTCATGTTTCCCCACTCTACATCGAACGGATTATGTTGGTAATATAGATGCCATCTGCCATTTTTATAAAACAGGCCGTTCGGGTCATTCAGCCAGCCAGAACAGGACGTGAAATGAATGTACGGACGCGATTCCTGCGGACTCCGCAGGTACGCTTTGCAATGGATGTTGCCGAAAAAACGTTCTCCAAACTTCCCGTAAAGTACCAACTCTTCCCTGCCCATTGTCTGACCGGAAGTGCCGCATAAAAAACCGGTTCACAGTCCCTCTCTGTCCCTGTCATGAACTCAAAGATTTTCTGACTGCCCAGGGACACAGTAAATGATTCCTTTTTCGTACCGGCTCATACTGGAACCCACAGGTATTCTCTGGCAATGCGAACCTTCATACGAATTCACTTCTCCTCTTCTGTCAGTATTTCACAATCCTTTACACAGATTCCGCCATCTGCCGCAAACAGTCCAAGTTTGCGGTTCTTCCAATTGTACATCCGGAATCCGAACGCGACATCCCGATCAATGTATAAGACCGCCAGACTTCCCTGTATATAAAGTTCAAGCTGATAAGTTTTCCCCGGGGTCATGCGGAAGGACCGTTCCATCTCAACCGCATAAGGGAACATCTGGCCTCCCTGTTCATACATCCGGAGCCCAGAACGGAATTCGATCCGTGAAAAATCCGGTTCAAACATCAGATAATAACCAAAGTCAAACCGTTCGTCCACCTGCAGCGCCAGGCCGAAGGACCGCGGCGTCCCCTCATAACGAATTGAAGCTCTGATACAGCATTGCTCCGGAATCTGAAGAGAACCGATTGCGGCGGAATAGCCTTCCTGTGCATAGCATGATGCCTTTCCCGCCTCCATCGTCCATTGCCCTGTCAGCGGTGTGAATGAATCCGTTTTTTTTGCCGTAAATGCCTCTGCCACGCTTTCGACAGGCCTGGTTCCAAGGCTTCCGTCTTCATGCTGCACAAGCTGATGCGTCACGATGGATCCTCCCCAGTTCCAGCTCTTATAATCCGCTCCAAAATCAGTTCCCGGATCGAACCCCCATCCATTTTCACCCCTTGTCGGATTCCAGCCGAAAATATAGCGGTTCTTTCCATCTGTCCCGGTCTTAGCCGCATAGAAAGCCCTTCCGTCAAAGGTATCTCTTTCTGGCCTGATCCACGGTCCGGAAAGGCTGCGGCTCATCCGGTAATAGGTTGCAAATCCGTCCGTATAACTGGAAAATACCAGGTAATACCAGTCCCCCATGCAGAATAGATCCGGACATTCGTAAGCTCCCTGGTGCATATGCGGAGAATACAGCGGCTTCTGATAAGTCCAGTGTGAAAGGTCTTTTGATTTGCAGAGTGCAATGCATCCATTTCGCTCTGTCTTTCCGTTTTCTCTTGCTGCAAGAAGCATCCACCAGCAGGAATCCTCTTCATTCCAGAAAACAAACGGGTCTCTCCAGTCGCTCATGCGGTATATTGTTCCGTCCGGCCCGAACTTTTCCTCCGGGATATCTTTCCAGTGTACCAGGTCGACGCTGGTTGCATGGCGTGCCCACTGAGCAGCCGGATCTCGGTCAAACGTACAATAGAACATATGGTACAGGCCATCTACGCAGATTACGGACCCTGTCCCTCCCTGGATTTTGGTCGGTGTTTCCACATATGTGCGGAGATCCTCCGTCACAATCCGGTACCACCCATGGAAAGCCAGATCTTTTGGCGCATCCGAGTTCCAGTTCTTCAGATAGTAATTCTCGAACCGCTTTGTTTTCTCGTTATAGAATGGGATGACATCCCCGGTCTTGGCATATTCTGGTGTGTAAAATAATTGTCTCATGTGCTCTGCCTTCATTCTGTATGCTCTCTGTTGATCCCTGATGACAACCTGCTCCGTGTAAATGCCTCTGAACGATAGAAAGGCTCCGAAGAACATCCAGGTCATTTCTGACATTGCATTCTCCGAAGCCTTGAAATTCTACTGTCTGTCTTATGAGTCTGTATTCATTCGAGCACTCATTCTATCATAGTTCATTCTCAAAAGCATCCATTTTTCAACTTATGGCGTCAGTGTCGTGTTTTCGTGTCGTGTTTTCCGCCATGTCTTTCTTCTCATTCTTGATTTACCAGTGAATCAGGAAAGTCAATACCGCGCGGAGTACAATGATAGCCCCGAGTATGCCAAGCTCAGACCATTCGCGGACGACTACCGTACGGAGAACCTCGCCGCCCATCTTGAATTCCTAGGCAAGCGCTATGCCCTGCGCGAGGTCGAGACGGATATTCTTGCGGTCACGCCGTACCCATCGAATGACGCCAGGACGGCGGAAGTTACCAGAACGGCAATGCCAAAGAACTCGAGAAGGCTCGTGCACACCTCAACAATGTTGTACATATACGTTTCGAGTTCAGTAAGGAATATTTCCATGACCGTTTTCTCCTGAAAGGAACCTGTCCGTCGATTTCATCGTGCAAAGTGATTGTAGCATATTCGACGCCTCCTTCGTCACCTTGCAGACCGTCTTTTCCGCCAGAAAGAACACAAACATCGGAAAATTCCTCTTCCTGCCGGTCCGGCAAAGAAGATCTGCCAGCAAAGCGCCATAGGGAAATTCAGCGCTGCTGTCTGAAGCCAGACTCCAACAAGTCCTGCCTCCTGGTAATCCTTGAAAAGCAGCGTTGCTACAAAACTCATAGCCGGGCACATCAGGCAAACCGTCAGCGAGCAGCGAATCAACAGAATCATGATAAAAGGCATTCCATCTGTCATTACACGCTGTGTCAGCGCCATGACGGGCCGTTCCATCACAAACAGCTCCAGGACAATAGCCACCGGCCACATGATACGAAGTTCACCGAATGCCATCAGGAAAACGGCATCCTGCATTCCGCCAATATTGAGCGCAATGTTGTAGCAGATCATCGCATAGACCATCAGAAAGGCCATGATAACTGTAAATACGAAGTTTTCAAGCTTATTTTCAGGCATAAAAAACACTCCTTCCGGTGTTGTGAGGACGTGTTGTTCGTTATCACCAGAAGAAGTGTACGTTTCCAATTATACCGTATGAAAGTTGAACTCGGTTATGATACCATGTTATGGTTCCGGGTGCAAATCTCTTTCTAAAAATGTTATCTGCGTCATACATCTAAAAAGAAATAGGTGAATTACTGGCAAAGTCATATAAAGATTGCATCGGAGAAGATGTCAAAGTTACAGCCGAGATGGCACAGGCAGTGCTGAACCCGGCGCCGCATAACATAATGTGGCTTAAATCCACCCCGCCCACACGGGCGGGGACACTTATCTTTTGCGGAGTCGGAGATCATTTTTAGGCTTAAATCCACCCCGCCCACACGGGCGGGGACATACTTATACTGGTAATATGCTCCCGGTATTTCTGCTTAAATCCACCCCGCCCACACGGGCGGGGACTTCAACCTGACTCAATCCTTCGGCATAGGCAGTGTGCTTAAATCCACCCCGCCCACACGGGCGGGGACAATGTCACTGGCAATCGTGATATGATGATAGCGTGCTTAAATCCACCCCGCCCACACGGGCGGGGACTCCACAACTGCAGCGTGTACAACTGGGGACCGATGCTTAAATCCACCCCGCCCACACGGGCGGGGACATGAGTTATCCACATAGTTATCCACAATTAATGAGCTTAAATCCACCCCGCCCACACGGGCGGGGACGAGTGTTTGCTGTAATCTCAAAGGAGGAATAAAGCTTAAATCCACCCCGCCCACACGGGCGGGGACGACAATGCGACAATCATCCCGACGCTGTACGGTCTGCTTAAATCCACCCCGCCCACACGGGCGGGGACGACAATGCGACAATCATCCCGACGCTGTACGGTCTGCTTAAATCCACCCCGCCCACACGGGCGGGGACCTCTCGGCGGGGTGGATGATTCCATCCAGTACCTGCTTAAATCCACCCCGCCCACACGGGCGGGGACCTACCTGCGAGACAAGGACAGTTACATTTTTACGCTTAAATCCACCCCGCCCACACGGGCGGGGACAAAATACCTGCACTGTAAAATCAGCCTGATTTAAGCTTAAATCCACCCCGCCCACACGGGCGGGGACCGATATGCTCCGTCGTTGGGAACAGCTTTTCAAGCTTAAATCCACCCCGCCCACACGGGCGGGGACCGTCCGGCTCGCACCATTTCGGCAGCTTATCGCCGCTTAAATCCACCCCGCCCACACGGGCGGGGACGCAAGACTGCTAATCATGTCCTTGCCAAGCGTAAGCTTAAATCCACCCCGCCCACACGGGCGGGGACAATTATGCGTTTTTTTCGTTACTTTTCGTGCTCTGCTTAAATCCACCCCGCCCACACGGGCGGGGACATTTGTCCGAACGTAAGACCCTTTTCCGTCTTTGGGCTTAAATCCACCCCGCCCACACGGGCGGGGACCAGGTAGGCAGGGACAACCTTGCGTGCCTGATCTGCTTAAATCCACCCCGCCCACACGGGCGGGGACCAAGCCGACCGAGTCGGAAACGTGCGGTATTAGCGCTTAAATCCACCCCGCCCACACGGGCGGGGACTTGTTATGTGTGGCGTCACGCCTTCCCGTCCGAGCTTAAATCCACCCCGCCCACACGGGCGGGGACCACGTCATCGAGGGTTTTCAACAGCGTCTTCATCGCTTAAATCCACCCCGCCCACACGGGCGGGGACACACAGCGAGTGGCTTTGCAAAAGAGATGCTAAGCTTAAATCCACCCCGCCCACACGGGCGGGGACATCTGCCTGTATGGGAAAGAGGCGGACAGGCAGAGCTTAAATCCACCCCGCCCACACGGGCGGGGACCCTAGCTGCGCATTTCTTATCCTCCGCTTAACTCCGCTTAAATCCACCCCGCCCACACGGGCGGGGACAACACAGCGAGTGGCTTTGCAAAAGAGATGCTAAGCTTAAATCCACCCCGCCCACACGGGCGGGGACTAAGACGTCCGTTGAAAAAGACATCAAGTCAGGGCTTAAATCCACCCCGCCCACACGGGCGGGGACGGGATTCACAAGCGACTTCAATTTTAACCTGTAGCTTAAATCCACCCCGCCCACACGGGCGGGGACCACATCCAGCCTGAATTGGCGCGATGCATCAAAGCTTAAATCCACCCCGCCCACACGGGCGGGGACCATGGATTCATCCACTACATCCCGCTTGTGTTCGTGCTTAAATCCACCCCGCCCACACGGGCGGGGACCAATGTCGACAACAAGGGAGCGACGAAAGGTAAGCTTAAATCCACCCCGCCCACACGGGCGGGGACACAGGATCGGATCGCCATTGTCATTCCTCGGGAAGCTTAAATCCACCCCGCCCACACGGGCGGGGACCATGTGGTGCTCAGCAACGGCCTTGTTGTAGAGCGCTTAAATCCACCCCGCCCACACGGGCGGGGACATGAATGCAGCATCATCATCACCGATGGATATAGTGCTTAAATCCACCCCGCCCACACGGGCGGGGACGTCAGTGAATATCTGCACAAGCTGTTTTATGAGTGCTTAAATCCACCCCGCCCACACGGGCGGGGACACAGAAAATCCGTCCAGATCGTCGCCCCTGAAGAGCTTAAATCCACCCCGCCCACACGGGCGGGGACCCACTACATCCAGGATTCCCAGATCGTCCAGGTTTGCTTAAATCCACCCCGCCCACACGGGCGGGGACCGCCGATATGTCGTTGTCACGCCGTCCGAGTACAGTGCTTAAATCCACCCCGCCCACACGGGCGGGGACTTCTTTTGGCAAGCTGATCGAGACATGCCTGCGTGCTTAAATCCACCCCGCCCACACGGGCGGGGACTGAGAGCCTGAAGCTTCACGCAAAGATGGAATGGCTTAAATCCACCCCGCCCACACGGGCGGGGACGCTTTGTCTTTGCGTTGAAATCTCCAGACATTGAGCTTAAATCCACCCCGCCCACACGGGCGGGGACACCGGACAGCGGGACAGCTGATCGCGGAACTAAAGCTTAAATCCACCCCGCCCACACGGGCGGGGACATTGCTCAGCTGTTCAACAGTCTGCACGTCAGAGCTTAAATCCACCCCGCCCACACGGGCGGGGACCCTTGTACGCCACGCTGTCAGGCGACCATTCGGGGCTTAAATCCACCCCGCCCACACGGGCGGGGACCTAGCTGCGCATTTCTTATCCTCCGCTTAACTCCGCTTAAATCCACCCCGCCCACACGGGCGGGGACAGAGTATATCGATCCGGCACAGCTAAGCTATCAGGCTTAAATCCACCCCGCCCACACGGGCGGGGACCGCAGGAGCTGTACAATGGTCTGCTGAAAGAGGAAGCTTAAATCCACCCCGCCCACACGGGCGGGGACGGAATGACCTGTAAGCGATGGGCACTGCTGACTGCTTAAATCCACCCCGCCCACACGGGCGGGGACTGCATCAAAGAAATCAATATAGAAATGCTCAAAGCTTAAATCCACCCCGCCCACACGGGCGGGGACCACGTCATCGAGGGTTTTCAACAGCGTCTTCATCGCTTAAATCCACCCCGCCCACACGGGCGGGGACGAGGATTTTCGGAAGATGTGATTAACGATATCAAGCTTAAATCCACCCCGCCCACACGGGCGGGGACCAGGCAGCAGCAGGAAATTCTCGCCAGAAACGGCGCTTAAATCCACCCCGCCCACACGGGCGGGGACGCAGAACGTGCCCCAACCGGTGTTTGCGTACGTGTGCTTAAATCCACCCCGCCCACACGGGCGGGGACGTAGCAAAGATGAGTGATGGCGAAGCAAAGAATAGCTTAAATCCACCCCGCCCACACGGGCGGGGACGCTCGGGCACTCAGAAGAGAGCTTTAATCAGGTGCTTAAATCCACCCCGCCCACACGGGCGGGGACCTATGCTTCAAATGCTGGCGCAGGCGGAGAACCGCTTAAATCCACCCCGCCCACACGGGCGGGGACTAGAAAAACATCTGCGTGATCCAGTTATTGGTATGCTTAAATCCACCCCGCCCACACGGGCGGGGACCTTTTCCCTTTTTGGTGTCATGTCGCGTGATCAGGCTTAAATCCACCCCGCCCACACGGGCGGGGACATGATTCGAGACGGAACATCATCATTTTTGATGATGCTTAAATCCACCCCGCCCACACGGGCGGGGACATTTGCCATAAAGCGCAGTGAAACAATGTAGTAAGCTTAAATCCACCCCGCCCACACGGGCGGGGACCATGTACACGCAGCATCATGCCTGCTGGGATGCGCTTAAATCCACCCCGCCCACACGGGCGGGGACAGCTGAAGGTTGCGACTGCAATTGTACGGGAATTGCTTAAATCCACCCCGCCCACACGGGCGGGGACAGCAAAAACATACAAAACTCTAAAGAATAACTCTTCTGATATTAGCAGATATGTTTAAAGATATCCGATATAGCGATTTTTTGTCGTTCTATCAAACTATGAGGAGTGCAATTCCAGGTGCGAAAGCTCCAGTAATGTATGAGTGATCATATCCCGCACCACTATAAAATGAGGCTTCCTTCCTGATCCGGTGTTACCTTCATCCCATAATGCTCGACCTTTTTCTTATATTCGTTTCCAAGGTTATATATTCGTACACTATCCTTCGATTCATCGATTACATCCAGTATTGCCGCCCTGAAAGTCACAAGCTGCGAAGCATCGAGGTTGCATTCAAACACGGAGTTCTGAACGCGAATTCCGTAATTCAGACATATTTGGGCAACTTTTCGAAGTCTTTTCTTTCCGCTCACAGACTCCGTATTTACATCATATGTCAATATTATCATCATACTGTATCGCCTGCTTTCTACCATCCCCTTAGATTCTCACGAAAGGCTTCTGCTGAGGCAATATTCCTTTATTTCCACATAAATGGCGGATATTCATCGAGATCGCCCCGGATAGTCCTTGACAGTAGCAGTGCCTGAATATATGGCACAAGCCCCCACTTCACTTTCTCCTGCAAATAGGGATGCACAATCTCTTCCTTTTTTCTTTCCTGCCACTTCGCCAAAAATATCTTTCTCGAATCATCCGTCATCAGAACCGCCCCATCACTGGTCACTGAGAAACTTTTATTCGTCAGCATCTTTTTGTTGATCAGCGTCAAAACAAATCGATCCGCCATAGGCGCTCTTAATTCTTCTTCAAGATCCAGAGCCAACGATGCCCGCCCCGGTTTATCGGTGTGCATAAATCCAGCATAGGAATCAAGACCAACCGACTCTAGTGCATTCATACAATCATTTGCAAGTAATGTGTAAGCAAACGACAACATGGCATTAACTTTATCGAGCGGAGGTCTACGATTTCTTCCGCTAAAACAAAAGTCATCCTTCTGGTTCAGAATCAGATCATTAAAAACTCTGAAATAGTCAACTGCACTATCTCCTTCAACTCCCCTCAGGTTTGATACTGAGTCCGCTATACGAATTTTTTCAACCTGCGTCTTAAGCTTTTCAATACTCTCCCGAAGTCTGTCGCCGTTCACTCTCATAGGGTAATCTCGAAGTGTGCGGTCAACCGTCCAGCGCTCATTGAATACCTTACCCAAAACCATGTTCCTGGCGTACGGCAGTGAGCGCCTTTCATCATCACTAATCCGATATTGTTCTTTTCTGAGAAGGATATTCCCTCTGCTCCTACCCTCAACTCGGCACAGAAATTTACCATATGGGGTAAACATAGCAAACCCGATACCATTTGCCGCGCATGCCCCCATCAGTTCCGGTGATGCACCAGAATAGCTGAAGGAAATGATTCCTTCAAAAATATGCAGGGGAAATTGCCCTATTTTCTCTCTTCCTTCAGTAATTACAACCGATTCTCCTTCCAGGCTGAGATAATAATCATCGGTTAGGATAAACAGCGTATTCAACAGTTTTTTCAATGGCCATCCACACTTTCCGAGATATATGTTTTGACGGAACGTATTTTCGTCATTTCCGGAAGACAAATGTCCTTCAGCGAACACTTCGCACAACCCTTTCTAGGTTTGCTTTTTGGAGTATACCCTCTGCTAAAGTACTCGTGCATTTCCAGAAATGAATCCATCACTTTTTTTCTGAGCGTTTCGTCAAAATTAACCTCTTTCCGTCTGTGTGTTTCTCCCCAGAAAAGATCGCCGGCATCGATCTGACAACAAAGCATTTCCTCGAGACACATTGCTTCCGCACATAGCTGGGCAGCATCCGCCTCGTTAAAATCGTATCTCCCACTTTTGTACTCGATGGGCAGAACGTTCCACCTGCCCTCCAATCCATTGACCACAATTCCGTCTGACGTCCTGTGAAACTCTACTACATCACAGTTTCCGCTGACACCCAGACTGGATGAATGGATTTTGAGCCCGCGAACTATAACTGTATCGCCCCGCTTTTCTAATTCCGCCGCATTATGAGCCCTCTTATGGAACAATTTGCCGGAAGATGTAAGCTCATTTTCTTTCCACTGCTGTTCTACATGAATGAGTGCCCATTGCCTTCTGCAGAAAAGAAAATGTTGGATTCCTGAAAGCATCAAATACTCATCTTCAGAATATGTCATGCACGATAGGCTCCTCCATCTCAGGAAGCTTGTTGATGGAAACCTCGTAATCTGAATAAGATTCGGGCAACTCAACACCCTCTTTGCGTTTGACCTGTACTGTATTGAAAATCTTCGAAGCCGGATAGATAACGTCTCCGCCTTCCCACCAGACTGTCTTCACTACATCGACACTTCCTGCCGGTCTGGCTGCAGATTCATCATTAAGGAACAAGGTATCCAAGGCTTGCTGAATATCTTCCTTATCCTGTTCTGTGAATCCATTTTTTTCTGCAAACAGCGGATTAACAGATCCCTTGATTACATACAGTCCGAACCGGACACTGTGCTTTAACCCCATGGTATCAGATCCACGCTTGTCTCCAGTTTCACTGTTCGTACTTTTTGTAATCTGTGTGCTCACTATGTCAACCGGATCCACGCTCTCTGCCTCCTGAATGGTCACCGCTGCGCGAATACCGATGGAGACCCCGTTCCCGTTCTGCTGTTCGTCCGAATCTGCTCTGCCTCCCTTCTTCAGGGCGATCGTTGCACCAAACGCCCTGACATCTTCATAATTACTGCAGATAATGCTTGTCATCTTATTGTTGTCTTTCGCTTTCTCTGCTTCAACAAATTCCTTGCTGCTATCAAGCCTGTCATGAATGCTTTTGAAACCATCTTTAATTCTGTCATCAGAAACAATCAGGATATTCCGCCCCATATCCTGCATTCTGTTTCTCATTTTTCTTTTTATGCACACGTCCGTGATATAGCCTTTTCCATCCGCATGCTGCCTCGGGCGATTTCCATTCAGAGGATCACCGTTTGGATTTGCGTCAGATACCGCTACCAGTGCCATAAAATAACTTCTGTTAACTGCCATAGAACGCTCCTTTCCAAAATAAATATCTTTTATCTGGTCCGATTAGTTATCCGTAGTTGTTTTGTTCTCCTGCTCCGATCCAGCAGTTTTTTCTTTCTTCCTCCCCAGCTTCAATTCTCTTCTCTGAAGATAAAACCCCAGAAGGTACTGTGGATCTAGTGCCCTGTTGGATCTTGCAAGGCTGCTCATGTCCGCATCCTCGAATCTTGATACGATTTCCTCCAGGGTCTTCTGGTAAAACACTCGAGATCCTGCAGGCAGTTGTGCCTCGTACGGCAGAAGAAGATTCTTTAACTCCTGCCACGTCGTCATAGGATGATTGACATATGCGTTCCACAACCGTCTGGCATTCGTTTCCCTGTTACTGTCAGAGCCATTTTTCTTTCGATCCAGTACAGTCTGCTCAATCGCATCTTCCACTGCCAAAATTCTCCCGAACAGATAACTCCGGTCCGTAGATTCCATGTTTAGTTCCATTTTTGCCTCCCCTCCCTGATTGTGAATCAATAACCTTTGTCTGACTGCTGCGCAGGCCGCTCGCAGAATGGATTCATGGTATATATCAAATCTCATTGGCTCCGACGCCTGTGTCACAAGCGCCCGGACAAAATGTTCTGGAAGTGGCTGGCCATTTAATATATGCGCTGCAATATCCTGAACGGTTTCTTTAAATAGTTTCCTGTCAACATCAAGATAACTTTGCCTGTTTTTTTCTCTTTCTGTTCCAAGTGCGCATCTTGCAAGCATAAAAATTGATGGCGATAATACAGTACAATTCTGTCTGCTTCCAAAATACCAGGAACATGTTTCATACCAGTCATCAAGGCGTTCAAAAAATTCTCTGACAAGCATTTTCTGATAATACACCATAGTAAACCGACCAGAAGTTGCTGCATCGAATGCAGCAACAGTGAGCCCTGTTTCCATCTGTGATGACTTTGTCTCGTAGTAGATTGCTTTTTTTAGATGATCTCTTCCGCTTACAAATTCATTGCCAGACTGAATTCCTTTAAAAAGTTCCATCCCTGCATCATAGACTTCGGAAGTTTTAAACGAAGGATCCCAGCAGATCATATATCGGGAGCAATCATCGTTGCCACCGGGCGAAAAATCACCGGCAGATATTTTAATCGACTGCGTTCCAATGAGCCATCGAAGGGTGTTATGAACTTTCTGAGATGTATCGTACCCAATCTGAAGCCGCTGAGATTCATCTGTAAATCTCTCACCGGTGAAGTTCATCAATGCATTTTCAGATGTCGATACCGAAATCAGTTTTGCGTTTGCCGCTCCGGGAAGCACTTTCTTAGGATGAAAAGTCGGAACATCTTCAACTCTGCCGGTTATGCCATCCAATTCCTTATGTCCGTTTCTACCCCTGAGGTTTGTATAATAGGCAGTCCAGGAATCGAGCAGCGTCACGTCTTCCCATGTATTGCGGCTTTCCCCATCTGCTGTCAGGACACAAAAACGAATCGGTATGGCCATACTGGTTTTCTGATATTTTTGATTCTTGTCTGTGCTTTCTTCGGTTCCTCCTAATACACCATTCTGGTTTGCCTTCAGGACATCTGCCTCGATCAGATCCTCAATAACATCATTTCCCTCAATATATTTCAGAATAGCCCTTGCTTTAGGATGCGAGTATTCCGATTGGCACCAGTCTTCCAGTTGCTTTTTATATGCCGTATAAGAGACATTCTCTCCACTCTTATCGACCAAGGAAGGACAATGCTTCGCTATATCCTTGGTAATAAACATAAGCTTGTCATTGACAGCCTGCGGTCTTGTTTTTGCGGCTCCACTTGTCCTGGACTGTGACTCTTCCGTGATCGCAAGCAGTGTCTTCTCGTCACCCTTGTTTACCTTAACCGCACTGGCGAATTTGCCTTCCTCCGTTATTGTTATCTGGATCCCGGCTTTCCCGTACTCATGGGCAACCGGTACTATTTTCTCTTTAAAAGCATCGCTGTCTTTTTCTTCCTCATATGTATTTAGCAAATCATTAAACAGAGGCATTCGCATCCTCCTTCTCTTTCTGGAATTTCTTTGCTGTTCCCTTGCGAATCAACTTGTGAAGACATTCCTCCGGACGTTTGAAAGTGATAATCCCGTTTTCCATTGTCACATCGCTGATATCGAGTAGCAGATTGGTTCTTGATTCGTCAGAGTAGCCTTCATCCGGATAGCTGATCCCATGATACATATAGCCATATCGGATTGTGCCAGTCTCGTCAAAGGCACCTTTCCCTTCTCCAAACTTACAGGGCTTCACATCCGCAATGCACTCGTGTTTACCCAGAAAAACATCCCTTCGTCCTCCTCGAATCAACGATTTTGCGAAGATTCCATAATGTTTTTTCTGATCTCTATCCCATTCGTACTCAGGTCGATTCATATTCCATTCGAAATGCGCCTTCACCTGATACCTGACATCCATAAGATAGGTGTAGTAGGCAAGATCATTTCCGCCGTTCAGTTTCGGCAGCTTTACACCCCTTGTCTCCATCTTGATTGCATTCATCACCCTTACCTTATCAACGATCCACTCAAACGTGGGTTTCCAGTAGATGCTTTTCAGCACACCTTTGATCGCCTCATAGGTTGGAATTTCGTAGGTAGATTTCTCGCCGCCTGCAGACACGATAGGATCCGCAAAAAGTGCCATCCGGGCGGAAACTTCAAATTCCACGCTGTTTTTCTCAGCATACTGTTTCCCCAGTTGTATTTCTTCTGCTTTTATTCCCATCCTCACTCACCTTCTTCCCTATTACAGCATCATGTCCTCTGCTTTATATTCCGTCTGATCATCCAAACCAAAAAGATCGCTGTAAGCCCTCTCTCCGACAGCCAGCACATGGTCATCCATCAGATGTTCCAGCAGTCCTTTCTCCTCCAATTTCTTCTTCTGCCACTCATATATTTTAACGGAAAATTCTGAAGCCTCCTTGATGGATTTATGAATTTCATCAAATTCATATGGCATACAGTTCCTAAGGAAATAAATGATTTCTTTTCCCTTTCCATACGGTACTAACACATCCTCTGTAGCATCCTCAAAGACCCGGAATTCCCGCCCCATCGTTTCGAACGGCTGCCGCAAAACATATTGTCTCGATTTCTGACTGATATAGATTGGTTTGAGATCCCCCGCCAGCAGTCTCGCATAAGTGTGAAGATCTCCTTCAAGCGGATATTCCGTAATACGGCTGCTGCTGGAGGCTTCATACATATTCAGATAAAAATCTCTTACGAATTCTGGAGAATCAACTGCCATTCCTGAATTACGGTACAGCGTTTCTGTCATTGCCTCCTGTGCGCTCTGAATATCCGGCAATCCCTTCAAATTTTCACCCCTAAGTTTCACGATAAAGAAATTTCCGTTACCGTATTCATTGCTTCGATTGCATCTTCCTGCTGATTGGACGATGTTGTCATCTCCAGCCAGTACACGTAATACTGTGTGAAAAGAGAAATCTACGCCTGCCTCAACAAGCTGTGTGGAAATCAGGATCAGTCTTCTGCCATTATCCTCGGTTATAGCTCCGCTGAACCGTTTCTGTATTCTTCTCAGGAGACTGAATACTGTCTCGAGCACCTTTTTCCTGTGTGCCTTACACATAGATGCAGAAAGATGGACGACATCTGTTTCACTGTCAGCATCTTCACGGATCTTTTCAAATAACTGTTTTGCCTCCCGTTTTGTATTGCAAATGACCAGGACGGACTGATCCTGTGATGCCCGATTCAGGCAAAAACCGGCTATGTCTTCGATTGTCGACCCATATTTTGAGATTCTATTCTCGATTCTACACCGTTTGAAAACACCCAGTTCAGATTCTGTCAATCTGACCATCTCCTCACTGCTTACATTGAGCGGAAAGTTCAATCCCTCCAATGCCGGCTGTGTTGCGGACGAAAGGATGATGGTTGACCCGCAGAAACCAGCGAGAAAATTCATGGCAATATTGAAGATCTGAAGGGTCTTACGCGGCAGAGACTGCACTTCATCGAACACAATGACTGAATCACAAAGCGCTCTCATTCTTGCAACGGATTGCGTTTTATCGGAAAAAAGGATCTCGAGCAATTGGACCATCGTTGTAATAATGACAGGTGCCGACCAGCGGTCCCGCATTACATCGTACTGATCCGCCTCATCGCGGGACTTTCCCTCCATCACCACATCGGAATGATGTTCAAGAATGGTTTCCTTCCTTGGAAGAGAATCCCGAATCACTTTCGCATTCTGATCGATAATCGTGAGAAGAGGCGCCACGAAAATAATCTTCTTTTTATGATATTTCAATGCATGCGCCAGCGCATATCGAAGAACTGCGAGAGTCTTTCCACCACCGGTTGGGACATTCAGCCTGTATATGCCCGGCTCCTTCTCTGCAAATACCCTGCATTGATCCGAGATAAGCTGCCGCACATGGTTGATCGACGATTCATGATCAAACCCTGCGATCTTATTTTCCAAAAACCTGAGATCCACGTCCCACAAACCCGTGATATCTCCAAATGCCTTTTGAGCTGAAAACTCCGCCGTATCCCTTCGGTCTGCGTACATAATCGCAGAAGATACCATGCGTACGAGCACTGAAGTTATTGCCTTCTGGTAGCCTACCGAGAAATCATTCAAGATCCGGTTATCATGGATTCCTGCGGACAGATCTCTCAGATGTTGCTGAAGCTTATTGAAATATGCATCAACTTCGTCAACGGCACTTCTGAATAAAAAATCAATTTCCTCCGGATCTGAAATTTCATGCTCAAACGAATATTTTGCCTGTGCATATTCGATCTGATCCCGATTTGCCTCAAGCCTGTGAAGAAACCCATTTCTTCCGTCATAACTCACGCAGTCAAAAAGTCCATGGTGTGCCCCGACTGCATAAGCGATCATTTCAGAAGTAAGTTTCGACATCTCCATTTTTCTTCTGTCTGCTCCGCCGCACAGGCTTTCTTTATGAACAGTGTTTCCATTTTCCAAAGCAACACCGCCATGATATCTTTCCAGAATATAAATACAGCCTGCGAATGTGTGGTTTACACTTCCTCTTTGAACCTTCTTCCCTTCCGCAGCATTTCGGATATAATTCTGGAATTTCTGTGTTCCTTTTCCGTCATGAAGGATGCCTGCAAGCATGCCAAGCGATGGGAATCCCACACTTTCGAGCGCCTGTGCAGTGTATTCTCCCACCCTTCTGTTATGATCCCGCAGACTTTGACTTCGCTCTTTTCGCGTTCTCTCATCGATATACAGATGTGCTATATTCATTCGAAGCTTTCCTTCCTCGACAAGACTTCCAACAAGTGTATCCCATTACCTTAACAGGTAGACAACTGTTATAATTATAATACTTTTTCTGATTATTAATGACGACTTTTTAAGAATTTAAATTATATTGCTCTTATTGCATTCTGCGCCGACCGACGGCCACTGATGCGTTTGCAAACGGCCACTCGGCGGACTCCAACGGCCAGTCAGGAAGACATTATTCCACGGTGCTCTTGACATGAGCCTCCTTCGCATATGATGGGATGGCAAAGCGGCAAGGCAGTGTAAACACAGCCTTTGCCATGGCGGAACAGCCTATCATATGCTACTCATGTAAAGAGCCTTTCGCGGCATAACGCCTTCCTGACTGGCTGGCCGCTGAGAAATGCATCGTGGTCGTTTAGCCCCGCGAAGTCGGCCGTTGGGTGGCGCTCCATGCACTTATGTTTGAAATTACTGATTTTATTGATTTTGCATACAAAAAAATATCTATATCTCCTAGTTACAGTACCTTGGATGAAACCTTCGAATAGAAAAACAAATAAAAAAATGAGCACTATCCAACCTACATTTTGTAAATTAGATCGTGCTCATTCTGCATCGAAACATTCAAATGTCATCAGAAGCGGAGAACTGCATCGCGTCAAATGGATAACCACAGATTAATCCGATATAGGATTGACGCCTGTATGATTCATTTTTTGAACATTCAGCGCTTCTATGTAGTAGAACGGTTTTGTTTCTCTGTTACTCAGTTTTATTTTTCCTTCCCGGAGAATGCCGGTTACTGCAATCCAGGTCTCCTGCGAAGTAAATCCGGAAAGATCCTGATCTGTCTGAAATTCAAAATCGACGTACCCACCCGTACAGTAAGGACAGACCGGACCGTTTCTTCCAACAAATGTGTATTTTCCCATATTAAGAAAGTATCCTTCAATCTCGACGGTTTTCCCCGCATAGTTTTGAAAGTTGATATACCAGTCATTGATTTGTGTCATATAAAGGCGGTCTCCAACGGTAATGTCAATCACTGAAGGATCAAATGATTTTCGATCTTCTGCTATGTCGTATGGGTATTCATCCGATACTGTCTTAACCGGCTGCTGCAGAGCATCAGTTGATGGAGTCGAAATTTCTGAAGAATCATTTGTTGTATCTGGGAGCACTTCAACTGTTTTTCCGTTCCCTGGCGTCTGATGTACGGACTTTTGTTGAATCTTTTTCCATAGTCCCACATCGAACAAAAGCAAAAGAACGACAACTAGAATCCACTTTCCGTACCTTCGTCCAGGTGTCAAGAACAACCTCTCCCTTCTTTCACTTTCTCTACAATAAAAAAGAGAAGAAACAGGATAATGTTTGTAACAACGATGCAGGCTCCTGTCGGAACGGCATGCAGGTAAGAAAAAACAAGTCCCGTCAAGAAACAGAAGACCGCAAGAAACGCGGACAGAATTACCGTTGCTTTAAATTTCCGGGCGACACGCATCGCTGTAAGGGAAGGGAATACAATCAGACTTGATATCAGCAGTGTTCCCATCATCCGCATTCCAAGAACTACGGTTACTGCGGTCAGAATCGCAATGACCATGTTGTAAAGGCGGACATTTACCCCTGTCGCCCCTGCAAATGTTTCATCAAATGTCACAGCGAAAATCCGGTTGAAAAACAGTACATACAGCTCCAGAACCGCGATACTGAGAACAATGGAAAGATATAAATCGCTGCTGCTCATGGCAAGAATACTGCCGAACATATAGTTGCACACATCCGTGTTCATTCCTGTCGTCAGAGAAATAACCATGACGCCGACCGCCAGTGCACCGCTGCACATCAGCGCCGTTGCTGCATCTCCTTTGATTCTGGAGCTTTCCTTCAATTGAAGCAGGAAAAACGCGGCAGCAACACAGACTGGAATAGAAATGTATAAAGGGGAAAATCCGAAGGGGTACGCACAGGCAAGTGCGGCAAAGCCAACATGGGACAGCCCGTCTCCGATCATGGAATAGCGCTTCAGGACCAGGCTTGTTCCCAATAAGGCAGCACACAGCGAGACAAGAACGCCAACAATAAGCGCCCGCACCAGGAATGGGTAGGAAAGCATCTCAGTCAGAATCATCATGACGATCCTCCTCCCAGGAACACTTTTCCTGCCGGACTCTTCCTGTAATCAGTGGCAGTTCCAAAAAACATCTGCCTGCCTGCAATATGCAGAATATGGCTTGCCTCCCGCACTGCTCCCTCTACATCATGGGACACCATAACGATTGTGATCTTTTTCTCTTCCCGAAGATTCCGGATGATTCGATACATATTTCCTGAGACAACCGGATCGAGTCCGGTCACCGGCTCATCCAGAAGCAGGATTTTCCGGGTGGCGCAGAGGGCACGCGCCAATAGCACCCTCTGCTGCTGCCCTCCTGAAAGATCCCGGTAGCAGCGCTCTCTTAATGGGCTGATTCCAAGTATCTCCATGTTTTCTCTGGCAGTATTTTTCTGTGCTTTGCTAAAAAAGACATGATGTCCCATCTGATTCAGGCATCCAGACAGCACAACCTCATAAACACTTGCCGGAAAGTCCTTCTGCACCTGTGTCTGCTGCGGAAGATATCCAATTTCGTCAGGTCTAAGTCTGTCTCCGTAGATCACACTGCCCTCCACGGGTTTTTTTAACCGGAGAAGGCCTTTGACAAGCGTACTTTTCCCCGCACCATTTTCTCCTACGATCGCAAGATAATCGCCCTCGTGCACCTCGAAAGATAAATTTGCGACAGCAGGTCTTCCCTCATATGAAAAGCTGACATGTTTGCACTGTAAAAGGCACATTAGTTCAGTGCCTCCTGAAGCGCTTCCACATTATGTTTCATCAGACTGACATAGGTCGCGCCTTTTTTGAAATCCTCATCGCTTACGTTATGTAGAGCGTTCAATAGTTCTGATTTCGCGCCTGTTGCCTCTGCAATGGAATCAGCCATCTGCCCGTTGGACAGCTCGATGTGAAATACCACTGGAATGCCATCCTGCTTGACCTTGTCTGTCAGAAATGCGACTGTCTTCGCCGAAGGCTGGGTATCCGTTGAGCATCCTGGAAATGCCGCATAGTAGGTGAGTCCGTACTCCTCGCAAAAATACCGGAACGGGAATCTGTCAGCGACAATCAGTTTCTTTCGCTTCGAATGACTCACTACATCTTTAAACTGCCTGTCAAGGTTCTGAATCTGGTTGATGTAGCTTTTTGCATTTCTGCTGTAAACCTCCTGATCGGCAGGATCCAGCTTTTCTATTGCCTGCTCCATGTTTTGCACGATCGTGATGGCATTTGCAGGAGAGGTCCATACATGTTCGTCCATCTCCGGCTCTTTTTCTTCCTCTTCTTCGCTTTCTTCTTCCGCTTCCATCCCCTCCACGATCTCTTCTTCTACTGTTTTCACCTGATCCATCAGTTTGAATATCGTCATTCCTGATCGATCCATGGAGCTCAGCACATCAGAAACCCATTCATCAGAATCTCCACCGACATAAACAAACAGGTCGCTGTTCTGAATTTGAATGATATCCTCTGGCGTCGGTTCATATGTATGACTTTCTGCTCCCGGCTTCAGCAGCATTTTGACATCTGCTTTGTCTCCTGCGATCTGCCGGGCAAAATCGTATTCCGGAAAGTTGGTGCAGACAATCGAAAGCCTGTCCGGGGTCTGCCCGGAGGAAGGTGCCGCGTTGGCGCATGTTGAAAGAACGGCCGCTGCAAAAGCAGCCGCCATAACCGTTGTCCGTTTTTTCTTTTTCATTATTCTAAACTCCTCTGTTCTTTTCCAGACATAATCTGTAAACGTACGACTTTGAACAAAGGAGAGTTTAATCGTTCATGCGAATTTTTTGTGTTACAAGAGAGGAATAGACAAGAAAGATCCGATGACTGTCCGCTTCATGCCATAAAATATCTGCGTCTGGAAAGAGAGCAAGAACCCCCAGCATGACGCCTGCTCCAAGAAGCCGGATGGTATTGGCACACTGTTCCATCATTGCACAGATCGGGCATTCCGGCCCTGTGCATGTATGGTCAGCCTCTTTTACGAGAAACACTATGCATAACAGAAGAGAAAGAGCAATGACCATGGCAAAAAATCGCGCCATCATCATGCGTGTTCTTTTGTGGTTTTCCAGAATCTGCACCCTGTTTCTCCCCGTTACATGTTTGTCTTTTTCTGGCAATCATCACATAGTCCATAAAATACAGTGCGTCTTGGATCCATCAGAAAATGATGATGTTCTAATAAATGATTCCCGATTTCCACCAGTTCTTTACATTCAATATGCAGAAGCCTTCCACATCTGGCGCATTTGCAATGAAATTCTTCCTCTGGCACTTCCTGTTTTTCAGGCGGAAGGTATTCAAAGCAGGCCGATGTGCCGGGTCCATTCACATACTTCAAAACGCTGCCTTCATCGATCAATTTTTCCAGCTGGCGGTAAATCGTCGCTGTTCCTATCGATGTCCCGGTATCTTTCAGCCGCTTCTGTATTTCTGCCGCTGTAAAGTGAACACCCGTATGTTCCTTCAGAAAATCAAGCAGTTCGCTCCTCTGCCTGGTTTGATATTGTGCCTTCATATATGATGCAGTCCTCTCTGCTCAATATGAAAATCATTTTCATATTGTACAGTTATAAACTCCCTTTGTCAACCTTACACCAAAATGCACTACCGGTGCTCTCCGATTAACTTTTCCATCCATACCATGTCATACCATCGGCCAAACTTATAACCGCACTTGTGAAATACGCCCACCTTCGAGAAGCCCACATGTTCATGAAACTCAGCGCTGTTTTTGGTCAAGTACTCATCTTCAAGGTCCGTATACGCAATGCAGGCATACATGTTCTGAATTCCCATTTCTTTCAGCTTTTCTTCCAACGCCTCATAGAGCATACGTCCCAGACCGCTTTTTCGTGAATCATGTGCGATATAGATCGTTGTTTCTGTGGACCAGTCATACGCCGCTCTGTCCTTGAACACTCCGGCATAGGCGTAGCCCTCTATGCGCCCATCCACTTCAACAACCAGATAAGGATACCGTTTCATTGTATGTTCGATTCTGGCAGTGAACGCCTCTAACGATGGCGTTTCATACTCAAAGGTGATGGCAGTATTTCGGACATAATAGTCGTATATCTCCAAAAGACGATCTGCGTCTGATGTTTTAGCGTTACGGATTTCTATCATGTTTCCTCCTCCGGTGCCTGATCATGAATCGACACGCCTCCCAGCAGACCAGACAGGTTATTTTCCGCATTTCTCTGAAAAGCCCTCTTCCGGTTTATCCTGAACGGCTCTTTTTCTGTCAACAGATACCTGGGATGGGAGAAAAATGAACGATGGTACCGGTATCAGAAGATTCTCGAGAGGTTTATTCATGCAGGAGTAGAAAGATTATTCCTAGATCGTCCACAACCCGGCAATCAAAAGGGCTGGCAGCAGATTTGCCACCCGGATTTTCTTTCCAAAAAACAAGTTGATTCCGACACAAAATATCAGAATTGACCCGATATATGAGATATTGTTGATGACAACATCTGTCATCACCGACCGCATCAGTGAACTGAGCAGTGTCATCGTGCCTTGAACGATTCCGACCGGAATCGCGGCGAAAGCGCACCCCTTTCCCATCGAGGCCGCCATCACCAGAACGATGACAAAATCCAGCACGCCCTTGGCAAACAGGATCGCGTGGTTTGCAAACAGTCCGTCCTCAATAGAGCCTACGATTGCCATTGCACCGATACAGACCGTCAGTGATGCCGTGACAAAGGCATCTACAAACTGCGCATCCTTTGTATTGCCCGTCTTCTTCCGCAGCCACTCGCCCAAACGCTCGAACCCGCGCTCCAGGTTCAAAAGCTCTCCAATCACGCCGCCAATGGCCAGGCTGCCGATCATCATCATCGTTCCGATCGTGTCGAACCGGCCTTCTGAGAACGTCAGCATTTTGGCGAGTGTGCCTCCGATTCCAAGAAAAATCACCGCGACCGCATTTGCGCTCATCAGTGTCTGTCTGACCCGCTCCGGCACCCGGCTCCCGACCGTACAGCCCAGTATCCCGCCAGCGATAATGGCTGCCACATTAAATATTGTTCCAAGCCCCGGCATCCTGACACCTCACATCAATTCACCGATCATTCGTTTTAGCTTCATATCGTTCAGACAGACTTGTCCCTGTCCAAAGGCTCTTCTGCGGCGTCAGGGGGCGTATTTTCCGACATGTCTTTCTTCTCATTCTTGATCTCCCAGTGAATCAGGAAGGTCAGCATCGCGCGGAGCACGATGATTGCCCCGAGTATGCCAAGCTCAGACCATTCGCGGACGACTACCGTTCTCAGAACCTCACCGCCCATCTTGAATTCCAGGGCGAGCGCAATGCCCTGCGCGAGATCAAGGCGGATATTTTGGCGATCACGCCGTATCCAGCGGATGAACGCCCGGATGGCAGAAGTCACCAGAACGACAATGCCGAAGAACTCGAGAAGGCTCGTGCACACCTCAACAATATCGTACATATATGTTTCAAGTTCAGATAGGAATATTTCCATACCCGTTTCCTCCGGAGCAGATCACGACCGACAATTTCATCCATCAATGTGATTGTAACATACTTGATGCTTCCCCAGAACTCTGCCTGGATATTTCTCCGCTGGCGGACGAATGCAAATATTAACCTGGACCTTTGAAAGACGGCATGGTATAGTTAGTTATAGCTTACTATGTGCGTTCTATCCATTTCGAAGTTTGCCTTGACTATCAAGGAGTCTCTCAGTCGTTTCTTCCGTCTCTATGGCAGGGGAAATTTCGATGAACCCTTGAAAGGGCTCTCCGGGGAAAGCATGCGGAAGTCCATAGATGTCCCTGCCAATTGGAGACGCCGTTTACTTAGTTCCTGTCCGATCTGATAAGCATTCTCCAAATCCTTAGGGAAATTCTTCTCATGTGATAATTTCTTTTTGCTTTCATCAAAGCTTGCCATATTGAACTTCGAATAATCCGATACCTGCAAAGTATCGTAACAAGGATACAGGATTACCTTATCCCCCAGCATTTCCCATTCTTTGGCATACTCCTCAAATTTTGCTTTATATAGACGATCATAGAACTCTTTTGTAGCGTTCATGCTGACGAACAACCCGACGCTTACTTTTCCCTTAAAGTAGTTGCTGTAATCGTCATAGGACAGCGAACAGAAATACAGTCGCTCTAACAATTCAAAATATCGGCTCGTCGGCCTCCCGAGATAAATTGCCGTACCAATCAGCAGCACATCCGCATGAAATATTTTATCAATGATGGGAGATAAGTCATCTTTCCAATAGCAATGACATCTTTCTACACCTTTTCGCTTGCAAAGCATGCAGCCCCTGCATCCGGTAAAAATCAGTTCATATAAATTAATATATTCAACTTCTGCTCCAACATCTCTTGCACCATCTGCCGCTGATTTGAGTAATTTAGCAGTATTCCCGGTTTTTCTAGGACTTGCGTTTAATACCAGAACTTTCATAATAACTCCTTTCCCCCATCTTCTATTGCCGTAATTCCGATTGCGCTCATCCAGTTGTTCATTCGGTTCGGTGTTTCCACATCAAACGCGTATCTTCCCATGGTTTCTCTGGCTTTCCCGAAAGCGACGGGTCAACATAAGCGTATCTCTTTGGTTCTTTCCCGATTTTTCTGAAATACGCCTTGATGTCTTTCTCGTGTCCGATATCATTCGGCTCATAGATTTGTTCTTCACGGATCTCATCCGGAAGGTACTGCTGCTCTACCCAGTGGTTCGGATAGTTATGCGCATACTTGTAACCGACACCCCGGCCGAGCTTTTTGGCACCCTTATAGCTGGAGTCCTGCAGATAGGATGGAATCGGCAGATTTCCCGTCTTCCGGACCAGCGACAATGCTTTTTCAATGCCGAGATAAGCAGAATTGGATTTCGGAGCGGAAGCGATATAGGAGGCCGCCTGCGCCAAAATGATTCTGCCCTCCGGCATGCCAACGCGCTCTACACCGATTGCCGCCGATGCTGCAACACAGATGGCCATCGGATCGGCATTGCCAACTTCTTCCGATGCAGCTACCAGCATTCTGCGCGCGATATACTTCACATCCTCGCCCGCTTCCAGCATTCTGGCCAGATAATAAAGCGCCGCATCCGGATCGGAACCACACATGGACTCGATAAAAGCCGCGATCGTATCATAGTGATTGTCCCCGGTCTTGTCGTACCGGATCGCCTTCTTCTGTATACACTCCTCTGCCACCTCCAGTGTGACATGGATTTTCCCGTCACTTCCCGGATCCGTAGTAAGAACGGCGAGCTCTATGGCGTTTAGCGCAGCGCGGGCATCCCCATCCGCGATATCGGCAAGAAATTCTGCCGCTTCCTCCGTGATAACTGCGTTGTAAGCTTTTACTCCCCTGTCGGAATCGAAGGCCCGGTGGATCAACGTAAGAATATTCTCCTTCGACAGCGGCTTCAGTTCAAAAATCCTCGACCTTGATAGAAGCGCACCATTCACTTCGAAATACGGATTCTCTGTCGTTGCGCCGATCAAAATTACCGTGCCGTCTTCCACATATGGCAACAGATAGTCCTGCTGCGCCTTATTGAACCGGTGGATCTCGTCAATAAAGAGAATTGTCTTTCTTCCGTAGCCGCCCAGATTCTCTTTTGCCTTTTCGACAACCTCCTCAAGATCTTTCTTTCCCGCAATCGTTGCGTTCACCTGATGGAAATCTGCAGCTGTCGTCCCAGCGATCACACGAGCAAGGGTTGTTTTCCCCACGCCAGGCGGGCCATAGAAGATAACCGAGCTGATCCGGTCTGCTTTAATTGCACGGTAAAGAAGCTTATCCTTCCCTATAATGTTCTCCTGGCCGACCACTTCGTCCAAAGTCTGAGGGCGCATTCTGGCGGCAAGGGGAGATTCCTTTTCTTTCCGGCTCTCCGCCGCATATTCAAACAAATCCACTCTGCTTTCCCACTGTCCTTTACTTACCTTTTATATCTCTATACAGCTCTTTATCGTACTTAAAGCCCCAGTTCATGATCGCATAGAATACCGGGAGCAGGTCTCTTCCCATTTCCGTCAGGGAATACTCCACACGCGGCGGAATCTCATTGAATTGCTTTCTTGTAATCAGGCCGTCATCTTCAAGTTCACGGAGTCCCTTGGTAAGCATCGTATTTGTAATACCCGGAAGATCCTTCTTCAGCTGTCCGAACCGGACCGTATCAAAAATGCACATCTCATACATAAGCTGTGATTTCCACCTGCCCTGCAGCATTATGAGAAGCGGGGTGACAGGGCAATGCCCGTCCTCCGTAACAATTCCCCGTTTAATATTCACCAGGTACTCCGGGTAGCTCATATACTCCGCAGGTTTTTCTTTTTTATCTGCCATAGCCTTCCTTTCAGCACTGTTTAGCTCACGTCTTTAAATCTTCTTCCGGATTAATTGTATAAAAATGATACTGTGTACAGATATAAAATCAAGTTCATAAATTTCCCAACATCGTGTCATATATTACGTAAGAAGTATTTACATTTTATATATAATTCCCGGTAATGCTTTCATCTGTCTGTTTGATTTCATCCGGTGTCCCGCAGGCAACAATTCTGCCGCCTTCTTTTCCGCCGCCTGGCCCCATGTCGATGATGTAATCGGCATTCTTAATGACATCAAGGTCATGCTCAATGACAACAACAGTTGCTCCATGGTCAATCAGAGTCTGAAAAACATGAAGCAGCGTCTTCACATCCTGCGGATGCAGGCCGATCGTCGGTTCATCAAAAACAAACACCGAGTCACTCTGACCCTTTCCCATCTCACTGGCAAGCTTCAGACGCTGCGCTTCCCCACCAGAAAGTCCCGGCGTTTCCTCTCCGAGAGTCAGATATCCAAGTCCTAAGTCGTGCAGCACCTGCAGGCGCTGCTGCAGGAGTTTCAGTCCGCCGAGGGCATGCAGCACCTGATCCACACTCATATTCATAAGTTCCGGGAGACTATACTCGTTCCCATCCTTTGCCTTCCTGCGGATATCAAAAGCATCCCTGCTGTACCGGGAGCCCCGGCAGTCCGGACAGGGAATCTTCACATCGGGCAGAAACTGAACATCCAGCGAGATCTCCCCTGTTCCGTCACAGGTCGGGCAGCGAAGTTTTCCCGTATTGTAAGAGAAATCTCCGGCCTTGAAGGAGTGCTCCTTCGCGTCTTTAGTTTTTACGTATACTTTTCTGAGTTCATCGTGGACATTTGCGTACGTCGCCACGGTCGAGCGCACATTGATGCCGATTGGCGTCGCGTCGATCAGTTTGACCTGCGTAATGCCTTCCGCTTCGATGTATTTCACATGTGCCGGCAGCTTCTGCCCGCTGGTTTTTGCCTTCAGCGCCGGGATCAGACTCTCCAGCACCATCGTTGTCTTTCCGGATCCGGAAACACCCGTCACTACGGTAAGCCGTCCCATTGGTATCCGCACATCCAAAGGGTGCACCGTGTGAATCACCCCTGTTTCCAGATGTATGGTGCCTTTCTCAAACATGGAAGTCGTCTGTAAAACCGGTCGGATTCTTGCTTCATACTGATCGGAAAGGAACGGCCCGATGACAGACTGCGGATTTTTCAAAATATCTTCGATTGTTCCCTCAGAAATCACCGTCCCGCCGTCTGCTCCGGCTCCTTTTCCCATTTCGATCATCCAGTCGGCGTGCTTTAAAACCTGCGTGTCATGGTCAACAATAATGACGGAGTTCCCGTCGGCCTGCAGATCGTCCATTACGCCGGTCAGCCCCTTGAGATTATAGGGGTGCAGGCCGATCGATGGCTCATCGAGAACATAGAGTACGCCGGTCGTGCGGTTGCGGACTGCCCTTGCGAGCTGCACGCGCTGCCGTTCCCCCGTGGAAAGCGTCGAGGCTGCCCGATCAAGCGACAGGTATCCAAGGCCGAGGTCCATGAGCCGCTTTGAGACGTCCATGAAGGATTCGCAGATGTTTTCCGCCATCGGACGCATCTCTTCCGGAAGCGATGCCGGAACACCCTGCACCCAGGGAATCAGTTCCGAGAGCGTCATCGCCGCCGCCTCATCCAGTCCGATGCCCCGAAGCCTTGGCGCACGGGCGGCCTCCGAGAGCCTTGTCCCATGGCAGTCCGGACAGACGTCTTCTTCCAGATATTTTTCGAGACGCTTCATTCCCTTCTCGTCCTTGACCTTGGCAAGGGAATTCTTCACAGAATTGACCGCGCTGTAATAATTAAAATCCATCTCCGCAGGTTCCAGCGTGTTCGGATTGACGTAGTGGATGTGATGCTTCTTCAGCTCGCCGTGATAAACAATCTCTTTCTCCTCCGGCGTCAGATCACGGAATGGAACATCTGTCCGCACGCCCATCGTCCGCACGATATCCTTCATCAGCGACCACATGAGCGTTCCCCAGACGACAACCGCGCCTTCATCGATTGTCTTGGAATCATCCGGCACCAGCGCTGCCTCGTTCACGGTCTGGACAACTCCTGTTCCGCCGCAGGTCTTGCAGGCGCCGGTGCTGTTGAAGGCAAGCTCCTCAGCTCCGGGGCCATAGAATTTCTCACCGCAGACAGGACACGTAATTTCCTGCATGGCCGCGACAGAAAGAGACGGAGGGCAGTAATGCCCGTTGGGGCAGCGGTGGCTCGCAAGCCGAGAAAACATCAGCCGCAGGCTGTTTAGCAGCTCCGAAAGTGTCCCGAACGTGCTGCGGATGCCGGGCACTCCCGGCCGCTGGCGCAGCGCAAGCGCCGCCGGTACGTACCGAATATCATCCACATCCGCCCGTTCCGCCTGCGTCATCCTCCGGCGCGTATAGGTCGAGAGAGATTCCAAATACCTGCGGGATCCCTCTGCATACAGCGCGCCAAGCGCAAGCGAGGATTTTCCCGAGCCGGAGACCCCGGCAATCGCTACGATCTCATGCAGCGGAATATTGACATCAATGTTTTTCAGGTTGTGGACCTTTGCGCCACGCACCTCGATGTACTTTGGCAGCATCTTCCTTTGTATGATTTCACTGGACATAACAATTACCTCTTTGCTTTTCGGGCCCTGAATTTTATGCCTGATAGTTGTTTTGTTTCTGGTATTGATATCGTACCGTATTAAAAATTAATATCAAGTACGCAGATTTTTCCAACATAATATCATGCGTGATATCATGTCAAAATTCGTCAGCAATGTCTATTCTGGATTCTTTTGGGAATGCTCACCGCTGTCACAATAACGGGCTTGCTTTCCTGCTGAATCGAGGTATCTGCAGACACACGGAGCCGATCATGCAGAATATCCTGTATGCGGCATACTGGAACATTGATATCCTTTGCCTGTCTCTAAGCGGAAATTCTACATTCGTAGCATCTTTTACTGTCTATACAAAGCAGATCCAATATTGATTGTTAATCCCGGATGCAATACTGACCTTTCCGGTGTCCTTGCAATGCTTTCAGGCGATTTACTGGTGTGATTTTGGGGTTAATTCTGATGGCGATTCACCGGTTTGTTTGTTCTTATGCGGCGCTGTGAAAATTTGACACCTGCTGGTCCGGCCGGAGGTTATAGGGGCAAAGTGTTTACCGTTTTTGTAAATGCCTGCTGCTTATTTCAGTAAATCCTTTATCCTTTTCAGTTCAACCTCTTGACAATACTGTGTATACTCCATCCCTGCCTCATAAAATTTTCTTCTTTTCTCATCTTCTTCCGGATATTCTTCTGTAATCAGAATATCAAATTCCTTACAGAATTCCTCGTTGTCAAATTCAACTAATCGCTCCGGATGTTCCTTACTCTCTTTAATGGATTCTTCTAACTTTTGCCTCTCTTTATCCATACTCTCCTGATCATATCCAAAGAAGGAGATTTCGTATAAAAAATCCACGATCACATCCATTAAATTATCCTGTGTCAACTTATTATCAGAGACAAAAAAACTCAATGCCTCTTTCTGAGCGGTAAATTCATAAGCGTATACCGGAAGTTTCGAAAGGTCATCTGTCTTCATTAGTTCGTCGGCATGTATTAATCCAACCGCCTCACCTAATAAATAATCATACGTTTGAGATCTATAGACGAATAATACCCCTTGTTTTTCCGGATGCGTCTCAGCTTTCATTTCACATAATCTATTCAGGAAATCCTGGAATCTTCCGGATATTCTCCTATAAAATTCTCCAATCGTGATATCGTCATGATTCCTGACTTCCCACAGATTGATTGGATGTTCGTAAAAGTATGCTGCTTCTATAGCCTCGTGATCTGTTTCTCTTAACACCTGCTGAATGGTTTTCATAAGCTCACCTTTCACCTTCCCGATACAAAATCGCGTAGATATCACCCCTTCATCAACTTATAATGCCTGATGTCAGTCATATCCGCAATCCTACCTGATTTTCCTTCGTAAATTCTGTTTGAAAAGATATCAATTTCATGCTGCACCGGTATGTCATACCGTGCGTGAGCAAAGCTATTAATTACCGCCTCACGAATCGCCTCAACTGGTACTTCAGGTATCTCCACATGATGAATTCCGTCATCATTCATTTTTACACGCCAACGCATATTTTTCATAATAATTCATTTGTGATTCCATCCTGCAAGCTTACCTCCTGAGAGACATATCGAATGATGACATACTTTGTTTTTCCGCCGCTTCGGATGATTCCGCCTCCCAGTATCATATTCTGTACCTTCACAGGCATCAGGATCGCAAATGCTGCCAGAATATCCGCGCCGATTCCGCGAACATCTCCTGATACGTTGAACAGCTGAACGTACGGATTTCTGATCAAAATCAACAGCAGCGTGAAGACCAGTGATCCGGCCACTCCAAGACCGCATAGCTTTATGGAATCCTCTTAGGCAGCGTCATATTCCTTGCAGCCAAGTCTTTTGCCGATCAGGATCCCGGCTGCCTGAGACAGGCCGCTTAATGCTCCCATGGTCAGGCCTTGAACAGCGCCCGTCAACGACATTCCTGCCAGTTCATTAGTCCCCATATGCCCATAGACATATGTGTATACGCTTTGTCCCACGGACCAGAAAAACTCATTCAAAACAATCGGCAGAAGCATCAGAAAGTACTGCGAATATCCTGCCTTTCCAAGGCTTAACGAAATACGAATCCGCCCATATAATCTGCAAAAACACAGGATGGAAATCAGTGCTCCGGCCGCCTGGGATATGACACTCGCATATGCGGCGCCTGCTATTCCAAGACGCGGCGCGCCCAAATTTCCAAATATAAAGCAGTAGTTTAAAACTGTATTGAGCAAAGCAGAAAAAATGCCGATATAAAGCGGCCAGGTTGATTTGTCCCGGCATCGCAGGGCAGTCCCCAGAATGTTACAGATCCCCAGCGGAATGAATGTCCATGAGATAATCCCGAGATATGTGCTGCCCTTTGCGATTACCTGCTCTTCTTCCGTAAACATTCCCACGAACGGATTCTGGAAAAGACTGAAAACAGATAGAAAGGTAAGCCCGGTTAATATCATCACCAGAAAATTGATACAGATGCTCTTTTCCTCTGCTTCTCTGTTATGGTTGCCAATGTACTGCGAAATCATGATTCCTGTGATCGTACTGATTGCTCCAATGATGAACGTATAAATAAAACTGGGCTTTCCGGCAATTTCAACTGCAGCAACACCTTTATCTCCAAGCTGACCGACCATGATCTGATCGACCATGGAAAAGGAAGACTGCAGCATGGATTGTAATGCCACCGGTATGGAGATGCGCAGCACATCTTGTAAAAATCTTTTATCTGACATGGGGTTTCTGGGTTTCTCCTTTACGCTTTTGTCCCATAGTATTTAAAAAAAGCTCATTCTACAATAGGTTAATCGCATAACCCGCATATAATAATGTCTTTTTGCGCTCTTATAATTTGCAACTTCCTGTAATCCTTTTAACGATTTAAGGCCTCACTTCTTAGCAATTAAACAATTCTTTCAGAATCAGACCACTCATCGAGTCCTCATAGCTGTCAGTCACGGTCTGGAAACTGTATATCTGAATATACAAAGTGAATTATTTATCACATTTATTGTTGACAAGTAATTTTAGTGTGATATATTTATAACATCAAGTGATAAATATATCACACAGGAGGCATTATGAATAAAAAAGTCAGTATTACAGAATTGATGACAGAAACTGCAGTTCTTACCATTGGTTTGACATTCTACTATTGGTGCTGGGTAAGAACGGATTGGAAAGAATCCTACACGTATATTCAAAATGCTGTCGCAGGAGGGATCATATGTTTTATTTTCCTGATATCATACAGAGTCCGGAAATTTCACAAAGAACCCATCGATGAGCTTGCAAGAGCAAATTTAAAAAGATGTGACTCCATCTGTCTGAAAATATTTGCAGCAGTAATGGTTTTGACTGCATTTATTGGCGGCACATTAGGGCATGTAGCTAATACTGCATCTTTCATGGGCTGGGTTATTATGATTTCGCTGATCATCATTTCCATACTGCGAATTATCATTTTCAAGGTAATGGATCAGAAGGGAGTATGAGGTGGCACTTGTTACAAAAATAAAAGAATTCCGTGAAAAAGCAGGAATAACGCAGGCGGATCTTGCGGAGAAAGTTGGTGCCCGTAGGGAGACAATTGTTCATCTGGAAAACGGTAAATATAATCCCTCGTTAAAGCTGGCAATGGATATCGCAAGAGTATTTGACGTTACTGTCGAGGAATTATTCACCTTCACAGACGGAGGTAAATAGGTGGTTCCGTTTTCAGACAAAAAGGGTGGTCGGTAAACGCCGAATCTTTTTTTGAAAAATGTTCTCACGAGGCATAGAAAAAGTCCGAAAACCCAGTGTTTATGCCGGGTTCCGGACTTCCAATATTTATTCAAACTCAATTGGGTTACGCTGTACGTATTATATCGCGTTTAAGAAAAAGCAGTAGAAAAATTGTTTTCTGTGTCCCGTGGTGCAACTTTTGAAAATGGCTGAAATTTATCTTGATACTTTTTTGTTACTCTCAGCTTTGAGCGATTTGACTATGAGAAAAGTAACAGGAAATTGGGAGGCCTCTTTCAAGGTCTCCCATCGGCTTCCTTGTTCAGTTGAATTTCTGCATCATGGCTGCGAAGGCAAGCTGGCTTGTCTCGTCTTCCGGCTCGGTCTCCCATCCGCGCTCGTATGAGCAGGTGGTCTTGCCGTTCACCCGGATCTCAAGCTTTGAAATCCTGCCGCCGTCGATCCCGTATTCTTCGCTCGGCTCTTCGTAGTGCTTTACCCAGTAGGTGCATTCCATTCCGTTGATGTTCAGGCTTCCTTTGTTCCACATGGTTCTTTCCCCCTGCTTGTGTGTTTTCCTCTTTGCACTGTTATTAATCACTCTGAAGGCAGCACTTAGCAAGTGGATAACTCACCATAATGTACACAAGGATCAGCGGGTGTTCTCGTGTATTATATGAAGGATCTCTTCCCGCTCATCCGCGCCGACTCCGATCGAGGCGAGCGCCTGCCTGGTTCCGCAGTCCGGGCAGATCAGCGTCTGGTTGTCCTCCCGGCTGGTTGCCGGGATCCCTGTGTACTTCTTTCCGCAGATCGGGCAGACCCGCGTGGTCATCTTATCCTCTTTCATTCTTTCTCATCTCCTCTCTGGTCCTTTCAAGTGCCTTTCCGAGTTCCCCCAGGTCGAGATCAAAGTCCATGTATCCCTTCCTGCAGACCTCAACATACTCCGGGCTCGGGAGCCCGTATGGCCGGTATTCCCTCATCACGTAGACGAAGGCGGTCAGAATCCTGTTCTTCTCCTGCCATCGGTCAAGGACGTTGACCTCGACCGGCTTCTTGTAGTAGAACCTCGGATAACCTTCGTACCGATCCAGCCGGGCCTCATCAACGCTCGTGACCCGCCACACGGCTGCCGGCACACTGCTGTCCTCCCGCTCCTGAATCGTCAGGTATGACCCGGTCTTGCTTCCCTTAAAGACCAGCTCGTACCCGTGGAGCTGGACCGTTCCGATCGGAAGCGCGAATGGGCACCGGAGTCCCATCTGCTGAATGTTAAGGTTGCTTCCATAAGCCAGGTAATATCTTTCTGCCATATGTTTCTTTCTCCTTTCTGAAGGGCTACCCTTCTACTGCCGAAAGCCGCTCTCTCGCGGCTGCCTCGGTAGCGGAAGGCTGGTCCTTCCTGGATCTTGAGTTTATCAAGTTTATCTTGAGTTTCTCAAGCCGCGTTTCTTCCGTTCCGGAAGGAAGCGTCGCCGTCGAGCCTCTTGGTAAGGATGTCCCTTGCTGTCTTGAACTCGTCTCCGATGAAGCCCAAGCGGAGGAGCCAGGTGCGCATCGCGTATTTCGGGTTCTCGCTCTGCTGTGGCTTTGCGCTTGCGTGCTTCTGTTCTTTGGCCATGGCGCTCATCGCCAGGCAAAGCTGGATGTAAGCCTTGAGCTGTCCGGCGTGCAGGCCGTTTGCCTTTCCGTCCGCAGGTGCGTCGAATTGGAAGAGCCTGAACTCGACCGTTCCCTTGGTGAAGGTGGCGTGGAGGTTGAGCATGTGGTACCGGCTGCCGTTGTAGTGCTGGCTGCGTCCGTAGCTGGCTCCCTGGGAGGTGTACCAGATGTCTGCAAGCTCTGCCATGGTCTTCGGCTTCTTCGCGTTGAGCTCTCTCAGGAAGTTCGGGTCGACCGGCTTGCAGTAGCGTTCTGTTCTCCAGCAGTCCAGGTTGAGGGCCTTGGTAAGGAGGTCTTCGTGGCTCACCATGATGTTCGCCAGGTTCCTGAGGGTCTGTGGTGTGTGGCCCTTTGCTCCGATGTGAATGTGAACCCCGCATCCTCTGGTGGCGTCGCTCTTGGCTCCTGCCTTGCGGAGGCGTCTGACCAGCTCCTGCAGGGTCTCGATGTCGTCGTAGGTCAGGATCGGCGTTACCATCTCGCATTTTTCGTCGTCAGGTCCGGCAATGCTGACGTCCCGCTGGAATTTCCATTCGCGGTCCTGTGCGTCCCAGGCGCTCCAGGTGTAGTAGCCGTTCCTGGCTGCTGTGTTGTTGTAGCGGTTTGTTCCGAAGAATTCGGCTGCGACCTTTGCGGCTGTGCTCCTGCGGATGTTGTTCATCTCGACCTCGACCCCGATGGTCTGTTCTTTCATGGCTTCCTGCATCTTCTCTGTGTTCTTCATGTTCGTTCTCCTTTCGCCTCCCGGCGTTGTGCTTTTCTTTTGTTGTGTGTATTAATCACTCTTGTGCCGGAGAACATCAAGCAGATAAGAGGGCATATAATGAACAAAGATCTCCAGAAAGAACTGTGTACTTATGTCGATTACTGGGAAGAATACGAGTTGTTGATTATTTATAGAATATGTGAAAATAGATGTGAGGATATGTGCACTTCTCCTAAAGAGCTGACAGGAGGGAGGATCTCTCCTCCCTCCGCCTGGGTGTTGCAGCACCCAGACTGTCAGTGCTTTCTGGATGGTAGATCGCGGGTTTTCCCTTTAGGATCATTTGCCGTCCACTCAAGGATCTCATCAAGTGAGCAGCCGAGCGCATCGCAGATAGTGTCCAGCTGTGAAAGGCTGACCCGGTCGGTCAAGTCTTGGTACAGATCGTTGATCGCGTGTTTCCCGATACCAGTGATCCGGCTTAGCTCCGACTGGGAAATCCTCCTGTCTCCCATCACCCGAGATAGCTTGATGCGTATCATTGTGTGAGTACTCCTTCCCTTATAAATTACCCCATTTCCCCGAGTCTGTAAGCGAATCGGGAAAATGGTGCAGTTCAGGGAATATTGATGCATTGCGTGGAATAATTGCAGTGGATCGTGAAACTTTAGCTCTGCTTGTGAACCGTTTTAGACGGCTATGAGTTCAATCTTTTCAAAAATTTTTTTGAAATTTTCGATCAGGGATATCCTTACAGATCAATTATACGGAATGCAGAAGATGAGAAATGAGGAAGATTTTGAGTGAGGTCACGTATTTGCCATCTAGTAGAAATAAACTGAATTGAATATACAAATACAGAGTGTTGAACTTTCTTCAACACTTTGATTTTGTGTTGTAGGAAAAGAAAAAAGCCACCCGGACGTCTCCGGATGGCTTTCATTCTGCATATCTCTTGAAGCTGGCTGCATGGTTCCTCGTCATTGTGAGATCCCTCCGCCGAAGCGGTCAGTTTTCCCATGCTCCACCAGTGAACTACATATGCGCGTTAAGAGTTCATGTCGGCCTCTCCGCACACCGACCCGCGCTCCCTGTCCTTAAGGACTCCTCAGCATTTCTGCCGAGCGAACGCTCCCGCAGGCGATCAACCCTGCCCTCTGCGCATATTATATCAGATTTCCTTGATAAAGGAATCGATTCTCGCATCCTGCAGCTTCTTCATAATCTTGTCCGCGTTCTCCTTGACAGAGAATGCACCGCACTGGACGAGATAGAACCGATCGGACTGCTTGATGAAGCAGTCGATTCCGAGCTTCTTAACCTTCTTCAGCATGGCCTGTGCGTTCTTCTTCTCGGAGAAAGCACCAGCCTGAACGGTGTACGTCACGGTCTTTGCTGCCGGCGCTGTTCCGGATCCGGAAGTCTGACCGTCGTATTTATCCAGGCCATACCGCTCGATGATGCTGCAGATCTTCGACTCGTACTTGACGTCCGTCGCGTATCCTCCGGACTTGATGATGTGGATCGCTTCCTTGTAGTTCTTCGCGTCCGTCAGGCCTGCGTATCTCTTCTTGGACCCATTCATCGCTCCGAGAAGATAGGCCGCATGGTCTTTTATGGAATTTTCCACACATGGGTATTTTCTGAAAGCAGCCTTGATGTGGTACTCGTTGCCGGCCTTGTCCTGCTCTGCAGTGATCTTAGTGTAGCTCGACTTCCCGTCCCAGACGGGCGGCCAAGCATTGTTTGAAAGGCTGCATTTCATCCCGAAGCAGTTGTTCGCATTCAGCGCAAGGTCGGTCCCACAATAACCGCTCTCCAGGATCATCTGCGCGGTAGTCACGGAATTGAGGATTCCGGAACTGTCGCATCTATGGACCAGTTCCAGCATGGCTGCAGCCTTTGCCTTCTCGGACGCAAGAGCATGGATCTCTTTCGCCTGAGTGGATGACATCGTCTCTGGTTTCGCAGGATTTTCCGCTGGCTTCGCATCCTTCTGGAGTGCGGCCGTTACCTTGACGGCCAAATCGCCTAGGCGCGCATACAGCCAGTCTCCCGGGCATTCCTTGTTGGCAAACCAGCGGTGAACTGTGAGAATCATCTCATCCGATGCCGGCTGGTAGGACAGGGTCTTCGCCTTGTCTCCAAGCCAGATCAGCTTCTTCTTTCCGTTTCGCTTGCAGATATCCGTGCAGAGCTCTATCAGTTTCATGTACACTCCCGTCTTGAAAGCGTACGGATGTGTCTTTTCTGAGGCGCACTCGATCGTCACAGCACGCTGGTCGTTCTCCCTGGAGGAGGAGCACCAGGAACGCTGACTCTCAGGGACGATCAGTCCGACTCTGGCGTCAGCACCGATCACATAGTTGCAGCTGGCCTGCGTACTCTCATGTGAGAACCACTCTCCTGCAGACTCGACCGACAGCTGGCCGACGATGCAGTGTGGAGTGATCCGGTCGATGGAGTGCGTCCGGGTCCCGCTGTTGCAGGGACTCAGCTTTGTATAGGAAACAAGTGAGCTGTTCGTGTATGCCATCTTGATCGCCTCCTCAATCAGCGTCTGATTTATCCTCTTCCAGAACCGGCTCCTCGATCTTAATATCCTGAGAATTCATTTCCTGAACGGCAGCCTCGATCAGCTGCAGGATCTGCTCATTCGTAACATATTCACCATATCCCTGCCGGTCCAGCGCATCCTTGATAAGGGTTGCCGCTCTCTGCTTTTTTTCAGTTCCATGGATGCTATCAGAAGCGGTCTGCTCGACTGCCCGAACAGCTGCATCCGTGATCTCGGTGACCCATCCCCATCTGGTCCGCTTCAGCTGTGCGTCTGCTTCAGCCTTCTTCTTCCTCAGGTACGGGATGAGTTCCTTGGTGACGATCCCTACGAGTGCCAGGATAACTGCGCTGATGACGTTAAAGATAAGTTCGTTCATTTTCGTTTTCTCCTATTCTTTCAGTGCTCCTTAAGTGGGAGCTTGTCTATCTGTTCCATGATCTTCTCGGCTGTTCCATCGCCGCCAGCGGCATGGTATGGGTTATAGAGATATTTGCGGAAGTTCTCACGCTCGTCGAAGTCGATCTCTCCCTTCTCAAGGTATTGCCGGCCTACAAAACAGATTCGGTCATATGCAGTCCCTCGGACCAGGTCTGCAAGGATCTTCGACTCTTTCTCCTCGTCTTCCATGTGCTTTTTGGTATTCTGTAATTCCTGCTTAAGGTCTGCGATTGCATCCAAAAGGTCACTAGTCATGTCTTCCTTCTTATCCTTCCTGGTGATCAGGAACTGAATGAAGCTGAGGAGTCCTCCTCCAAGAGCCCCGAGTAACACTGATATAAAGATCTGCATAATTGATTAGTCTCCTATCTATCTCGTATCTCGTTCTATTTCCGTAAGTACCTCATCAGCGGTCGTACTCACCCAGCCCCGGTAGTTGTGGTGGAGCTCACAGAAGGCAGCCCGTTCGTCGTGTTTACTTCTGAAGTGTTCAATCATCGGAGCGAAGCCGCTGTTCTCCGGGTGCTTATAAAGATCTATCTGCCCTGTGTGTCCGATGACGATTACCTTACAGTCATCATGTGGTCTGGTAAGCGTTTTCTTCAAATCAGACAGATAAAAGTTCTGGGCTTCATCGATGATGATTGCCTTCTTACTGACGTTCTTCCCTCGCAGGAAAGTGTGAGTGATTGCAGTGACGTAAGCGAGGCCTTCTTTCACGGCCTTCATGTTGTCAGGCGTTGATATCACTTGTGACGGATTTATCCCGATTTCAAGGAGAGCTTCTTCGAGCGCTCCCATATAAGGAGCGGACTTTTCTTCGATGCTTCCCTTGAGATAGCCTTGGACTTTTTCCTGGGTAGGAGAAACCACATACACGATTCCGTTTACAATCCCATATCGGCACAGTAGATTTGCGCATCCGACCGCTATGGTGGTTTTCCCAGATCCCGCGATAGCATTGCAAAATGTAATAATTCCTCCGGGTCTGCAAATTGCATCACGAAAGGCTTTCTGTTCAGGGTCAAGACTCATCCCATAGAATCGTTCCAAATCCTCACGGAAATCATTACCTGAGTATTTCGGTGACGCTGGCTTTTTCATACGCACCTCTTATTGATGTCTGCAAAAAGAAAGGACCCGGCAGTCTACTGCCAGATCCTTCAATAAAATGTATAAAGATACTCATGATGATGGACTTATTCCGTGTAACCGAGCTTCTCTGAATCGCTGATGGTGTCTGTTCTCTCCTCCTGGACACATTCCTTTTCTGCTTCATCGACGGCCTTGAGCTGCGCAATCAGGCTGCCTTGCTTTGCGATCAGTGCAGCCATTGACTCCATCGTGTTCTGTTGCTTCTCGACAAGCTGGACATAATATTCCAGGATCGCTTCCAGGTTTTCATCCCTCGGACCATCCATTCGTATCTCCTCCTGTTTGTGATCAGTTGCCTTTTATGCGGTCTGCCCCGTGCTGGATCCAGGCTTACCGGTTTCGGTCGTGCCAGTCTCCTCAGTCTGCTCTTCTGCCAGTTCCGGAAGATCAAGGTCAATCAGGACCTGCTTGACCTTATTCCGGATGACCTTCGGTACGTCGTTGATTGTCTTGATGCCTTTGATAATGAGTGTTGCGTAAATAAGTGCCATGGTTTCTACCACCTTTCTTATCGCTCTGATCAACCGTTTCATTCTGCGAGTTCCGGATGACCTTCATCGATCAGGATCTGCTTCACTTCATCCTTCAGCTTCTCCGGTACCTGGTCGATCGTCTTCCTTCCTTTGATGATGAGGGCCGCATAAACCTGTGCCATTCTTCACGCCTCCTTTCCTTAAGAGAGTGTAGCCTCATACACATCACACAAAGCCTCCTGGAGGCTGGTGATATCACTGTTCGCGGCAGCCAGCTGCTTCTTGAGCTCCCGCTTCTCGAGCTCGTCAGGAGTCGGATCAGCCAGGATGAAATAATATTTTCCGTCTCCGTATGTGGTAACTTGAACAAACTCCATGTCCTTATGGACTTCTTCTTTTCCTTCGCTGTCAGTGATGGTGACAGTTGAGAGATCTTTGAAATCGTCCTCCGTCAGCTTTTTGCTGCTGATATAGTTATTTCCGCTCAGTTCAAGATTCTCTAAGCGTGTGCCATCTCCAAGGGTAATCGTATATGTCATCGTTTCTCGTCTCCTTTCGCTATGAGTTTGTCAATCTCTTTATTTGACCTGTATTCAGTACCGGGAAATAGGCTGGTGAAGAGAGCATCCATTCTTCTTATCCGGTAATAATTGTTGTGATACTGCTGAGCCGAACCTCTCCATGATCTATAACACATCGCTGCACGATCAGGATTCATTCCGTTTTTCTTGAATTTCTTGAGTCTCCTACGTTCCCGGATGAATGTATCTCTGCTTTGATAAGTGACTACTTTCCCGGTCTCGGTCAAAACATATCTGATTTTAAGAAATGTGAACCCTTTTGAAAGCTTTACAATCTGCGTTTTCTTTTCGTTTATCGTGAGTCCAAGTTCCTGCGATCTTTTCCGCATCTCGGAAAGACACATCTTGGCATGTTCCTTCTCATGGCAGATCAGATACCGGTCATCCTGGTACGCAGCATAATATTTTTCTCCAAGAACAGTCTTGAAGAACTGATCCAGCGGAGTGGGATAATAGATTCCGGCATTCTGTGAAAGCTGAGACCCAATTCCCATCCCTCGATCTGGTCCGTTTGTATCAATCAGATAATTGATCAGCCATTGAAGATCAGGCTCCGGAATTATCTTCGCATAAGCCTGCTTCAGCTGATCGTGAGGTATGCTTCCAAAGTAGTTTTTGAAATCTACCTGCAGAACGTATCCTTCATTTGTTCCATACTCACGATAGTATCTATGAAGATGTTCTTTAAGTCGGTCTCTTGTGAATGTCACTCCCTTGTTTTCCTGGCTCGCGCCATTGTCATATATCAGATAAGGTTTCGTGGCAGGCGTAAGGACGTTATCACAGAGTGAACGCTGCACTACTCGGTCAAAAATATTGATGGCTTTTATATGCCTGAGTTTTCCCCGTTCCGAAAGGTCGAATTCCACAAATGGTCTCTGCTGGTATTGACCATGATTCAGTGCTCTTTTGGTGTCAGAGATGTTCTCCCAGAGGTTGTAATCGTATTTCTGAACCGAAAACTTCCAGTCAGAATTGATCTTGGATTTTCTGAAAGCATCATATAAGGCATCCGCGTTACTTACCTTGCGAATGCCATAATACTGAGTCATGTTTTAGTTCCTTTCAGTGTGGCGGTTTATAGCCAGGCAGCGTACTGACTGGCATCCGCCACGTCCATTTGGCCTTTCGGCAAGGGCACCGACTCCTTTCGGTATCAGTCCATTCACCATATAGGCTACTTGATAGGACCGTAGGAAATCCGGGCGCACGCCATTCGAGTTCGAGGCGTTGTTGTAGTTGCTATTCCCGTTCGAGTTGACATTACAAAAGTTAGCCGCGCCCGCAACGTCGCGAAGCCACCAGTCGGCATACAGTCAATGCCCTGCATCTTATCCCTTATTCAGGGCAGGTGCCTTATTAATTTTACCTTCTCCACCATTCTTGGATGGATGCTTCGATTTGTCTTCAGAATCTCGTTTCTGAATCTGTCTTAATATCCGGTTATCGGATTTCCTCCATCCTTTCAGGAGCGTTGCTTCATACTGTATAAGCTGCACGAACCTCTCATATCTGTCAGCATCGACAGGAAGAGTTTCTTTGCACAGTGTAAACACATCGTATAATTCACCGCATCCTCTGATGGCATCGTCCTGGTATTTCCTCCGCTCGTAGAACTCGCTCTCGTAATATGGGTAAACTTCATTTGCATCACGGATGTTCTGCTTTATGGACGAGATGGTATCAAGGATCCTTTCCCGATATCGATTGATAAGCCATTCTGGAAATTCATCTGTGATCTTTCCAATTCCATACTTCTCGCAGATCTCTGTAAACGCTTCTTTGTCATCTTCTGAAAACTTCAGAACCTTCACGAAGAAATCCGGCTCCCTGCTTCTGTTCTTCACTCCAAAATCATGCAGAAGAAGGAAGATGATATTCTTCTCGATACGGCAGATCTGCTTCCAGAATTCCATATCTGACAATCCGCGTTTTCCATATACGACGCTCATGATTTATCCCATAAAATTCGGGTCGCTTCGCGACCTCTGTAAAACCGTCCATCCCTCCCCTGAAGGGGAGGGATTTAAGATCAGCAGATACCGAAAGCCGGGCGCACGCCAAGCGAGTACGAGGCGTTGGTGTAGGCGCCATTCCCGTTCGAGTCGACACGACAAAAGTTAGCCGCGCCCGCAACGTCGCGAAGCCACCAGTCGGCACGGTTGCATATCAGCGCCTTGTTCAGCCTGAACAGAGGGAACTGACTGTAGTCGATGTTGTAAATGTTCGGAATAGTAGAACCGAGAGAATTGCCTGGCTTAAACTGCATGCAGCCATAAACCTGCTCCTCGCTCATGAGCTCTACTGTGCTGTCCATCCACGTTCCACCGCTGGCATATCCATTTGTCACAGCGTTCTGCAGATGTTCTCTGTGGTTCAGAATGTGGTTCGACCCGAATGCGGAATTGATCGTGGACTTTGCCGTTTCCAGATTCTTTGTCCGCATATCTGATCCGGCATACGCACCTTCAGTCGTGTTTCCGCTGGATTCCCATCCACCGGAAGCAGTGTTGTGCATCTGAGCGTTATAAAGACAAGAATCCGGGGCAATGACCACATGGTGAGTCGTGCATTCTATGTCTCCGCAATGAAGCCAGTAATCGAATGCCGCGATTCTCCAGTTCACGCCTCCGATGGTCCAGTAGTCTCCGATGAACAGGTCATCGAATGTTCCTGCCTTGATTGCAGCCCACTGATCAGACGTCACCGAAGATCCAAGGTTCTTCCCTCTGTAAATGCTGTTATGTGTCCCGGCATTATTGGGAAGGATGATGTGGATCATATCTTCCTGTTTTACCATAGCCGGGCCGTCACCAGTCAGCACAAGGAACTTGTGATTGGCTGAGTAAGCGTTCGTGCTTTCAAGGCCGATTCCGTTCCGAATGGCTACATCGTTCTTGATCAGCTGCTCTGCCACCTGGTTGAAAACGTCCGCATGAATGGGATCTGTGGTCTCGAACTTGCGGAGCGCGGCATTGTAGGCGGCATCGCTTGTGTCAAAGTTTGCCATTGCTTCTTGCTCCTTTCACTTTTTAGCATTAAAAAAGCTGTTTGTCTGGCATTCGGGAGAAAATCCCGAAAGTCACACTGAACAGCACGTTTCACGGAATTATGGTACGGTTTTCGGGCATTTTGATACGAAAACCGCATGAAAAATACGCTTTTCTGAAATTTCAGTTCAGAATAAATAGAACTTAGAATTCATCGTCGCACTGGAAGATCAGCTCTTCGCCTGAGTCCTTTACCTTTGGTTTGAAGCTCTTGAAGGCCACGATGTCTCCGTCCGTATCGTATAGCCCTATCTCGGAAATGGATACATCGTTCAGTTCTGTCTCGCTGAGCGTGCAGGTGTAGCGGATCTGGGTGTCAGAGATCACCTCATGCCCGTCCACCTTCTTGCGCAGGACTTCGCTGAAGAGCGCTGTGTCATCGGATGCATGGTTCTTGATCTCCCCGGATGAATTCACCCCGCCGCTTCCGAATGCGACTCCTTCGATAGCCGGGAGCGCCTGTATCCCGGCTCTGGCCTTGAGCATCTTGCTCTTGCCGACTGTGCTTACGATCGTTTCTGCCATTTCTGTCTGCTCCTCCTTTCGAGCTGCCGTTTACCTGTCTGTGCGCCATCGTTGCTCATCAGAGCATCTCATGGTTTCCTTCCATAGTGAGGGACCCGTCCATGTTCGCGTAACCGTTCATGGTATAGGAGTGTCCCCGCCAGATTGAAAGCCCTATATCGGGTTCGTCGTTTTCGATCCTGTTCCGGACGATCAGCGTCTCGTATGGGCCGCGCTCCTGGTCCATGGGTATCTGCCCGTCCATATCGTACTGGCCGTCCAGCATGGCATCCTGCCACCACCGCATCGGCATCCGGATGGTAAGGCCATAAGAGATCTTCTCCTGGTCTGCTATCTGGAACACGACGAGCTGTGAGAAGAGGAGCTTGATGTGCCCGGTCGCCTTCTTGCTGAGAACGTTCTGGATGCTTCCGAATGGGATCTCATTGTCATCAGCCGAAGGTATCTGGATCCGCAGGATAAGCCGGTTGTCCTTGTCCCAGGCGATGTCCGGAGCAGTCCCGGTCATGTCCTTGATGTACTGCTTCATGGAGCTGAACGAGACCTTCTGCCTTCCGATTGATCGCAGCGCAGCAATCTGCCTGCGGCTCTCAAGACTCTGGCCTTTTGCCGGAGTGATCCCGAATATGCCTTCGTATTTGGCAAGCGTCTGCTCATCGCAGGTCGCGATGAACAGGTTGTTGACCATCCGATATACCTGGTACTGCATCAGGTCGAGGGTCCAGCCGGCGAACGTGTAGTTCGCCTCCATCTCCCGGAACTCCTTCCAGTATGATGGCCCCCACTGCTCGAGAAGCTCTTTGTGAGGAGTTTTATCCTCGTAATCATAAAGATCTATCATTGCTCCTCCTTCAGCCCCATCATGCGAATGTCAGGTTGTTCTGGGAAAGGACCGGAGCCGTCTTGTGTGTGTAAGTGGCATTCGTCGTCCCTCCGTTCAGAGTGAGGCCCGTGTAGTCATTTACCCCGTTCGTCGTCATGATGAGGGAGCCGATCGTGTTGATCAGGATCGACCGCTCCTTTGTCCCCGGAATATCTTCCGCTGTCAGCGCGAGGTTCTTGAGATATGCGACGATCTTTTCTGTGATCTTCGCCTTGACCACTGAGGAATCCGAACCACTCACAAGCGTGACGGTCCCGCCGATCGTGACAGGGAATTCCTCGACAGCGACTGCGTAAAATGTGCAGCCGATCGGCGCGAGGCCTTCGCCTTCCCCGTTCGCTCCCGGGTCGATCGTGTCCTGTACTGCTTTGATCACGCTGTCAGCCGGCTTCCCGCCTGTGACGGATGTGATATACCCTGTGACAGTTCCTGGGCCTTCCTGAAGCGGGTAGATCTCAGCCCTGCCCACTCCGTCGATCTCCTTGCACCATTTGAGGAACTGAGCCGCATTGCCGGCCTCCACGTCTGCGCCTACACCGGACAGCATGCGTGCCCTGGCTGAGTCATCATCCTCGATATCAGCCGCCGCGACGACAAGATCTCCCAGCGTGCAGTTCTCAAGGTCGTCGATATCATCATCCGGGATGACCGCCGTGCCGGAGGCGAAGTTATTCATGTCTGTGCCTGTATCGACTGACTGGATCAGCCAGCAGTTCTCTTCGGAGCTTTCCTTTGAGAGGACGGTGAACTCCGTCTCGTCCACGATCATCGTGGCGCCTATCTCGGGCTCAGCACCTACGAAATAACATTTGTAGGTTGCCGGCGTGGCCTCCTCCGGGTCTCTTGCCATGCCTGCCTGTTTCAGGTACTCGTCAAGGACGTCGCCTGTGCAGGTAAAGATGGAGAGGATATCTCTGATCTCGGTAAGGGCATCGAAGAACTCAGCTGTCCTCGCGATGTGGCCGGCAGCCGCGTCCCGGTAAATGCTCCCCTGCCGGGTGTCCACATTCAGCGCCGTTCCCATGTTTATCGCCTCTTCGGTGAGGCTCTCCTCTGTGATATCGTCAAGATTCAGATCTTCTACATTTCGGATCGTAGCCATGTTTCTGCTTTACACCTCGCTTTCAATGGGCATGTCCCCGTAAATGGTCTCTGCCGTAAAAGACATGATCACTCCGTCGCTGTCGGACTTCTCCCACTGGAAATCCTTGATTCCTTTGATGCGGTCGTCCTGGGAAAGGGCTTCTTCTACCATGGCCGGCACATCCGTGTTGAGATACTGCTCTGAAAGGGAGGAGTTGTAGATCCTGTTCATCAGGTCGCAGCCGTAATCGTCATCGTAGATGTAGTTCGCATAGCGGACCGTCGACAGGGCTTTCCAGATCGCCTGTATGACCGCGTCCTTGTCATCGACGAATCCTTTTATGCGGTGATGGACGAGATCAATTCCGTATGTCCTCGATATAGCGCCTTCTTCGATGTTCTCCGGGTCGAATCCGAAGTCTACAGACTCCATATCCCCGTCGTAATCTTCGTCGTCATCGTCATCTTCCACGACTTCCTCTTCTTCAGAATCGGTCTCGGTATCTGTCTCGATCGTATCGTCTGGATAAACGTAGCCGCCTGAAACGCCTGCTGATGCGTCTATAGTGGTCTCATCAGCCGTGTATTCATCTGCCATATCTGTCTTTCACCTCCTCCTCTTTCAGCAATTACACCTTACTTCCTGCATGAAAGTAAGGGCTATTCTCTGGTATACCACTTACTCAAAGGAGTAAGAGTAATGGGTTTCTGTCGAATTACCCATTACTCCGCGTCCAGAACGTAATAGGTATTGGTGTCCTGGATGGACAAAGCGTAGAAATAAGCTCCAATGGTCAGCTGGCTCCTGAGCCTCGAAGGGACAATCAGGGATTCATCGGTGACGTGAATCGGAGCGTCCCCGGACGTGACCATCTCGAGCGGCTTTACGCTGACTACCTTCATGGAGTAGATATCCGGCATCAGATTCCGCGCTTCCCGCAGGATCATGGACCGGATCGAGTTTTCTGCCATATCGCATCATCCCTTCTTCATAGTCTCATCCGATCAGCCGGCATCACTGTTCGAAGCCGCATATTTCAGTGTCAACTGCATGGTGTAGCTTCCGTTCTGCCAGGTATGCGTATCCGAGTCGATATAGAGGACCTTGTTGACATCAAGCTGCGGAGCCTTTACACAGATCGCCTTGCCTGATATCGCTCTGGTATCTCCTAATCCGCTCCAGCTCATCGTGGTGGACATAGTCGATTTGTCCTTCTTCCATGTTTCTGCCTTCTTCTTCAGCTCGCTCTTCTTGATCTTCTTGTCGACAGACTCGACATCCTGCATCATGCCGATCTTATTCTCAAGTGGCTTATTGATCACCGTCTTCTTGACCTTCGTGGTGGTCTTTTTCTTCTTCGTTGTGGAAGAATACAGCTTCAATCTGGTGTAGGTATCCTCGATGGACCGGGTCTGCGAATAGGTCGTTGTGTTCGTATCCGGGTCCACGATGATCATGTTGTTGCTTTCAGTACGCTTTTTCAGGTACAGTTCGCCCTTAATCGATGTCACATAGTAGCGTTTGCCGGTCGAGGAATATGTCTGGGACAGCGCGTCCTGGATGACGTCCCAGAAGGTCGTTCCCTTCTTGGTCAGTTCTTTGATCTTGAATTTCGTGTTCACAGCTCCGCCGACCTTCAGATTCGCCTTCTTGCACACCGCTTTGAAGATCTGCGTCGCTGTCTTCTTCTTAAATGTGAAGGAGCCTTTGTTCTTGGTCAGATACATGGCATTGTCCATCGCATGGATCTCGACCGTCCTGCTTGAGCTCCGGTTGTCAGAGACAACGATCCCACGGAAGAACTCAGCCCCGTCTACCAGAAATGTGCAGATCAATCCGTCACTCGGATCGGTATCTACCGACCCGAGCTGTTCGGAATCAAGCAGCGTTACCTTCAGGTCCCTCGGTGCCTTCCCCCTCGCTCCGGAAGAGACCGCCTTCACGATCATGTCAGAGACATCATAGAATTTCGGCTTCCTCCCGATGAGAAACTGCAGATTGTTCATTTTTCTCCTTCAGTTCCTCCTTTCGCAATGGTTATGGTTACGGCATCGTCAGGCTGCCGCCGATCAGCAGACGGTAGGCTCCGTCCCTGATGTATTTCTTCTTGTTCTTTCCCTTTGCCTTCTTGTACTTCTTGTTCCAGCTGGCCAGGGTACTCTTGTTCTTCGCAATCAGCTTCTTTTTCTGCTTTTTGACATTCTTCTTGTAGTAGGACTTCGCGATCTTATAGAGTGTGTCTTTCTTCTTGATCGTGTAGGTCGTTACTTCAGAGAAGTTGCCAAGCCGCGTGGTTTCTACATTGACCCTCCCATTGACGATTACCTTCAGCGGAACGGTCCGTGCTTCCTTCAGCTCGACTGAATACTGGATGGTGCCAGGGTCCCCGCCTTTCTCCTCCGGAACGTAGGAGGTGATGTAGGCATAAATGTCTACGTTCTTCACCTTCTTGTTATCACAGTAGACGAAATGGACCGGCAGTTTGCTCTCCATCCGGTCTATCATCTTCTTGTTGCACTGCAGCGGAGTCGGGAAGTCCTTGTATGCGCAGAAGCTTCCATAAACAGCAGGGAAGAAGCTGCTGAACGAGATCGTCGCAGCTTCCCTCTTCCCTTTGTGCAGTATCTCCCCGAACGAATCGAGTTTTATCGATGTCGTGATTCCCTTGTACGTCATCTTGATAGATTCCGGATTGACGGGAATCTGGAAGGCATCGCTGTCATTATTGGCATTCAGCCATATTTCGGCTTTAGTACTCATAAGCCAGCATTCCCTCCTCTGCGTCTTCGGTCGATACAATGTTAAGCAGCACCGGCCTCAGGTTGTCCTGCAGGATCTCGACAACCTGCTCCTTGGACATTCCGGATGCCCGGATGGAGCCGTTGCCGTTGATATTGATATTGATGTCCTTGGAAGAGCTCGTCCCGCTCGATCCGCTTCCGGATCCGAGATAAGAAGCCATGTCCGGAGCAACCTTGTCACTTCCGGAACCGCTTCCCAGGATACTGCTTGCCGCCTCCATCAGCATCTCGGCGCTGTCTGCGCTTCCGTTGTCCGGGATGATCCACTCAGGACCAGCCTCGGCAACGATACCAACATGCGGTTCTGTGAAGTAGCCGCCTTCCTTATGCGCTGTAATAGTGAAGCTTCCTCCGGATGCCCCACTGAGGGTGATCGTCTTGGAAGCATTCGTAATACCCCAGGACATGTTGACCGTCGCATGAGCGCCTACGCTGATAGAATTCGAAAACTGGCTCTGAAGGTCGCTCACTACTTGTGAGTACACATCCGCCGCGTTGTTCGTCTGGCTGACGGTCACGTTCGTGCTTCCGGTCGTGGATGTCGGTGTATCAAGTGCAGCCTGCACCTGGTCGTGTGTCTCCTGGGCCGCGTCTGCAGCATTCGTTACATTCGTCGTGGTCGTGACATTGTTCGTGGTTGTTGTGTTGACGGTCGTATCACCGCCAGCGGATCCAGCCGCTGAGGTTGAGGCGCTCTGAACTGCTCCACCGACTCCGCTCGTATCTACCTGAGCTTCGACGGTATATTTCTGTTCGACCGGTACCGGATTGCTTTCGCTGGCCTGCTGTGCGGCCTCACCGGCCTCTGTTGTAGCGTCCTGAACTGCCTTACCGGCCTTGGATGTGTCTACGGTAGGATCAACGACATATTCTTCAGGGATGTTTACAGTCTGTCCAACATCAAGGTTGGTAGCCTGATCATTAGTCCATCCGTTTGCTTCAAGGATCTTCTGTGTAAGTTCTGCCTGCGACAGTCCTCCACCTCCGCCTGCCTCGATGACTTTTCCGGCGATAGACCACACCGTATTGACGTCTGCGTCAAGTGTGTAGGTTACTCCCATCTCTCCGGTTGCTGTCGTCGCGGTCGATCCCTGCGTCAGGCCGTCGAGGTTGAGGTATTTGGCTGCATCTGCGGCAGTCTGAGGGCTTCCGTCCTGGACGCCCTTCCAGAAATCATTTCCGAGTGTGATTCCGTATTTGGAAAGCTCCTCGGATACAGCATTCCAGTCGACGTCACCGCTGATGCCCTGCATCATGGTGTCGTAGAAGTTGGAGTAGTCTTCTGTTGAGGTGGTCGTCATCGACCGGTTGATAGCGTCTCTGAACTCCTGCGGAATAACCGCGCCTGCCTTGTCGATCTGATCAAGGAATTCCTGCGACTTTCCTGCCTCGAACAGCTGGTTGGCCATGTACTGGTAACCGGCATTCGTATCGCCGGCAGCCGCTCCGACCTCGATCGCCTTGTTGTAGGAATCCATATAGGCCTGCGGGACAGCCTCCCCGGCTTCCCTTGCCTTGTCAATGGTCTCCTGCATGGTCTCCACATTCGGAGCCATCTGCTTATAACGATCAGCGAGTGCTCCGGAAGTTGACCTGTCGAGGTTCCAGTTCATGGTTCCTCCGACGTCCTCAGCAACGCTGAATGCATCTCCTCCGCTCTGAGCGGTTTCCATGATCTGGTTGAGTCGTTTCTGCGCCTCACCCTCCATGTCTGCCTTGCCTACTTCCTTTCCGTAAGCATCGGACAGTGACTGGTTCATCCAGTCCTGCGCGAGCTGCTGTGAAGTCATCTGGCGCTGATTTCTTGCCTTCGCGACAATGTCTGTGATGTCCTGCTTCGTGAAGTTGGTGCCTTCGAACACTCCGTTCTTGTCCATGTGCCCGAGTGCAGCTTCCCGCTCAAAGTAGGACAAGATGCTCTTCTCAGACTCAGCTCCGGCCTTGTCGTAATCCTTCTGGTACTTGTCCATCTCGTCCACGACCTTGGACCAGGAATCCTTGTCGAGGGCCGCTCCGGAGTACTCGATTCCGAGGTAGTCAAGATTCGACTTCATCTGAGCCTGCTGAAGGCCTGCATTGAACTGTGCCAGCTTTGCCTGTGCGATTGACAGGGCAGCATTGATATCGACGTCCTGCAGACCGTTGTCGATTGCATCCTGAGCGATTCCCTTGATAGCGGTGGACAGTCCGTCCATCGTTCCAAGATCTTCCTGCGTCCAGCTGTCAACAGCTGTGACCAGGGTCGTACCGGTCTCGCCGCCGATGAGGGACCCGATCTGCTCTTCGATTCCCTGTGCCTGAGTAATTACGGACTGCTTTGTGTTCTCAATGAAGGTGTTCACATTATTCATGAATGTGGTCTTGTCATCTTCACTGATACCGCCCTGTATATGGGCTTCCCACTCAAGAGTCTCATTATCCTTAAGCGCCTGATCCGCGTCACTTTTGAGCTGCCTTGCCTGCTCTACCAGGTCGTTTCCTTCCTGAAGGGTAGTCAGAACATTGATCGGATTGTCGACCGAGCTTCCGGGATTCAGGATCGAGATTGCCGCCTGCTTCGCTTCCTCTGCAGAAAGGGCAATGTCTCCGAAGTGTGTATCAAGATTGTTCTCGACCTGCTTCTGGTTATACTTATCCACCGCGATTCCAATCGCTGTGAGTCCGGCTGCCGTAGCAGTCAGGCCGGCCGCGACCGGATTTGCAGCCAGTGTTGTGACCAGTTTCACAATTCCGAGAGAGGACCAGTCCATGCTGGACAGCTTCCATGTTGCGAAAGCCGCCCCGATTCCACCGATCGCAGTCTCTATGAAGTCAGGATTGGAGGACGCAAAGTTGATGATCGGCATGATGATCTTGCCAGCTGCGTCCGCGATTCCCTTGATCCCTTTGAGGATCCCAGGAAGAAGAGGAACCATGTTGCCGATTGTCTTTCCAACATCCGAGAAGAAGGTCACGATCGGCTCCTTGATGGAATCGATGTTGTCCCCTATGAATCCGGCCACTTCCGAAATACCGCCCTTCAGTGCTTCGCCGGCACTGAGGCGAATATCCTCGAACTGGGCCTTCATCTTATTTGTCTTGTACTCCATCGTGTCAGCCATCTTGCTGTACGCGGTATCGGTCGCTCCTGCAGAATCCTGCATGGCCGCGATATCATCCTTGAACAGCTGAGCGTGGTCTCCGGAAAGGGAAAGCACTGCGTTGCCGGCCTCGACCGAGGAGAACAGCTCATTGACTCCGACTCCGGTCTTCTTAGCTTCGTCTTCCATGATGCTGAAAGCATCAGAAAGATTATGCCCGGATGAGATGAAGTCACGGAATCCCTGCCCTGACAGCTCTTTGAATTTCTTACCTGTCTCGGTCCCGGAATCGGACAGTTCAACGATTGCCTGACGGAGCTGTGTGGTTGCTACCGACGTCGGAACACCCTGTGCAGTCATGGCTGCCAGTGCGCCGGTTACATCGTCGAAGGAAACGCCAGCGCCTACTGCAGTAGGTACGACGTTATACAGTGCACCGCCAAGTTCATCGAATGTAGTTTTACCAAGTTTGACCGCTGTGAACATCTTGTCGGAAGCGTCCATAGCGGAAAGGTTAGCGGTTCCGTATGCGTTGATGACTGAGGTGATGGCGTCAACAGAAGTCTCCATGTCCGTCACACCACCGGTTGCAGCCTTCTCGGCCGTCCGCAGGAAGTCAAGTACATCATCCTTCGGGACCGATGCGGATATCGCCTGGTACATAGCGGAGGTTACGCCCTGGATCTCTGTTCCGGTGTCCTCTGCTATCTGTCTGGCTCCTTCGCCCAGCTGCTCCATCTCGGCTTTCGATGCATCCGGGAGCAGGGTGGAAACCTCTGCCATGCCGGATTCATAGGTCTTGAAGGTATTCAGGGATTCTTCCCCATAGTCCTTGATCTTATCAACGACCATGGCCCCTCCTACCAGCTGGATCACCTTGGAGAGTGTGTCATGGAGCGTATTTGATTTCTGGTTGAGGCTGTCGACCTGAGATCCGGCCTCCTGGGCCTGGTTTCCAATCTCTGACAGTCCATTGGCACCGTCTCCGATGCCTTCAACAGCCTCGCCGACGTCCTTCGCGGAGTCCGTCATGTCATCCATGGAGCTTTTCGCATCATTCATCGACTCAGCGACGGACTGTCCGAAGCTGCTTATCCCGCTTCCGGCACCCGACATAGAGCTCGATACATTGTTTCCAAACTCCTGTGCGGTCCTTGCCGCTTCGCCTACGGACGAGTTGAATGTTCCGAGGGAGGAGGCGGCCTGCCCGACAGAAGATGAGAATTCAGAAGCAAACCTTCCGACAGACGTACCGGAGAAAGCCTTGTCCACGGCACGCCCTACGCTGTTCATCTGCTTCTCAGCAGAGCTTGCAGCGCGTCCGATCGCGGCAAACTTGGAGCTTGCCTGGTCATTTATTCGTATGGTAGCGGTTATATCTGACATTCAGATGTTCCTCCTCCCATAAGTTACTTGTTGCTAAAAATCCAGAAAAATCATGAATCATCATGACCCTGCCGGCTTGAGGAGCCCTTTGGCAATGCGGTCACAGGCTTCGATCGGGTAATCCTTTGATACCTGCTCGGATGCGATATAGAACATCCGCTCAGGCTCTCCCATCGATACCCACTCCTTCACTGGTATGTGGTACTTCTGCCACATGATGTGAGCCCACATCCAGTCGACCGCGTCGCCCTTGTCCTCCTCTGGTACCCGGCCAAGGATCAGTTTTTTACCTGCTTAATGACCTCGTCTTCCGTCTCCTCGTCTGCGAGACCGCAGGCGATCAAAACGCACTTGTTGGCGTAGTCGAAATCTTTACCCCTGAACAGTATATCCGGAAGCTCAGAGTTGAGCTGAACCCCATAGAAGTTGCGGAGCTTCTCGGAAGTCAGGTCAGGCTGCACGAAGCACTCGACCATGATCTCCCTGCCAGCCTTGTCCGAATCGTACTGCTCGTCGTAGACGATTCGGTTTCCGGATACCATCGGGCGATTGGTCCTGTGGTCCTTCACGATCGTCCTCGTCGTGCAGTTCTCGCGGATCTCGGCGATCTTCTCACGGGAAAGTTTTCTCAGGATGAACGGTATCGGCTTTCCCTTGTCATCCTTGAATGCATCGATCCCGGGAAGGGTGATCGTCTGCTCTTCCTTCAGTTCCGGCTTCATAAAAGCATTCAGGTTAGTCTCCATATTGGTTTTCCTCCTTGGCCTTGTTCAAAAAGAAATCCCGCATTCAGACCAGTGTGTGGTGGCCTTACTGCGGGAATGTAGTGGCTGATTTTATGCTTATTGGATGATTCTCCCTCCCACACCCTACAGCCGCAGGATGCAGCCGTAAGGCGGGTCACAAGGAGGATTATCAGTTGAAGTCTTTAGCACCGAAGTTGACCTGCTCCTCGGCAGCATCGCCTGTTACGTCGAGCTGAAGGAGCGGGATGTCTCCAGTGAAGACGACACCTGTCAGAGTGATTTTGTCGCGATCCCCGACTTCATCGTAGTAGTCGGAATTGGTATCGTCGACAGTTCCGGTGATGGTGTACTCAGGAGTCGCGCCAGTCGCCTTGTACTGTGCGGCCATCGTCTTGTAGCGGTTATTCATCTTCCAGGTCTTCAGCGTACCGGTGATGTCATAGCCGAGCCATCTGCGGTTGGTCCCCTTCTCCTTAAGGGTTCTTCCGGACCAGACATCCGGAGTAAAGTTGACGGTATAGGAGGAGGCATTTCCTACCTCCACACCATCGATGCTGATAGTGCCATCTCTCATGGACAGCGGGCGCTTATTAACCATTGTCTATCCCTCCTTATTCCTTATTTCGCGATGACGGTCATGTAGTACTTCTCAGCGGAGTCAACCGGCTGAAGTGCTACGTTGATGTAGACTGCATCTCCGGTAGAGTTCTCGCGGTCGACAACGAAGTCGGCATTGGTGTCGACGTTTTTGAGAGCTCCATCCCTCTCATAGTTCTGCAGCATTCCACGGCCGATGCCTTCCATTGCATCCCAGCCCTGGTCGTCGTTGTTGAACTTGTTCGGAGTGAAGGTCATCAGGCAGTCGTTTGCGAAGGTATCGTATACCTTCATCGGACGGTTCTTGTTGATGTCGGTCGGGTCCTCAGGATCAAAGGTGACCTTGGAGTTGATGTCGTACTCAAGAACGACATTTCCGTGCTCGTCGATGGTGAGGAAGGACTCACCATTCTTGATAGCCTCTTCGGCCTTCTCATTGGTGTATCCGCCTCCGACGATTCCGGTCGCTCCTTCGAATACGGCATAGGTGTTGGACTTGGTGTAGCTTGCTGCCGCGTCAAGACCGGCTCTCCATGCAGCCGTCTCAGCTACAGTCAGATCCCTGCCATCCACGATTGCCGCATTCGTCTGGTTGATGATGCCTTCGTAGTCTGCAGCATAGTTCGGTACGACCGCCTTGCACTTCCAGCCGATGGAATTGCGGATGTACTTGATCTTGGACTTCACAGACTCATGAAGTCCCTCATCCGTAAGCGGGAAGAGCATGGTGTTGAACTTAAGCTTCTCGCAGGCGTTCAGGAAATCAGATGCTCCGTCGTTGGTGCTGTCGTCCGTTCCTCCGGCCAGTGCCTTGGATGCGATAGCCGCCGAAAGTGTGACATCCGTCTTATCGAGCGTGATGTACTTGGAGTCGACAGCCGAAAGGTTCTTGATTCCCTCGAAGTTCTCAACGGTTGATCCATCGAGAACGACCATGAAGTCATAACCTCCGGACGGGTCCTCCACAACCGCGATCTTGATCTTGTTTCCGAGAGTTCCAGGATACTTTGCAGTAACATTGACCGATGCCTCTCCCACGGTGAGTGTGGTGCTTGCAGCCGTGCCTCCCTTCGGGATGTACACGTAGATCGTGCTCGCGTTCATCGCTGCGAAGCGGATCAGACGCATGTGGCTCTCGTCATCGTATACGGATCTCCCGAGGAGCTCCTTCTTTGAGTCCGGGTTGTCACCAGGCAGCTTGATGAAGACTTCGCGAGGACCGTAATCGTACCCGATCAGCGGGATCACGACGACGCCAGTCGTGGACTTTGCGGCTGTCGGTGCCTTTCCATTCTTCAGATTGACGTAAGTACCCGGACGAACTTTCGCTCCGGACCAGATTCCTCCTGCCATTACTTAGCCTCCTTCCCGAGCCATTCCTTGATGACTCTCTGTGCTTCCTCTACTGTCATCGGCTCGGTGTGTCCATACATCGCGCCATCGAAGGTGGAAGAAGTGATATTGAACAGTCTCACACAATGAGTGCGGAGCTGAGCGATAGAAAATTTCGCTGCCTCAGGCTTTGCGGTCTGCGCAGCCGGTGCAACTTTAGCAGTGTTCTTTCCTGCCATTGTGTAGTTACTCCTTTCCTGACTGAGTCATGCTGACGTCCGTGATCTTCGGTCCCGCATCCACGATATCCTCCTGGGTGTGGTCGAATGTGAACTGCATCGACACGGATCCCGTGTCTGTTTCCTGTATCCTGGGTGTGCTGATGTGGAATCCGTACCCGGTTTCCTTTCCTTCCTCGGTGAGGCATGGAAGCACGCACCGGTCGTGAACCATCGCATCACGCACATGTTCTGCGCAGGCATTGGCTGTCCACGAATCGCCAGCCAGGAATACGCATTCGAAGTGGACTGTCTTCGTGAATACGGATCCGAGGAGTGCTTTCGAGGTATCCGTCCATGGCACCGGGAAGAAGACGGACGGTACCTTGAAGTCCTCCGGAACCTTCCCGTAGTATGGAGTCGTTCCGGCCTCAGCGTGTGCCAGGATGTACGCGATCGTACTTCCGACATACTGCTCAAGTGAAATCTTGCTCATCCTTCTCCTTCCCTTATTCTGTCAGTCATCCGAAATACCTCTGGAGCCATGCCTGGAGCTTTGCCTCAATGACTTTCGGAAGCATCCTCTCGGCTGTCGCTGAAGCCTTGTCGAAATAATGCGAGCCTGGGACGAAGCTGGCTTTCAGCACCATCCCTGTCTTCGCGCCGGGAATATACGTGAACCGGTCACCAGACCAGGCGCCAGGGACAAAACGTCCAGGAGTCTGCCTGTGGCCGTCGTTGACATAGGCTGCGTATTTCACGCGGGTCCCGATCGTAAGTGTCAGGCCTCCGAAATCAAGCTCCCACACGTTGTCCGCTCCGCCTCTGGAGAAGCTGGAGAGAAGAAGGCGCGTGTCTACGTTGCCGGCCGCCATGATCTCGTCCTGAACGATATCCAGAAACTCTTCGCCTGCCTCCTGGAGGCACTCCCCTGCGAAGGGCTTGAGGTCCTGGCTTGCCCGGCTGCATTTCTGCTCAAATTCTTTAAGGCCTGAAATCTCGATCATATTGCGTTTTCCACCTCGTCTGCTCTGCTGATCAGCACGCTGATGTGGTGGCCGTGGATGTCTCGAGGAACATCCTTGACCAGGTAAGCGATCCCGCTTTCCTTGCTGACCACCTTGTCGTTGATCCTGATGTCAGTTCCAGCAGGGAGAGCGAGCTTGATCTGTCCGGTCAGGACCGGATAGGGATCGTGCTGGGTGATCGCCACTGACTCAGACTTCACACCGAAATGGCACGCCACATCCGTGATATCCGCTTCTTCCGGGTAGCTCCCCGCTCTCTCGACCGGCTTGATCCCGTATCCCACCTCGTCCGTTTCCGTCTGCAGGTGGTAGATATCGCATTTATGGTTTAAGAAGTCTTCCCACATGGTGATCTCCCTTGTTCCTCCTCACAGCTTTCTGATACGAAGAAGTGTGTCTCCTCCGCTTTCTGTGATGTAGTCCGACAGCAGCCCGTAGATGTCCAGATCCTCTATGTTGATCTCCCCTGATTCAGCTGTGTAGCTGTAGTCGTCGAACGTCTCTCCCTTCAGTCGCTTCTCTTTTGCTCTCTCGGTCGCGTTCTTGGCATACGCCTCAGCGATCAGGAGAGTTGCCGTGCGGACCGGCTTCGGAATCTCCTTAAACTTCTCATCGTCGTCGAAGCGGTTGTTGGTGATGGAGATGACCTTCTGCTCTGCCCGGTAGATGTCTACCTCGAGCTTCTCATCATCTCGCTCCTTGACCGCCTTGATGTCGGTGTACTTCTTCAGATCTTCCGGAGTGATCCATGGCATGGCCGCCATATCAGGACTCACGCAGTGCCTTGAGGGCTTCGGTCGCCCTCTTCTCTGCGTCCTCGATGGCCTTGATGATGGCTTTTCTCGTCTTCACTCCCCTCAGGCTGATTCCCTGCTTCTGGGCATATGCCCGGAGCTCATCGGTGTTCATTCCCTCAAGGACGGAAGGCTGTGTGATCGTTGGCTCCGGTGCCGGCATGCTCACGGATGCCTGCTCGGCGCTCTTCGGAGTCTCCTTATGCCCGAGTACCGGGACGACAGTTTCGAAGTATCCGGTTTCCACCAGATGCTCAGCGGCTGCCTTGTCCTTCACCTCGATGTAAGGATTGCTTCTGGTCGCCTTGAGGTCTCCGTAGCTGTAGCTCAGGCCCTTGACCAGTTTCAGCTTTGCCATGTTGCTCGCCCTCCTTTAGTTCCGTGTGCTGTGTGCTCCTGGTCCTCAGATAGCCTTCAGGCCGGTGAGGATAGCAGTAGCATCAAGCTCCTCGATGACAGGGTCGATATCGAAGTGGATGACGTAGAATCTCTTGTCCTCCATGATGGCTTCCTTGCCCTCGACGGTCTTGCGGATGATCATGTCGTAGGTGTTGACCTCGATCAGGTTCTTCGGATCGGTCAGAAGGATGACGTCGTCCGGCATGGACGGAACTTCGATCTTCGGGATCGCGATCGGGTTCTCGATTCTGGAGTCGGTGATGATGCCGCCGTTGTTGACAGCCTTCTCAAGGATGAACTTCTGCCATTCCTGGGAACGATGCGGGCTCATGAGCCAGCGGAGGTTGCCGTTGTTGTACTTGTTCGGTACAGATCTCAGGGTCTTGTAGAAGAGATCCAGGGACATCTCAGCGGCTGCAGCGTCGACGTTGTGTCCTCCGTCCTTGACCTGCTTCAGCCAGCCGTCGTTGATGTTGATGAAGTCAACATCTCCTGCATCGACACCCTTTGCGGTTGCTGTCTCAGCGGTGACGGAGGTATCGCCGTTCAGGCAAAGATCCTCACTGTCGCATCCGACCTGCTTGGTCATCAGACCGGTGACGATGTTCTCGAAGTTCTCGCCCTCGATGTTCTGTCTCAGGGTTTCCTCGGTGATCTCCCACGGCAGGCGGACTGCGGTGGTGGAGTACTCGACCTTGCCGGTATTGACGGAAGCTCTGTATCCGTCATCGGTTCCCTCGGTCTTCTTTCTCAGAAGCCTGCGGCCGATGCCGATCTTGTCCAGTTCACCGGTCTTTGCTCTTCTGATCTCATGACGGACCAGAGGGCTGAGCGGAGTAGCGTCGAAGGTCATCTGCAGAAACTGCTGTGCCTGCTCCGGGCTCAGGATTCCGCCGCTCGCGAGAGCTGCGGTGTTGATAGTGGTATCAGCTTTACCGACGATAGCGCGGTTAGATACTGTTCCAACCATTTTCATTTACCTCTCTTTCTTCTCGTGCTGTGTGATCAGCTGTCTCAGATGATGCCGTGCAGGAAGCACTGCTCTTCCTGAGACTTAGCTACTTCTTCTCCATCTGCCCCGTTGAGGTTGGTCGGAAGACCTTCCTGTCTGAGGTACGGTGCCATTGCCTTTGCGATGGCGTCCTGGATCTGCTCAGCGACCGGCTTGTCAGCATCAGCCTTCTGAACTTCTCCATCCTCGTCCTTCGCACACTGGCCTTTCTTCTTCTTCGGGTCTTCAGCCATTGCCTTCTGGATAGCCTCATCGATCATCGCCTGGACATCTGCCTTGGTGATAGTCTCCGGCTCCTGTGCCTGCGTGCTCTGGTCTTCCTTCTTTACTGTCTCCGGTGCCGCTCCGGTCGCCTTAATGGCTTCCTGGACTGCGGACTTGACGACTTCCTGCATCTCTTCCTTAGTCACTTCAATCTCCTCACTTTCTCCGGACGGGACGTCTCCGTCACCGTCTCCATCGTCAAACGATTTTAGGAAGTCTGACAGGGAATCCGTGATGCTCTTCAGCTGGTCCCTGTTCTTCCTGCTCATCGCCTTACCTGCTTTTACGATCGGCGGTTCCTCACCGTCTGCGCTCTTGAAGATGGTCGGCAGTGAATCCTGGTTGGAGAAGAGCTTCGTGGTGATGTCGTTGAAGTCCTGCAGGGCCTCTGCGACCTTCGCCATGTCTTTCTCGTTTCCCCAGGTCTGCGTATCCGGATCGTACTTGTCGACCAGAACGTCGCTCAGTGCGTACCAGGCTTCCCAGAGATTTTTGGAAACAAACCCTGCGTTGAAGCGGTCGGCGACTTCACCTTTTTCGACCGTGTCCCCGTTCAGCCATTTCTTCAGCTTCGCCAGGACGCTTTCCTTTTCAGCTTTCTCGACTGCCGGGTCATCGTCGTCTGATTCAATGTACTTTCCGGTTCCACCCATGGAAAAGCCGGTGATCTCGCCTTTCTGGACCTTCTCAAAGATATCCGGATCCGTGATTTCCACCGTCGCCATCCATGTGCCCTTCTTGATCTGCTGGTCTCCGATCGCCTCGTCGTTCTTGGTAATCCACGACTCGACTTCTGTCGCACCGTCGAATTTCTCGAAACTGTGCTGGATGTCGACATCGCCCCTGTGCTTCGCGTACCAGTACGCCGCTTTCTGGACTTCCTCAGCGGTCATGTGGTCTCCCTGGGTGTCTTCTGCCATCGGCTCGTATACTACTCCGGTGACATAGTGGCTCTCAGGATCTACTTTCACGATCCTGCCGAAGGTGGTGAAGTTTGCCTTCCCATCATCGGCCTTCACGATAGCGAAGCTGTGTTTGTTGGCTGCCTTGTCGACCAGCGAGATGAAGGAGATATGCGCATCAGTGATTTCCCTCGATTTCGCGATTTTTGTGCTCATCCTTACCTCCTTTCTCAGATTCCAACAGTTCATGAGCATGAAAAATGCACGGAGCTCTTGCCCCGTGCACGGTCTGTACAGATCTCATATTCCGGTTACCTGTCCTTTCCGAACATCTGATCTTCCAGCTTCTCAGCTGTTCCGTTCTCTTCCCATTCCTGATTGACCTCGTCCATGTACTTTTTCCGCATGGCCCTGCGGTCCTCTAGGCTCATTCCCATGGCTTCCTCGCTCCGGATCCGCTTCATGATGCAGTGGCAGTTGACCGACTCCGCAGCCGGAAGGGATATGTCTCTCGGCACCATCGGGTGGTATAAGGTTCCATCACGGCCTACCAGGTCGAACGGCTCGTCGACCGGCTTCTGCTGTCCGCTGATCGCCACATGGTTCTCTCGAGGGCTGTTCTTGTGTCCGCCTGTGTGCATCCACTCCTTCGCCTCGATCGTCGGGCACTGGCGCATGCTCTCGAGCTGGCCGTAAGACTCAGCCCGGAGGACTTCCGTCACGGCCACCCTGCGCGACCTGTATCCGGGATCCCTGATCCCGCTCTCGGAAATCTTAAGCGATGTATCTGCGACAGAAAGTGCATCTGACTGCGCCTGCAGGAGGATCGCCTCGATCTGGTCATCCGTCTCGAGATGCATCAGCTCTGCCAGCTTGGAGGACCATGACTCGACGAACTGCGCTGCAGGCTCAGTCAGGAGATCTTCTGCGGTGTGTTCCTCGAGCAGGTCCGGCTCATAGGCGTCAATGAATCCTTCGATCGACTCCGAAAGCATGTCCATCAGCCGGTCATGGAGTGCATCGTAGATGGCCTGCTTCAGGTCGTCCATGTCCCGGATGTCTTTCCAGCTTCCGTCCAGGAACTCCTTCAGGCTGTCCGATTCCTCCAGCGCTTTCAGCACATCGTCTGTATGCTCGTTAAGCGCCTCTGTGAGGGCACCTTCTATCTCGTTGATGGATTTGACCGCAGCGTCCGCTTTGACGAATCCTTCTCCGTCCAGCGTGTCCTTGAGGTCGTCGTCTGCTTTCATGAGAAGAACATCTATGGAGTCAATGAGAGAATCAATGTTCTTCTCCATTCCCTTCAGGATGATCTTTCTCATAGCTTTACGCTTCCTCCCCGGCCTGCTTCCGGATATCAACCAGGAGCGAGCGGACCTGCTTCATTACTGCAATCACGGCATCGTCCGCATTCTCCTGCTCTGCCTTCTCGATCTGTCCGTCGAGCTTGTCCTTGACGGAAGGATCGATGTCGGGAGCCTTTGCTTTCTGTGTATCGTCTTCGTTCTCTGTCTTCTGAGCTGGCTCCTGCGAGGGTGTCCCTGTGAGCATCTGCTGGGTCGCCTGAGCGTTTGAAATGACCACAGGCACATTTCCCCAGTCTCCTTCGTAGTCTTCGGATTCCTGCCCCAGAGCGTCGTTTGCGATGGCCTTGGCCATGTTCGGTGTGACGCCTCCGGCCCTCTCGGCTACCGAAAGCAGCTTGAATATGTCGTCCGGGTTAGTAAGATCCGGTCCGTCGAACTCTACCTCGCAGTACTGGAGGTTGTATCCGTTGAGCAGCTTGTTGTTGATGATCCACGCCAGGGAAGCTCTCTCCGGCTGGAAGACCTGCTTCTCGGTCACCTCGATCGCCGTCTGAGCGGTCGCTCGGTTGAAGTCCTGCGTGTACCCGACATAGAGGTCAGGCAGGTTGAATGCCGACTGTACCCTCTTGCGGGTGTTCTCCGTGTAGTCCTGGAAAAGCTCATCCTTCTGGAGGATGTTGGCCAGCGGCACCAGCTGAACGGTCGCCGGGTTCCCATCGAATCCGGTATCAAGGCTCTCTGTCTCGATCAGCATGAAAGCGTGCTGCCCGTTGAGGCCCTGTATGTCATTCATGTAGGTCTGCAGCTGTTTGTACGACTTGTCGGTCAGTGTTCCTCCGGATATCAGGATCGCCATCGGTGTGTGCCGGCCGTTCACGAAGTAGTTGTGGTTGAGGGTCTCAGCCATTCTGACTCCGTCCGCCCCGAGGATCTGTCCGATCCAGCGCACCTTCCCGTATGGCTTCATTCCGATGCGGAAGCACAGGATCTCGTTCGCCCTGAACTGTTTTGGTACGCTTCTGGAATATGTTCCGGTCCGGTAGTCCATCGGCCTCGGGTCTCCAAACTCCTTGTAGTAGACGACCTGTCCGTTGATCTCCTGCTTGAACTTCCGGAACTTCTTCTTTCTCCTGATCTCGTTCCCTTTGTAGAAGTACACGTAGTCGATGTAAGGATCGAGCTCCTTGGTCATCCGGACGGAAGGCGTGTCCTTGATCGTGATGATCTGGGTCACCGCTCCAGCATTGTCCCGGATGATCTCGGCATAGGCGATCCCGAAGGTCTCCTTCTGGTCGATAATGTTCTCGAATACGGTCTTGGTATCTTCCTCGATGGAGAGAAGGTTGACGATGTCCTGAGTGCGGTCCCATTCGTCCTTCGCCTCAGGCGTATCCTTCTGGTCGCCTTCCTTGTACTTCACCTGGATCCCAAATCCGGCTATGTTGTTCTTGTAGGCGCGGATGCACTGCGGAATGATGATCGAGTTGTCGACCATCTGCTCGAGTCCCTGAAGCGGGAGCGGAGGTTCCAGCCAGTCGGAGGCCATGCGAGCGGAGTCCCGGTCGATCTGAGTCGACGCGTCCGCTTTCTGGACCGCCATCCGCTTGTAGGCTGTCACCAGCTCCGGCTCTGTATTCTGTTCGAGTGCATTGCTCTTGATGAGCTGCACGCCGACCTTACTTGTCGGATTGGTTTTCTTTTCCACTGACATTCATTTCTCCTTGGCTTCTCTTGATTGGAAACACCGTAAGCAGCATACAGTCTGCCGTATCCGGTGAGTGCAGGCCCCGCGACTTCATCTGGTCTTTTGACTCTACTTTAACCTTGGCTCCCTGGTATGCGTACTTCCTTACCGAAAGCTCGCCGACCAGGTCATCGTCATTCGGGAGGACCAGCATCGGCTTCCGGTCATTGCCCATGTCATCGAACGGCTGGATCATCTCACGGAGCATTCCCATCATGTAGGTAGTGGTGTCGTAGTAAAACTTGTGCCGGATGGTAGCGCCGAAGTGCACAGGCACGATGATCATCGTCTCGTACATGACCGAGTCCGCACGTTTGATGGCTCTCAGCTCATCCACGACTCCGCCTCCGACACCGCCATCATCGACTTTGACGTATACCTTTCCCTTGAATCCGTAGAGATCTTTCAAGGAAATGTATAGCTTCGCGATGTTGCCGGACGTCCATGTGGTGTCCTGTCCCTTGTACCTCTTATAGAAGCGTGCTGCCTCGTTGACCTTGTACCCGATGACCGTGCTGTCATCTCCGAATCGTGCGATATCTGCTCCGATGTCGATGGAGTACACATCTCCGGGTTTGATCGGAGTTCCCTTCTCGATCCGGTCCATCGCTCTTCTGGTCTCTGCGGAGAGCTCCGTGTTGATGGATTGCTCGATCCACGGGAGCGGAATGAATACATCGTCCTCCTGCTTCGGGAACTCGCCGGCCACACGGACCCGGAAGACATTTGAGTCCTCTCCGTACATCCGGATGATCTTCTCGATGAAGGCCTTGGACACCCTTGGGCTGTCCCGGCCGTCGATATGGAAGGTCGAGTACTGCGAGCGGTTCTTGGTGTGGCTCTCGTAGAAGAAGCCGCTCAGCTGCGTCGGGTTCCCGCACATCAGGAGCCTTGACCCCTCAGTGGATAGAGCACCGAGGATAGGCTCGAATATGCTGTCCTTGACACCGGAGGCCTCGTCGATGATGTAGAGGACGTTGTCCGCATGGAAGCCCTGAAGGGCATCCGGGTTGGATGCGGTACGTGCGACCGCAAACCACTCTTCCGGGTGGCCTGCCATGTACAGCTTTTCCTTTGTCCAGATCAGGTCATTCTCAAGGTTCCCGCTGCGGATCCACTTGTAGATCTCTGACCAGAGGATGTCGTAGAGCTGGTGCTGGGTCGGCGCTGTGCACGGCACCTTCGGGAAAGGCCGTGTGCACATGAACCAGATGACCGTCCATGCCTCGACTGCCGACTTTCCGATACCGTGGCCGGACCTGACAGAGGTCATCTGGTTGTCAGCGACGCTCTGAAGGATCTTCGCCTGGTTCTTATCCGGCTGCGCGTTGATGCAGTCCCTTGCGAACTCGACCGGATGCTTTGCGTAGTAGCGGATGGCTCTGTCACTCGCTGTGCTCATCGTCTCCGCCTCCGTCTCCGTCCGGCTGGCTCTCTGTCTGGCTGTCAGGCTTCTCCTGGTCCTCCTGTCCTTCAGGATCCTCATGCTGCGCGTATGCGCCGATGATCCGGTCGGCCAGTGAGGACTTGCCCGTCTCGGCCTGCGCCATCTCGCGGTCTCTCTGCTTCTGGTAGTTGAACTGTTTGTTGCGGAACTTGGAGTCTTCTCTTCGCTCCTCGACTTCATTCAAAGCACGGAAGGCCTGAACGTTTCCCTTGCTGACCTCCAGCATCATGTTGAAGGCTGCAGCCGTTCGCTGAGTCTGTTCGTTTTCCGGTATCCCAAAGCGCGTCATCGCTTCCTTGAGGGCCTTCTGGTTTGTCCCGACAGGCAGGTCCATCAGAAACTTGATGGTCTCAGCCATGTCTCTTTTACGTCTTCTTGCTTCCCCTGATGCCTTCCCGGCCTTCCGACTGTCTGCGGAGTGCTGTTCACGAGTTCTCCTCGAGTTGACCTCCTGGATAGGCATAAGGTTTTCCAGATTTGCCATGCCTATCCTCCCATTCTATCGGATGCCATATAGGTAAGGCATCGATTCACCCTTATGCTTGTATCTGATCTTCTTCTCCTGTTTTCTCCTCTGTGTCTTCACCTTCGTCGTACAGCTCGCCGACGAACTTGCCTGCGTGCACCGAGTCGCTCGGCCTTATCCCCTTGGTGGCCCAGTCGATCCCGAACTGGTCGATGATCGTCCGGAACTCCTGGACGTCATGAGGCCGCACGAACATCGAGACCTCTCCGGTCTTCTCGTTCTGCTTGGCTCCCACATGCAGAAGCTCATGGTAGAGGAGGATCCTGTATTCCTTCTCGGTGAAGTGAGCGAATTCGCAGGTGTTCTGGTAGACCGTGATCAGGAAGTCGAACGGTACGAACTCCTGCTTGTAGAACTCAGACACCTTCCGGCAGTCTGCAAATACAGCCATCCCGTCGTGCTTCTTCAGTTTGTTCGAGGTGAGGAAACCGATCGTAAGACCCAGCTCAGTGATGAACTGCAGGTCCGCGTGTCCATCTATGATCTCTTTTCCCATCTTCGAGAACTCGTCAGACAGGTAAGCTCTTTCCGGTTCCTTGCTCATGCTTCCTACTCACCTCCTCCTTCACCGATGTTTCCGTCTTTGAATAAATCATTAATAAATAAGCCATCATGCACATCATCTACCGGTGCGCTGATATCCTGTGCTATCCGCAGGAGCTCTTTTGCGTCTCTCGGTGATATGTGTGATGGCTTCGTCGATCCAAGTGACTCGAGTGCCTTCTTGGTGAGGTATCCGGCCACCTTCCCGTGGTCAATCATCTCCGGTCACAGAGGTGTCCTGGTAGGACAGGTCTGCCTCCGTTGGCTGGTAGAGCTCCAGGCACGGAATCTCTTTTCCGTCCCGTATGCACACGACGTCATCCGTCGCCTGTCTCAGAGCAATGTACCTCCGGACGATGGCGGACGCGTATTTCGGGTCAAGCTCCATCGTGTAGCAGATGCGGTCAAGCTGTTCGGCTGCGATCAGTGTGCTGCCTGATCCCCCGAAGAGGTCGATCACGATCCCGTTTTCCTGACTGCTCATCCGCATCGGGTAGGCGATCAGGTCCAGCGGCTTCATGGTCGGATGCAGCTTGCTCTGTCTCGGCTTGTCGAACTCCCAGACCGTTGTCTGTGTCCGGTCGCCGTAGAACTTATGCTTGCCTGTGTCCTTGAAGCAGTAGAGCACCGGCTCATGTCTCATCTGGTAGTCCATCCGGCCTAGTACCAGACTGTTTTTGACCCAGATGCAGGTAGTGGAGTAGTGGAATCCTGCATTCACAGCCGCATTGTAGAAGTTCACCTTCTCCGCATCGGAGTGAAATATATAACAGGCTCCTCCGTCTGCAAGTGCGGAATACATGTTCTTGCAGGCATCGAGCAGGAAGGCGTAGAACTTCTGGCTGTCATCCCAGGAGTCGTTGACGATCGTCATTCCGGTCCCGCCCTTGTAGGAGCAGTTATACGGCGGATCGGTAATGCACAGGTTCGCTCTCTTACCGTCCATCAGCTTGCTGACGTCATCCTCCTTCGTGGAGTCTCCGCAGAGCAGCCTATGTCTCCCGAGCCGCCATATCTCTCCTGGTTTCACAAAGGCTTCAGCCTCAAGGGCTGAGTCAATGTCGAACTCATCATCGCTGACCTGTTTCTGCTCGTCGTCCGGAAGGGAGTTCAGGAGCTTCGTCAGCTCCTCGTCGCTGTATCCGGACAGCTCCAGCGGGATGCTGTCATCCGCGCTGAGATCCTTGAGCACATCGGCCAGTGTCTTGTCATCCATCTCGGCCAGTTCCGCTATCCGGTTGTCAGCTACCATGTCGGCCCATTCCTCTGCCTCGGTAGCGTACTCCTGATAGTCGACCGGTACCTTACTGCAGCCGATCAGTTTTGCTGCCTGGTATCTTCCGTGGCCTTTCACGATGAATCCTGATCTTTTACTCACAGTAATTGGCTGACGCCACCCGTTGCCCTTGATGATCTCACCGAGGAGCTTCAGCTGGCTCTCCGGATGTGTGTTCGGGTTCCGTGGATTTTCCACCAGGCTCTCAACCGGCACCAGTGCATCATACCCGCAGTAGACGGCGAATCCCTCGGGAGTCACCGCTCTTGGCGATGCAGCCGACTGGAACCCGCCGTCCCCGCTCAACTGTGAACTGCCTTCCTGCTGTTCTGGCATATCAATACCGCCCCCTCTCTCTTTCCACCAGGCTCTCAACCGGCACCAGTGCATCATACCCGCTCACTGCAATGGCGGGATCAGTGATGTACCTCACTTTCGTTCTGTACCGGCCGTAGAGATCACTCGTAACCGAGAGGAGTACTCACACACGGCATCGTCTTTATCCGCAGCATATGGAGATCCCGATGGAGGCTCGATACTCCCCGGAATCCCATACGCCACACACATCAACCAATCTGGAGGGCATGAAAAAACCGGAAGACGTAATGCTCTCCGTCTCCCGGTTTCCCACGATGCCATCATAGCACAGATTGTTTGGACAAATGTGGGATATTTCCGGACATTTGTGGGATATTTTGTGCCATCTTTTCATTTCTGACCCTTATTTCCGCTTTCTTCCTGACCAGTTCTTTGATCGCTCCGGAGCCGTGAAAGTAACCACCCTCCGGAAGCTTCTCCGGTACCTCCGCTCGAATTCCCCGAGTGCGATCCCGATCAGCTTCCTGACGTAGTCCTCCGCATAGCTCATCTCGGAGGCAATGTCGGAGTTGTCTTTGAGTTCGACATATTTCGAATAAAGGACCTGGACATGACGGATATCCGGGAGGCCCTGGATCTGGTTGATGATCTGGTGCCTTATCTCGATGTTCCGCTCGATGTCCTCCTGGATCTCCTTCTCTATCTCGATGCACCGGATTACGAGGTCAGGCATGCGGTCGGTCGGAGAGGACTGCACCCGGTCGGAGTCGTATGCCATAGCCCTGATACCGGACGCCTCGTTCCGGATCCGTTCCAGCTCTCCCTGTTTCTGAGCGATTCTGAGAGTCAGTATTTTAATCTGTCCTAGATATTCGCTTGCCCTCACCGACTTACTCCTTCTTCCCTATCAGTTTCATAAAGTCATCGAGACGTAACGTAACCATCCACTCGCTCCGGTTCTTCCGGTGCATGACGACCGGCGTTTCTCCTTCCCTGGCGTCGTGTACCGACTGCTTCATGGCGGCCTCAATGTTCAAATGTTCGTTACGTTTTATTTCAAAATGAAGACCCGGAGTCCCGATAACATCCGCATCTCCATTAGCCCCACAGTATTGCTGTCCTCTTCTTGCATCAAACCCATATTGTTGAAGTATGTGAGCGGCTTCAATTTCTCCCCTCTTCCCTTTTTCTCGGCTATTCATTGCAATATCTCCATCTTAAACCTTTGTATTTTTTCCCTTTTTTGATTGACTGATATATTCCAGATGGATCATACCCGTCTTTTTCGCCCATTTTATTGCCTCATATCTTACTGTTTTGCTGTCTCCTACTCCTTCAACAGGTTTTCTATTCTTAATATTTAACCGTTGCGGGAGTGTCCCGTAATTCATATTATATTTTCTATCGCACCATTCTAGGTTACTTGGGATATTGTTTCTTGGGTTTTCATCCTTATGATTAATTTCTGTTTTATGAATCGGATCGTCATTTTTAACAAAAGCTTCTGCAACTATTCTATGAACAGAAATTCTTTTTCTTACGTTTTCTTTAGAAAGCATGACACTTATTCGTCCTATTTTGCTCTCGGATTGAGACATGATTCTTTCTCTTACTTCTCGTCTGCTTTCTTTCCCATTTCTAGATAAAAATCTTGCATGTCCTTCTACTCTTTTTATTCTCCCAAGTGAAGAAACTTCATAAACGCCTTCGTACCCTTTGACCGGTCTCCATTCTTCCTGCATTTATTTTTATCCTTCTTGGCTCTCTTCTCTTCCTGTTCCCGTCTCCAGTTCTCCAGATACCTCATCTGATCTTCGTCATCGGCTGGTGTATTCATCGGTCTCATCTCCCTTCTCCATACTCCGTCAGTCCTTAAAGTGTTTCCAGTGTATCCGCAGGAGAAAGAGCGCCAGGCTGAATCCTATCCCGCAGAAGAGAAGCGCAATGTCTTCGAGGATCCTGTTCCCGAATTTCAATGCCTTGTGATAGATCTCGTACCTTACCATCTCTCTTCCGTACCTCCCTTATTTGTGGCATCCGGCTCCCCATCCCGGCAGTAGAAATTCCATTCCGTAGTGCTGTGCGGCTTGGTGCAGAATCCGTACTTGTATCCGGTCGCAGGGCTCGGGTCCTTCCAGTACTTGCAGCGCTTACAGATCGTGATGTCCTTCGTTTCACTCTTTTCCATCTCCTGCACCTCCCCTCAATTTGAAGCATCCATAGGTTTGAAATGCTCAGCACATCGGAAGAATATCCCGATGATGTCCTGAATCATGTCGTAGTCTGTATCCCAGACACCTCCGGTCTCCTTCGGGCTCATCTGGATGATGGAACCATACGTTCCTACGATCGTGACATATTCCCGTCCGCTTCTGGTCATCTTGTAGGTTATCTTTCTAAGGAGCTTCTTCCCCGCGTCGGTGTCCTGTAACTCCTTGCAAAGATCCTGGCACACTTTTGATCTCTCCATATGCTCAGCTCCATCCTTCCCATCGCGGGAGCTTCTGGCCGCACTCACGGCAGTAGTGATCAAACATCGTGATTGTGCTGCCGCAGGTCGGGCACTTGAAGCTCCTCCGGACATTGGGAGCTGTCTGCTTCTTCACGGCATCGATCGCGATAGAGAGCGCCGTTTTGACCTGCACGCTGTCGCTGTCAGCCATCACGTATTCCAACATCGTCACCGGATCAAGCATGTCCCCTTATCTCCTTCCCCTTCAGTTACTTTTTCGGTCCTCGTGTATGAGTGATTCTCCAGTCGCAGGGACCTGCAACTTCATCGGTTCTCAGTCCGTTCTTCTCACAGAACGGGTCGAACGGACATTTTATGCAGGCGCTGTACTCGAAGTCCCCTTCCTGGTCCTTCGGAACGTGCTGCCATTGATACATAGCGGTCGCTCACTGATGCTTCACAACAAAATCGACTGCTGGATCCTTCCAGCATTTCGCGCCGCATTTAGGACAGGTTGTCAGTTCCCAGTCCTTATGCCCCTGCGGTACATTCCGGAGAAGCGGCATCAGAACCACCCCTCCACGATCTGACATTTTTCTCTGTGTTATGTTAATCTGCACTTTCGGCCCCTCCTACAGTTCTGCCACCAGTCCATCGCTTTTGTCACAACTTCACCTCATTACAATCGGCTATTGCCATATTCAAAATACCCAGTTTTTTCTTTGCCGCCTTTTCGAATGCGCCAGCTTCGAGCAGAGGGCATGTCGGATGCCGTGTTTTATCGTTTGACAATTCGTCGCCAATATAGTAATTAGTAACAGCACATCGGCACGTGAATTGCTCATATTGATATTCGCCCTGCTTCCAAAATTTACACGCTTTACAGCTTTTCGGCATTGGTATGTCAATCTGAATCATTTGTTATCCTCCGTGTAGGTTATTCCGAGTTCGTCCAATGTATATTCTTTATCCAGTTCCATTCCGGCATACATTTTTCCTGAATCAAAACTGGGAAATGTGAAATCCCCATCACCAATTGCTATATACAAGTATTCTTTGCTGTAGATGTCTTCACTAATATCCCTGTGTTTTACAACATCGCCCACTTTCTCATGGAATGGTTTTAGAAACGATTTGAGATATTCTCTCTCTACGTCATCAAGGATCTGTGGATTGTAAATGTCTTTAATTAGTGTCGGCTCCTTATCTTCCCACTTGATCGATTTAAACATGTGGTTGAAAACAAAGAATTCACCTGATCTACTAAATGCTTCATTCCAACAAGTATCTTGTTTTATGGGTTTTTCCTTGTGAACGTATATATTTCCATAGCTGTTTCTGGATATCCACTTATATTTTTTGTCGATATTTTTTGCTATCACTTTTTCGTCTTCTGTAAATTTTTTCATCTCGCCCTCCTACTCATCCACTCCATTTGTTAGCCAGTTGTATTTCCGTTTTCAACCAGCAGATCCAGAATCATCTGCAACAATCAGCTTCATCCTTGTAGTGTTTGCAGTTCCAGTGCATCTCCATCAAGAGTGCCAAAGCCTGATTCTTGGTCATGATCGAGGCTCTCCTTTCTTACTGTTTCCCGCTGAGACTCTGTACAATCTTCTTTATCGATTCCTCAAAGTGCCCTTTTCCGTAGATCTCGTCGAAGACTTCTTTCTGGAACCTGTCCTGGAGCACTCGCTCATAGACCTCGATTGCCCGGCCGATGTACCGCATGTTCCCGGCAGTCAGCTTCACTGTGTATTCTTTCGCGTCTGGAATCCCGCCCCATCTCCAGTCGTAGGTCTGTACCATGAGATCGTGCGGTGTATCCCCATCCGAGTCCCCGCCGAACATGTCAGTCTTCTCGAGCATGTCTTCGCGTACCAGCGCAAGATGGAGTCCCAGCGGATGGCACTGTCTTTCGTTCAGAAGATCTATCGCCTGTCTGATCGTCATCGTATCCCTCGATTCTTCCATCATTTCTTTCGCTGTCATCGCTGATCCACCACCTTCATGATGTTCTTGGAAAGTTTATCGTTCACGCTATTGGCCTGGTCCATGAAGCGCTCGTATCTCTTGTAGGCTGCATTCGCCTCGTCGAAGATCCGGAGCTTCTTTACGATGTCTTTCTCGTCGTTTACCTTCTTCACCAGGCTGACGTACTCATTCAGATTCTTCATGGCTGCATCCTGAGCAGTCTGGACAGCCTCAAGAAGTGTCCCGTTCCTCTTGTTCTCGACCCATGCGAGGAAGGCGTCCTTGTTCGCCGGGATGCGAAATGCGCCTCCGCATCCTTCCGGCACGAAGAAGTACTGAATCAGCTCATTCTTCGTCACATCTTCCATCGTTACGTTCGTGATCTTCGTTCTGTTCCCCATCGTTCACTCCTGTTCTCCGGTTCCATAAGCCGGCCATCATGTCGTAGGCTTCCCCTCTCGGCTTATGCCCGTTCGTAAATCTCTCAATCGTTGCTCCGCAGCTCATGCAGGTCACTGCGCATCTGAAGATCCTGTCCTTGTGGAAGAAATACGGCTTCGAATAATCGTCCAGGTAATAGGCATCTCCTCCGCAGAACGGGCATGGCTTCAGGTCTTCCAGCTTGTAAGGCTTATGCTTCTTCACAAGACCACCTCTCCGTGTATGCTGAATTTCTTACCTTCGTCGAATGTCTTGAATCTGAGCCCGGTCTCATCCGCGACATCATCACAGTACTTTTCAACATCCAGACCGCTTTCATAGAAGTTCTGAAATTCATCGGTCAGCGCCTGCGCCAGATCCGGAAGGCGCTTTCTGGAGCGCCAGCCGTATTTGTCATGCATGACTTTGACTGTGATCGTCAGGAACATCGTGAGGGCATCCTCAGTAGCCTTCTCTCTGACCTCCTTCATTACCCGGTCATATTCACGTTGCACCTGGATCTTCAGCGGATTCGGATTGTATATAGGAGCCGGTTTCGATGCGGCTTTTTCATGCCGGCGCAGCTCCGCTCGTCTGTTGCTCATCATTCATCCTCTTCATCAATGTCTTCGATGATCGCGTACCGGCTGTGCTTCAGAAGCCCAGCTTCCTTCCTCTTGAGTGCATGGCAGATCGACGAAGAAGTTACTCCGGCGAATTCTGCCACATCCTTCATGAGAATGCTCTGGAAGATTGGATGATCATCCTTATCACAGATCGCGTAATATTTTTTCATCGCTTTCTCCCATGTAAGCTCCGCAATTCGGACAGTACATGAACTGTTCCTCTATCCATCCTTTGTCTACGGAGAAATGTTTTCCGCATTGGGAACACCATCCTTCTGCGATAAAGCATTCCTCGTCTATCGGCTGTATCTGATGCAGCCACCTCCCCCGGAGTGTTGTCTTACTGAACTTTATCCCCATCTCTCAGAAGACCCCTCCATCCATGGAAACGTTGGCGTAATCTCCTGACACGTTGCCGTGTAGTGATCGATGTTGATCTTGTCGCCGATCTCAGGGCAGTTTGTTTCAACTTCTATCATGCGTTTTACTTTCATTTTTTGTCCGCTCCTCTTATCGCTTGCCTTTCCTCTTATCGCTTGTATCTGACGGTGTTCCCGTCCTGCATCTCGATGTCTATCCAGTCAGGGTACTGAGATACCTGATATGCTTCATAACGTGTAAAGGTCGGGTCCTTTCCGCTTTTGTACGGGTGGAATTTCATTGACTTTGTCAGCTTCTTTGGCTTGATGTGCGCTGCTTCGCATTTTTCGGCTTCTTGCCTGTTGGCGTACCTTGTTTTGCAAATCTCACAAACATAAACCGTTGTCTCTTTCATTCGTCTATCCTCTCAATCTTCGGTATGCATCATCATCCCTACGGCTTTTTCTGCTAACTGCATTACGATTCCTCCTTCTCGAAATCTCGGTATCGACCACTGACTTCATTCTCTGCGTAGTAGAGGTTGTAGTCATTCTGCTCGATGTACCACCACAGCTTCTTGTGGCCCATGCGAAGATAGTCCTCAAGGTAGTGCTGTTCAGTGTATTTATCATCAACCAACTGCCGGAAGCTTAATTCGTCAATTTCAGAGCTATTTTTCACGAACAGGGCAATGTCCATAATGTCAGCAATGGTGTAGTCCGCAGTTACTACAAATACTGCCCGAGTAATTTCGTCACCAATCCGGCGAATGTGCGAAAGCTGGTCGATACTATTTGCATGATATACAACCCGGAAGCAGTCATAGAACGGAAAAGAAGTCTCGTCAGTCATGTAACTGGTATGCATTTCCACAAGGACAGAACATATGCTGCCATTGATGTGGCACTTACGAACAATACCGAATAACTTTCGATACCAGTCAACGTGTTTCTCATACTCATAGAGTGGGTCTCCGCCTCCGGAGATAGAAATAATGTTGCACCTAGTCTCTTTCAAGGCTTTCTCGAGACTGTCCAACCCGGCGAGTGTTGTTCTTGGAATATGAAGATTATTCTTCTTCACGATGCAGTAGGGGCATTTGTAATGACACCCAAAGTTCGTAATAATACTTATGTAATTCATTACAGCGACTCCTTTAGTGTGACCTTGACCTTTTGCGATTCCCGAATTTTATCCTTCATCTTCCGCCCCTTTCCACTTGTTAGCTGGATCTCCGCAGGCTCCCTCTGATGTGCAAGTATCATTCTCTATGTCGTAATCAGCACAACCTATGCACGGATTTCCCAGATAGCAATACTTGCAACGATACTTGCAATCCAAATCTTCATATCCGTAACATAATTCACACGCATCCATCGTCAATCTCCTCGTCCATCTTTGCTCCGCAGTGTGGACAAAATACATATCCCAACTCGTTAATGGACTCTTGCCTAGGCGTGAATACGGCTCGTTCACAATTTGAGCATACGAATTTATATGCTTTTCCTGTGCGCTGATTCGGGTCTAATGTAAACCAGTGCGCATGCACCACCGGCAAGGAATCAATAGTCTCTTCATGTTCAATCATGTCGGCAAATTCTGAACCTGCATCATCTCCAGTAAAAGCATCTGTCCAATGGTCTCGGATCCAATCTCCTAACGTTTTCTCCAGTGCATCAGCATTAATCGGTCTCATATTTTCCCTCCAAAATGTTTTCAACCGCTTTCTCTGCGCGGTTCTTCCCGATCCCAGACACATCGATGATCCGTTTGCGCAGCTCATCCTCTGTGAGCAGGACGCAGTCGTTGAATTCTTTTTCACCTTCCCGGAGTCCGTCTTCAAACCCTGACCGGTAAATGCTCTCTACCCAGCGACTGAACTGATTCAGACTCATGCGCTGCACGGTTTTGAATGTTTTAAAATCAACGGCTTTCATCTCCTGGCTTCTCCTCCATCAGCAGGTCAGCAGGATCGATGCCGTATTCCCACATGAAATTTTTCAGCCAGTCCTGAAGCCAACCGTCGCCGTGCGCTTTGTTTGTGTCCGGCAGCATGTCTGACAGGCCATTCACCATAGCGTCGACAATGGACCAATCAAAATCCGAACGCTCCGGCTGCAGCAGCTTCTGCCGGTCGTCCCAATCGGTGAACTTCTCCTGGCATTCCAGCTCATACAATGCACGATGCAAGCCCGCTGCGTATCCCCTTCCGTATGTATCCCATGTACCCCCGAGATCAGGTGGAGTGCATTCCATCAGGATTTTAGTCAGCTCATCGTGCATTTTGTCGTAATTAGTAAATCTCATACGCGCGCCCTCCCTTCACAGCCTGTTCAGCGGGCAGTCAACGCAGTACCGATTCACCAGATCGCTATACTTTTCATCGTCGGCATCCTTGACCTCCTGTGTGTTGCCTCCCCGAAAGCGGAGGACCGCTCTCTGCGTCCATGGCCCGTAGGTCTTGTACTCGATGCTGATCAGGTCGTTCCCAGCAACCGTCAGCTGAAGAGCCCTGCAGAGTGCATCGCAGATTGCCTGCTTGTCTTCGTCGATCATCATGCCATGCGCTCCTTCCGGGTATGTCTCTTGTCCCAGGTGTGTCCTCTCAGGACCTTCATCTCATCTGGTTCCATCCAGTCGATCTCCCATACGAAGTCTCCGTTGAAGATCCTCTTGATGTTGATCGTCCCGATCCGCAGCGGGTAAAGCATCCGGTAGTTGTACTTAGGCATGCACACCTCGTCGACCTCCATCATCCGTATCACTGATCCGAATCCCAGGTCCGACTTTGGATCTCTGTACCTTCCCTTCGCCATGCGGATTCCAGGAAGGTCTCCGCATGGTGCAAACTCGACCACTCTCTGGAAGCTCACGACTCCGCTGAGGTAATGCAGCCTTGTCTCCGGTTTTGGGTCTGCCGGGAAGAAGCAGATCCCCTTGCTCGAGGATGCATATCCTTCCCGGCGCCACTCCGTGTTCCCTGAGATGGTCTCTCCGTCCAGGAACCTGTAAAGCTCCCGGGTGCTCATAAACCGAACAAGGTTCATTTCTCATATCCCTTTTCAAGTCTGATGTCGTAGGCTTTGTAATATTCCGGGTCTGCGTTCTCATCTCTTCCGTAGATCGCATCCTCGAGCTCTCCAAGTCTCCTAACAGCCATCGAGTAGTCGAAGAATGCTTCATATGTTCCAAACTCACCTGGTACCGCTCTATGTCCGGCAATCGTATACTCGAATGAACCCGGAAGGCTTTTCTCTGTCATACGACTCTGGGTGAATCCACCTTCGCCATCCGCCCTTGGGATGACCTTGATGGTTTTCTGGATGATTTCTGTATCAACTTTCTTCGGCATTTTCATTCTCCTTGTACGGCTCAGGGAGCGGCATCCATGCAATCACCATTCCGTCCTCATCCCATTTCCCGTTTTCAAATCCACACATACCTGTGAATGCCTCAGCCTGCCCGCATAGTTCTCCATCCATAGTCGCTAGATATGTTCCATCCTCCGGCATCCTCTCGCTGCACAGTATCCATTTTCCTGGTCATCCATCTTTCTTATCTGTTTTCCCAAGGAGGTAGTCGGTTGTCACCCCGAGTACATTCGCGATGTTAGCCAGGATAGGGCCATTCGGAACCCTTGCTCCGCTCACGAATCTGCTCATCGAAACTTCTGTTGTCATGACCTTCTCAGCCAGTTGGCGCTGCGTCATTCCCTTCTCACGCAACAGCTCGTTGATTCTCTTCCCTGTGATGTTCTCGTTCATGCTTTGGCCCTCCTGTGTGCTTCCCATGAAGCGGTGTACCCGATCTTCATCAGTGTGTTGGTAAGAATCCCAAGTGCTCTTGGGCTCAAGTCGTCTTCGAATACCAGGACTCCGTCGACTATCTTGCACGGGAATCCTAGATCTGACATCTTTCTCTGCGCTTCATCCTTTGGAATTGATGCTATTGGTGCCTTTTCCTTCTTCACTCTTGCCATATCTCTTTCCACCTCTTCTGACGATCTCGATGGCGCTGATGTAAGCACGGTACATGGCGATGTTGGAAATCCGGTCGGCATCATCCAGCGCGTCCTTCGATCTCTGAAGTGTCAGGTCCCGCATCCGGAAGAGCTCGTCCAGCACCCTTGCCAGGTTGAAGGTATCTCCGGTGACCATGTTCCTGAACTCAAGGATGTGGTCCGTCCGATCGTCTCTCCGCTCATTCAGCTTGGTTTCCAGATAAGCCAGCGGTGCGATGAGGAGTGCCAGCACGACCATCTCCGTGTTTCCGTCCAGGATCCCGAGCAGGCCTCCGGATACCGCGATCGTGATTATCAGTGTCATCGTCACATCCATGAATCATGTCCTCACTTTTCTCTTCTTCACCGGCAGCTCTTTCCGGATCCCCTCCCGGACGTGCTCGTAGTCGAGTCCGTGTTCCTCGCAGAACTTTTCGAGGCAGTCCCAGCACATGTATCCGATGCTGTGCGATCCGTAGCCTCTGGTGGAAAGCCTGCCGCTGATCCCGACCATACTCGACTTGTCGGTGACCTTGCCGCACATCATGCAGCTTGCTTCTAGCTTCTTCCTGGTCTTGATCGACCGCTTGCGGACCAGAAGTTCCGGTGGGTATTCCCGCAGCATGTTCTTTTCCCCGATGAATGGGATCAGGCTGTCCTTCATGAACACCGGAATTTCCTTCGACCTTGCGAAGGCCACCGCCTGTTTGACCCACTCTCTTTCCGGGTAGACCTTTTTGCAGTTCTGTCCTGTCTGAGCTCCCATGATCATCCAGTCGAAAGGCTTTTTACCGGTATCGAACTCCGTGAAATCCAGCGGTCCCAGCATCGGCTCATAGCTGATGAATGTGTGATATTGTTCCTCTGGAGGAAGGAAGCCGATCCGGTTCTTGTCCGACTCTGAAGTAACCGATGTCCCGTACCAGAAGTTGCTTTTATCCAGCAGCATTCCCTTTCCGATCAGCTCCTGGTACCGCTTCGGATTCTTCGTCAGGAACAGGTAGTAATTCAGCTCGAACATCCCGCAGAGGTCGAAGATCTTCTGAATCCAGTCGTCCGGGACCCAGTTTCCGAAGGTGTCGCTCATGGCTCCCACGAATACCCGCTTGCTCCGACCCCGCATGATCCTCTTCTCAGTTGTCTCGTCGGTCATCTTGTAAAGATGCAGTGTCGGCTCGAACCCGAATGGGTAGATGATCTGCCGGCCGTCCTCGTTGAAGAACGGATCCTTCAGGATGTAGAGTCCGTCTTCCGTGACCGTATATTTCTCTGTCTGTGACAGGTTCCATCGGGTATCCCCCGAGAACCGTCTCGTTAATGCTTTCGCGTAGCAGTACGGGCATCCATTCCGGCACCCCGATATGATGTCCAGCGTGGCGTCGCACCACTCGATCTTTGAATAAACTCCCATATTCGCTCCTTACTGCCTGCGCTGACCCTCCCGAATGAGCTGCGCATTTTCTTCCCAGCATGCGTGGCACTTTGCCTTCGAGATGATCCCGCTCCTGTCATCTGCCTTCGGGCACATCGGCGATGTGAATGCCACCTTGTGTCCCCAGCACTCCAGGTAAGGACAGGCTCGTGGATCTTTCGGGTTCATCTCTGAGCGGTCCGTCTTCCCGGATCCTCGCTTCCGATGACCTCGATGCAGTGTTTCTTTTGACCAGATACTTCGGAGCCATATCCGGAGGTGCAAGCTCTTTTGAGCTCCTCATATCTGGCCGGTGTGATGTGTGATGTATCGATTTGTCCTAAAACGTAAATCATAAAACTGTCCTCCCCTTTCTCTCCCGGTGGTGGCCTTATGCCGTTCATAGTCCTCACCCGCTTCCAGCTTCTTCGGTTTCCTTCGTGCGGTCCTGAGCTCTTATCCGCCTTGATATAGCGTTCCAGTCGACCTGCTCATGGCTGTAGTCGTTGAACTGTCCTGGCTTTCTCCTCGGCTTCGGAGTCTTCTGGTCGTAGTTCCCCTCCATGACCTTCGCGGCATTCGTCTCGGTCATGATCCAGTCAAAGCTCGCAGTCCATCCGGTGTCGTTCTCACCCCGAAGGAATGGAGAGGCCTGCGTCCTCACGAACAGCTCCTTCAGCTCGTCCGGGCTTCTGGTCCGCAGCATTGACCTGATCGCCTTCTTCCTGGACTCCGAGAAGGTGTCGACCTTGGGCAGCGAAGTGCAGATCTGGTTGAAAGAGTCAATGACCGCCTTGTAGTCGATCTGGTCTGTCTTTGGATGTGTGGCACGCGTTCCCTGTGTTTGTTCTTTATCAGGTTCAGGATCAGGATCAGGATCAGGATCGACCCCCATCTGGTTTTTTTGGTTTTCGTCAGAAACCATTTGGTTTTCTGAAAAACCATTTGGTTTTTCTTCTTCGGTTTTGGAAGGTCTCCCGCCCTTCGATCCATTGGCTCTGAGGCGTTCGCACTTCTTCTCGTAGTTCTCGGTGTCGCGGTCCATCCTCTGCCGGATGATCGAAAAGCACATCTTCGTAAGAGGATCCAGCTCAACCTGCACTTCACCGGTCTGCGCATAGTCGCAGAGCGCGTCAAGAAGCTCTCCCTTCTGCTCTGTGCTGAGCATGTCTATCTGCTCCCGGTATTCAAGATGAAATATGAAATCCTCTTTCTTCATGCTTCTATCCTCAGCAGACGTAAACCTCGACGCCTGTCAGCTTTTGAATCTCCTGTTTCATGGTCTCCTCGTCTGAGTTATCGGAGCTCAAGTGGAGGAGGTAGATCTGTTTCAGATTGCTCAGGTCATTTGCCTGCAGCATTTCTTTCAGAGTCTCCAGGCTCATGTGGCTCTTCGCCAGCCGCTGGATCCGGAATGCCGGTGTGATTCCTTCATCGACGTTCTTCAGGAGCTGATCCATGTTGTAGTTGCACTCGGCCATGATGTAGCTGAGTCCCGGAAAGCGGTATTTGATGTAGTAGGTATCGGTGAAGAATAGGAGCTTCTCACCGGTGATCTCGCTCTTAATCAGGAACCCGAGCGGCTCTCTGGCGTCATGCTCGACATCAAATGGAAGGATCGTGAAGCTCCCGATCTGGAATGCCTGCATCGCCTTCACAGGGTGCACCAGCGGGCCGTGGAGCGCGTATCGGAACTGCCTGGTTCCTTCGATGGTTCCCTGAGAGGTGTAGACCTCGATTCCGTACCGGGTCAGGTCCTGTGCGTGTGATGCATGATCTCCATGCTCGTGGGAGACCAGGCAGCCGGAAATCTCCCACATCCTGAATTCGCATGCCTGCATGATCCTGCTGACCGGAATCCCGGCCTCGATCAGGATCTTGGTCTTTCCATCGCTGATCCGGTAGCAGTTTCCTGTGCTGCCGGATGCGATGGGCTCGATCTCCATCAGAAGTCAGGCTGAGGAATTGCCTCCGCCTGCTCCTGATGGTTTGACTGAGTTGCTGACTTAGTTCTCTGGGTGTTCTGCTCAGCCGGCCCTGCGGCTTTCTGGGGCGCTTCAGGAGCCACATCGATTTCCTGCGTGTTGGCGCTCTCGCTGATCTCCTCCTGTGCCGATGCGATTGCTCCTTCCGGAGTGCTGTCGACATACCGAGGAGTCAGCTGCCCGTCCCTGTAGTCGATGACAGCCTGGTCTCCAAGGAATCCGGCTTCCATGTCGATGCTCATGATTCCGTAGTGACCGAGGAGCTGACGAAGCATGGTCTTGATCGCCATCTTGTCGAAGTCCGTCTTCCAGGGACCCGAGCCGTAGCTCTTGCTGTACCTTCTCGCGTGGGCCTCCATCTGTCCTCTGCTCCAGTACATTTCCTTGCGGAATCCATTGAGGTACTCGAACATCGCGTAGTACCCAATCGTCGGTGCCTTCTCCCTTGCCTCCGGGTCCTGGATGATGTTGACCTCGATGCTCTCGTCCAGCGGATTGTAGGAAACGAACTCGCCTTCCTTGATCGGGACCGCGTTGATCTTCCGGTACTGTCCGGACCGCATTGCCAGCTGCAGGAGTCCTCTGTAGCCGATCTGGAACTGCGCCTCCATCGTCCCGTGGTTGTTGTAGGGCACCATGTAGAAGTAGCCGAGCTGCGGAGATGGGGAAAGGTTGAGCGTGTAGCCGAGGAGTGCCGCGTTGACCAGGCTGTTGTTCGTGCACTTCTGAAGCGTCTGGTTCGTCTGAACCGCGCTCATGAGGGAAGAGATGAATCTGTCGCCGTTCTTCCCGCCGACGACCTTGTTGATCTGGTTCTTGACCGCGTCGTTTGTAAGGTACGCCGCGATGCTGACCTTGTTTGCCACTTGATTTGCCATTCTGAATCCTCCTTGTGGATTGGTGTTTATTGCCCTTCCTATTCATCACTCTGGAAGGGAAGATTATCCAGCTGGCAGATGCACCAGACATCTGCCGGCCGGATTGTCTACTTTATGCTGCATCGAGTTCCATGCGGAGCTTCTTGTCCTTCTCGCTGACCACCAGCCGGATGATCTGCATGCCCGGATATTCAGTCAGGTGCGTGACCGCTTCGGCATTGTCGACCATCACCGGGATCCAGAGGTTCCAGGCGGTCGAGAGCGTGTGGATGATCTCAAGGCCTGCGTTGATCTTGCTGGCATTGTTCGCGAATGCGTACTGGACCATTCTTCCGTCCGGTGAAGGAATCATGACCTCACAGCAGTCCGTAACTCCTCCGTTGAGCTGTTCCTCGAATAGCTTGAATCGGAGCGTCTTGAACCTGCTGTTGATTCTCTGGTCGAGGAGCGAAACCTTAGCCTTGGTGAAAACATCGCAGAGGTGAATCCTGTATTCTGCTTCCTCGAAAGCCTCCGCCAGAGTCCTCTGGCTTGCCTTCAGCTCCTCGATCCGCTTCTCCTGCCGTTCCTTTACGGTGAAGGAAGCGATCTTCGACTCTATGGCTTCCAGCTGTGCCTTCTTCTGGGCGATGGCCTGCATCCGGTCCCCGCTTGCCTTCTGTGATGCCTGTGAAGAATCTGCCATGGAGTTCTGGAGGGAAATGATCCTTGCGCTGATCGCCAGATACTCTTTCGTCGTGGTGAAGTCAGGCACTTCAGTGAGTGCTCTGGAAAGCTCCGTGACCGTGTCCTGAATCTGTTTGATCTCGGAAGTGAGCTTTCCGAGTTTCTTAAGTTCTTCAGATGCTTTGTCCTTCAGCTCCTGGATGGCCGTCTTGCTGCAGGCCTTGCCCCGCCTGTTGATATCCTCGAGGTGCTGAGATCTTCTCAGGTTGAATGCCTGATGCATCTCATCTACCTTGTCCGGGTCATATGGCCGATGGCAGGTTGGACACACCGCATCATCGTCGTTCCATACCTTTGAAGCCTCTTCCTTGTACTCACTTATCAGGGACTCCCTTTTCTGCTCCATGGAATTGATGTCGAAGTCGATCTGGGAGATGGATCCTCTCAGTTCGAAGGCCTGCTTCTGTTTCTCCCTAATCTGTTCCTGCATCTGCCTGAGCTGTGATGTCTTGCCTTCATTCTCCTTTGCGACTGATGCCGCGTAAGCATTCCTCGATTCCGCAAGTTCTGCTCTGGCGTTTGAAATCTGGGTCATGATCTCGGAAGTCGCATCCGTCGTCTGCATCCGCTGTTCCATGTCGAGGGTGTTGATCTCGCCTTCGATGGAATCTTTCTTGGCTTTGAGGTCTTCCAGGCTCATTCCATCCGTATCCGGGATGGCCTTCTGCGCTTCATCGATCCTCTCAGGGACCGTGTCGAGTTCGGTGTTGATCTTCTTTCTGGTCGCCATCGTGATCTTGCGGAACTCGTCGACTGTGTAGCTCCGATCCGCGCCGGGAACCTGCAGCATCTGCTCGAACTTCGCGTCGACCAGCTCCTTGGTGTGGTGGATGACGTCCAGGTCGCTCACATCCCCGCAGATGTCGAGGAGGATCTTCCGTCTGTCCTGCCATGCCAGCTTCTCCGGAAAGTAGTCTGGCATGGTCAGCATCTTGAGCTGTTCCTCGTCTCCGACCATCGTCTGGATCTTCGCCTTAAAGTCTCCTGCCGGCGTCGGGACACCGTCGATGAAGTAGTCGGTGGTATGTCCTGAGAACTCGCGCTCTGCGGATCCTCTCTTCTTCTTGTAAACTTCGTGGAATACTTTTCTGAGTCCTACCTGCGATCCGTCATCCGCCTGGATGACCGCCGATGCGGAGTAGTCGAGCTCGTGTGTTCCGGTCGTCTTCGGTGAGAAGTTCTTCGCACCTGTGCTGGCCTTATCGAAGAGCAGCCATGTGAAGGCATTAAAAACCGTGGTCTTTCCGGTCGCGTTGTCTCCGTAGATGGAGCAGCTCTGACCCGAGAAGTCGAACTCTGCATGCGTGACTCCCTGAAAATTATCAAGGGTGAGTGTTATGAGTTTCATTTGGACCTCCTTGTAAAAGATTGGTTGATGTGATATTTTCGGAGGTAAGAACACGCGCCTAGTGTTCTCAAACTCCCAAAGCTCATCTGATTTCGGTTCCCAGCCTGAAAAGATGAGCTTTTATTATGCTGCAAATGTGGTGTCTTCCCATCTCTGGACGTTTCTCCTCTCGGCCTTCAGTGATCTCTCTAAAGCCGCCTCAAGTGCTTTCTTCTGCATGGCGTCGTCCCTGCGTTTCTTCAGGTCGGAGTATGCACACCGGAGCATGTAGTAGTTCAGCTCGTAGAACATGATTCCGCAGAAGGCATCTCCCGGAATCGTTGTCTTGGTGTTTGTTCTGATCATTGCCAGGAATCCGATCGTCACCGCCGCGGCCATGGCCTTGATGATGGACTTTCTTGCGAATCTTTTGAGCATCTTTGTTTCCTCCTTCTCAGATGTAGTACTGTTTCATGAGCGCCTTCGGGATCTTCCCGTGCGGGTAATCCTCAGGCAGTTTCTTCTTGCTGACTGCCTCGTTTCTCACCCTCCGGATGTATCCGTAGGCTGTCCGCCTTCCAACTCCGAGGAGCTGCATCACATCGTCTGCGGTGAAGTAGCTCCGTTCCACCTTTCCGATTTCGACCGTTTCCGCTCTCATATCAGAAACCCTCCTCTTCTTCCTCCAGCTTTGCTTTTGCTACATATACCTTCAGGTCCTGCGCGACCTGGACGATATCATCGAGTGACTTCATAATGCTCTGAAGTTCCGGCTTCTCGTCTTCCGTGATCTTTCCGTCCTCAACGATCTCCATCAGCGAATCCTTGATCTCTCCCGCCTTCTTCAGAGTTCCATATGCCTGGATGCTGATCCGGTCGAGGCTAAGGTTCTCAGCCTTCGGGACATCTGATCCAAGCCGGCAGTAGTCATGGCAGTAGGTGCATCTCAGTTCCGGGGATCCATAAATCTCGCTCATCGCCCAGACCTCATCCGGAAGCGGATCCCTTGTTCCGTTCTCGATATCTGCAAGCGTGCTGGCTGACATTGCCAGGTCTGCAGCTGCAGCCATCCGGTCTCTGTACCTCGGGTAGGTCTTTGCACGCTGAATTCGTGCAATCTTCCAAATTGTTACCCCGGTATCATTCAATCCCTTCATCATTCCTTTTCCTTTCCGCCTGATATACTTAAGTCAGGAGAAGGCATCCTTTTGAGCTCTTCCAGCTTTTGATCAAGCGCGGTTTGAATCTGCTCTGTCGGGATTCTGTTCCCTCGCATAATCAAATTCAGGTAAGTTCTCGTAATCCCGAGGTCTGAAGCGACCTCGCTCTGAGTGATGCCGAGTCGCTTGCACTGCATCATCAAATCCAGACCAGACTCTGGAATTTTAGCCATCCGGCTCCCTCCTTTCTCGGTTTACGTTTACATTTGTTACAAAAGCTAATAAAATGCTTGTATGAACTACCCTGCGGAAAGAATCCCGCCAAGAACGCCTCCGAGGGTCGTCCATACTGTTACTCGAGGAAACCAGTTCGTTTGCAGGCGTCGTGGCTTCCTTTTGTCGTTAACCATTGTTAACTGTCTATATAGTAATCGCATATTTGCGTCATGTCAACAACTAAATGACTAAATTTGCGATTCTATTTGGGGAGGTGTTGTAATGACACTCACCGAGAGGATCAAAGACCTGGCAAGTACAAATGATCTAACTTTTGCCGAATTAGAAAGAATGGCAGGTATCGGGAGAGGAACAATACGAAAATGGGACGTGAATATTCCTTCTGCAGATAAGCTGTTGAGAGTCGCAAATTTGCTACACTCTTCGATGGATTATTTAATGACGGGTGAGGAGTCTTTGGTTAGCGGAATCAGCCATGAAGACATTGAGTTGCTGGATTTAATGAATCAGCTTCCTCACGACGCCAAGATCGAGTTTCGTGGAGAGATTAAAGGGTATCTTAAAGGACTCGCAGCATCCGGGTCCCTCGAAGAACCCGCCGAAATGAAGCAGGCAAAATAATCAGCATCGATTGGTACCGGTGCTATAAGGGGAGTAGAAAAGCTGGGAGGAAGAAAAAATGAAAAGAAGGATGGTGGCCATATTGATGGCGTTTGCGATGGCTGGATCCATTCCGGCTATGGCTGCGGATGTTTCAAGTGAGTCAGAGCAAACACAGTCGCAAAAGAATTACATCACTTCCGGAAGTATCTATGAAGCTGTAAAGGAAGTGAATGAAAATTTTGAAATCTATTTTGACAATGATGGGTACCTGACGATTGAGCAGAACCCTGACACGATTCCAGAAAATGGCGCATGGAAATTTATAGAAGATACGATTATGGTTCTTCAGCGCTCTGCTATATCTGGGAAGAGAAAGATAAAATTCATTGCCGGCCATGACTTGAAGACTCAGGATGTCTATGAAATTTTCGGTATAGACGATTACAGTGGTCCTGATAACTTCGGAGTTATACACGCTTCTCTCACAACAAACCAAGCTTTGAGTTCAAGCTATGAGACTGCTTTTCAGGAATATTACGGAGCCCATGCTGTGGAGAATAAGAATAATTATTATCTCCACCTTCTTGATCCAGAGAATAACCCAGCTCCGGACTACTATAACAATTCATATTATTGGATAGTTTCATGTTTTGGAGAAAAGGCTACCGGAACTTTGAAACCAGATGAGTCAACAATCGATGTGCAGATTCCTGATTACGAAGACTCGGATGTAGGTGGGGCTGCCTCTACTTTGATGGCGTTCAATGCAATGTCACGTTATGGAAAGATCAAAGCAGTCACTCCGGAAATTCTTCCTAATGATAAGGTAAACATATCGTTCACCGCTGAAGGTGATTTATCCAAGGTTGTATTCAGCGTATCATCTCACTGGAACGGTTCTTCTATGTATGCTGATTCCATGAGCGGGTCTCCGAATGCCATGACCGGAATCAAAAGTGCGATCGATGTGATCAGGAAGCAGGGAGGCTGACATGGCATCCCAGGGAACGATAACGAAATACAAGACCAAGACCGGGAAGACCAAGTGGGAGCTGCGCTTCTGGTCGAAGGACTGGACCGGTAAGAACCGTCTGGTCCACAAGGCAGGTTTCATGACCAGAGCCGAGGCTAAGGCATGGTATGACGGATACGTGAGCGAAGGAGAGGAGCGTCCGGATCTTACCATGGGTCAGCTCTATGAGGCGTACATGGCCGACATGAAGCCAAAGCTCAAGAACACCACCTACGCTCAGAAGGAGTGGGCTTTCAAGACGCACATCCTTCCATACTACAGTAATACCCCGATCGACTCCATCACTCCGAAGTCAATCATGAAATGGCAGAATAAGCTTCTGGATGCCAGGAACCCGAAGAGCGGTCAACCGTACAGTGAAACCTATCTATATTCTTTACACGAGCAGATGAGCGCGATTCTGAACTACGCAGTAAAATATTATAAGCTCCCGACTAATCCGTGCCGGGTCACAGGTTCGATCGGTGTAGCCAAGGCGGACGAGATGACGATCTGGACGCCTGAGCAGTTCCAGATCTTCCTCCAGTACGAGAAGAAGACCTTGTACCGGATCCTCTACGAAATCCTCTTCTTCACAGGGATCCGTGAGGGAGAGCTCCTCGCTCTCACTCCGAAGGACATCCCGGAAGGCGAGAACGTGGTCATCGTGCGGAAGTCCTACGCAGTGGTCCATGGCAAGGAGTACATCCAGGAGCCGAAGACCAAGAAGTCAATCAGAAGGGTCAAGATCCCGGAAGCGGTTCATCAGGATATACGTAAGTATATTGAGTCCGTTTATATTGGGCAAAATGAAAGATTGTGTCTCTATTCCAAGACAGCTCTGAACGTGGAGCTGAAGAAGGTGGCAAAGCAGGCCGGGCTCCCGGAGATCCATGTGCACGAACTCCGGCACTCGCACGCTTCCTTCCTGATCGGCAGAGGTGTGGATATCGCGACCGTCAGCAACCGGCTCGGACACGAGAAGGTCTCGACCACCCTGAACACCTACACGCACATGCTTCCGGAGAACGACGCGAAGGTGACCGGGTTCCTGGACAGTGCAGCCGAAGAGATCCTCGACAGGAAGGATCAAGGGCAGCAAAAATCCGAGCCCGAAAAAGGCCCGGATGATGAAAACCCGCAGAAATAAGTGTATTTTGATACTTTTTTGATACTTTTTTCAATATCTGGCCTCCTGAAACCAGCCAAATAAGCTGGTTTCAGGAGTTTTATTTACTATTCAAACTCGATCGTTCCCGGCGGTTTGCTGGTGATGTCGTAGAAGACTCTGTTGACATGCGAGACTTCATTGATGATCCTTGAAGTGACTTTCTTCAGCACTGGATAAGGAATCTCGACGGAGTCTGCCGTCATGAAGTCGACTGTGTTAACTGCACGGAGGGCGATTGCATAGTCGTAGGTACGCTCATCGCCCATGACACCAACAGAGCGCATATTTGTCAGTGCAGCGAAATACTGACCGGTTGTCTTGTCGAGTCCGGCATTCGCCATCTCCTCGCGGAAGATTGCGTCTGCGTCCTGCACAATCCGGACTTTCTCAGCTGTCACCTCGCCGATGATCCGGATGCCCAGTCCCGGACCCGGAAATGGCTGACGCATGACGAGTTTCTCCGGAATTCCAAGATGCAGCCCGACCTTCCGGACTTCATCCTTGAACAGGTATCTCAACGGCTCCACAATCTCCTTGAAATCGACATAATCCGGCAGGCCCCCTACATTGTGGTGGGATTTGATGGTGGCGGATTCTCCGCCAAGCCCGCTCTCGACTACATCCGGGTAGATCGTTCCCTGCACGAGATAATCGACTGCGCCGATCTTCTTTGCCTCCTCCTCGAAGACACGGATGAATTCCTCCCCGATGATCTTGCGCTTTTTCTCCGGCTCGGTCACACCGGCAAGCTTGTCATAGAACCTCTGCTGGGCATTGACACGGATAAAGTTGAGGTCATACGGCCCATCCGGTCCGAAGACAGACTCCACCAGGTCCCCTTCATCCTTGCGGAGAAGACCATGATCGACAAAGACACAGGTCAGGTTCTTTCCGATGGCCTGGGAAAGCAGGACCGCGGCGACGGAGGAGTCCACTCCGCCCGAAAGTGCACAGAGTGCCTTCCCATCTCCGATCTTCTCTCTCAGCTCCTGGATTGTCTTCTGCGCAAAATCTTCCATCTTCCAGCTGCCGGAGCACCCGCAGATTCCGATCACAAAGTTGCGGAGGATTTCCTTTCCGAACATCGTATGCAGCACTTCCGGATGGTACTGGATCGCATACAGCTTCCGTTCCGGGTCCTCATCAGATGCGCACGGGCAGTTTGCGGAATGGGCAGTGATCTCAAATCCCGGCGCCGGCTCTGCAATATAATCGTTATGGCTCATCCAGCAGACCATCGGGCTGGGAATTCCGTCATAAAGTCTGGAAAGCGGCTTGTCGACGATCACTTCCGTCTTCCCATACTCACGTTCATCAGCGCGCGCAACCTTCCCGCCAAGCACATAGTTCATCAGCTGAGCGCCGTAGCACAGGCCAAGAACCGGTACACCAAGCTCGAAGAGCTCCTTCGGAGCGGTTGCCGCCTCTTTCTCATAGACACTGTTCGGTCCGCCTGTCAGGATAATTCCCTTCGGATTCATCTTCCGGATCTGATCCAGCGGCGTTCTGTAAGAGTAGATCTCGCAGTACACGTTGCACTCGCGCACACGCCTGGCTACAAGCTGGTTGTACTGCCCGCCAAAGTCGATGACAATGACTTTCTCCTGATTGTCCTTCTCCATCCTTGTCCTTTCTATCTTTTGGGTTACTCTTGCTGTCATTGTGCATGCAGAAAATCTGCACTTCTCGTGAAATCCGGAGGTATCCGTTCCTGCACCTGACCAACCTGAGCTTCCGGTATCTGGAATGCTAAGCCGCTGCGCTCCCGCCAGCGTAATATGATATCACTCCCTCAGGACACCGGCCAGCGAAACACACGATCACATCACCCCTGCGTCATTCCCAGATAGCTTCTGATCCGTTCCATCCGGTGCTCTGTGTTCACAACCCCCATCCGGTATGCCCGGTAGAGCTTCTCCGGATTTTTCTCGAGCCTTGCGACATCAAGCGGCTGACTGGGGGCTATCACGAGGATCCGTTTCTGCTTCTCCAGCTCATCGATGTGATCGCAGAGCCTGTTGTAGCGCTCATCCGCATGCATCATGTAATCATACAGCGCTGGGAAGTTGTGGTAAAGCCTTTGTTCAGCCCGGAGCTGTGTCTCCGGCTCCCCGGGATCCCGCCAGCCTCGCTCATGTGTTTTTACGACAATAATCCTCTCATACCCCTGGCCGATCGCCCAGTCGACCGGAATACAGTCTGAATTCCCGCCATCAAGATAGGGAATTCCATCAAGATAGACCATTCTGGAGAGAACCTGCATGCTTGCGGAAGCCTTTATGGCCGTGAACATGTCCGAGCAGTTTGTCTTCTCCAGATAGGTTGGCTGGCCGGTCAGGCAGTTTGTCGCCACAGCGACGAGCCGTCTCTCCGGACTCATAATCCGGAGAATGTTCTCATGATCCTCCGTCTTGAAGGTATCAAAGACGATGTTGAAACCGATCACACCCTGGTTTTTTCGAATGGCGCGAAGCCCGGCATAGCTCGAATTTCTGCAGTGGGTGATGTTGAACCTGCTTGGCCATCCGATTCTTCCTGCACAGTAGCAGGCTCCGTAAAGTGCCCCGGCTGAAACGCCGATGACCGTCTGAATATTGATGTTATTCAGCAACAGGGTATCCGTCACACCGCCCGTATAGAGTCCCCGGAAAGCGCCGCCCTCCAGCACCAGGCAGCCTGGCGTGAGCTCTCTGCCTGATCTTCCGTCCGGGATTCTGTTTAGTATTGTCTCGATATGTCTCATGAACAGCCACCCAATCCTGGAACGTTCTGTCATTTTCATCTGAACAGTGCTATTCTAGCAAATATCAGCCTGAAAGGAAAGGAACAAGATATGATACAGGATATCGCACCTCATACGTTCAAGAATGAATATACCCCGTCCGCCCCGAAGGGCTCGGATTATGTAATTGTGGTTGATGACCGGAAGATTCTCCTGAAGGAGCATGCAGACGGCCGCCTGATGCTTCCGACTGTCTCGGATCTTCTCCGTGATTCCGGTCTCCTCTCTTCCCCTGCTGCATCTGCCTCTGAGGCCGCCGCAGCCCCCTCTTCTGTCCCAGCAGCCAGATTTACCTCTGACAAAGCAGCTCCGGATACTCATTCACTACCTCTGACCTATCTGTTCTCAATCGACGAGGAGTGTTTCTTCTTTTATCCGGGTGCGCCCGCCGCACGTTCCCCATACCAGTATGTAAATGAGATGGCGCTCCGTGAGCTGGAACACGACTATCTCTCATTCGGGGCTGCGACAGCCGTCCAGCTGGCGCAGTGGTACACGCTCCATCATTTCTGTGGAAAATGCGGTGTTGCGACGGTTCATTCAACGACAGAGCGTGCCGTGATCTGTCCGAAATGCGGGCATATCTATTATCCGCGGATTTCACCGGTTGTAATCATTGCCATCACGGACAGAGACCGGATCCTGCTGACAAAGTACAGCCGGAAGGGTACAAAGCGTCACTCCCTGGTAGCCGGCTTCGTTGAGATTGGGGAGACGCTCGAGGATGCTGTACGCCGGGAGACGATGGAGGAGGTTGGGCTGCGGGTAAAAAACATCCGGTATATTGAGTCGCAGCCATGGGCATTCTCCTCCTCGCTGATCTCAGGTTTTGCCGCGGAGGTCGATGGCGATCCGACCGTGCACCTCAATACAGACGGGAAAGGCGAGCTCGCTTCCGCGGAATGGATACCGAGAGACGAGCTCGCCTGTGAGGATCATTCTGTTTCCCTGACCTGGGATATGATTGGAAAATTCCGCAGGCAGGAGCTGTAATTGTTCGCGCAGCACGCTGCCCTGTGCCTTCCGCTGCTCCGCTTTCCCCATATTGATCGTTGACCTGCCTGTCTGGCGTTTGTATCCACACAAGGAGGCAAAGCGATGCTGCGGAGCATGCGCAGAACCCGCCCGGCTGTCAGACCTCGTAGTCCAGGCAGGAGCGAACCACCGTATATGGCCGGACATAAGTGTCTGCCACCTTGACATGATTCGGATTCACGGCATATCCCTTCAGGGATGCAGCGTCATCCAGCAGCGCATCCAGCATCATATCCATGTTGGAGGACGGAAGGCCTTCGATATGGATATGCATCTCGCGAAGCCCGGGGACGATACCGACCAGTCCTTCCAGATGTTCCTTCGCTTCCCTCTTTACCTTCGCTTTCTCCTCTGCCGAAAGCTCTTCCTTCAGTTTCCATAAAATGACATGACGTACCATTGCTTTCCCCTTTCCGCACAGGACCGGTTAGATGGCTAGTCCCAGCGCTCTTCCAACTAGTGACACAACAAATGCTGCAATCCATGCAATCACACATTGATTGATTATAACAAAGAACATCCACTTTGTCCCAAGCTCTCTGCGCACAGAGGAGACTGCAGCGACGCAGGGGGTGTAGAGCAGACAGAATACCAGAAGACAGAAGCCTGCCAGCGGCGTGATCGCTGCCGTGATGGCTGCCCTTGAGCCGAACACCAGGTTCAATGTGGAGACCACACTTTCCTTGGCCATGAAGCCTGCGATCAGGGAAGTCACAATCCGCCAATCCCCCAGTCCCATTGGCTTGAAGATCGGAGCAACAGCGCCGGCGATGACCGCCAGGATACTCTTTGAAGAGTCCTCCACAATATTCAGATTCGTCCCAAAATTCTGAAGGAACCAGATCACAATGGTCGCCAGAAAGATGACCGTGAAGGCTCTCTGCAGGAAATCCTTTGCCTTGTCCCACATCAGCTGAAGGACATTCTTCGGGCTTGGCATCCGATAATTCGGGAGCTCCATGACAAACGGAACCGCTTCGCCGCGGAATGTCGTTTTCTTAAAGATCCATGCAACCAGCACGCCAGTCAGGATGCCCATCAGGTACAGAAAGACAACGACAAGACCTGCATGCCCGGGAAAAAACAGAACCGACAGGAACACATAAATCGGAACCTTTGCTGAACAGCTCATAAAAGGAGTCAGCAGAATGGTCATCTTCCTGTCCCTCTCTGATGGAAGGGTTCTCGATGCCATGACACCCGGCACCGTGCATCCGAAACCGACCAGCATCGGTACAATCGAACGGCCGGAAAGGCCAATCTTACGGAGCGGCTTGTCCATCACGAATGCCACCCTCGCCATGTAGCCGGAGTCCTCCAGGATCGACAGGAAAAAGAACAGGACGACGATGAGTGGAATGAAGCTCAGGACTGTCCCCACGCCGCCAAAAATTGCATCGACAACAAGCGATTTAATCCAGCTGCTGGAACCGGCCTGCGAAAGCAGCGTCGATACCTGAGCGCCAAGCGCATCAATCCCTGCCTGAAGCAAGTTCTGCAAAAACGAACCGATTACGTTGAAAGTCAGATAGAAGACAAGCCCCATGATCAGAACAAACATCGGGATTGCCGTATACTTGCCTGTCAAGATTTTATCGATCTTCTGCGATCTGATATGTCCCTTGCTTTCTCTGGGTTTTACTACACAGGCACTGCAGACCCTGTTGATGAAATCAAAGCGCATGTCTGCCATCGCAGCTGCACGGTCAAGTCCGCGTTCCTTCTCCATCTGCTGAACAATATGTTCGATCATCTCTTTCTCGTTCTGATCAAGATTCAGCCGGTTAATGACACGTTCATCCCCCTCGACAACCTTCGAAGCTGCAAACCGGAGCGGAATATCCGCTTTCTGAGCATGGTCCTGGATCAGATGCATGATACCGTGAAGACATCTGTGAACTGCCCCGCCATCCTCCGTTTCGGAGCAGAAATCCTGTCTTCCGGGGCGCTCCTGGTATTTGGCCACATGGATGGCATGGTCGATCAGCTCGGAAATGCCTTCGTTCTTGGCAGCCGAGATCGGAACGACCGGCACGCCAAGCATCTCCTCCATCTTGTTAATCAGAATCGAGCCGCCATTCTCCCGAACCTCGTCCATCATGTTCAGCGCGATGACCATCGGAATATTCAGCTCCATCAGCTGCATCGTCAGGTACAGGTTCCGCTCAATGTTTGTCGCGTCCACGATGTTGATGATACCCTTCGGATGGTTGTCCAGAATAAACTGTCTGGAGACAATCTCCTCATCCGTGTAGGGCGACATCGAATAAATGCCGGGAAGATCTGTCACCAGCGTATCCTTGAAGCCGCGGATCGCGCCGTCCTTACGGTCGACTGTCACGCCCGGAAAGTTGCCGACATGCTGATTGGAGCCGGTCAGCTGGTTGAAGAGCGTTGTCTTCCCGCAGTTCTGGTTGCCGGCAAGGGCAAATGTCAGGATGGTACCATCCGGAACCGGATGCTCATCAGCCTTGACATGGTATTTACCACCTTCACCAAGTCCTGGGTGAGGCACAGCCTGCCGGAGATTATGACGGTCCCCCTTACCCTCACGCACCGCAGCTTCTCTTCCCATTTCTGCTGCGTTTTGATTTTCTGTTCCATGCGCTGCATCCAGCCCATCGCGTACATCTCTGATCTCGATCTGCTTTGCGTCTGCGACACGTAGTGAAAGCTCATAGCTCTTAATCCGTACTTCGACCGGATCCCCCATAGGGGCATATTTCACCATCGTAATGTCGGTGGTCGGGATAATTCCCATATCCAGGAAATGCTGCCGCAATTCTCCACTACCTCCGACAACGCTGACGGTTGCTGTTTTCCCAATCGGGAGTTCGTCTAATGTCATGTTATTCCCTTCTGTCTGTCCCGTCTCCAAGAGTCGTACTTGACTATAAACACTCACATCCAAGATGTCAACCGCGGCGGCGGTGCCTGAAAGGCACTGTACAGTGTGACAAAGTCAACATGCCTGTCACCGATGTTTTTTTTCCCCCCCTCACCGCTGCATGCCTGGGAAGCACGGCCCCCTCACGAAGGACTGCTTCTGTTGAGTATGATACGCTCTCCTGTATCCCTGCATTGTCTGCCGCCGCCGAAAGACTGGCTGGAGGAAGGCGGAAAAATCCCCTGTACCTCCGTTGAATGAAGGTACAGGGGAATAGGTTCTTAAAGCAGATCAGATTTTCTGACAAATCCGGTTTTCCCTTCAGGTGCTGTCATTTCCTTCGTTCGTGTGATTCTCGTCCACTTGTCCACAACCTCATTTTCGACATGGACACCGGGTCCGATTTCCACATAGGAAAGAATGATGCTGTTCTTCACAACGGCGCCCTTTCCAACCTTGACGCCGCGCCCAAGGACACAGTTCTCGACATCACCCTCGATTTCTGAACCATCTGCGACGACACTCCTTCTGACAGTCGCTCCTTCCATGATTGTGGTCGGGCAGGCGTCCGTCGTGGTTGTATAGAAAGGCCAGTCGACTGTGAACAGCGACTTTGTCGTCTTCTGATCCAGCAGCTCCATATTGGCCTCATAGTATGCATCCAGATCTGCGATCGCTGCGAAGTAGCCCTTGTGCTGTACCCCGCGAATCACCAGATCGGTCTTTCCGAGCCGGTACTCCAGCATCTGCGACATCGAGAACGCAGACGAGAAGGCAGCTGTCTTGTCAATCAGCGTCAGGAATAGCTCCCGTTTCATGATATAGGTATCCATGAAAATATTCTGGCTCTGCTTGTTGGCATGATTTCCGGAGAGGCTCATCACTGTCTGTTCATCATCCAGCGTCATCACACGGCAGTTCAAAAAATGGTCCCTCGCATTCGAAACCTTGTGATACAGCATGGTGATATCCGCACCGGATTCAATGTGCTGCTGAAGAAGGTCCGAGAAATCCTGGCGGAAAACCATGTAGCACGGTGTGACCACCACGTACTCCTCTTCCATTCGCTCCAGATAGTCTCTGTTTGCCAGATAGTTGGCGATGTCGGTGTTATAAGCCTCGTTCCGGCTGTCCTCCTCGCAGTACAGAAGCTGAAGTCTTCCTCTCTTGGAGTTGATGTTGTACTGACGCCCGGTGCCCAGATGATCAACCAGGGAGCGCGGATACTTTCCGCCGATGAACACCTGGATATTGTCGATGCCGCTGTTGCTCAGATTGGAGACCGGGAAATCAATGACCCTGTACCTTCCGAACAGTGGAATCGCTCCTGCCGAGCGGAAATCCTGCAGGCCGTAGACTCTGACACGTCTTGGAGTTGAAGTTACGATGCCGAATGCCTTTGCCATGATCACTCCACCCCCTTTACATTCTTTGAAACCAGCTCGATGTGCTCACTGTCTGCGCTGCCGACAACGGCACCCTTTCCGATCCGGACACCGTTGGCTATCATCGCCCGGGTGACCGTTGCGCCCTCTTCGACCACAGCACCCGGCATGAGGACAGAATCTGTGACCGTCGCCCCTTCTGCGACCTTCGAGTTTGTAAACATAACGGTGTGGGTAACCTTCCCGCTGCACTCGCAGCCCTGAGTGATGTAGACGCGGTCTGTCTCAGCCTTATCGCCGATGTAGGCCGGAAGGGTCGAGACATCCGCTGTGTAAATTTTCCAGGAATAAGCGCCAAGATCCAGCTCATCCTTCTTGTCCAGAAGATCCATGTTCGCTTCCCATAGGGAATCGATGGTTCCGACATCCTTCCAGTATCCCTTGAACTCATATGCCAGAAGTGTTTTCCCGTCCGCGAGCATCTGAGGGATGATATTCTTTCCGAAATCGTGGGCAGAATCCGAATCCTTCATATCCGCAACAAGCATCTTCCGAAGCAGTTTCCAGTTGAAGATATAGATTCCCATCGATGCCAGGTTGCTCTTCGGATGCTCCGGCTTCTCCTCAAACTCCACAATTCTGCCGGTCTCATCGGTATTCATGATCCCGAACCGGCTTGCCTCCCTGATCGGGACTCCGATCACGGCGATCGTCGCATCCGCCTCCGCCTTGATGTGAGCCTTCAGCATCTCGGAGTAATCCATCTTGTAAATATGATCTCCGGAAAGCACCAGCAGAAATTCCGGATTGTACTGGTCAATGAAATCGATATTCTGCGATATAGCATCCGCAGTTCCCCTGTAGACGTCGAGTCCCGTCTCCGCTTTCTCACGGGGCGTCAGCACAAAAACGCCGCTGTCCTTCGTGTCAAGTCCCCAGCGTCCGCCTCCTGCGACATAACTGTTGAGCAGAACCGATTCATACTGCGTCAGAACGCCTACAATGTTGACGCCGCTGTTCGCGCAGTTACTGAGCGGGAAGTCGATGATGCGGTACTTTCCGCCATATGAGACAGCCGGCTTTGCAACCTTCGAGGTCAGCTCATGAAGACGGCTCCCTCTTCCGCCGGCGAGAATCATCGCCAGCATATTCCCCTGTTTCATGAATAATCCTCCTCACCTGTTCCTGTTTTCCAGTGAACTGACTTGCCCCGGCAGGATTCCTTCCGGGACACATTCATGGATGAACCCGTCGCCGGACACCCATCGGATGCTTTATTTTAACACCGTATATTAGTTTAAACAAGGCAAATATCTGCTTCCGTAATCTCCCTGATATCCGCGTCCGGAAGTTCTGCCAGCCTCGTCGCCTGGTTCGTCACAATCTTCTCGAACAGATTCCGGACATCCCGCGCGTTCGCAAAATGGGGCCCTTTTTCTGCCTCCATCTTTCGAATCTTTTCCTCCGCTTTCTCCTTTGCCTTGTCCGTCAGCCGGTAGTTGTACTTCTCCGTCATGGTGTAGAAAATCTTTACCAGCTCGTCAGCCGTATAATCCGGAAATTCGATGTACTTATTGAACCTCGACTTCAATCCCGGATTGCTGCCGATGAATTCCTTCATCAGCTCCGTGTACCCGGCGACAATGACGACAAAATCTTCCCGCAGGTCTTCCATTGCCTTCAGAATCGTGTCGATGGCTTCCTGGCCAAAGTCATTTTCTCCGCGTGCGAGTGTATAGGCTTCATCGATGAACAGGATGCCGCCCTTCGCCGCCTCGATCTTCTCCTTTGTCCGGATCGCGGTCTGTCCAACGTAGCCAGCCACGAGGTCTCCCCTGTCACATTCGACAAGCTGGCCCTTCGACAACACACCAATATCCTTGTAGATGCCTGCCAGAATCCGGGCGATCGTCGTCTTGCCAGTCCCGGGATTGCCGGAGAAAACCAGGTGGAGCGAAAATGGAACCTCCGGGAGCTCCTGCTCTTTTCTGCGCACCTGCATCTTCATCAGATTGGCAAGCTGAACCACATCCTTCTTGACCGACTCAAGACCAACCAGCTTCTGAAGCTGTTCGTAGGATGCACTGTCCTCGATCCGGGCCAGCGCACGGACCTGTTTTTCCCGGTCTGTCCTGCTCTCCGGACTTGCCCCGGTCTGCCCGTCCGTACCACCGCCTGCTGCCATGGTGCTTCTTTCTTTTCCGCCTGTGTCAGAAACGCCATTCTCCGGATCGTCTCCGACTTTCCCGGCCATGGCAATGTACCGGAGCAATTTTACAAACCGATTATATGAATCATCATCCGGGATAATCAGCGTCTGCTTTCCGTTCAGCTCAATCTTTGACAGCTTCGGTGTTGTCCGGATATGCATCGGATGGCCCAGCTGATAATCCGCGCTCAGTGCCCGGTCTCCCTGATCGGCTTCCATATGGACTGTGCGCTTCCGGACATCCAGACAGATGCTCCCCTCTACCGGGAATCCGAAGCTGTCCTGATAGACACCCTTCACGACGAGCTGATCACCGGTTTCCATATAGGCGCTGATACACTGGATTTCATCCCAGTCGTTCACATTGCATTTTGAAGCCATAACACCTCCCGCAGGCCTTCCCGTCATCTGCTGGTTCCATCTTACCATATCGCCTGCGGAATCTGCGCATTGTTTTCCAGATTCACCTCTCTTTTGTCAGGCAGATGGCTACCTCAAAATTCTCAAATCAAAAATCGAGTAGGGCAGATTATCTCTGCCCTACTCGATTCAGCTTACAGTCTGTCGTGACAGGTTCTTGCGATGACGTCGAGCTGCTGCTCTCTTGTCAGGTCGATGAACTTGACCGCGTATCCGGATACACGGATCGTGAAGTTCGCATACTCCGGCTTCTCCGGATGCTCCATCGCATCCTTCAGCTTCTCAACGCCGAAGACATTGACATTCAGGTGATGAGCACCCTTCTCGAAATATCCGTCAAGGACGTTGACCAGATTCTCAGAACGTTCTTCAGTTGAGTGGCCGAGTGCCCCCGGGTTGATCGTCTGGGTGTTGGAGATGCCGTCCAGTGCATACTCATACGGTACCTTTGCCACGGAGTTGAGGGATGCAAGCAGTCCGTTCTGCTCTGCTCCGTACGCCGGGTTGGCCCCTGGTGCAAATGGAGTGAAGGCTTCTCTTCCATCCGGCAGCGCCCCGGTTGCCTTCCCGTACACGACGTTGGAGGTGATGGTCAGGATCGAGGTCGTCGGTTCGGAATTGCGGTAGGTATGATGCTTCTTGATCTTCTTCATGAAGGTCTTCAGCAGCCAGACCGCGATGTCATCCGCACGGTCGTCATCGTTTCCATAGCGCGGGAAGTCACCCTCGATCTTATAGTCGACCACGAGCCCTGTCTCGTCGCGGACCGTCTTGACCTTTGCATACTTGATCGCAGAGATGGAATCCACGACATGGGAGAACCCGGCGATACCGGTTGCGAATGTTCTTCTGACATCGGTATCGATGAGTGCCATCTCGGCTGCCTCATAGTAGTACTTGTCATGCATGTACTGGATCAGGTTCAGGATGTTGACATAGAGTCCTGCCAGCCAGTCCAGCATAAGATCGTACTTGTGCATAACCTCATTGTAGTCCAGATACTCGGAGGTGATCGGTGCCAGCTCCGGTCCGACCTGCATGTGGCGGCCCTGCTTGTCGAGGAACTTCTCATCCTTTCCACCGTTGATCGCATACAGCAGTGCCTTTGCAAGGTTTGCACGCGCACCGAAGAACTGCATCTCCTTGCCGGTCTGCGTTGCGGACACACAGCAGCAGATGCTGTAATCGTCGCCCCAGACCGGACGCATGACATCGTCATTTTCATACTGAATCGAGGAGGTATTCACAGAGATCTTCGCAGCATAGCGGCGGAAGTTCTCCGGCAGCTTCTTCGTGTAAAGGACGGTGAGATTCGGCTCCGGAGCCGGTCCCATGTTCTCGAGGGTATGCAGGAAGCGGAAATCATTTCTGGTCACCATGTGACGGCCGTCCATGCCAAAGCCCGCAACCTCCAGGGTTGCCCAGACCGGGTCACCGGAGAACAGCTGGTTGTAGGACGGGATTCTCGCAAATTTGACCATACGGAACTTCATGACCAGATGGTCGATCAGCTCCTGAGCCTCCTTCTCGGTGATCTTTCCGGCAGCAAGGTCTCTGCTGATATAGATATCCAGGAAGGTGGAAATGCGGCCGACGGACATTGCCGCCCCGTTCTGGGTCTTGATTGCAGCCAGGTATCCGAAATAGAGCCACTGGACAGCCTCATGGGCATCCTTTGCCGGCCCTGAGATATCGTAGCCGTAGGACTGCGCCATCTCCTTCATGCCGCGCAGCGCGCGAATCTGATCGGAAATCTCCTCTCTCTGACGGATGACATCGTCGGTCATCGTCCCGTCGCCACAGTTGGCAAAATCTTCCTGCTTCTTCGCGATCAGGAAATCGATTCCGTACAGTGCGACACGGCGGTAATCGCCGACGATTCTTCCTCTTCCGTAGGTGTCCGGAAGTCCGGTGATGATATGAGAATGGCGGGCAGCGCGCATCTCAGGGGTATAGGCATCAAAGACAGCCTGGTTATGGGTCTTGTGGTACTCGTTGAAGATCTTGTGGAACTTCGGGTTAACCTTGTAGCCGTAGGTCTCTGCCGCTTCCTCCGCCATCTTTATGCCGCCGTATGGCATGAATGCCCGCTTCAGCGGCTTGTCTGTCTGAAGGCCGACAATCTTCTCCAGATCCTTCATAGACTCATCGATGTAGCCCGGACCGTAAGCCGTCAGACCTGTGACAACCTCCGTCTCGCACTCAAGGACGCCGCCTCTTTTGCGCTCCTCCTTCTGAAGCTCCTGGAGCTTTCCCCAGAGCCTGTCGGTCGCCTCCGTCGGTCCCTCGAGGAAGCTTTCGTCCCCGTCGTACGGTGTGTAGTTGTCCTGGATGAACTGACGGACATTGACATCATCCGTCCATTTGCTTCCCTTGAAACCTGTCCACTCTTCTCTCATCATATTTCTCCTCTCAAAATGGCTTCTGCTTCCTTCACCCGCTCCGGCGACGGGCTGACGGTTCCCTTCAGTGTGTAGGGAATGCCGAGCTCCTCCCACTTGTATGCACCGAGCGAGTGGTACGGAAGAACCTCGATCCTCTCGACGTTGTGAAGGGTGCTGATGAACTGCCCCGTCTGCCTGAGATATCCGTCGTCGTCCGTCCATCCAGGAACGAGCACATGCCGGATCCAGACCGGTTTGCCGATTCCGGACAGGTACTCCAAGCCGGCAAGGATGTTGTCATTCGGCTTTCCGGTGAGCGCCTTATGACGTTCCGGATCGATCTGCTTGATATCCGCCAGGAGCAGATCGGTCACTTCCATCAGTCTTTCAAATGTGTGGAAGAAGGGCTCCTGTGTCGTGAAGGGTTCCAGTGCCGTGTCGATACAGGTATTGATTCCTCTTGCCTTCGCCTTTCTAAAAAGATCCAGCAGGAAATCCGGCTGCAGAAGCGGCTCGCCGCCCGAGACGGTAATTCCGCCCTTCGGTCCCCAGTAACTTCTGTAGCGCTCTGCCTGGTCCAGCAGCTCATCCGCTGTCATGAGAGTCCCCTTCTTCATCTGCCAGGTATCCGCATTGTGGCAGTATCTGCAGCGCATCCGGCAGCCTGAGACGAAGATCAGGAAGCGGACGCCCGGGCCGTCTGCCGAGCCAAATGACTCAGTGGAATGGATGTATCCTTCGACCATAGTCAGCCTTTCTTTGATCTGTTCTCTGATACGGCCTTATCTTATGGAATTATTGGGAAATAATCATTGATTATAATCAAGAATTATAAAAATATTATCCTGCAGGAAAATGTTATCCTGCAAGCTGCCGGATGGCTTCCTGATCATGGATATGAAGCTTCCCCTTCCCGGTCCGCTTCAGAATGCCGGCCTTTTCCATCTCCCGGAGCTTCCGGCTTACAGTCTCCGGCCTCAGATTCAGACTGGCAGCAATGTCCTCCAGCCTGAGGTCGATCTCCGGGCTCGAGACATGCTCCACCTCGTAGAGCAGGAGCTTGGCAACGCGCACCTCCGGCTCCTTTGCCGAGAGGATCATATTCCGCTCATTTGCATCGTGAAGCTTCCGGCTCAGAACGGTGATAATGCTCCAGGCGACACTGGTGTCCTGCAGCATCGTTTGAAAATCGTGCACCGGAATTGCACAGACGTCGACCGTCGTCAGACAGACCGCAGAGTACGGATACAGGCTTCCGTTCAGAAACAGGCCTTCCCAGATAGCCTCCCCGCCGGCAAAGATGCCGATGATCATCTCTCGTCCATCAGGGCTGCCTACGCAGAGCTTCACCTTTCCGCTGCGCAGGATCCAGATATCACCGACCGGCTCTCCGGCCCGAAACAGATAGCTGCCCTTTCTTTTGTGGAGATGCCGTCCCCGGTCTGTGACCAGTTTCCGCTTTTCCTCCGGAACCCCGGCAAAGATTGTCATCTCCCCCGAGCACTTCCCGCAGTTGATGCATGTTCCCTTCTCATTCTCCGATGTGCGCATCAGATCCATTCCTCCAAAAGCATCGCCCGGCACGCAGTCTCCTGACGCTGCACAACCAGGCTTCCGCCGTCTGTTCTTGCCGCCCAACGCATGCGAAGGCGCTTGACGGCGTCCCCCATATGTGCGAGTGTAATGCAAACCCCATGTCTGTCAGATGCTCACGGCAGCTGCAGCAGACAGTCGCTGCAGCAGGCAGCTACTGCGACAGGCAGCTGACAGACAGCAGCGTCACAAAAAATGATAAAATCGATTATGGATCATAAAAATATAAAAGGACAGTTTTCATACCAGATCATCCGCTCGGACAGGCGGACGCTTTCTCTGATCGTCCGCCGCGGTGAGGTCCTCGTGCGTGCCCCGTACCGCCAATCCGAGGACTCCATCGTTCAGTTTGTGGAGGCACATGCCGACTGGGTCCTTCAGAAGCTCGACGACTCCCTTGAACGTGAAAACGCAATCAAAGGAGTCCGGCCGCTCTCCCCGGCAGAGCTTCGGAAGCTCCATGCCCGCGCTGTGGCCTATATCCCCGGGCGGGTCGCCAGCTATGCTCCGATTGTCGGTGTCACATACGGAAAGATCACATTCCGTATCTATAAATCAAAATGGGGCAGCTGCAAGGCGGACGGAAGCCTCGCTTTCAACATTCTGCTGATGCTTACGCCCGATGAAATCATCGATTCAGTCATCGTCCACGAGCTCTGCCACCGCCTGGAAATGAATCATTCAAACCGCTTCTACAGACAGGTGTACCGTGTCTGTCCGGACTATGATGAAAGACACCGGTGGCTGAAGAACCATCGTGACGAAATCATGGCGCAGGCCGGCCTGCTCTGAGTTTCTGCCATGCAGACCAGGATTGAACCACGCCGTTGACAGCACTCCGGCAGATCCGGCTGTTCCTGCCACACAGGCCAGGATTGAGCAACCGGCCGCTTTTCAGCAACCTTGTAACAATCTGGCCATATAAAAATATTGCATATTGGATATATCAATGTGTTCAGATCGGGTCTATACTCTGGTCAGTTTCAAAAAAGAGGAGGAAATCGATATGAAAACTACGAGTTTGGAACACACCGTCAGCACTAGCCTTCCCGACAGCAGCCTGCGTCTGAAGAAGCTGGCATTTGCGGCAATCTTTGCCGCCCTGACCTATGTGGTCTTTACATACCTCTCTATACCGATTCCGACCCCGGGCGGCAAGGTTTCCGTTCATCTCGGAAACGCCTTCGTTGTGCTCGGAGCGCTGCTGCTCGGCCCGCTCTACGGTGGTCTTGGCGGTGCCATCGGTCTGACAATCGGTGACCTGATCGATCCCGTCTACATCGTGGAAGCACCAGTGACCTTCGTCGTCAAGCTTCTGGTCGGGGTGATCGCCGGCCTGATCGCGCACAGGCTTGGCCACATCAGCACACAGCAGAACCAGAGAAAACTGACACAGTGGGTGGTGATTGCCTCCGCCGCAGGTCTTCTGTTCAATACCTTCGCAGACCCGGGACTCCGCTATCTCTACAAACTGTTTATTCTCGGCCGTCCGGCTGCGGAGGTAACCTTCGCGATCAACTTCACGGTCACAGCGATCAACGCGGCTGTCTCCCTGGTGATCACGGTTCTGCTGTACCTGGCACTGCGTGTGCCGCTGAAAAAAGCAGGACTCTTCTTCCGCCTGAGATGACAAGGCAGAATAAACCCATTTAGAACCGTTGAAGATACAGGCCCTTCAAATTTTTGAAGGGCCTGTTGTATGTACGGTCAACCTCGTGTTCGGTCAGCCTCGCAAAAGTCTTACAGCCTTCTTTGCGTCAAACTCTACCTCGCTGACCTTCTGCGTCTCGATCTCGTAGAGTGCATTGCCCGCCAGGTGCTCGGCTGCCTGCTCCAGATCCCGGCAGCCGGGACGGTCCTTGTACAGATTGATGATGGCATCGACCGCCTCCTGCGTCACCCTGCACTCTTCCTTTTTCATTCCCATCCGGCGCAGCACCTTCGGCATTGAATAATCCCGGAAGATAATCTTCTTCTCATCACTGGTGTAATCCGGAATGTCAATGACCGCAAACCTGGAAATCAGCGGCTCTGAGATCCGGTTTTTGTCATTCGCCGTTGCAATCGGATAGACGCCGCCCGTCGGGATCTGGCACTCCATGTAATTATCTGTGAATCCCAGATTATCCAGAAGGGTCAGCAGCGTATCAGCCGGATTTCCGTTCTGGTTTTCACTGTCCGCCTTGTCCAGCTCATTGATGACGAACACAATATTGGAGGAACCGGTTGCCGAGAAGGCTTCCATAATCCTTCCAGGACGCGCATTCGTGTAGATTCTTGAGGTTCCGGTCAGTGCCTCCGGATCACGCACAGTACTCATATCGAAAACCGCCGATGGAATCTTCAGGATCCGGGCGACTGCATATGCAATCTGACTCTTCCCGGTCCCGGCAGGCCCTGCAAGGAGGAGTCCGTAGCTCGGAAGCGTATGCGTCCGGTTGATCTGGATGATGGTCTCAATTACCCGCTGCTTGACCTTCTCCAGACCATACAGCTCCTCATCCAGGATTCTCCTGGCCTCTACCGGGTCGATCGGGTCAAAGTAGGAGCTCTTCCACCGGATGTTCAGCATCATCGAAAGCGCCCGCTTTGCGTGACGCCTCTCGTCCGGATTGCCGCTCTCCTGACCGGCAATCACTATGTTCTTTCTCGCCCACTGGCGGATGTTTGCCGGCAGGGTGTCTGCACAGCAGTCCATGAAGTTCACGATGTCCGGCAGGTCGTTCATCGCCATCTGATCCGACACCTCTTCCTCCGCGGCCTGGATGATCGATGTTCGAAGCCGTTCCACCATATACTGGAGGAAGTTATCCTCTGTCGTTGTCAGTCCTCCCCCGTCCTTCGGCGGATCGACAGCCTTGACCCTGTAGACATAGAAGGAGCTGCCATCCTGCGCGCCGGAAAGGCGCACCGAGATGTGATGAAGTCCCAGCCAGCTGAACATCTTCCGGAAACGAATATCCGCCCCTGTCATCTGCAGCCGGGACATATGAAACTTCGGTCCGCCGTCATAGTACTCGAACGCAAGAGCCCTTTCCGGATTCATGAACCCGCCGCTGATGTGATGCGGGATATCCACCCCTTCCGGGACCTTCAGAATGAGGAAAACCTGGTGTTTCAGGTCTGTCTTGTTCTGTGCCGGAAAGATCCGGTAGACGCTGTCCGGGTCCGGTTTTCCCTCCTCCCGTCTGTCCTCCGCTTCCCGCATCGCCTGCGCTTCCTTTCTTCGCTCCTCGGCGAGTGCATGGCGCATCCTGGCGACCTCCGGGTCAACAGCCTGCTTTCTGGCCTTCTCCCGGTCAAGTTCCTCCCGGTGCACGGGAATCACAAGTCCCATCTTCTTGAGAACATCCAGATACTCGTCCACCTGGGCATCTGTCACCTCCCCGCCGCTCTCCGCGCAGGCATCATTCCAGATTCCCTCCAGCTCCTTCATATAATGAGCTTCCATGTTTGGAGAAAATGCAAGTCCATTTTCCCCCAGTACCTCCTCGATTGTCTTCACCTTCTCCATACGGGCTCCCTCTCAAGTCTCCTCTTCGTCCATCACGTATTGCCGTCCCCTCTGACAGCCTTCCGATGCGCACCGGTTGTCGCAACTGATCCGCGTGCGGCTTCCCTCTTACATCTGATGCCGGACGACTGCATATTCATCGCCATTCCGGTAGAAGGGGCAGGTTCTGCGGTCCTGAAGCATAAAATGGTAAAAATCATCCTCATCCATGTCAGCCGAGCAGAAAAATGCGTCTTCCTCCTCGTCATATTCATAGTAAGTACATGTATCACATCTCCCTGCCATCTGATGCCCCTTCCTTCCACCGCATGGTCTTGTCACTCAAATTTCAGGATCGTCGCCAGAATCCGGCGTGCATCTGCCCTGATTTCATCCTTCGAAATCAGGCCACGGTCATACGCCTCACGTACCCGCTCCGGGAAGCCGGCGCCCATCTTGAGATCATTTCCGGCCTTCGCCTCGAGATAGTGTTCCCCGTTTGTCCACCAGTCGGTCGTCACCATTCCCTGAAAGCCCCACTCGCCACGGAGAATGCCTGTCAGAAGCTCCTGGTTCTCCGAGGTGTGGATACCGTTCATCTTGTTGTAGGAGGTCATGATCGTATACGGCTGCTCATGCTTGACGATCAGCTCAAACCCCTTGAGGTAGATCTCCCTCAGCGCCCGCTCCGACACCCGGCTGTCAGAATTTTTCCGGTTCGTTTCCTTATTGTTGCAGCAGAAGTGCTTCAGGCTTGTCCCGATCTTCTGTGACTGGACGCCGTGGACGAGTGCGCCTGCGCATCTTCCCGCAACCAGCGGATCCTCTGACCAGTACTCAAAATTTCTGCCGCAGAGCGGACTTCTGTGAATATTGATGGCCGGCGCCAGCCAGACGCCGATGTTGTTTTCCTTTGCCTCCAGTGCGGCTGCCTCTCCGACCTGCGCGATCAGTTCGGTATCCCAGGTGCAGGCCAGAGCTGTCGCGCACGGAAATGCCGTCGTGTTCACCCCGCACTGCGGCCAGAACCGAACCCCGGCAGGTCCGTCCGCTGTCATCACATTTGGTACACCATACTGTTCAAGATTTCCGAAGCCGAAGGTATTCGCAACGCCCCGATTCGGCTGTCCGCCGAGCAGATGGATCAGCTCATCCAGCGTCAGCTGATCGATCAACTCGTCCAGTGTATGACTTCCGTCTGCGACATCGTCAAGCAGGATCCGGTGTCCGCCCAGATGCGGATCAAGCTGCTCCAGGAAGGAACGCTGGCGGGCCTTCCTGTCCTCCGTCGGTGCCGGCAGGGTTCCCTTCGGCACCGGAGAATCCAGCTCCGTCTCGGGCCGTTCCTCCTCATCTGTCTGCAGCGCTTCAAAGCTCCCGTCTGCCAGCATTCTCCGGCTCAGCCTGTGCGGAACACACTTCGGACGCTCCTGCTCCAGAATCCTTGTCTGATCCAGCGTCCACTCAAACGGAATCCTGGAATTGTCCCGGACATCATTTCCGACATAGAACCGGTACGTTCCGGCTTCCAGAAGCCACGCGGACTTCTGAACCTTGCCCGTGTCATCGTAAGATGCCATCCGACTGATGGGGAAGGTCAGGTCGAGCTGCTGCGCCTCGCCGGCACCGAGCAGTTCGGTCTTTCCGAACGCCACCAGCGTTCTGAAGGGCTTTCCGAGTTTCCCCTGCGGGATCTGCGCGTAGACCTGCGCGACCGCCTTCCCGGGGATCTGCGAAATATTCGTGATCTTGACAGAGAGCAGAATCTGGCCGCCCCCTTCCTCCGTAAAGGACGCAAAGGTCGGCATCATGACAAACTCTGAGTAGGACAGGCCGTACCCGAACGGATAATTGACCCGTTCCTTTTTCCCGGGAATGGTCTCGAAATATCGATAGCCGACGTAGATATCCTCCTCATAATCGACATAGGCTGTCGACTTGTGGAAGCCGGCCGTCGACGGATAGTCGTCAAGCTCCTTCGCAAATGTATCTGTCAGGTGGCCCGACGGGTTGACGTCGCCTGTCAGCACGTCCGCCATAGCCAGACCGCCTTCCATCCCTCCCTGCCAGGCAAGAAGGGCGCCCTGAATCCGGTCATCGTTTCTGAACCACTCGCTGTCGACCATCCCACCGACGTTCAGGACCGCAATCACCTTCGGGAAGAGCGCTGTGACACGTCGAACCAGCTCTTTCTCAGCATCCGTCAAGTAGAAATCACCATCCGGGAAGATCTTCGCCGAAAGGTCAAACATCCTCTGTTCGGTCGGATCGAGCCTGTAGGGATCATCCTTGTTCACGATGGTCCGGCGGTCCCAGCCCTCCCCGGAGAACCGGCAGATGGTAATAATCGCTGTATCTGCATACTCCCTTGCCTCCTGTAGAAGCGCCTCCGGAAGCTCCGGCTCCACCGTCATGCCCGGCTCAGCTCCGACCTCCAGCTGCTTCCTGACGTTCTGCTCGTAGAACTCAGACAGCTTTCCAAAGACCTGTACTTTTCCTTCCTTCTCCTTGAGCCGCATCCCGTCGCACAGATTCCGGACATACGCGCATGTCACATCACCGGATCCTCCGCCGCCCTTGACATAGTCAGCTGACCCTTTTCCAAACAGGGCAACCCGCTCTCCCTTCCGCAGCGGAAGCGCGGTCTCTTCATTTTTCAGAAGCACCATCCCTTCGGATGCTGCTTTCCGTGACAGATCAATGTGTGACGGGGAGCCTGTCACCCGCCTGCCGTCCTTCCCAAGCGGAAGACATGGCTGATACCGGAAACGCTGCCATTTACTCATTGCTCTCCTCCTTCTGATTTCTCAATAAACAAGCAGATGCATGATGATTCTGCAGGTATCTTCCTGCATGCGGACTGTATTCTTCCGCCGCAGTCATCCTTCACAGGATGACCGTAAACGTGATAATGCCATCTTTCCATGCCGCACCGATGCTGCCACCCATCTTCTCTGTGATCGACTTAGCCATTGAAAGGCCGATTCCATGTCCTTCCATACCGCTGTTATGTGAGCTGTCTCCCCGGTAGAAGCGCCTGAAAAATCTGCTGTAGTCCATTCCGGCGCCTTCCTGATAGTCATTTGAAACAGACAGCACCGCACCAGACTTGCCCTTCTTCCGAAGTGTGACATGGATCGTTCCGTCATCATCGCAATATTTGACAGCATTGTCAATCAGGATATTGCTCAGCTCCATCAGCAGATTCCTGTCCCCCATGACAAAGACGCCGTCCGCGATCTCTGCTTCCAGCTTCCGTTCTTTCTGACTGACAACCGGTTGGAAGGACGAGACGCTTTCCCGCACGACATCGGTCAGTCCGACCTGCGTCAGCTCGGTCTTCTGTGTCTCGCTCATCCGCGCCAGCGCGAGCATGCTGTTGATCAGGTCGGTGGACCGCCTGACCTGCGCCAGGATGTTGTCTGTCCATTCACTCTTGCCATCAATCATCTCGATCGCCTCGGCATTCGCCGATATGATGGCAAGCGGCGTCTTGAGTTCATGGCTTGCGTTCGTGATAAACTGCTTCTGGCTGATTATATTCTCCACGTAGGGAGCAATCGCACGTCTGGACAGCAGCCTGAGAATCACGACAAAGAGGATCACGACGAGCATGCAGACCAGGAGCGTGATCGCCCGCATGGCATTGACACTCCGCACTTCCTGTGTACACTCCAGAAATCCGATTACGGTAAGGCCGTCCGGCTGGGGTACGGACTTATAATAGTAACTGGAACGGGCATATTCAATCATCCCGCTCTTTCTATGGAACCTGTACTGGTTCAGGGCAAGCTGCCTTGCAGTCTCCTCATTGATCTCTGCAATATGAGACAGACTTGTTTTTTCCACATTCCCATTCTCATCCAGTGTAATCAGGAAATACCGCATCCTGTAGCGGCTCTCAGGCGTAAGCTCCACATTGCCGGCGATTGAATCTCCAAAATCCCGGAAGCCGATGACCAGTTTTTCCAGCAGGTTCTGTTCATCTCCCGGCAAGGTTTTTACCGAAACATCTCCGTCCCTGCTCCCGGTAATGATCAGCCCGTCTGTTTCCGCCTCCGTCTCCTCTCCAGCTCCCTCTTTCTCAGAATCCGACCCGCTTCTCTCCGACTCCTCCTCATAGGCATCCGAATGATTGATGATGTAGGAAAGCGTCAGATCCAGGGACCGGTACATCTGCCGGTAGGAAAAATAATGAAAACCCGCCCCGACCAGCAGCAGAAGGATCAGAACTGCAGCAATCCCTAACAGAATGAATTTTCTCTTCAGCTTTTTCTCCATCCGCCCTGCCTTTCTGCCTCTTTACAAGGCTTCCCTTTCCTTCAGTGAAAACGGGCCTTCCCTTCCCCCTATGATCGTGACATTCGCTGCGACCGCCTCGAGCTTGCTTCTGAGATAGCAGATATACATCCAGACAACTCCCTCCGGCGTGCTTTCATCATCCTTCCAGATCTTTTCGAAAAGCTGTCCGGCCGTCAGCTCCTTTCCGGAATTGAGGATCAGAAGCTCCATGAGCTGCATTTCCTTCTCGGAGAGCCGGACTGAATTCTCCGCCTTCAGTTCCAGCTCTGACGTATCCAGGCTGACATTGCCGCAGGAAATTACCTTCGGTGTGTAGGAGTCATTGCGCCGGATCAGAGAGCGGATCCGGGCAGCCAGCTCAGCAATCGCGAATGGCTTTGTCAGATAATCATCGGCTCCTGCATCGAGTCCTGTGACCCGGTCACTGACCTCCGACTTGGCTGTCAGCATGATAACCGGCGTCACATCGCCGCTCTGCCTTATCTGGCGAAGTGCCTCGATCCCGTCCATGACGGGCATCATGATATCGAAGACCATACAGTCATAGGTCTTTTCCCCGGAAAGTTCCACAGCCCGAAGACCGTTTTCCGCGACATCAATCTCATACCCCATGTGACTGAGCACCGCAGCGACTGCTCTCGACAGCTGCTGCTCATCCTCTGCAAGCAGTATTCTCATCTCAGCTTTCTTCCTCCCGGATCATATTTCGAATGGTCTGCATCGACAGGTCACACCCCGCCAGCTCATCCGCACACCGCTTCAGTTCCTTCACAATCAGTTCTTCGTTCCCGATGTCTTTCTTATACTTGAGCTGATGCTCCAGACTCGCCCACGAATCCATCGCGATGGTCCGCAGCTGCACTTCAATATAATAATGCCCCGGCTGCCTGCCATCTATGTCCGGATATGGCACCTCCCTGTTCAGGATGACATGATAGCTCCGGTACCCATTTGGCTTGGCATGACGGATATAGTCCTTCTCCTGCACAATCGTAACCCCCGGCAGCTTCCTTAAAAATGTCACAATCTGGTAGATATCGTCGATAAACCGGGTAATAACACGGAGACCAATCGAATCTGTCATGACCCGCAGTGCGCTTTCGGATGTCTGGGGGATGCCCCTTCTACCGCATTTTTCACGCATGCTCTCCTCCGACTTGATCCGGCCTAGCAGATGCTCGTAGATCCCGTCCCCGGTTTTCTCCTTCACCTCATTGTTGTAATCTGAAAGCTCTCCGATCAGCTGATCCATCACTTTTTGAAGTGTCTCAGCATATTCTCCGTATATTCCTGCCATTCCTGTCCCTCTGTCTGCAGACCATGCGTCCCTGACCGGCTGATTCCAGGCTTTCTCCCGCCCTCGCCTGCTCGTTCCCGGAAACCTTCCGGCTCTGTTCGGCTGCCTCCCGGCTCTGATCGCCCGCCTCCCGACTCTGTCCGGTGGCTCTTTTTCAACAAGCATAGCCTGCGTGTGATGCAGTGTTCTTCATTTCCTGCTTATCCTACACTTGAAATATGTTCATTTGTTGAAATAAGCATGCCACAGATGACTTATAATAACACGAAAAACCGGGGCATGTGCCATCTGGCGCATTTCCCCGGCTCTTCTCTTTTCATACTTACAGCCTGCTTTCGGCAGCCTGCCGCTCAGCCTTTCACGGCTCCTGCTGCAAGACCACCGACAATATTCTTTGACAAAATCAGATAGACAATGATGACAGGGAAGATGGAGAACGCGATCATCGCGTAGACCTGTCCCATATCAAACTTGAGCCAGTCCGCAGCACGCAGCTGCGCAATCAGGATCGGGAGTGTCTTCACCTTGTCCTTGTGAAGAATCAGGGACGGCGTGAAGTAATTGTTCCAGCTTGTAACAAAGGCGAAGATCGCCTGAACGGCGATGGCCGGCTTCATCAGCGGGAGTGCAACCGTGTTGAAAATTCTCAGCTCGCCTGCGCCATCGATTCTGGCTGCCTCCAGGAGTTCTCCCGGCAGGTTCGAATCCATGTACTGCTTCAGATAGAAGAATGTCATCGGAGCCGCGATTGTCGGAATGACAAGCGGAATGAAGTTATCCTCCAGTTTCATGGACTGTACCAGCTTGACAAAGCCTAGTGCCGTCACCTGTGTCGGGATCATCATGATTCCGAGGATGAAGGTGAAGATCGCCTTCCGGCCTGCAAACCTGTATGCATGGATTGCATAAGCTGTCATGGTCGAGAAATACGTGCTGAGAAGAGCGGACAGCGCCGCAACAATCAGCGAATTGACCATCCCTCTGACGACCGGCAGTGAACTGTGGAAGAGATTATAAAAGTTTTTGCCCAGGTACTTCCCCGGAAAAACCGTAAACCCCCGGCCAAGTTCCGAATTGGATCTGCTTGCATTGATGAACAGAACATAAAACCAGAACAGGCACAGGAAGGATATCAATATCAGGACAATGTAGGCGACAGCTCTTCTGGCATGAACACTGCTTCCTTTTCCTTTTTTGCCGGATGAATGGTTTGACATCTTTCTCCCCTCCTTACTGTACTTCGTCCTTTGCCGTCACCTGGAAAACAATCGCGCTCAGAAATCCGGTCAGGATCAGAAGCAGGACGGAAAGCGCGCCGGCCATTCCAAAGTTTTTCGAGAACAGGTGCTTGTTCAGGTACATGATCAGCGTCATCGACGTTCTCATCGGATCGCCGGATCCGTTTGTCAGGATCTGGGGAACATCGAACATCTGCAGGCCGCCGATCAGCGAAGTCACCAGAACATACACAAAAATCGGTTTGAGCAGCGGCATCGTCACTTTCCAGAAGATCTGCCCCGGCGTTGCTCCGTCAACCTCCGCAGCTTCATAGAGGGAATCAGGGATGCCCATCATGCCGGCCATCAGCAGGATGGTCGTATTGCCGAACCACATCAGGCAGTTCATGAACCCGACAAGTCCTCTGACCGATCCGATGTGTGCCATGAAATCATACGGTTCCTTAAAGACTCCGATCGCGATCAGAATGGAGTTGACCGGTCCGCCCTTGGAGAACAGCGTGAAAAACAGCATGGAGAAGGCTGCAGCCATGATCAGATTCGGCAGATATATGACAGTCTTGAAGAACCGCTGTCCCTTCAGCCTCAGCTGCGGATTCGTGAACCATGCGCTTAGAAGAAGGGAGAGAATGATCTGCGGTACAAAACCCAGAATCCACATGATCATCGTGTTGCAGAAATACTTCCCGAGATCTCCTTCTGTCAGCAGCTTCGCATAGTTTTTCAGTCCGATGAAATTCGGTCCGACCTTCCTCAAGCCTGACATGTAGTTTTCAAAGAAGCTGTTGTAAATCGTTGTGCAGAGTGGAATCAGCTGAAATGTGACAAACACCACTGCGAACGGAATCAGGAAGATATATCCCCAGCGGTTATATCTCGTAACCACGCTTTTTTTCTTCTTCATCGCTTTCTCCTCCGGTTGCCTGATGGTCTTCTGCTTCCGGTATGCCCCGAAATCATCCCGGCAGGTCTCCCCTGCCATTCCCGCGCAGCCGGTGCCCCGGCACTGCTGCCATCATCTGACTTGTTCCTTTTTCATGCAAGGAGCCTGCCCGTCGGGGCAGGCTCCTTTGCTGGTCCGAATCTGGATCCGCCAGTCTTCGGATCATTTGTTGTATCTGTCAGTCAGTGGTCAGCTCCGGATACTTCTCAACGATTGCGCTCTTGAACTGAGCCAGTGCATCGTCATAGGAAGCGTTGCCGTCAAAGTAGTTCTTCATAGCTTTCTGGAACTCTTCATTGCAGCCCTGGTCATAGATGGAGATGTTGCTCATATCAACCTTCTCTGCACCATCTGCCAGCATCTGATAAGGATTCTGTCCGCCGAGGACCTTGTTGCTGCCGGAATCATCGGATGCAAGAGCCTTCAGGACTTCCTTGTTGTTAACGCAGTCGGAATCCTTCTGGGCAATCTCTTTCATGATGTCATCATCCGTTGTCATCTTCAGCATGATATCCTTGACAAGAGACGGATTATCGGTTCCCTGTGCTGCGCAGATCCATGTGCCGCCCCAGAAGAAGCCCTGCGGTCCGTTTACAAGACCCCAGCCGCCCTGTGCTGCGATGGACTTCTCATCGTCTGCCTTCATGGAGAAGTTGATCAGCCATGCCGGCCCGAAGTAGCAGAATACCTTTCCGTCCGGATAGAAGCCCTTGCTCCAGTCATCAGACCACAGCTCGGCGGTCGTGGTTTCCTTCGCGTCTACCTGAGCCTTGGAATCATCAACCCACTTCTTGATATTCTCATCAACGACAACCTTTCCATCCTGTACCCACGGGCCGGAAACGTTGTTGGAGTAGACTCGGTACGTATCGTTGACAGTGGACTGCATCAGGTAACCTGCATCCGCCATCTTCTTGGCTGTCTCATTGTAGGTATCCCAGTCAGCGACTGCCTTCTGGACTTCCGCCGGGTCATCCGTTCCGAGGACTTCCTTCGCCGCAGCGCGGTTGTAGATCAGTCCGGCGGAGCAGGCCTGCCAGGAGGTTCCGCGGAGATCGCCGTTCGCGTCCGTTACAACATCCTGTGTATATTTGTACTGCTTGGAAAGGTTATCTGATGTGATGCCCAGATCCTTCAGCGGCATCGCAACGTTTGCATCTGCATCGATGTACTTCTTTGCGTAGTCTGCCTCGATCAGGAACATGTCAACCTTGTCATCCGCAGATGCGTCTGCGTTCCCCGGAAGGACGGTGTCAAGGTTGTTCTGGTATGCATTGTCATCATTCGGGGTGATGATCCAGTTGACCGTCACATCGCCGATCTTTCCGTGGGTGTCATCCGTCTTCTCATAACCCGGATAGTGATCCGTGATCCTGCTCTTGAACTCCTCGTTCCAGACCTCGATGTTGAGGACCTTGCCCTCGTCCGCTGCCGCCGCAGCCGCCTCGGTTTCCCCTGCCATCGCAGCCATCGGAAGAACCATCGCTCCTGCAAGAGCCATGCTGACCAGTGCCATCATACGCTTTTTCATGTTCTTACCTCCCATTTCCTTGTATTTAGCGATTTCATTGATTTACTAAATCGTTTTCGTAACTAAATCATAATCCCATTCTTTTTCTGCGTCAATGGCTCCATATACACAAAATAGTCTTCGCTTTATTGTGCATTATGTATATCATGCCCTTAACATATTTGTATTTTGCATACATATTTCCAATTTGTTTTAAGGCTGTCTGATCGATTGCGAAATCGTATTCGTACATCTATAAAAAAGAGGAGGCCTCCGATGCCCGAAGCCTCCCCTCTTTATATCACAATGCTGATATTGACCTGCTGTTTTCCTGCTGAATAAGAGCCCCTGAAATCAGCTCTCACCATTCTCCGCCTTTCCCTGCCTGGCTTCTTCCATGGCCTTCTGCGGCTCATCAAAGATCTCATCCATTGTATGCCAGCCAAGCACAGCACACTTGACGCGAGACGGCATATGGGAGACATCGATCAGTGCGCCGGCCTCCTCCAGCTCCTCGTGTTCCTCCTCGGTGATATGGCCCTTGATCATACGCAGAAAGATGTCAGAAAGCCTCCTTGCCTCCGCCTCTGTCTTTCCGATCACCAGATCCAGCATCATATCAGCGGATGCCTGGGAGATTGCGCAGCCGTCTCCGACATAGGCGCCGTCCACGATCTTTCCATCCTCCACCTTCAGCTTCAGGACGATGTCATCTCCGCAGCTTGGGTTCACGCCCTCCAGCTGCATATTCGCATCCGGCAGATCATGCTTGTGAGCCGGATGCAGATTGTGATCCGTCAGTATTTCATTGTAAAACGTATTCTGCATGTTGCCTTTCCTTTCAATCCTGATATCCCATTCTGCTGCGCAGTGTCGCCAGACTTGCCGTAAAGCGATCAATCTCAGCTTCAGTATTATAGAAGGCCAGTGAGCATCTGGTTGTATTCGGTACGCCCAGATACTTCAGAAGCGGCTGAGCGCAGTGATGGCCCGCGCGCACGCAGACCCCGTCCTCGTCCATCATTGCCGCGATGTCATGCGGATGGACACCGTCCACCTTGAAGGTCAGGATGCCGTGATGCTCCTCGGGTCTGTCAGAGCCCAGCAGCGTCACATGCGGGACGTCCTTCATCTTCTCCATCGCATAACGGGTCAGCTCCAGCTCCCGCTGCTCAATGAAATCCCATCCCAGCTTCTGATAGTATTCAATCGCCGCCAGAAGGCCGGCAGCACCGCCCGCATTCACGGTGCCCGCCTCGAACTTGTGCGGAAGCTCCGCCCAGGTTGCGCCTTCTGTGGTCACATAGTCGATCATTTCCCCGCCGCGCAGAAACGGCTGCATGCGCTCCAGCAGTGTCTTCTTGCCATACAGAACACCGATTCCCATCGGTGCCAGCATCTTATGTCCTGAGAAGGCAAAGAAATCCACATCCAGATCTGTCACATTCACCGGGATATGCGGTGTGCTCTGTGCACCATCCCCGACAAAAACCGCACCCATCTCATGTGCAATCCTTGCATATGTCTTGAGATCGTAGCTTCTCCCAAGGACATTGGACAGCTGGGTCATGCAGACCAGTTTTGTCTCAGGCGTAAGCGCATTCCGGAACATCTCCTCCGTGACGGCACCCGTTTTATCCGGATACAGATAATGGAGGTTTGCCCCTGTCTTTTTCGCTGCCATCTGCCAGGGAAGCATGTTCGAGTGGTGCTCGATGATGGTGACGAGGATATCGTCGCCTGCCTTCAGATTGTCCAGTGCCCAGCTGTAGGCCACAAGGTTCAGAGACTCTGTCGCATTCCGGGTAAAGATAATCTCCTCTGTACTGCCAGCCCCGATAAAGGCTCTCACCGCTTCTCTTGCCTGCTCATACGTCTCTGTTGCGGCGACCGAGAGCCTGTAGAGTCCTCTGAGCGGATTCGCATTCTCCGTCTCGTAGAAACGCTTTCCTGCCTCGATCACGCTCTGCGGTTTCTGGCTCGTCGCTGAATTGTCAAGATACGCAACATCCTCTGTAATCAGCGGAAAGTCCGCCCGCACCCGGCCGATCATATCCTGTGTTATTGTCATCACGCCCACCCTGTTCCTTACTCTTCATTGCTGTCGGATATTCCGCCAAGATACCGCTCTACCTCTGCGCGGGTCCGCCCGTCCTCAATCAGGTGTACCACGGATGCGACACGTGCATCGGCCATCATCTCGTAGACCGCTTCCCTGTCCATTCCTCTTGACTGAAGGTAGAACAGGACGCTCTCGTCAAGCCGTCCGATGGTTGCCCCGTGGTTTCCGACGACATCCTCCTCCGTGCAGAGAATAACCGGAAGCGTCTGATTCCGGACCGTATCGTCCATCATCAGAACATCCTCTTTTTCATTACCAACCGATCCGGACGAGCCCTTCTTCAGATCAATGGTGCCGCGGAAAACCTTCCTTGCATGGTCTCTGAGAACACCTCTGGCGTTGATATCGCAGGTTGTCTTCTTCCCTGTGTGGTTCGCAAAATAGTTGATGTCCTGCGTATGGTCGCCGCCGACGCGGTATCCGATGTCCGCCTTCAGCGCCGACTTGTATCCAGCCAGGTCACTCTGCACGCCCAGGTAGGTGTGTCCGCCGTCCAGCACCAGATGGATCAGCTCGACACGCCCGGAATTTTCCACGCGTCCGCCAATATCATTCAGAAATGTATATCCGCTCCCGAGGCGCTCGATCTGGATCAGCTTCAGCACCGCACCCTCTTCGACAAGGTATCTTGTCTGAACCGCTGCAAATCCTTCAGCCTCCGGGGCGGATGAGAAATCCTGCACCACCGTCAGACTGGAATGCCTTGCCGCCCGAAGGCTGACCGCATTGACACTGCGTGCTTCATGTTCAAAAGCATATCCCAGGCGCAGCACACCGTCTGCCTGCTGGTTCTCGGCCGTCGCATAACTGTGAACCGGGACACCCGAGGTGCGGACAAGCGCTGTCATGTCCTTCCCCATGCCGGTCGCCTGCTCCGGCAGGTCTTCCAGCCTCAGAGTCTCCGCTGTGATCTGTGAAGGGATCTCTTCCTTCATCGAAACCTCCCCGGCCGGATCCACACCCTCCAGGGAACCGTTGTTCATCTTCAGCCAATACCAGGTGATTGACGGAAGACGATTCAATGTCATATTCATAATCCGTTATTCCTCCCGTGCCTCAGCCGTTGGTGCCCTTCATCTCAAGACGGATCAGATTGTTCATCTCCACCGCATACTCAAGAGGAAGCTCCTTGCCGACGTTATCGGCAAAACCCGAGACAATCAGTGCCCTGGCATCATCCTCCGGAAGGCCGCGGCTCATCAGGTAGAAGACCGCCTCATCGGAAATGCGTCCGATCTTTGCTTCATGCCCGACATCTGCCTGCTGCGTCTTCACATCCATCGCCGGGATCGTGTCCGATCTCGACTCGGAATCCAGCATCAGAGACTGGCAGGAGGTCGAGGACTTGCTGTTCTTCGCCTGCGGGTTGATGACAACTGCACTGCGGAACGTTGAGATGCCGCCGCTTTTGCTGATGGAGCGGGTATTCACGACAGAGGTTGTATCCGGCGCATTGTGAACCACCTTGCAGCCGGTGTCAAGATTCTGCCCCTTCCCGGCGAAGGTCACCCCTGTGAATTCGGAGCTTGCCCCTCTGCCCGCCAGAACGCTCATCGGATAGAGATAGGAGACATGGGAACCGAAGGAACCGGACACCCACTCAATCTTGCCGCCCTCCTCCACCTTTGCACGCTTTGTGTTCAGGTTGTACATATTCTTCGACCAGTTCTCGATGGTCGAATAACGAAGTGTCGAATTCTTTCCGACAAACAACTCCACACAGCCTGCATGCAGATTGGCCACGTTATACTTCGGTGCTGAGCACCCTTCAATGAAATGAAGGTACGCATTGTCCTCTACGATGATCAATGTGTGCTCAAACTGCCCGGCCCCCTTGGCGTTGAGCCGGAAATAAGACTGGAGCGGAATCTCCAGATGCACGCCCTCCGGGACATACACAAAAGAGCCGCCCGACCAGACTGCACCGTGCAGGGCTGCAAACTTATGATCTGTCGGCGGAACCAGCTTCATGAAATGATCCCGGATCATGTCCGCATACGGGCCATGCAGCGCGCTTTCGATGTCCGAGTAGACAACGCCCAGCTTCTCGGCGAAGTCCTGAACATTGTGGTAAACCAGCTCAGAGTCGTACTGAGCGCCAACGCCCGCAAGAGACTTCCGTTCCGCCTGCGGAATGCCAAGGCGCTCGAAGGTATCCTTGATCTCCTCCGGCACGCTGTCCCAGTCGTTCGCCATCTTTGTGTTCGGGCGGACATAGGTCGCGATGTTCTTCATATTCAGTCCTTCAATGGAAGGACCCCAGTCCGGCATCTGGGTGTGATTGTAGATTTCCAGAGACTTCATGCGGAAATCATGCATCCACTGAGGGTCATTTTTCTCTTTGGATATCTGCTCGACAATCTCCGGGGACAGGCCTTCCTCGATGCGGTATGCGTCCTTCTCTTCATACCGGAAGTCATACATGCTCCGGTCAATGTCGGCAACATATGTTTTCTCTGCCATCTCACTTTTCCTCAAACCGCTCAAATCCACGCTCGTTAATCTCGTCCACCAGCTCTGCGCCGCCGTCCTCGACGATGTGTCCGTTCACCAGGACATGCGTTGCGTCGACATGGAGGGCCTCCAGGATTCTGGTTGAATGGGTGATGATCAGCAGCGCGCCATCCTTGTCCTTCTGGTACTCCTTGACGCCATTCGATACGGTGCGCACAGCATCGACATCCAGGCCGGAGTCTGTTTCATCCAGAATTGCCAGCGACGGCTTGAGCATCAGCATCTGGAGAATCTCCGCCTTCTTCTTCTCCCCGCCGGAGAAGCCGACATTCAGGTCACGGTCTGCGTAGGACGGGTCCATATCCAGGACCTTCAGTTTCTGGTCGATCTCTTTTTTGAAATCCCACAGCCGGATCCGCTTGCCCGTGCGCTGCTCCAGCGCCGTGCGGATGAAGTTTGAAAGCGACACGCCCGGAACCTCGATGGGGTTCTGGAACGACATGAACAGTCCTTCCTTCGCCCGGTCGCAGACGGACTCCTCCAGAATATTTTTTCCATTGAAAATGACGGTCCCGGAAGTGATCTTGTACTGAGGATTGCCCATCAGTGCATTCCCGAGAGTGGACTTGCCTGCGCCATTGGGGCCCATCAGGACATGGGTCTCGCCGCGGCCGACTTTCAGGTTCAGATCGTGAAGAATCTCGTTGTCATCGACGCTGACACTGAGGTTCTGAATGTTCAGTAATGGTTCCATGGCTTATTCCTTCCTTTATGCTCTTTGGGGCTAGATCATATCCCAGTAAATTACTGTGATTTCAAACAACGTGATTATAATATGGGATGTCCCGAAATGCAACACCCCTCGACTCTCGTGTGTGTTTTTTTCCGTACACAGCCGCTTCAGACTCGTCCCGCATGCTGTATAGAGGCCGGCATGCATTGATTTCTCCCGCTGCAACGTTCCGGCAGGTATGTTCAGCGCGCCGCATAAAGCATCACCTGTGTCAGAACAAGACCGCTCAGGGCACCGCCGATGTGGGCCTGCCAGGCAATCCCCGGTGCGAAGTTGATCGCAAGGTTGATCAGGATCGTCACCAGAATGCTTCTGACATTTCCGCCGTATGTCCAGACCAGGAGCGCGTATGAAAACATCAGACCATAAAGCCCTCCGGAGAGGCCGACGGAATACCGGGTCTTTGAAATCGCCAGCTCCAGCAGGCTTCCGCCGATGACAGAACCGCCCAGAATAACGGCAAACCAGAGATGACCGTACGCCTCCTCCAGTGCCGAGAGCGCATAGAGCGAATAAAGGTTCACCGCGATATGCCAGCCCTCGATGTGCGTAAATCCCACAGTAAACAGCCGCCAGAACTGGCCGCTTCTGATCCGGTCTCTGTCATAGCACCCGCAGGAAACAGCTCTCTCCAGCAGACCGTTTCTGTTTCCTCCGCCTCTCTTCCCGAACCGGATGATCAGAAAGACAACGATGCAGATTACGCCCGTCAGAACACTGACGGGCCGCTGATACAGAACCGGATTCAGGAGCGGCTGCTGTGCGGACGCTGCACCGCTGTAGACTGTCAGAATTCCCGTCATACATCTTCCTTTCAAAAAGTGGCTGCGGCAGAGGAATCGCTTCCACCGGGGCACAAAGGTTCAATGGGGCAATACAGTTCAAGGGCGTTCAGCGGACAGAAAGACTGACGTTTGTGCCGGCTGCCTCTCTGGTCTCTTCCCAGTAGGCGCCCATTGAGCCCCCCGGCTGTCCCGTCACCTCATCAGACAAATAGTCTCCGAGACCAGCCGCTTCCGGCTTCCAGCTCTTTGCCTGTTCCACGCTGTCAAACTCAACCTCCGCATACCAGAATTCGGTCGGGAGCCCCTGGTCTACCTGGTTGACCTCCAGGGACAGCCCACCCGAAAGCCTGTACATCCTCCGGGTTTTCTCAATGAGCGGTTTCCCGATCATTGCTTCGATCTCGCCAAACTTTTCCTTTGGAATCTCCATCTCGATCTCTGTTCGGGCCAGCCCATCGTCCGTCGAGGCTGATTTCAGACAAAGGATATAAGCCGTCCTGCCCTGCTCTCCCGGTTTTACCGGAAGGTCTGTTTCCTCACGGATCCGGACCGTCGGGCGGACTGTGACATACCCCTGGCGCATCCGCTGCTGTCTGATCAGCTCAAGCCCTGCAGGCGGCCAGCTTTGCACCATCCATTTTCTTTCGATTTCCATATTATCCTCCTCTGCTGATACCGGCATCTTCGTTATCCTGCTCCGGTCATCGGATGCCGCTGATAAACACTTCCAGCCCGATTGCGATCAGAATCACACCACCCAGGACAGACGCCCCGGACGACAGCTTCATACCGACCCTCTTTCCGATCGCAAGCCCCGCGATACAGATGCCTTCCGTCACAGCCGCGATGATCAGCGCACACAGACAGGCTTCGAGTGCATGAAAGTCCGATATGGTAAAACCGATGGACAGCGCATCAATAGAGGTCGCGACTCCCTGCATCAGCAAATCACAGTGCGTCACACAGACTCCTTCCTCCGGCGTCTTGTTCCGAATGCCCTCGATCAGCATCTTTCCTCCGATCCAGCCTAATAGCCCCAGCGCAATCCAGGGAATAAATGGCTGAAAGGCGCGGAAGAAGGTGAGCAGCTGATGAACGCAAAACCAGCCGGCCATCGGCATCGCAAACTGAAAAAAGGCGTAGACGCCTGCAATCTTCACCATGCGTCCCGCCTTCATATTCGGCTCCCTGAGTCCGTTCGCGCAGGACACCGAAAAGGCATCCATGGCCAGTCCCGCTCCCAGCAGTATGCTGTTCAGAAAAAAGGATCGTCCCATCTGTTTTCCCTCCTGTCTCCGCATCTGTCCGCCGGTGCTGCCCGCTGCCGGGGCATTCCGCCGCCTTCATCTTGCGCTCCGCACTCGATGATGAGCGGTCGCCTTTACAAGAAAACATCCGGGCTTGGCAGTCCGGATGTTTTTATGCAGCTGACAGGACTTGAACCTGCACGGTCTCCCACTGGAACCTAAATCCAGCGCGTCTGCCAATTCCGCCACAGCTGCGTACAAGCGGGCTCTGATCTCCCGCTTTTACAACAAAAGCCGCCACAGCTTTGTGACGGCTCACATGAGGCATGGGGGATTCGAACCCCCGACAACTTGATTAAAAGTCAAGTGCTCTACCACCTGAGCTAATACCCCGTATATAAAAAATGGCTCTCGGCCAAGCTGGGCTAACCGGATTCGGACCGGTGAATGCAGGAGTCAAAGTCCTGTGCCTTACCGCTTGGCGATAGCCCACTAGGTAAGGGTGGGTACAGGGATTCGAACCCTGGGCCTCCAGAGCCACAATCTGGCGCGCTAACCAACTGCGCTATACCCACCATATACTGGAGCATCTCACTCCGCACGAGCCTGAAGGGATTCGAACCCCCGACCCACGGCTTAGAAGGCCGTTGCTCTATCCAGCTGAGCTACAGACTCAAAAAGCGGGTGATGGGAATCGAACCCACGTATCCAGCTTGGAAGGCTGGTGTTCTACCATTGAACTACACCCGCATCAAACATGAAAATGAGTTTTCAGTGCCTGTTAAATCGGGGTGACAAGATTCGAACTTGCGACTTCCTGCTCCCAAAGCAGGCGCTCTAGCCAAACTGAGCCACACCCCGAAAGCTTGGGAATACCGGAACCTCGCTCATCCGCTGCCTCATTCCCTCAGGCACGTTCGTAATTATATTATTGCGTGATGCCTTTGTCAACCCCGAAATCATAATTTTCGATTAAAGATACCTCAGCTCTGCCACCGGACGCCGGTCTGCCTCCAGTTCCAACACCAGGTAGCTCGGGCGCCCGTTCTCCTGTCTGGGGCTGGATATGCTTCCCGGATTCAAGATCAGAACCGCCGGATCCGTCTCTTCAAGCAGCGGCTTGTGTGTGTGGCCAAACAAGGCAATGTCGCACTGGTTCCGAATGGCCTCATCATGAAGCTCCTCCGTGCCGAACCGGACATAAAAATCATGCCCGTGCGTCAGAAGGAGCCTGTGCCCTCCAAGCTCTACAATCTGCTCTCTCGGGAAATATCCGTCCATGTCACAGTTTCCCTCCACCATATAGGCCGGACACCGCACACCGCTCCCGCGCAGAAACTGTGCCATCGTCTCCTGTGCATCCCCAAGGTGGATCAGGGCGTCCATTGTTTTCTCTCTCCGGACAGCCTCCGCTGCGTTGTAGTCCCATCCGTGACTGTCGCTCATCACAAGAATTTTCATCAGTCAGGCCTTTCTCAAAGAAACCATGCGTAATCATATATGAGTGGCAAAAGGTACTTTCTGCCCTTATATCATAGAATAGCGACCAGATAGTCATGCATGGCCGTGAAGGCTTTACCGCGGTGGCTGATTGCGTTTTTCTCCTCCGGCAGAAGCTCTGCGGACGTTTTCCCCAGCTGCGGCAGGTAAAAGATCGGGTCATAGCCAAAACCGTGTGATCCAGCCGGGGCATACGCAATCCGGCCTTCCATCCGGCCTACGATGGTTTTCACCGTTCCATCCGGCCACGCACAGGTGCAGGCGCAGACAAACCTTGCCGATCTGAGCCGGCCCGGCTTTCCATTCTCATCCGCTCCCGGACGATCATTCAGCGTTTCAGGAGTCTGCTTCTCTCCTGCTGTCCAACTTTCCAGAAACTCTGCTCCCTCCATCGCCGCAAGAGCTCCGCCGGCTGCCTCATACCCGCGGCAGAAGTCATTGACCCGGCTGATCAGCGTTCTGTTTTTCAGATCATAGGAGGTATCCTCTCCCATATATCTGGCAGACCAGATGCCCGGCTCCCCTCTGAGACAGTCAATCACCAGTCCGGAATCATCCGCAATCGCCATCTCTCCCGAGGCCTTTGCGACAGTGAGTGCCTTGATCGCAGAATTCTCCGCAAATGATCTTCCGTTCTCCACTATCTCTACCCGGATACCGGCTTCCTTCATGGAAACGATCTCGACATCCACATCAGAGAGAATCTCCCTGATCTCAATCATCTTGTTTCTGTTGCCTGTCGCAACAATCATTTTCCCTGCCATCGTTTTCTCCTGTGTCATGCTGCAGCTGCCTCCGCCCTGCACACTGCCTTCTGTATCCTGGCCGTTCCCGCCATTTCCTCCGTACATCATGTTTCCGCCGTCTGAAGCTTTCGGGCGCTTTTCCCGAAGCTTTCAGGCGCTTCATCTGAAACCTTCGGGCGCTGACTGTCCCGATCAGCTCTGTCCTGCATCTGAAGTATACAGCTTCAGACAGACATTCGTCCTGTACGCCGTCTGCGTCCGCTCCCAGCTAGTCCCATCCTCGCTGATGTAGGACTCCCGTCCATCCAGCGATACAGTGTCCGTATACCTGTCTTTCCGGGTCTCAACAGCAACCGGTCTTCCGGTCCCCGGCGTGTCCACAAAAACGATAACCGCGAACCTCTCCCCGGCCGGCAGACTCAGCGGCTGACTCAGCCGAAGTGTGTAAAACCCCGGGCTCTCGATCCAGCCGCATCCAAGCGGGATGCCGCTCTTTCCGGAAGCTGCCTCTGAAAGACTGTCTGTTCCGCTGAAGTTCTCAACAAGGACCATTCTCCAGGCTGTGGCCGGTCCGACCGCGTAAAGGCCGGCCGCCTCAAGAACCTGCGGGCTTTCCGTCTCGAAAACACCGGCAAACCAGGCGCTGTCATTCCCATATCCCTGCCTCGCCTGCCACCCCAGGCTGTCTGTCTCAAGCACACGGGCTGCATCCCCTGCCGCCCTGACATCCGTATAGGCGATGCCGCCCTTCCGGAACACGTTGGCATCCTCATAGGAGACATAGAAGATCCCGTTTCTGCCGAACCCAGCCCCCCAGCTGTTCTGACAGATCCAGGCACCGTCATGCGCAGGCTGCTTCCGGAAATTATTTTTCGAATACGTGTCATCCCAGCCAAGAACCAGAACATCGTGATTCAGAGGCTCGGTCACCGGGTCATAGTAGCTGCAGGTTTCCTCATTATAATAGAAAGAGCGGCTCCGGTCTGTCCGCGTTCTATCCATCGACAGAGACGTCTGAACCGCGCCGAACCGGTAAATCATATGGCGGATCCGGTCGGCAGACATTCCCTCCAGCAGCCTCATTTCTCCCACGTGAACCGCCGCCTTCAGCCCCTGCGGAGAGCGGCCGTCCCCGTAGGGATCCTCCTCTTCTGTGACAGGCCCCTTGAAATCCGCCATGTAGGACATGATCATGCTGTAGTCGCCGCCCTCATCCTGTTCGATGTCGAATCCATTCTGAAGAGAAATATGGTCCGCTGACAAAACTAGGTGCGTCTGCGGCAGGAGTGCCGACTCGACTGCCTCCGCTGCCGTCAGCGCCCAGCAGGTTCCCAGGCTCCCCTGGTCCCTGACAGTCGGCTTTTTTCCGTAGTCCGCCCAGCTGAATGTCTTTGGAAGCGGTGAATCGGCTTTGGCTTGTGAAAAGTCTGCCGCAAAGGCGGCTGTGCTTCCCTTTCCGAAGTCCGCTCCCGGTCTTCCATAGAGCAGCGTATCCGGCTTCAGGAAATCCAGATTCTCTGAAAGACCGCCGGTCTGTTCCTCCGCCCCAAGGGATGAACTGCAAACATGATCAGCGATTGTTTGCTGCTCTGCAGATACAAAGGAGACAGCAAGGACCGCAGCCAGAAAAACCGTCGGTATCCCCCCCACTGCTGCCTGCCCGGGCCTCCTCACGGATTCTTCCTCTTTACCTGATTTCTGAGGGTTTCTGCCTGCCGCCGTCCTGCTCTTTCACCGGAAGAACGCTTCTTCTTTGCGATCACGTTTTTCTTTTCCGGCACCGCTTGATTCCCTTCAGATTCAACAGAGACGCCGGTATGGCTGCGGAAGGAGGGCTTCGGCCCCATGAACTGGTAGTAGTAGGTCCGTATCATTCCATTGTAGATCTTTCGGTTCCTGTCCGCCTTCCGTCCGATATACCGTTCCGCATCCTCATAGGAGGTGATCACGTATTCAGACCAGCAGTCAAGCCCCCGGAACGCCTCGCCGATCTGCCTGTACAGTGTCGGAAGCGCCTCCTTGTCCTCCAGCCGCTCTCCGTACGGCGGATTTGTGATCACAAAGCCATACTTCTTCGGATGGCGGAGCTCGCTGACCGGCCGCTGCTGAAAATGAATCAGATGATCCACGCCTGCATTTCTGGCATTCTCCCTTGCCGCCCGGATGATCTCCCCGTCGATGTCATAGCCCTGGATATCGGTCTGCACCTGATCGTCGATCAGGTCATTCGCCTCGTCGACCGCCTCGTACCAGGCCTTCCTCGGAATCAGGTTCCCCCAGCTCTCCGCAAGGAAATCGCGATTCATCCCAGGCGCGATATGGGCTGCCATCATGGCTGCCTCAATCGGGATCGTCCCGGAGCCGCAGAACGGGTCGACAAGCGGTCTGTCCGCCTTCCACGGCGTCAGCATGATCAAAGCAGCCGCAAGATTCTCCGCGATCGGCGCCTTTGCCGTCAAAAGACGGTACCCCCTTTTGTGCAGAGAATCACCCGTCGTGTCCATGCAGACCGCCACCTCATCCTTCATGATTGTCACGCGGATCGGATAGTCTGCCCCATTCTCCGGAAAATGGCTCAGCCCGTATACGCTGCCAAGCCTGTCGACCATGGCCTTCTTCATGACAGACTGAATATCCCTTGGAGAGAACAGCTTTGACTTGATTCCGGTCGCCTTTGCAACCCAGAACCTGCCATCCTTCGGGATATACTGTTCCCAGGGAATCGCCTTGGTGCCCTGAAACAGGTCCTCAAACGATTCTGCATGAAAACCGCCGACTTTCAGAAGAATGCGCTCCGGTGTCCGGAGAAACACATTCGCCCTGCATATGGCTGCCGCATCTCCTTCGAATGTCACTCTTCCGTCCTCGACGAGCGTAATCGGATATCCAAGATCCTGGATCTCTCTCTTCAGAACCGCCTCTAATCCGAAATGGCAGGGGGCAATCAGGTTATATTTTTTCATTCAACTCTCTTTTCCACAGGATTTTTGATTAGGGGTTGCTTTTTTAAACATCACATACTATAATGAAGCGGTAAAAGGACTACCCTTAATGGTTCTTTTACAAACCCCTTATTAATTATTTATACTCCCCTTGAAAAGCCGGCAGCTCCCCTGCCGGCTTTTCTCTTGCCTTTGATGTTCCCGGAAACTGTCTCCACTCTCGTCCTCGACGTTCCCGGGACCTGTCTTATGCCGCCGGTCTGAGGCAGCGCGCTTCACGCGCCGTCAGGTTTCGTCCTTCCCGTCCTCATTATCCGATTCGCCAGCCGGCTTCGGCATGATGATGGCCATGGCAATGTAAAGCAGAATGCCGGAGCCACCAGCCAGAGTAAACAGCACGAACAGGATCCGGACGATGGTTGCATCTACTCCAAAGAACTCGGCGATCCCGCCGCAGACACCACAGATTTTGTTATCCTTTGAAGATCTGCGCAGTTTTTTCATAGCCTTCCTCTCCTCTCTTATCAGGCTCATGCCTGATCTGCCTGTCCGGCAGCGATTCTTTCCGATCTGCCGGCAGCTTTGTGACAGTCGGCATGATGTCTTTCAGCTCACTGTCCGGCAACGATTCTTTCCGATCTGCCGGCAGCGGCTGCTGATGCTGCTGACATCATACTACAAAATCCTGCTTCTGTGCGAAACGAATCCGGTTGTGCTACGGAAAAAGCGTGGATGGCGCACCATTTCATGAGCAGCCGGCCAGCTACCTGCGTCCCCGCCCGAACGTAATCGTAAAAGCGACGCCCTGAGCCGTATTATCCACCCGGATCCTCCATCCGTGCTGAGCCACAATCTCATGGACAAGCGCCAGGCCGATTCCCGTCCCGCCCCGCTTTCCTATGTAGAACCGGTCAAATATGTGGCGCTTCTCCTCTTCGTCCAGAATATCTCCGTCGTTGACAATCCGGAGAAAATTCTTCCCGCAGGAGATGTCGATGCGGCTCTCCGCATACTTCACAGCATTCGAAATGAGGTTCATTACAACCCGCCCTAGCTGATCCGGATCTGCCTGCACCTTAACCTGTTCGAGATTTATCGATACGTCAAGACCACGCTTTCTGATCTCATATTCAAGCGCCATCAGGCAGTCATTGATGATGTCCGGCAGAATCACACTCTCCATGTGCAGCTTCGTCTGGCTGCTTTCCAGCCTGGACAAGGCCAGAATCTCCTCCACCAGGTCCCGCATCTTGTCTGTCTCAGTGAGAATAACCCGGGAGGCCTTTTTCGGATCATCGATGACCCCGTTCCCGATCCCCTCCGCATAGCCCTGGATTGACATCAGCGGTGTCTTCAGCTCGTGAGACGCGTTCTCAAAAAACTGCTTCTGCTTTTCCTGCTCCAGCTCCAGGCTGATCCCCATCCGGACACCCAGAAAAACCGATACCACAGCACAGATGATCATGACCAGCAACTCTGCCTGCTCGACAAGATGAACCAGATGACGCTGGGATGTAATGTCGACGTACAGAATCCATTTATACTTTCCGTCATCGGACAGGTAATGGTCCTGCATCTTCAGAACATAATAGCTCTTCTTCCCAACGGATATCTCCCGGATGACCCCGTCCGGAAATGGATGCACCCTGCACCAGTTTGCCAGCTTTTTTTCATTTTCCGTCACATAGAACTCTGTCCGGTACTGCTGGTCCACCAGGATACTGACCGCAACGTTAAACCCTTCATCATCACTCTCAAAGCCGGAGGAGGGCAGCAGCGACGCCGAATCCGAGGATTCCTCCGTGCTTTCCGTTTCAGTTTCCTCCCCATGCCCGGCTTCCCAGGAGGCATCCTCCGAGACAGATGTATCCGGAACCGCCGCAAAGACCTGCGCTGTGTCCGACGATGCTTCCGTCCCTGCCCCGGCTTCACCGGAGCGCTCGCTCTCCGTCTCTGACCCTAAATACAGATTCTCCAGAGAGTAGGTCTGTTCCAGCTCCTTCAGTGCTCTGATTGAGCTCTCGCGGATATTCCGGTTCATCAGCAGATGAAAAACGACGAGGATCACGATGAAAAACACCGCCAGTATCCCCGTCGACATATACGCAATCCGGACTGTTCTCTTTCCAAGGTGGCGGCTTGCATGCTTTAAGATTGATTTCCTGCGATTTGATATGTCTCCGGCAGGACGATTCTTCATATGTCTCCTTCTCCCAGCCGGTACCCATACCCCCAGATCGCATTGATCCGGACCCTGGAGCCGGCTGCGCTCAGTTTCTTCCGCACGCGCCGGACGGTCTCGTCCGCTACCCTCGTCTCGATATCCGGTCCGATCCCCCAGACATCCCGGAGCAGCTTTTCCCTTGACAGTGCCCTGTCGCTGTTCTCGATCAGGTACCGGAACAACGCACGCTCCGTAATCGTCAGCCCCGCGTCACGGCCATTGACCAGGACAAGCTGGCTGTTTTCATCCAGCGTGACATCCCCGAACGAAAGTGGTTTTTCCCCCTTCTGAGACTGGCGCTCCATGTCGACGCGGCGCAGAAGCGCGCGTACCCTCATGACAAAGATCGATGGCCGGAACGGTTTGATGATATAGTCATCCCCGCCCATGGAAAGACCGGTGATATAATCCAGCTCGCTCTCTCTGGCTGTCAGAATGACAATCGGCACCTTCGAAAGTCCCCGGATTTTCCTGCAGATCGTCAGTCCGTCTGTCCCCGGCATCATAATGTCAAGGACCACAAGATCGCAGCGCTGTTTCTGGAACTGCGCAAACAGACTGTCCCCGTCTGAGAATACCCGTACATCGAACCCCGCCTGCGTCAGGTATGTGTCAATCAGTGTCCGGATGTTTTCCTCATCATCCGCCGCATAGATCACCTTCCGGTTTTCCTCCGCCACTGTCCGCCCTCCTGTTTCCGGAGCCTGTTTCAGGAGCCTGCCTTCTTTGTGAAAGAATGAGGGCAGGTCTCCAACGGTTCTGCACGTCTTTGCTCAGCCCTGCAGGCGCCCGATCATCTTCCACATGCTGTCAGCAGAATTGAAGTTTGCCGGGACAAGCTCGGTCGGCGTGACTTCGATGTCAAATTCATCCTCCAGCGTGGATACAAGCTCCAGCACCTGCATAGAATCAAGCAGCCCATCGTCAATCAGATGCTTCTCGTTCTCATAATCAATGTCCGGGTCGATATCTCTCAGAATTGCCAGCAGTTTCTCCATGATATTCCTCCTTCGTAACAGTCCTTCAATGTCATTCAATGTTTTTCAGTTCAGCCGCGCCGCAGTTCAGCCCGTCTGTCGGGAGAAGCCCCCGCAGTCTGCGAAGCCCTTCCTTCTCAGACCATGTCCACATACCGGGCAGGTCCCTGCTCAGGAAAGTCAGCATCCCCTCAGTAGGAGCATACGCCCCGCAGCGCCCGAATACAAGATGATCTCCGATATCGAGCTCCCCAAACTGCGCGCTCCTGAGCAGGACATCGTTCATCGAGCAGAGTGAACCGAAAACCGACCACTCCTGCTTCCTCTCCGGCTTCTCCAGGCAGTAGACAGGCGGGATCTTCATTCCCATCATCTGCCCGTACCAGCTCACCTGGTGGATGCCGCCGTCCACAATCGCAAACCGGTGTCCTCCCCGGCGCTTGACATCCGCGACCGCTGTCACGTATATCCCGCTTGTTGCCGCAATTCGTCTCCCGAATTCAAGCGTGACCTCTCCCTGGTACGCCATCGCCTGCAGCTTGTCCGAAAGCGCCTCGAGATCCTTTTTCTCCCGGCTTCTCATGGTTTCCTCATCCGAGAAATAGTCGACCGCCATCCCGCTTCCAAACTCGAGGCGCATTGGCTCAAATCCATACGCAGCCTTCCAGTCCTGCAGACAGCCGTCGATCATGTCCAGCTCTTCGGTCGTCCGCCCGATGTTCTTCTTCTGCGTTCCGGAGAAGTAATGAATGCCATAGACACGGGCACTCTTTCCATGCTTCCCGGCGAGGATCTCCTCGATCTCACTTTTGTCCATTCCGAACTGGCTGCCGTCCGTGAGCCTCGGCATCACGCGGATGTCCTCTCCGGTCTGCTCCGCAAACTGTTCCAGGACCTCCCACTGCATCAGAGATTCGGCCGTGTAGGTGATCCGGCTCCCATGCCGCTTCAGTGCCCCAAGAAGGTCATCCTTTCCCTTGTTGACGCCGGACAGCACAATCTTTTCCTCCGGAACCTTTTTCCGCTCGCAGATCCGCAGCTCTCCAAATGAGCAGGCCTCCACATAGTCCGCCGCTTTTCCAAGCGCCTCCGTCAGGTACGGATTGGCCTTGATCGAGAAGCAGACTTTCACGCGCTCCGGAAACACCTCATGCATCCGTCTGATCTCCCCGGCTGCCTCATCTGTATCAAAGATATAGAAGGGTGTCTGTGCCATCCGCAGCGCTTCTGAAATCTTCTCCGCTGTCAGTGTCATACCTTATGTTCCTCCTTTGCGCCCTCGCCAAGCTGCTCGAGCACCCTCCTGCGATCCATTTTCCCGTGATCTGTCAGCGGAATCTCCTGGACATGATGGAACCTTGACGGAACCATGTACTGCGGAAGAAGCTTCAGAAGCTCTCCCTTGAGCGCTCTGGGCTCAGCCTGTCCGCAGTAGCAGGCCTCCAGCCTGTTCTTCTCCCGGTTGAATACACAAAAGCCGCGCTCGACACCATGTGCCGTGTTGAGTGCACCCTCCACCTCCTCCAGCTCAATCCGGTGACCGAACAGCTTGATCTGGAAATCGGCTCTCCCTGAGAAGCAGAGCTGTCCGTCTTCCCTGTAATATCCCAGATCCCCCGTCCTGTACATCTGCTCCGGGAACCTTGTCTCCAGCGGGCTTTGGCAGAAAGCCTTTCTGGTTGCTTCCGGGGCATTCAGGTAGCCGAGCGCCAGGCAGCTTCCAGACACACAGATCTCTCCGCTTCTTCCGCTCTCTGTGATCCTGCGCCCCTTCTCGTCCAGCAGAAAAACCTTCTCGTTCGGAAATGGAACACCGATCGGCAGAGGCTTTCCGCTCAGGGCGTCTGCAACGCCAGGCACCCTGTAATAGGTACAGTTGCAGGTGATCTCACTCGGTCCGTACAGATTGACAAACTCAGCATCCGGATACTGCTCCATCCAGGCCCTCAGGAAGCGCTCCGGCATCACCTCTCCCGAGAACAGAACCCGTCTGATCGAGGACGGAACCTTGTAGGTAAACCCTTTGAACTGGACAACCAGGCATAGGGCTGAAACCGCCCAGGTCAGCGTCGTGACTTTCTTTTCATCCAGATAATCCAGCAAGTTCGTGATGACGGTGAAATACTTCCTCGGGATCAGGACAAGCTCCGCGCCGGTCTTCAGGGAGGAGTAAATGTCCTTCACCGATACGTCGAAATCAAACGGAGCCTGATTGCCGATTACATCATCCTTCGTGATATGGAACAGCTCCGGAAAATAATTCATGAAGTCGATCACACTCCTGTGGCTGACCAGGACGCCCTTCGGCGTTCCCGTTGAGCCGGAGGTGAAATTGCAGTAAAGCGGGTCTGTGTCCGTCTGACGCGCTCTGACTGCATCTAAAGCCGCGCTGTCCGCTTCTGTGGATAACGCTTTTGCTATATCCAGAAACCGGAGACGGGCTCTGTTTCTCCCGCTGTTCCGGACACATCCGGACTCAGCACATTCTGACTCAGTATCCCCGGGCTGAACTGCGCCGGATTCTCCGTCCTCCGTCCCTGCACGATCGTTCTCCTCCGGACAGAATGTCTGCGCAGCCTCGCCGGGTCTGTCCGTCAGAACAATGGAAAGTCCGGATGTCTCAACCATCTTCCGCAGCCGAAGCGTTCCCTGCTCGGTATTGAGAAAGACAGAAAAGCAGCCTGCATAGACGATCCCAAGCATCGCCGCATAGGCGTCCTTCGACTTGCTCATATAGATGCCGACCGGCTGCCCCGGCGACGTATACCTAGCCAGATACGTTCCTGCCTGCCTTGCCTTTTCCAAAAGACCGGCAAAGGTCAGGCTCCCCTCCGGGTCGGTCACAGCCCGCTTTTCAGGGAAGCGTTCTGCTGTCTGTTCCAGATATTCCAGTACATTCTTCATCGGGTATCCCCTTCCTTATTCTGAATCTGCCGCCTGAAACCATCATGGCAGGTGTCTGTCTGTGCGAGACACACATCGCTCCGCAGGTGGTCTGTTCTCCTCACCAGACCGCCTACAGCGTATCTGCCTCTGCCGGATCAGCATACGAGGTCTCCGTCACCTCCGGTAAGTCCAGTGCCCTTTCGGTCTCTTTCTGCTTTTTCTTCGTATATCGGCGCGCCTCCTTCAACAGCGCGCTTCCGCTTGTCGCCTCATCCTTCGGCAGGTTCTTCAGTACTACATCATAAGAATCGACAAACATCGATGAAGGATCGTCTGAACTCAGGATTTTTGCCAGCACCCTGGTCTGCCTGTCTCCCAGACTTCCCATCATGTGACCGTCCAGGTCCACATAATCCATATCGGTCCGGTCCAGGTACTCCTTCTTCAAATAATTCATGTCGTAGAACTCCACGCCCTCCTTTTTGCAGAGGTCCGTGTAATACTTGTTGGCGGCATTCTCATTCTCACGGAGCAGTCTGTATGGAGGCAGTGCCGAGTAAAAGCACACCAGCCGGATTCCCTTCGACCTGCAGAATTCCGCCATCTTGTGGAAATACTCGACATTCTCCGGCACGATCTTACCAACCTTGAACTTCACAGGCTTATACAGCGTATCCATGTGAAGGGAATAGGAATGTCCGTAGCGAAATCCTCTTCCCCTGTACTCATAGTTGGCGCCCAGGTACAGGGCCTTCATGATCATCGGGATCGTCTCCTCGCCATGATGCCAGTAGGACGGCCTCAGCCTGACATAGGCTGCTCCCGGGATCTGGCTGGCATTGCGCGGCGCCAGCCTGTAGTCCGCGATAAAATTCGGAAATGGCTGTGTCAGCATCTCCTTGAAAAAGTAGTCCAGGCGGTTTTTCGGATCACTCCCTGCAAAGAAGATGCTGGTATCATTGCCGAGCGAAATGCCAGGAATCCGCCAGTAGGTCGGATCAATCTCATAGAGAATGGTTTTCGGCTGGTTATGGTAGCAGACCTCCCGCATCAAATAGTATATGTCCTTGACCGGCATAATCCGGCGGGAGCAATTGTAGGAGGTCGTCCCGAGTTCCTCGTCCAGCACTGCCGGGTCGACCGCCGTCTCTCCATGGGAGTCCCCGACGACAATCGTGTCGTAGTTTGTCTCCCCCTGAACCTCGCGAAGCTCCGCCTTGAGGATCGAGGGCTGTGTCAGGATGAAGGAGAAAAAGAGGATCCAGACAATGTTCAGAGCAATCAGGCACCCCGCCTTTCCAAGCCTTGTCTGCGGTTCCCACCTTTCCTTCCTCTGTTTTTTCTTTCGTCTGTTCTGCTTCGAATGTCTTATATTCATGTTCACTGTGCTCCGTCTGCGGGATGGGTGGTACAGGCGATTGGAAGATCTCCCTTCCCGGTGCATACCTTAAAAGTTTGCATACATGAACCCTCCGGCACCGACCGTTCTTCCAACAAGAAGGATTGCCTGGAACAAAGCGGTCCAGATCGCCGCTTGCTTCCAGAACGGCCTTGCAGCGATGGATTGTCTCAGGGATATTCCCTTCTCATGCTGGATGTCCACCCACAGGAGGAGCATGCAGGCAAGGAAAAGAATTGGAAGATAGAACAGCGTCTCGACCTTTGTCGTGAAAATTCTTCCCAGGCTTGTCCGGTTCAGCATGAACATCCGGAAAAACATCCGGACTGCTCCGGACGCCGTATCTGCGCAGTCAAAGACCCAGCCGATTGTCACAATCACCAGTGTCCGCACAAGGCGGAAGGTCTGCCAGCGGCCCGACTGCTCATTGATGTGGAGAGCGTTCTTCCATGACCGGTAGACGTCCTCCATCACAGCGCTGAAGGCAAGAATGGCGCCATTATAGATGCCCCAGCCGGCATACTTGGATCCTGCGCCATGCCAGATCCCGACGATCAGAAAAACAATCAGATCGCCGATTGCCACGATAATCTTGCTGGCCATCTTCATGGACATATGCTTTCTGAGCTGCTTCTTCAGAAGCTTGAGCGGCTTCCACATCGCCAGCGGGAAGAAAATATAGTTCTTCATGAACGCGCCCAGGCTGATATGCCACCTTCTCCAGAACTCACCAAGGTCCTTTGAGAAATACGGCTGCCTGAAGTTTTCTCCAAGCCGCACGCCAAAGCACTCCGAAACGCCCCTGACCACATCGATTCCGCCGGAGAAATCGCAGTACAGCTGAATGCCGTACAGCACCAGGCAGATCAGGACATTGAGCCCGTACTGACTGCCCGAATTTGCCCGGCCGACGAACACTGCCGTCCGGTCTGCGATAACCATCTTCTTGAAAAAGCCCCAGAGCATCAGCGGAAGGCCGACTTTGATGTTTTCCCAGGCTTCCCCGTGATCCTTGAAAAGCTCTCCCTTCATCTGCCCGTAGGTCCCGATGGGGCCCTGCGTCAGCTGCGGAAAATAGCAGATGAACAATACCAGGTGAAAGAAGGAGTGGTCTGCCTTCCCCCGCTGCCAGTAGACATCGAGCAGATAGGAGATCGCCATCAGAAGATAATACGACAGGCCAAATGGAACGATGAGCTTCAGGAAGCGCCAGCGGCTCTGGAGTGTCTCATTCACGCTTGTCAGATTCAGATGAAGGGCTGCCGGCACGTACTTTGACAGCGCCAGGATAAGAATCAGCAGAAAGATTGCAAGAAGGACAGCCCGCTTCGCTTTTCTGGCTCTTGCGCCCTTCGCGATCTTCCGCTCCGCCCTGTCCTCCGGAAGATCCGCCTCCGAAAGCATTCCTTCAATATAGATAGCAAATCCGTAACAGATCGCTGCGACATACCCAACGAACAGAAGATTCCGCCAGTCAGCCGCCCAGAGGAAAACGAAGGACAGCCCCAGCAGGCACTGCCATTGAAAACGGCTGGGTATCAGATAATAGATCAGGAGCCCAGCCATCAGGAAGATCATAAAGATAAGTGTTGTAATGTTCATGCAAGTCCAAGCCTTTAAATTTTTTTCTTACTATACCATGGGAGAGTTGAATTATCCGAGAACGTTTTGCCACAAACCTGCAACAAACATCAAACGGGCATCCCTTCCTCCGCAGAATGACCGCTCCTGCCTCAGACGCCCTCCTCCAGCATCCTGTACACGGCTTCCATATCCAGATTCTGCCTGACCGACGCCGCCAGAAGATCGTACTGTCGCTCCCGGTAGGCTTCCTGGCTCAGGACAGCCCTCTCCGTCAGCCGCAGTCCTTTCTTCTCTACCGCAGACTCTGCCAGCCTCCATGCAAGATCGTCCGCATCGAAGATGCCATGGACGTAGGTGCCGCAGACTGTTCCTGCGGTGCAGCCGTCCTCCTTCTCCCGGCTGTATCCCCCGGTCTGTGCGTGAAGGCGTGCAAAAGGTTCCGCGCCGCTCCCTTCCCGGATGACGCTGCGCCCCATATGGATCTCGTATCCCTCGATTCGTCTTCCCTTCAGAGCATCAAAGCCTTTCGCCGGGCTAAGGATCTCGCCGCGAACCTGTGTCCTTGTCTTTTCCGGCAGGAAGATGGTATCGACCGGAAGAAGACCGATTCCCCGCACAAGCTGCGGCAGACCACCCTCCCCAGTCTCAACTCCGTCCGGGTCCCTGAGCGTCTCCCCGAGCATCTGATAACCGCCGCAGATGCCGATCACGGCCCGGCCCTGCGCTGCTGCCTTCTTGATCAGAACCTCGAGCCCGCTCTCCCGCAGCCACAGCAGATCAGCGACTGTGCTCTTGGTACCTGGAAGAATCACGATGTCTGGCTGTCCGAATTCTCTGATGGAACCCACATACCGAAGACAGACGCCCGGAATACGGGCAAGCTGCGAGAAATCCGTGAAATTAGAAAGACGCGGCAGACGGATGACGTCAATCTCCACCAGGCTCTGGTGCCGGACATATTCCGGCATGAGCGGGTCAGCCTGCTCCGGCACAGTGCGCGCCAGACTTCCCTGTGTCAGGCCTTCTGTCCCGGTAAGCCGTTCAGAAAGACTGTCCTCATCGTCGATGTCTATCTTCAGATAGGGAATGACTCCGAACACAGGTTTCCCTGTCAGCCCTTCGAGCTGTTTCAGCCCCGGTGTCAGGATAGAGCGGTCTCCCCGGAATTTGTTGATAATCAGGCCCTTTATATACGGGCGCTCCTCTTCATCCAGAAGCATCACCGTCCCGTAAAGCTGCGCGAACACACCGCCCCGGTCAATATCCCCTGCCAGAAGAACCGGCGCACCTGCAAGACGCGCCATTCCCATGTTGACAATGTCGTGATCCTTCAGGTTGATCTCCGCAGGGCTCCCAGCTCCCTCAATGACAATGATGTCTGCGTCCTCCGCCAGCCGGCGATAGGCTTTCCGGATCTCCGGGACGAGGCTCTGCTTCATCGCAAAATATTCCTGGGCACTGAAGTTTCCCAGCACTTCCCCGTTGACGATGACCTGACTGACAGAATCCCCGGTCGGCTTGAGCAGGATCGGATTCATGCTGACGGACGGCTCAACCCCGGCTGCCTGCGCCTGGACAACCTGCGCCCGCCCCATTTCGAGTCCCTCCTTCGTGATGAAGGAATTGAGAGCCATGTTCTGTGACTTGAAAGGCGCCACACGATAGCCGTCCTGGCGGAATATTCGGCACAGAGCTGCTGCGATCAGGCTCTTTCCCGCGTTCGACATTGTCCCCTGTACCATGATTGCCTTTGCCAAATTTCATCCCCCTGTCCCAGGTTCCGCGCTCCTCCTAAGGACGCCCTTCAGAGCCATTTGTCCTTCTGACAGACCGGCGTTCGGACGTACCCTTCCCGCCTGCCAGCCGGTCCCTTTCACTTCTGCGTTCACTTCTGCTTTCTCAGCCGGTAGTCCTCCTCCGCATAGATGCCTGCCAGAATCCCGCACAGCTTCTCATTGTCCCGCCTCATCCGGCAGGAAACACGGAAATAGCCCGGCTCCAGTCCCCGATAGTTGCTGCAGTCGCGGATCAGGATGCCCTCCGCTGCGCAGCGGTCAAACAAATCCTCCGGTCCGCGGAAGAACATAAAGTTTGAGCTGGAACCGTACCAGGTAATCCCGATCCGGTCAAATGAACTCTTCAGAAAATCCATTTCCTCCTGAACGGTCTCCCGGACTCTGTGAACGTAAGCTTTGTCCCGCAGTGCCGCAATCCCACAGGCCTGTGCGGCCGACGATACATTCCATGGCTGCATGCAGCTGCGGACCTTCTCAAGAAGCGGTCTGGAGGACGTCACGCCGACCCCGAGCCGAAGGCCCGGTACAGAATAGAGCTTCGTAAATGCATTCAGAATGAACAAATAATCATTCCCTTCCAGACGGCGGAGCATCGTCACCTGCTTCGGGTATCTCAACAGACCGACATAGCACTCGTCCAGCACCAGCAGCACATGCTTCTGTCTGCATCGTTCGACAATCTCCAGCATCAGCTCGAACGAAACAAGTACGCCGGTCGGATTGTTCGGATTGCAGAGATAAAAGAGATCCAGATCATCCGTGATCAAGTCGAGAATGTCCTCTCCGATCAGAAAACCGCTCTCTTCCCGGCAGGTGTAAAACCGAATGTCCGTGCAGCCGGAAAGCCGGAGCGCAGTCTCATATTCAGAGAAGGACGGAGCGATGACCAGTCCGCTCCGCGGTCTTATGGCATTAGCAACGGCATAGATCAGCTCGGCTGCACCGGCAGAACAGACGATCCACTCCTTCGGAATCAGGAACTCCTTTGAAATGACAGTCCGCAGCTCCCTGCACCGGACATCCGGGTACTGTGAGAGCGTATTCGCCGATTCAATGTATGCTTTCCTGACGCCGTCAGGCATCCCGAGCGGCGAGGTGCTGATCGAGAAATCATTCGAGTATTCCGCAGAGTAAATGTCTCCGCCGTGAACCTGTGACTGCATGAACGCTTCCTCCTGGTTTTAAATGGCCTTCAGGATCCATGTCCTTATCCCTAATAATACTACGACAGCAGGCAAAACGGAAAGAAACATCAGTCTGTCTGCTCGCCGGATATCCTCAGCCTCAACCTTTCGGATCGGGTCCCCCAGGGTCGGTTTCTTCACGACCTTCCCGAAATAGCTGGCATCCCCTGCCAGCTGAATCCGGAGGGCGCCGGCCATTGCGGCTTCTGTCTGGGCAGAGTTCGGACTGGCATGCCGGTACCGGTCTCTTCTGAAGATCCGCCAGGCATTGCGGCTGTCAAGCCCGGCTGCATTTGCACATAATACCATGAGAATTCCGGATAGTCTTGCTGGTAAAAAGTTCAGCACGTCATCCAGCCTCGCGGCGGCCGTTCCGAAGTACCGGTACCGGTCATTCCGGTAGCCTACCATCGAATCCATCGTATTGACCGCCTTGTACATCCATCCTGCAGCAGGACCGCCGATTGCAAGGAACATCAGCGGTGCAACCACGCCATCCGATGTATTTTCCGCCACTGTCTCGACTGCTGCCTTCGTGACACCCTCCTCCGTTAGCTCCCGGGTGTCCCGGCCGACAATCATCGATGCGGCCTCCCGCGCACCTTCCAGATCTCCCTCCTTCAGCTTCCGGTACACCTTCATCGATTCGTCCGACAGCGCGCGCCCGGCCAGCAGGCTGTAGCACATCAGTGTCATGACCAGGAAATGAACGGCTGTCCCTGCCCGGGCAGCCAGGGAAAGCAGCAGCCAGCAGACTGCTCCCGTCACCGACGGCACCAGCACAGCCAGGAAGCTTCCGGCAATCCGTTCCCCTTGCTTATTATGGGGAAACACTGCGCGGAGTTCCCCTTCAAGTCCGCGGATCAGAAGTCCGATCAGCCGTACCGGATGATAGACCCGATGCGGGTCTCCAAGCAGCAGGTCGAGTCCGCAGCCTGCCAGGATTGCCAGCGTTGTCTGTGTCGCGCCATCTAAGACCATGTTCTTGTCCTCTCCCTCCCGGATATGAGCGTGTCATAGGAAAAGTCTATATCCAAATCTAGAAAAAATCCACTTTACAATTTTCTTGTTCTCAATTATTATATCGCATATCTGAAATATAGCATTTGATTAAAGAGGAGGATTTGAAAAATGGCGAAGTCAATCAATAAAAAGCTGGTCAGTGTCCTGGCCGCTGCTGCATTTTCCCTTTCTGCATTCACCGCATTCGGAAGCTCGGCTGAAACCGAAAACACGACCGAGGCTGCTGCACCGGCTGCAGACGATACCAAGAACGCTGTTGCAATCGACAAGGATGCGTTCGACAAGCTGATCCAGTCCGGTCCGACTGCTTCTGATGACGAGATTGCTTCCAGTGAATGGGCATCGGCTGTAAAGAAGAACGGCGTTCTCAGAGTCGGCGGGACCAGAACTTCGTTCCTGTTCAGTCAGCTTGATGAGACGGACAATCAGGTCCGCGGCTTTGATGCCGGTCTGTACCAGCTCCTGGCACAGTACATTCTGGGTGATTCTTCCAAATATGAGCTGACGCAGGTTGATTCCAGCACCAGAGAGTCTGTCCTGACCAGTGACCAGGTTGATGCTGTCTTTGCCACCTACTCCATCACCCCTGACAGAGAAAAAGTGATCTCCTTCGCAGGCCCCTACTACACCTCACAGCAGGCCGTTCTTGTAAAGAATGGCAACACCGATATCAAGAGTGTAGAGGATCTGTCCGGAAAGACCGTCGCAACGCAGGCGGGTTCCACCGGTCCGGATATTCTCGCCCAGTATGCACCGGATGCAACTGTACAGGAATTTGAGAATGATATCGAAGCCAGAACTGCTCTGGAACAGGGCAGAGTCGACGCATATGTCACAGACTACACATTGATTCTGAACGCGATTGTCAAGAATCCGGACAAGTACCAGGTTGCGGGCGATACCTTCGGTCCGGAGGACAACTATGGCATCGGTCTTCCGAAGGATTCGGATGGCGTCCAGTTTGTCAACACCTTCCTCAAGACCATCGAGGATGATGGAATCTGGTCTGACCTCTGGAAGATCTCGCTCGGCGACAGAACCGGTATCACCACCGTCCCGAATGCTCCGGTGATCGGCGGTGCGGCTGCAGAAACTGAGACTGACGGCACAGAAGCCGCCAGCACAGAAGCCTGAGAGCTGTATGACAGCTGGAAATCTGCGGCTGTCTCTCAGAAAAATCACGCTGGGCTTCTTCCATGCATGTTTCAAATCGTTTATAATCAGTTCCTGACAGCAGTTGCTGCAGGAACAGGCAAAAAGGCTGTCCGTGAGTCAGGCTCATGTGGCAGCCTTTTTGATTCTCACAGAGGTCATGCCATCGCTTCTCGCCCGCATGCGGGCTGCAGCTGACATACAACTGAAGGGCCGGGAGACCTTTTGCTATGAACATTGGAGAACTTCTTTCTCAATACGGAGGCAAGTACGCGATCGCACTCCTGACAACCTGGGAACTAACCGCTGTTTCATTTGCGCTTGCGCTTGCCCTTGGTGTTCTGATCACCGCGATGCGCGTAAGCCCGATTCGTCCACTCCGGATCATGGCCGAACTGTATGTCCAGATTTTCCGGAACATCCCCGGCGTGGCGCTTCTCATATTTCTGGTCTACGCACTGCCCTACCTGAACCTGATTTTCTCCTATCAGACCTGTGTGTTGACTGCAACCACCCTGATCCCGGCTTCCTTCTGTTCAGAGTACCTGATGTCAGGCATGAACATGATCGACAAAGGGCAGATTGAAGCCGCCCGGGCGCTGGGAATGCGCTTCACACATGTACTGCGCAAGGTTGTGATCCCGCAGGCACTGCGCAACAGCGTCCTGCCCCTGACAAATCTTCTGGTTGCAACCATGCTGACGACTTCCCTTGCTTCCCAGGTCCCGATGAACCCGATGGAGCTGACCGGGCTTGTCTCCCATATCAACACACACTCTGTCGGCGGCATCATGGCATTCGTGATTTCCGCGGCGCTGTATTGTGCGACTGCAATCCTGATCGGCCAGATCGGAAGCCTGATTGACAGAAAAGTGAGGATTGTGCGATGAAGAATGAGAAGAACAACATCCGTGATTTTCTGTATGATGAGCCGGGTCCGAGGGCAAAGCGGCGGATCATCTTCTGGACCATTGTATCGTTATTTCCGATCGCCTTCCTTCTTTACCGGATGGCTGTCCGTTTTCAGGAGAACGGTCAGCTCGCCCCTCAGTACTGGTCCTTCTTTCTGAAATATACAACCTGGCGCTTTATCGGTCAGGGTCTTCTGGGGACGCTTGAGGCAGCGCTCACAGCCGGTGCCATTGCATTTGTCATCGGCTTTCTCCTGATGAGAGGCCGTATCAGCCGCTCCGGCATTCTCCGGAAGATTTCAGCAGCACTGATTGAATTTACGCGCGGTGTCCCGACGCTTCTGTTCATCTACTTTTTCTTCCTTGTCGTGCCGCAGACAGGCCTGAAGCTGCCATCTCTTCTGAGAATTGCGCTGCCAGTTGCCATTTCGGCCGTCGGCGTCGTCGCTGAAGTGTTCCGCTCCGGTGTCAACGCAGTGCCAAAGGGACAGACAGAAGCGGCGCTGTCTCTTGGGATGCGGAATCGTCATGTGTTCTACAAGGTCGTCTTTCCACAGGCCTTCCGGTATGTGATCCCTTCTCTGATCTCAGAGATTGTTATCGTCGTGAAGGATACGACATTTGCCTATGTGATCAATTTCCCGGATCTGATGCAGAACGCGAAGGTACTGATTTCCAACTATGACGCGATGCTTCCCGTTTATCTGGTCGTGTCCGTCATCTATATCCTGATTAACTTCCTGATCAATCAGCTTGCAAGAGCGGTCCGCTGACGGACTGACTCCTGCATCCCCAATATGCCTGCGCACGGCTTACCCGGAGGCGGATTGAATGCCGTGTCACCCGAAAGGACTCAGCTATGAACAGTGAACGCAAAAGCGGGGCTGATACCCCCGTCATCGAACTTCGAAAGGTCAACAAATATTTCGGGACACATCACGTACTGAAGGATGTCAGCCTGTCTGTCCGACAAGGAGAGGTTGTGGTCATCATTGGTCCTTCCGGCTCCGGCAAGTCTACCCTGTGCCGGACCATCAACCGGCTGGAAACCATCAGCTCCGGTGAAATCCTGATTGAAGGTCAGCCGATGCCAGCCGAGGGCAAAGAACTCGCGCAGGTTCGTTCCCGGATCGGGATGGTCTTCCAGTCCTTCAACCTCTTTCTTCATCGAACAATTCTGGATAACGTGACGATGGCCCCGATGGATGTTCTGCACATAAAGCGAAAGGATGCGGAGGAAGAGGCCCTGAAACTGCTCCGACAGGTTGGAATTGAGGACCAGGCCAGGAAGGTTCCTGCCCAGCTCTCCGGCGGGCAGCAGCAGCGTGCAGCAATTGCCCGGGCGCTTGCCATGCATCCGAAGGCCATCCTGTTTGATGAGCCGACCAGTGCGCTGGACCCGGAGATGATCCAGGAGGTTCTGGATGTCATGACCTCCCTCGCGAAATCCGGCATGACGATGGTCATTGTCACACACGAGATGAACTTTGCCCGGAATGTTGCTGACCGCATCATTTTTATGAATGATGGGGCTATCCTGGAAGAAGGAGCGCCGGATGAATTTTTCGCGCATCCAAAGACAGAAAGAGCAAGGGAATTCCTTGCCTCCTTCAGAAATGAACAAAAAGAAAGTGAACTTTAATCATGAAAAAGATATATATCCTGTCCGACGCCAAAGACCTTCCGACGCACAAGAACTGTGAGGACGCTATCAAGGAAGCAGGCGGCGGCGCTGTGCTATGCAATCTGCACGCCTCTGACGAGCAGTTTACCGATGCAGACGGTTTTCTGATTCCGGGAGGATGGGATATCAACCCGGCTCTTTACCATGAAGAGAATACAGCCAGCCTGAATATCAGCGACGAGCTTGACTACTTCCAGATGCAGGCGGTCTGCTACGCGGTCAGCCACAAGATCCCGATTCTGGGCATTTGCCGCGGCATGCAGCTTCTGAATGTTTATTTCGGCGGAAGCCTGATTCAGAACATACCGCATACAGACCGTCATGCGAGAGACAAGGGAAGCCAGGCAGACAAAGTCCACCCGGTCACCGCCCTTTCCGGGACATATGCAGCTGCTCTGTACGGAAAAGAGCGCTTCTTTGTCAACAGCTCTCACCATCAGGCTGTAGACAGGCTCGGCTCCGGCCTTCATGCTGTCATGTACAGCGACGATCACCTGATCGAGGGAATCTGCCATGAATCGCTGCCGGTCATCGGTGTTCAGTGGCATCCGGAGCGTATGACCGGCGCTTTCCGCCGCATTGATACAGAAGACGGAAGGCCGGTCTTTGAAAAGTTTCTGAGCATGATCTGAGAAAAAACAGGCTCGGATTCCATTCACCCAAGAGCCACATCGAGGGCCATCATCAGCAGAAATCCGATGGAAAATGCGATTGTCCCCATATTGGAGTGCTTCCCCTGGGACATCTCCGGGATCAGTTCCTCTACAACCACATACATCATCGCGCCTGCTGCAAAGCCCAGCAGATATGGCAGCGCAGGAATGATCAGCTCCGCAAGCAGGATCGTGATGACTGCACCCACCGGCTCTACTGCGCCAGAACCTGCCCCTGCCAGAAAAGCCTTTCCCTTTTTCTGTCCCTCTGCTGCAATCGGCATGGAGACAATTGCCCCCTCCGGAAAGTTCTGGATCGCAATCCCGACTGAGAGCGCAAGCGCGGCTCCGATTGTAATACCGCTTCCTCCGCGAAGCCAGCCTGCATAGACGATCCCGACTGCCATGCCTTCCGGAATATTGTGGAGCGTGACAGCAAGCACCATCATCGTTGTTCTGGTAAGTTTGCTCTTCGGTCCTTCCGGGCTTTCACTGAACCGGTGCAGGTGCGGGATTATTTCATCCAGCACCATGAGAAACAGTGTTCCGAGCATAAAGCCGACCGCTGCCGGAACGAAAGACCACTTCCCGAGTCCGCTGCTCTGCTGCATCGCCGGGATCAGCAGACTCCAGATCGATGCTGCTACCATCACTCCGGCTGCAAAGCCTGTCAGGATCTTCTCAATCTTCACATTCAGCTGATTCTTCATCAGAAATACGCAGGCTGCCCCTGCAGAGGTTCCGATGAATGGAATCGCAAGTCCCTGGATCAGTTCAGTCATCACTTTCTAGTCCCTCCCTTTGATCGATATTCTTATATTTTGATAATATTTATCATCTTTCAATAAGTCAAGCGGATAGATTTATCTGTGAGAAGTTCTCCTGCGATTCTATCATTTTCGAAAAAATTAGTTAGACATATATAACTTTCTGATGTATAATTCAATTGTGAGCAACAGATCTGATCATGATTCACAAAAGCCAAAGGAGGCCGAATATGGAATATACAGCAATCGAAAAAGTAATCGGTAGACAGATTCTTGACTCCAGAGGGAATCCGACTGTCGAGGCGGAGGTCACGCTGGCCGATGGGACCGTTGCAAGGGGCACTTCTCCGAGCGGCGCTTCAACCGGTGAGTTCGAGGCGCTTGAGCTTCGCGACGGTGACAAGAGCAACTACGGCGGAAAGAGCGTTGAGAAGGCGGTCGCCAATGTAAACGGCGCCATCGCCGAGGCGGTTACCGGGCTTGATGCATGCGACACCTACGCTGTGGACGGCGCTATGATCAAGGCGGATGGCACCAGAGACAAATCGGCTCTTGGGGCAAATGCGATCCTGGCCGTTTCCATCGCCACGGCGCGTGCGGCATCAGAGGCTCTGGGCCTTCCGCTCTACCGTTTTCTCGGCGGTGTGAATGGAAATACGCTCCCGGTCCCGATGATGAACATTCTGAACGGCGGTGTTCATGCATCGAATTCCGTCGATACGCAGGAATTCATGATCATGCCGGCTGGCGCATCCAGCTTCTCGGAAGCTCTCCGCTGGTCCGCAGATGTCTACCATGCCCTTCAGAAACTTCTGAAGGCAGAAGGCAGCACAACTGCTGTCGGCGACGAAGGTGGATTTGCACCGAACCTGAAGGATGATGCCGATACCATCGAGCACATCCTGAAAGCCATTGAAAACGCGGGCTACAAGCCGGGAAAGGATTTTGTCCTGGCGATGGACGCCGCCTCCTCCGAGTGGAAGTCTGAAAAGGGAAAGGGCTTCTATCATCAGCCGAAGTCCGGCAAAGACTTCACCTCCGATGAGCTGATTGCGCACTGGGACAAGCTGGTCACCGATTATCCGATCTACTCGATCGAGGACGGGCTGGACGAGGAGGACTGGGAAGGCTGGCAGAAGATGACGGCTGCGATCGGTCACAAGGTACAGCTTGTAGGCGATGACCTGTTCGTCACCAATACAGAGCGCCTGAAGAAGGGCATCGAGCTCGGCTGCGGCAACTCCATCCTGATCAAGCTGAACCAGATTGGTTCCGTCAGCGAAACGATGAACGCCATCAAGATGGCGCACAAGGCCGGCTATACTGCCATCGTCTCACACCGTTCCGGTGAGACGGCAGACACCACCATCGCGGATCTCGCTGTTGCACTGAACACGCGCCAGATCAAGACCGGTGCTCCGGCCAGATCAGAGCGTGTTGCAAAGTACAACCAGCTGCTCCGCATCGAGCAGCAGCTGGGCGCGAATGCAGTCTATCCGGGATTTGATGCCTTCAACCGCCGTTGACGGCTGTTCTGAGATTCCCGGCCTTTCTGAAATTGTTTACCTTCACAAAGAAGTGTGGGGCAGGAAACCATTGGTTTCCTGCCCCATTTACATAAAACTGTTGTTTCAGCCCAGGTAAATCGAATCCAGAATCGTCTTCCCGGATTCCGTCCGAAATGTCTGCTCCCGGAAATGCCTGATATTCTCTATGGAATAATGGCTTTCATCCGCATTCACGATATAGTCTGCCTCGATCAGGATCTGGTAATCCATTCCCCGGATATCCTCCAGCGTATGGTGATGCCCGACAAGGTACACAATCCGGGCGTTATCCTCCGGAGAAAGACCGCAGTCCTTCAGGAACGCTTCGGCAAGCGGCATCCCTTCTTTTTCCTGATATTTCCCGTTCGTGTTTCCATACTTTTCCCGGCACAGCGGGCAGGCAATGTCATGAAGAAGCGCTGCAGCCTCCAGGATTTCCTGCGTTCTGCCATCCAGCCCCTCCAGCTGTCCGATCGTTCTGGCAAATGACCAGACCTTCAGGAAATGATTGATATCATGCGTATTGCCCTCCGAATACGCAATCATCTTCTTTGTGATATCCGCAATCTGCATCTCTTCATCCTCCAATATCATAACCGCACTGGTAAAATTTCCCCACACACAGCCGAAATTCTTCCTTTAAATTGCCTGCCCGAGGAACTGGCTCTGATACAGGTTGTAGTAGAATCCCTTTGCCTCCATCAGCTGCCGGTGATTCCCCTGTTCGATGATATGTCCGTCCTTCATGACGAGAATCACATCTGCCGTGCGGATCGTGGAAAGCCGGTGCGCCACTATAAAGCTTGTATGGCCCTCCATCATGCGTCCAAATGCGTCCTGGATCTTCAGCTCGGTTCTGGTATCGATCGAGGAAGTCGCCTCGTCCAGGATCAGCATGGATGGATGACACATCATGACACGGGCGATGCAGAGCAGCTGCTTCTGCCCCTGGGAGAAATCCTCACCGTTGTCCGACACAGGGGTATCATACCCCTTTGGCAGCTTCATGACAAATGAATGAATGTGGCAGGTCTTTGCAACGCGGATCATTTCTTCTTCACTGACATCCGGGTTTCCCATCGTGATATTTTCCCGGATTGTGCCGGACTTCAGCCAGGTATCCTGAAGCACCATCCCATATCCGCTGCGGAGAGCATCCCTTGTCAGCATCCTGATATCCGTCCCATCGACAGAAATCGATCCACCACAGACATCGTAAAACCGCATCAGAAGATTGATCAAGGTTGTCTTGCCGCAGCCGGTCGGCCCAACAATTGCAACCTTCTGCCCCGGCTTCGCCTCCAGCGACAGATTCTCGATCAGCGGAACATCCTTCGTGTAGGAAAAATCCACCTGATCCAGGCGGACATGCCCTTCAAATGTCTGAGGCGCTGCCGCATCCTCCGCATCCGGAATCTGCGCCGGCTCATCGATCAGCTCAAACACCCTCGCGGCACAGGCGATGGCATTCTGAAGCTCCGTCACCACGCCGGATATCTCATTGAACGGTTTCGTATACTGGTTTGCATAGCTCAGAAACGCCGTCAGCTGCCCGACCGTAAGGGTTCCGCCTATGACAGAGAATGCTCCGACAATCCCGACGCTGGTATAGACAAGGCTGTTGACAAACCGGGTTGCAGGGTTCGTGATCGACGAGTAGAAGACCGCCTTCAGCGTTGTGTCGGTCAGTCTGTCATTGATCTCATCAAAATCCGCGACAACATGCGCTCTCTGATTATACGCCTTGACCACCCTCTGGCCCTCGACCATCTCATTAATCAGTCCTGTCTGCTCTCCCCGGATTGCCGTCTGCTTCTGGAACATTGAGTATGTCCGCTTCGAGATGAACCCCGCCACCAGGAAGGATACCGGGGTGATGACCACGACAGCGAGTGTAATCTTCCCATTGACCGACAGCATGAACGCCAGCGTTCCGACAATGGTCACCACGCCGCTGAAAAGCTGGGTGAACCCCATCAGCAGCCCGTCGGCAAACTGGTCGGCATCGGCGATGACCCGGCTCTCGATGTCCCCGTAGGGATGCGCATCGATGAAGCTGAGCGGCAGCTTCTCAATCTTCTCAAATGCATCATTGCGGATATCCCGGACAACCTCAAAGGTCATCTTGTTGTTGCACAGATTCATCAGCCACTGGCCGGCGCCTGTGATCGCTGCACAGCAGATGATTTTATAGATGATTCCCCGGACTCCGTAAAAATCCACCTTTCCTTTGCCGATCATATAGTCGACGGAGCGCCCGGTCAGCTTCGGGACGTACAGCGTCAGCAGCACGGTCACAACTGCCAGAATCAGGGAAAGATACAGGTAGATTCTGTACCTCCTGATGTACCGGACAATCCGCCCGATCGTTGCCTTCTGGCTTGAATTTCTTTCCTGTTTACGCATGGGCGGCCTCCTTCGGGAACTGCGAATAATAGATTTCCTGGTACACTTCATTGGATCTCAGAAGCTCTTCATGTGTCCCCTTCCCGACCAGCTTTCCGTCGTCCAGGACCAGAATCAGGTCTGCGTACTGCACAGAAGCGGCACGCTGGGAGACAATAAACGTTGTCATCGAATGGCTCATGTTCCGGATGGCCATGCGAAGCTTCGCATCCGTCGCGAAATCAAGCGCCGATGCACTGTCATCCAGAATCAGGATGTCCGGCTTCTTCATCAGTGCGCGTGCGATCGTCAGGCGCTGCCGCTGCCCGCCTGACAGATTTCTGCCGTTCTGTTCCAGCATGTACCCGACGCCTCCCGGCTTTTTGTCCACATATTCCTTCGCCTGAGAGATTTCAAGTGCCTGTTCAAAGTCCTGGCTCTGCGCCTCCGCGTTCCCCCATCGAAGATTGTCCGCAATGCTTCCCTTGAACAGCTCTGCTTTCTGAAGCACAATCCCGACATGCTCTCTGAGAGAGGCGGCATCCAGCTTCCTGACATCGGTTCCGAAGACATCCACCTCTCCTTCCGATACATCATAAAAACGCGGAATCAGATTCACAAGTGAAGACTTTCCGCTCCCGGTTCCGCCGATGATTCCGATGGTCTGTCCTTTCCTTGCTTCAAATGAAATATGCTCCAGCGCACGCCCTGCACTTCCCTTATAGGAGAGCGATACATCCCGGAAAGCGACAGCCGGTCCATCATCTTCCACGGCTGAGAGCTTCTGCTCGCCATTCTTCATGTCGGGCTGCACAGCCAGAACCGCCGCGATCCGGTCGCCGCAGGCCGCAGCCTTTGTCATCTGGATGATCAGATTGGCCAGCTTGATCAGCTCGATCAGGATCTGGGACATGTAGTTCAGAAGCGCGACAACCTGTCCGGCTTTCAGTATCCCTGTATCAATCCGGACCGCGCCGACATAGATCAGCGCACAGGTAGAAAGATTGATGATGACATAGGTCACCGGATTCATCAGACCTGATATACGTCCGACAAACTTCTGAGAAGCGGCGAGCGTCCGGTTGTTTTCCCGGAACCGCCTTGTCTCGTCCGGCTCCTTCCGGAAGGCCCGTATCACCCGGACGCCTGTCAGGTTCTCCCTCGTACTCATCATAATCCGGTCAAGGTTTGCCTGCACACCCTTGTAAAGTGGCATGGTTGTCAGCATGATACCGAAAATCACAACAGACAGAATCGGTATGGTGATCACAAAGAGCATGGCCGACCGTGCATCGACCGTGAAGGCCATGATCATTGCGCCAAACACCACAAAGGGCGAGCGCAGAAACAGGCGCAGAAACAGGTTTACGCCGTTCTGAACCTGGTTTACATCACTGGTCAGACGCGTGATCAGCGTATCCGTCCCGAATGTATCCATCTGCGAAAAGGTCAGGCTCTGAATCTTGTCAAAAAGCGCATGGCGCAGCGCCCCGGCAAACCCGGTTGCCGCCTTTGCCGCAAAATACTGCGCGGTAATGGAAGCTGCCAGCCCGACAATCCCGAGAAGAACCAGTACCAGACACATGGAAATCACGTAGTGACGGTCATGGTTCCGGATCCCTGTGTCGATGACTGCTGCCATCACAAGCGGGACCAGAAGCTCGAATGTCGCCTCCAGCATCTTGAACAGTGGCGCCAGTATCGATTCCTTTCGATACTTTTTCAGATAAACAAGCAGCGATTTCATACTCTTCCTTTCTTTGATATGCCTTTTGCAGCGCTGTTCTTTTGCTGCCCTCTCATCGTACCACCATATGATCTATATGAATATTATTGATTTTATATTATAATGATACGAAATTTGTATCATTCGATGGAAGCGTTTCATGTACTTTTTGAGGTGACTTAAGTCGATACGGGGAAATCATGGAACTGAAACAGATGTTGTACTATACGGTGATCGTCGAAGAAGGGACCTTTCAGGCTGCTGCCAGAAAGCTGAACATGACGCAGCCGCCCCTGAGTGCTCAGATCCGGCAGCTGGAGGAAGAGGTCGGTGCCCCGCTTTTGATCAGAGGCTCCAGACATGTCCGGATGACAGATACGGGAGACTTTTTTTACCGCCGGGCCAAAAACATGCTCCAGCTTGCAGACGCTACAGAAAAAGAACTGAAGGACCGGAGGATGGGAAAGAGCGGGACAATCCGGCTCGGCGTCATCTCCTCCGCGTCGGAACACCTGCTGCATCGGTATGTCCGCCCCTTCTCTGCTCTGTATCCGGATGTCCACTTTGAGCTGACAGAGGCCAATACCTATGAGCTTCTGGCCCGGCTCGATTCGGACCTTCTGGATCTGGCACTTGTGCGGACCCCCTTCACCCGGGAGCCTTCCTACGAGATCCGGACACTTGATGCGGAATCTCTCTGCGCTGTCAGCATACAAACCGGGCTGTCAGAATGCGGGCATGCAGTCTCAGATACATCTTGCAGAGGTCATAGAGCCGGGCGGGGAAGCAGCCGCACCGGCCCGGATGACATTTCTCTGGAAGCGCTCCGTCCGCTTCCCCTGATCATCTACCGAAGGTGGAAACAGCTGCTGGATACCCGCTTCGCCGAAACCGGAGATGTTCCGCATTACTACTGCATTGCCGACGATGCGAGAACCTGTATCTCCTGGGCAAAGGCCGGACTCGGATATGCAATCGTTCCGCTCTCAGCCACCTACACCCTGGATTCTGTGGGCGAGCTCTCCACGCTGCCCGCATTCTATCACACATCCGCCGATAAAACGAATGTGCCGCTCTCTGCAGACGGAGTCTCTGCACCGCCTGCCCCAGACCACGCGGATCACCTGCCGGAGTCCTCTGCTTCCGCCCTGTGGGTCCGGCGAACAATCCGCCCGGCTATCAGCTCAACAATCTGTGCTGTCACCCGGAAAGACGCCTATCAGTCCTCCGCACTCGAGCTTTTTCTAAACACTGCGAAAGCGCTCTCTCCCGCAAAAGATCTGGCTGAATGAGCGAATCAGGCTCAGACCGCAGATGCATGCCTCAGATGCAGAACACGCGGATTCTCCCTCGGTGCTGCCCTCCTCTCAGAGTGTCCCGGTCTGAAAGAACCGGATATGAAATGCCGTGCCTTCGCCTTCCGCTCCTGAAGCCTCGATGCTGCCGTTCTGCTTCTGAATCACTTCCTTCGCCAGCGACAGGCCGATGCCGGCGCTGTCCGGTGAGGCCTGCTTTCCCTTATAGAATCGTTCAAAGATATGGGGCAGATCTCCGGCTGATATGCCGCAACCGTTGTCACAGATATCCAGATCGACGGCAACCACGGACTGGCTTGCCCTGATCTGGACCGTTCCGCCTGGTGTATACTCGATCGCATTGCGAATGATGTTGCTCAGTGCCTCTTTCGTCCATTTGAAATCTGTAATGATCGATACATCCCCCGGAACATTCACCTTCAGCTCTGTCCCGTTCAGCTCGGCACAGACAGAAAGATCCTGAAGCACAGACGCCAGAAGCACTGCCAGGCTGACGTTCTCCCGGCGAAAGACAAGCGCCCCTGCGTCCATCTGTGCAATCGCCAGGAGGGTATGAACCAGCCAGTTCAGATGATCCGCGCTTTCATGAATCGAGCGGACGCAGCTGTCCCTTGTTTCCTTATCCAGTTCATCCCCCATCAGGTTCTCACTCATGAGGGTAATGACTGACAGCGGAGTCTTCATCTGATGCGAGATATTTTCAAGCATCTCAGCAAGGTACCCGCTGCGCGCCTTTTCCCTGGCATACTGCTCATGCAGTGACGCTGCAAGTTTGTATACCTCGCTCTGGAGAATTCTGACATCCCCCTCCTGCATCGTTTCCATAGAAGGCAGCTGCGTTTTGTCCTGCACCTGCTCCGTGTAAGCCGTCAGCTCTCTGATTTCTCTCTTGATTCGCCGGAGTCTGACCAGTTCCCCGACAGCCAGCGTCATCACAGCCAGTAAGGCACCTGAAAACAGGCAAAGCCAAAGCACAGACATCCCCTGCCCCTCTCTGTCCACATCTGCACGCCGAAGCCCAGGATTCTCTCCGCTATGACACTCCCGTTATGGTTCTCACCGTCACGATTTCCCCGATCCTGAAGCCGGCATCCATCCCGGTTCAGGAATCTTCCCGAAGCCGGTATCCCATACCGCGCACCGTTTCAATCTGCTGCCCGTCCTCATCATCCAGCTTCTGCCTCAGCCGCCTGATGTAAACCGTCAGCGTATTGTCATTCACGAATTCTCCCCCATCATCCCACAGAAAAGAGAGAATCTGATTCCGTCTGAGCAGCTGCCCGCGGTTCTGAAGGAATACCAGAAGCAGCCTGTACTCGACCGCTGAGAGCAGGATCTCCCTTCCCTGCCTTTCAACTCTCCCCTTCCGGATATCGATCACATTCTCCCCGATCCGGAAAATCGTCTTTTTCTCCCCATGCGGCGCGCTTCTGCGCCGGATAGCATCCATCCTCGCAAGCAGCTCCCTGAGATGGAACGGCTTCGTCATGTAGTCGTCCCCACCGCTGCCCAGCGCTTCAACCGCATTTTTTTCATCATCACACGCTGTCAGAAAGATGATCGGTACAGATGACCTGCGCCTGATATGCCTGCAGACCTCCATGCCGGTTCCATCCGGAAGCCGCATGTCCAGCAGTACAAAATCGATGCTGCCCGCCTGTTGATCGTACACAGACAAGGCTTCTCTCACAGAACCGGCCTGAAGGACCTGGCTGCCCTTTGTCTTCAGGGCAACCTGCAGTCCCATCATCAGCATCCGGTCATCTTCCACAATCAGGATCATATACTCTCCGTCTTGATTTCCTCAATGATGTCTGATGCGGCTTCCCTCTTGCATCTGCATTGAGCAATACAAAGGACAACCACCGCTGTCGCAAGTATCATCAGGCCAATCATACCATACGGAACCGGAATCGAGAATCTGCCAAATGCCTCCATAATCACCCTATCGAAAACCAGACACAAAGCAGCTGAGACCGGCAGCGACACCAGAACTGCCTTGAGGATCAGTCCGGAAAACTCCCTCAGCACCAGCCGGCGCATCTCCCTCCTCGTCATGCCCACTGACCGCAGCATCGCATTCTGCCTTCTCCGCACCACGAAGAGACTGCAGACAGAATTATAGACATTCAGAAAGCAGATCAAAGAGCTGAAAAGCAGAAACAAAAGCATCAGGGTACGGATCATCTTCGCCACCATCTCCAGGAAGGAACCGCTTTCAAGACTCCCTGAATCGACCAGCTGCAGATGCTTTGCCGACTCGATCTGCGAGAGCACCGGCTCCGCCTCCTTCCCGGCATCAAAGCTGATCACTGTTGAAAAGGCCTGTTTCAGTCTCCGGTTTGCCCATTTCACAAGGCTCTCCCGGACAAACAGCCGGATATACTGCCCATCGTTGATTTTCAGCCACCTTGAGACCTGCTTTATGTCTCCGATCCCCGCAATTCGGAAGGAGACAGCATGATCTTTTCCATCATCTCCGGTAAGTGTAGTCTGAATCCGGTCTCCAACCTTTTTATCCGTCATACGGGAGATTTCCACATATTTGTATCCAGACGGCTTTTTCCCCCAGATCTGATAACTGTCTGTCGACAGGTTGCCGGAGCTGCACAGGATACAGGATACCACTTTTTCAGCTCCCGCGACGTGATCCGTCGGATTGTCTCCAGATCCTTCAGAATCCCCGCCGACCGCCTTCAGCATCTTGTCAAACTCCCTGTCATCGAGAGCCAGAACGGATACCGTCCCGAAAAACCCGTTCTGGTAATAGTCTCGTGTGAATGCCTTCTTCGAGACCCCGTACTGTTTCAGAACCTGATAGAGCGCATTCCAGTATTCCTGGGAATACAGATCCCGGGCAGTGCTAGTAAATACGCCCGGCGTACTCTCGTCATAGCGAATCAGGTTCCGGATTCCAGCCGTCTTCTTCAGCTGGCTGTAAACCTGGTCCATATCCGCAGACTCATCCCCATCAGACACAACGGACCACTTTCGTTTCAGTTCATCGCCGACCACTTCATCTGATGACCGATTCAGCTTATAATCCACCATCTGAATCACGCCAGTTCCGGCATAGGAGACCGTCATGATGATCGCAAAAAACACTGCGAGTGCGCGGACGATGCTTCCCTGCTGCTGTTTTTCATGCCGAAAGAATCCCTTTGCCAGCAGCCTGATGCCGGATTCTCTGATAAAGGGCTTCTTTCTATGTACAATCCTCCTGCTGCCTTGCGCTCTCCTGCCCCCTGCAGCATCCTCCACTCCTCTGATGCTTTCAATCGGACCGACTTTCCCGATCCTTGCCGCCGGCCGAAGTGCGCTGAGCAGGACGATTCCCACGCTGCAGCAGACAACCAGGAAAACCGCCCCCGGTCTGACGGTCAGGCGCACCGGTACATCCGATAGGATCGCCAGTGCCGCCCCCTGCTGCATCATCTCCGTGATCGGTTTCAGGATCCGGACTCCGCCCCAGACAATGAGAAGTCCACTGAAAAAGCCAAGCGGCAGAGACGGCATCAGCAGGCGAAAGGCTTCATAGTAGACGCTGCTCCGCTTCTGCCGGGCAGTCGCCCCAGCGGATGACAGCATGCCAAGATAGCGGCACCTCTGCTCATATGAAATATTGAATATGTTACGGATCAGGATCATTGTCGCTGCAAGGATGAAAAGCACGAAGAAAATCTGCGCTGCCGCAATGATCTTGTTGATCGTCGAGTCCCCGGACATCCCGAAGAAGGAAAGAACCTTGTCATTGAAGGTCACCCTGTCTCCCCACTCCTCTTCCAGCTGACTTCGAAGGCCACTCACCGCACCTGAGTTGAGTGAGCCGTCCGTCAGCTCTACACTGACAGTAACCTTCCCGAAGCTGCTGTCTGTCGGTTCAGTTGTGCTTCTGTCCGGCAAATAAGTCAGCGCTGTGTATGCAGCCTGCCCTGCATTTTCATAATAAGGCACCTCCATAAAACCGACCACCCTGAGCGAGGTCTCATATCCGGTCGGTACGTGGATCTCCTGACACTCTTTGTAAAAGGCATCTCCCTCTGGGAAATATCCGAAAGAATCTCCGACCTTCACGGTCTGCCCGGCCTTGATCTGAAGTTCCAGAAATGGAAATACCAGGTCTGTGCCGCTGAAATTGTGGATGAATCTTCTGAATGTCTGCACCTTGATGGTGTCTCCCAGCGCTATGGTTCCGCCATCATCCAGAGCTGTCCTGGAGAGCACGACCTCGCCTTCCCTCTGCGGGAGCCGGCCCTCTGACACATGGATATTCGCCATACTGAACATGGAAGAATTGTACAGCCGGATATTCAGAAACGGCCGCTCCGGATTGCCGCTCTGCGGGAAAACGGTGTCTCCTTCATTGCCGGATATGCCGACCTTGGCGACAAACGGATAAGATGCGATCTTCTCGTATTCCCCCTTGCGCACATTGCTGAACGCAATGTGCCAGTCTCCACTCCCCGCCGCTGTAACATCTGCCATGTACCGGACCGCCGTATCTCTCCCGATGAACACGCAGACAAGCAGCGCAATGCATAGGGTCAGCCCCAGAATATAGAGGATATTCCTTTTCCGGTTTTTCTGCATGTAGCGCCTGGTGACAAGAAAAACCGCATTACCTCTGCTCATCGCTTCATGCGCCTCCCTCCTGGTTCTGGAGCCCCGCACAGACACCCTGCGCGTCAGACATACTAAAATTCTGTCCGACGGGCACTTTCGCTGATCGTTCTGCAGCCACACTCGCCGCTCGCACACCAGACAACCCGCCAGCAGGGTCCTCGGATGAATGTACGCATGGCTGGCGAATCATCTCATCCCTGAGAATCTGCCCGTCCTCCATATAAAGCATCCGGTCTGCCTGAAGTGCAATCCGCTCATCGTGTGTAATCAGAATGACCGTCTGGTCGAACCGACGGTTGGACTCCTTCAGCAGACTGACAATCTCCTCACTGTTTTTCCGATCCAGATTCCCGGTCGGTTCATCGCATAGAAGCAGGGACGGATGTGTAAAAAGCGCCCTTCCGATCGAGACGCGCTGCTGCTGCCCGCCCGAGAGCTGAGATGGCAGATACATCCTCCTGTCTTCCAGATGCAGATAGGACAGAATCTCATTGAGCCTCTCTGTATCAACCTTCCTGCTGTCCAGCAGAAATGGCAGCACAATGTTCTCCTCCGCTGTCAGAACAGGAATCAGATTATAAAACTGATAGACAAGACCGATATGACGTCTCCGAAAGATCGCCAGCTTATCCTCATCCAGGGTGTACAAATCAGTTCCTCCTACTTCAACTGTTCCTTCACTCGGACGGTCCACCCCTCCCAGCAGATGCAGAAGCGTGGACTTGCCGGATCCGGACGGCCCGACAATCGCCACAAATTCACCCTTCTGAACTGAAAAACGGACATGGTTCAAAGCAACCGTCTTCCCGCCTCCGGTTCCATATATACGTGTCAGATTGCTGCATTTCAATATATCCATAACCCTTTCCTCCCATGAACAACGATAGTCTAACATGAAGAAGTGACATAAAAATGACTGAGCAGGTGACAGATCTGTCACCTGCTCAGTCATTCTCCGGTCGTTCTAACGGGTCTATGTGAAACCGCCGATTATTGCTCTCTCACTGTGATAATCGTCTTACCTTTGGACTTCCCCTGTTTCACCTTAGCAAGCGCCTCGTTAATCTCTTCTAAAGTAAAAACGGTATCGATCGATGTTTCCAGTGGGTGTTCCTTATCAAAAAGCCTGCCGATCCTGTCTAACTGGCTGCCATCCTCGTGCACGAACAGGAAATCATAGGTCTGTTTTTTCGCCGCCGCCATGCGATCATATTTGCGGCCTGCCGCCTGAAAGAGAAGCCGTTTAAATAACGGCATACCGCTTCTTCTGGCGAATCGTCCGTTCGGCAGTCCGCGCAGGGAAACCAGGTTTCCGCCCTCCTTCAGCACCTTGAATTCATTCGGAAGCTCGCGATCGCCCAGCGTATCCAGGACATGATCCACCCCGGAGAGAACATCCGCATAGTTTTCTTTCCTGTAGTCGATGAATTTTTCTGCTCCCAGTTTTCTTACACGCTCTTCATTTTCACCGCTGCCGTTGGTGTAAACGTGCAGGCCGAGACTCTTTGCCACCGGAATCGCCATGGCGCCAAGGCTTCCGGTCCCTCCGGAAATGAAGACAGATTCTCCGGCATGCACATCCATCACCTCAAATGCCTGCATCGCAGTCAGCGCTGTCAGGGGGACCGTTGCCGCTTCCTCGAAGGAGAGATACTCCGGAATAACAGCCAGTGCCGTCTCTTTCACCGCGGCGTACTCAGCGAAGGCTCCGATTTTCTTCAGCGGCATTCTCCCATACACACGGTCACCTGGTTTAAAGCGAGCAGCATTTGAGTAGGAGTTTTGTGTCCTTATTCGTCAGTATCATCGGGGGTACTCTGGATGAATGCCACCATAATACTGATGATATCCCAGCAATATTTCCAGTAGATTTTTCCAACCTGATAGCCAATCCAAACTATAATCAATCCTGTTATTATGAATAAAATTCCCATAACAATAGCTGCAATCAGCCAGTACACAATCCCGGAAATGACACTGTTTGAGATTCCATCGCTTAACTGTCCGAAAGAATCTGCACCTGTCACAAATTCTTGAAACAGGCTTACCATTCCTTTTCCTATCGTACCGAAAAAAGTGATGCAGTCATTAAGGAAAACTGGAGAGAGGATAGCAGTAAACAGTGTGGTGGTATTTATAGATAGTGATCTGTATCTGAACCCTAGCAGATGCCATTGCAACAGTAAACTAGACTTTTTAAGCGATTTTCAGTTGTCAAAGAACAGGTTTAATTTTTCATTCTAAGTATCATTAAATATATTTGATATTAGAGAAGAATCTTATATCCGTTGGTTATAAACAGCGGGATCTGCTCCAGCGGCGTGTTCACGCAGATCCGGACCCCTCCTTCGATTGTTTCTCCTGTCCAGGCGTTGGTCCAGGTGCTTCCCTTCGGGAGGTAGACTTCTCTCTCGGATTGCCTGCTCTCTGTCACCGGTGCCACCAGGATATCCGGGCCAAACATGTACTCATCTTCGATATCCCACGAGGCGGTATCTTCCGGATAATCGTAGAACAGCGGCCGCATGACCGGCGTCCCTTTCTCATGTGCCTGACGCATCAGGTCACGGACGTAGGGGCGCATATTTTCACGGATCCGGATATATCGCTCCAGGATCTTCTCCACATCTTTGCCATAGCTCCAGATCTCATTCGGTGCTCCGGACACACAGGAAGCTCCGCCGGTGGTGCCGTACTGCGGCTGATAGGGCATCCGGTATCCATGAAGACGCATGACCGGGCAGAAGGCTCCGTACTCAAACCACCGCACCAACAGTTCATGGAATGCGGGATCGGTGCTGTCTCCTCCGAAGAATCCGCCGATGTCCGTCGTCCACCAGGGGATTCCGGCGATCGCCATATTCAGGCCGGCCTTGATCTGACAGCGCATGCTCGGGAAACTGGACTGGATGTCGCCGGACCACACGAGAGCGCCGTAACGCTGGCTGCCTGCCCACGCACAGCGAAGAAGATTGACGATATTCTCCATCCCTTCGTTTTTCATCCCGTCGAAGAAGCCCTTCGCGTACATCACAGGGTAGATATTCCCGACTTCCAGGTTGGTTCCCCTGAAATAGCGGTAGTTCTCAAAATCATAGACCGTATACTCCGGTTCCGCCTCGTCCAGCCAGAAGATCCGGACCCCTTTATCGAAGTAGTTCTGTCTGATCTTGTCCCAGACATATTCCCTTGCTTCCGGATTGGTGGCATCAAAATGAACTGTATTTCCCATATACAGGCTGTCGATCCGGACGCCCTTCTCTACTCTCGTGAGAAGGCCGCGGGATTTCATTTCCTCGTAGTTCTCACTCAGGAAATCAACCATGGGCCAGACAGAAACCATCAGCTCGATCCCCATCTCTTTGAGTTCACGGATCATAGCGTCCGGATCCGGCCAGTAGGTCTCGTCGAATCTCCAGTCTCCCTGTTTTGGCCAGTGGAAAAAGTCCGCTACGATGACATCCAGCGGGATATTTCTTCTCTTGTATTCCCTGGCCACTTCCAGCAGTTCCTCCTGCGTCTGGTAACGCAGCTTGCACTGCCAGAAGCCCAGTCCGTACTCTGGCATCATGGGGACTGTTCCCGTCACCCCGGCGTAGGCTTCCTCGATCATGGCAGGTGTGTCGCCCGCACAGATCCAGTAGTCCAGTTTTTTTGTGGAATACGCCTCCCAGGTTGTCAGGTTCTTTGCGAAATTCACTCTGCCGATCGCGGGATTGTTCCAGAGGAAACCATACCCGAGTGAAGAGAACATAAACGGAACGCTGGCCTGGGAATTGCGGTGAGCCAGTTCCAGATCCGCCCCCTTCAGGTTCAGAAAGTTCTGCTGATACTGTCCCATCCCGAAGATCTTCTCTGAAGGATCAGACTCAAACCGCATGGTGAGATGATACTGTCCACCGATCAGCGGCTTGAACTCTCTGGCTTCTATCAGCAGCGAACTGGTGGTGGAGGCAAACATATCCTCCCGATTGCGGAGGAATTCTTCCAGCAGCAGTTTCCCATCCTGATTATAGAAAGAGATCTTGCCGATATTATTGATGACAGCCGTCAGCTTTCCGTTCCGGATTCTTGCTTCATATTCACTGATATCGATCTGAACATCCACGGGATACGCTGGTTTGACAGTCAGCGCCCAGTCCTCCGGATCCAATACTGCAGACTTTGACGCGCGCACACGCAGTGCATTCTCGCCCCAGGGCGTGATCCATAGCCGTTCCGCGTCGTACCTGTACAGCAGGCTTCCGTCCTTCTCCTCAAAATATCCTATCAGAAAACAGCTATCGGCTCGAAAATCACCCTTGTTTTCGTTGTTATCTTTATTCTCTGCCGTAGTATTCCTCCCCATGACAATCATATTAATATCACACCGTCCGTACCCACACGCTCATTTCATTGCTTCCGCGATTGGCCCATGTATAGTATGGAATGAAACTGAGGCGGACATTTTCTTCCTGCGGTTCAGTTTCATCTGCCGGCCGGTACAGGCTCTGGCCATCCTCCGGCTCCCGGATCCTCCGCCCGTCAGCAGTGATCCTGATAATATGTCCGAGTTCCCCGTCTTCAGTTTCTCCTTCCGTCTTCCCTGCAGGATCGACGGACAGAAGATGCAGGTTCTTCCCGTTATCCACTTCTTCCAGGCAGTAGACGACAGGGCCTCTGGTCAGGGCAACTTTCCCGACGTCATCCCTCACACGGGGATCTGCTCTCCAGAAACGCGGTTCCATGCAGAGTATCAGGATGATCTCATGCTCTCCGGTCAGGTTCCTGATGTAGAAGTAACCGTTCTTGTAAACGCCTGAACTGCAGCCGGCTTCGTTCCCGTCCATGGTCACTTCATATGTCCTGGACCATCCCGGGATCCTGAGTCCCAGGTCAAATGGGTGATCCTGCTGCGCGCTTACCTGAATGCGGATGGTTCCGCTCTCTGGATAATCCGTCTGCTGTGTGATCTTCACACTCCCGCCGGATACAGTCAGGTCTGCAGTGCTGCTGATATAGAGGTTCACCAGGCACTGGTTTTCCTTCACCGTGTAGATATACCGGTCGACGGAAGCGAGAAGCCTTGCCAGGTTGGGCGGACAGCATGCGCAGCCGAGCCACTCCGGGCGGACCGGTTTTACATGGCTCTTGCCGGGATCCAGCTGTGATGCAGCGGGATTTACCTCCAGCGGGTTCACATAGAAGAAATGTTTCCCGTCGAGGGCGGTGCCGGAAAGCACCGTATTGTACAGAGCACGCTCCATCACATCTCCATATTCGCCGACACTTTCATTTCGCAACATCTGCGCTGCAAAGAAAATGAGTCCCACTGACGCGCAGGTCTCGCAGTACATAGTATCGTTCGGCAGGTCATAATCGAAGGTGAACGCCTCTCCGTGCACGGTAGATCCGATGCCGCCGGTAATGTACATCCTGCGGTCCACGATGTTTCTCCAGATCCTTCTGCATGCATCGAGCATGTCCTGATCTCCGGAAGACGCCGCGACATCCGCCATGGCCGTACACAGATAGACCAGTCGCACAGCATGCCCCTCCGCTGTATCCTGTTCTACGGGCGGTTTATGCACCTGAAAATACCGGCGGGTGAGCTGATCCATCCCGCCGATGACCGGCTTTTTGCCCGGGTCGGTTTTCTTCTGATCTCCAAAGAAGTCTTCATCCGTTCCTCGTATCCTGAGGAAATAATTGCTGAGGCGCAGATACCTCTCCTCGCCGGTCAGATGGTACAGTTTCATAAGACCGATCTCGATCTCCTCGTGCCCGTCATAGCCGAACTCCCCGTCCGGTCCCAGCGCCTTCTCGATATGTTCTGCCAGTTTCATGGCCGTATCCAGCACCTTCTGATTACCGACAGCCTCATAGTAAGCAGCGGCCGCCTCCATGAAATGACCGGCGCAGTAGAGTTCATGGCTGTTCATCAGGCTCTTGAACTTCCGGTACGGCTCCTCGATGGTGAAATAAGTTCCCAGATAACCGTCGTCCTCCTGCGCCTGTGCTATGAGGTCCACCACACTGTCCGCCATCTTTTTCAGGGATTCATCCGGCTCTTCCATGAGGGAGTAGGCGACTGCCTCCAGCCATTTGTAGACATCGCTGTCCTGGAACACCCATCCATAGTGGTGGCCTTCGTGGATGCCGGCTGCGATCCGGAAGTTCTCCAGCGCATGGCTCTTCTCGTTCGGTATGGACGAGTCGTTTCTCTCCCGCTCGATATTTACATCGATCTCATCATTCAGGACTTTCCACTGATAGGGGATCATCTCACGCCGGACTACGCTGCGGTAGCGCAGCCAGAAGGGATCAGTGATAACAGTTTTTCCGGTTTTCATTTTATCCCTCACACTCTTTTATAATTGGTTAATCAGGAACATCCCGGCAAAGCCTAGTTTATTACACGAATGCCGGCTGTTTCCAGCCGGCATTTCCTGTGGCTGCCTCAAGGCTGCCTGTTTATCTTTTTCTTTGTTTCCAGTTATCCGATGATGCCGTCAATCGTTGCCTGTGCTTCTGCTGCTGCATCTTTCGGAGCGCTCTCACCGGTGATGACCTTATTGAAGGCAAGTGAGATTGCATCAGAGATGCTCGGCCATTCCGGCAGCGGGCCTCTTGCATGAGCGTACTGCATCTCATCTACGAAGACCTGGTATACTTCGTCACCCTCAAACTGATCCTTGGCAATGGTGGAGTCAGCTGAGATATAGCCCATTGCATTCATCATGTACAGGCAGGTTTCTGGTGTGGTTGCGAACTCGAGGAACTTCACTGCTGCATCTTCATTGCCGCCTGCGATCACCGCATAGTTCTCGCCGCCAAGGCCGGATGCCTGCTCTTTATCCTGCGGGATCGGTGCTACGTTCCAGTTCAAATCCGGAACTTCTTCACGCATAGTCGGGATCTGCCAGGTTCCGTTGATCATCATTGCCAGGTTTCCGGCGATGAACTGATGCATCGTGTCGCCCTGTGTCCAGTTGATCGCTTCCTTCGTCATAGCTCCGGAATCAACCAGTTCCTTCTCAAAGTTCAGAGCCTTAATGCCGCCTTCGGAATTGATCTCGTAAGAGGTTGCGCCTGTGGACCATACCCACGGAAGGAAGTTGAATGTTCCCTCTTCATTCTGCAGTGCGCAGTGAGCGAATCCGAATACAGAATCTGTTGTTGTTGCCTTTGCTACCTCAAGAAGCTCGTCCCAGGTCGTGGGAACTTCGCATCCTGCTTCCTTCAGCATGTCTTCATTATAGAACAGTACCAGGTCATTGCTTCCGAACGGAACGCCGTACAGTTTTTCATCCAGTGTGCAGGAGTTTACAGGCCCCTCATAGTAGTTGCTGACATCGAACTTGTCTGTTATATCTGCGAAGATTCCCATGGCTGCATAGGCTGCGTGGTCCGGGTTGTCAAGGATGACCAGATCCGGCAGATCGTCCGCAGACGCTCCGATGGAGAGCTGTTTCTTGAAATCCGCGAACGGCACATATTTTGCCTCTACGGTGATGCTGTCCTGAGAACCATTGAACTCTTCAATAATGTGGTTCAGCGCTTTCTGGTGGCCTTCTGTCTCCCAGTAATACCAGATCGTAACATCCCCGCTTGCTTCCTCTGCATATGCTGCGGTTCCCAGCATGGAGCAGGCAAGGCCTGCTGTCAAAAGTAACGAAATGAGTTTCTTCATGGCGATTCCCTCCCAAAAAATAAGTTTTGCTGTGTCTGTATTACAGGAACCACTTCGTACCTCCTGTAACCGTTATGTGCATTATAGGATGGACCTCATTTTTAGAAACTGGGTGAAATCTGAAAAAGGGGGGACGTTTCTAACCTTGTTTGAATATTCATATTTTTCATTCATCTGCCTCAGGGAATTCCATTTCTACAGTTGTGCCTTCGCCCAGATGGCTGTCGATCTTCAGGATCCCCCGGCCATCTGTATACATGTCAAACCGCAGGATCGCGTTTTCAAGCCCGATATGTCCCTTCTCATCCTCAGGCGCAGGCTCTCCTCTCATGATCCTGTCAACCACGGAAGTGTCAAACCCGGCGCCGTTGTCCGTGATCCGTATCTTCAGTCTGCCCTCCTCCTGGCTGAACACAATCTCCAGCAGGTACTCCTCCTGCGCATAGCGGAAGCCGTGAAGGATCGCATTTTCCACAAACGGCTGAAGCAGGAGTTTGTGAATCTTCCAGTCCTGGACTTCCGGGCTTACATGGATGTCACAGTGGAACTTGTTCTTCATCCGGTACTGCTGCAGGTAGACATAACGCTTCAGCCATTCCACTTCATCCCGCACCATAACTTCCCCGTCATAGTCGGATATGGCGTAGCGCAGGATGAACGCAAGGGAATTGATAGCGTTGCTGATGTCATACTCTTCCCGGTCGATCGCCATCCAGTTGATGGTGTCCAGCGTATTATACAGGAAATGGGGATTGATCTGAGCCTCCAGCGCCTTCAGCTCCGCTTTCTGGCGGTTCTGCGCAGCCTCTTTCTCCTTCTGCCTGGAGACACTCAGCTTCCGAAGAGTGTCATTGAATTCATTTGCAACCGTCTCGATCTCTATAGGAAGGGATTCCTCGATGGGGATCTGCACCGACAGATCTCCGGATCCTGCTTCCTTCATCGCGTCCGTCACCGTGTGCACGGAGGAGACCAGTTTGTCAGTCTGCCTGCGCAGCAGGTAAATGGTGATCCCAAGGAGCAGCAGCCAGACGGCTCCGATGATCAGCAGGCTCCTGCGTACTTCCTGCCAGAAGTTCAGGCGGTTGATGGCGTTGACGATCACCCATTCCAGTTTCCTGTCCGTGAATGTATATACATCGTACTGTGCAGGGGACTTGATCTCTCTCTCCTTCAGAAACGTCCGTATCTCGTCGACCAGTGCCTTTTCATCCTGCATGCCGGAGCTGCCTGAGAGAGTCTCGCCGATCCAGCTCTCATCCAGACCGGATATGATACGGCCGTTCTGGTCGATGAGAAGGTTGCAGCTCCGGCCTTCCTGTTCTTCCTCTTCCATATAAAGAACACTGTGCAGGAGATCCTCATCCAGGCTGACGATCACAATCCCACACTGCTTCTTCAGGTCGCGGTAATCGATGATCCTGTGGGCGATGTGGAACAGATAATGATCTTCCCCGGCGAAATTGGTAGCATATTCCGTGGGGAAGATATAGTAATCATTTTCCCGAGAAACTGTGTCATAGAGAGTTTTCTGATCCAGATGGAACTGGCTCAGCCACGGATTCTCGTAGGTCGCGGCATTCAGCGTATGGGTGGTGACCATCCTGCCGCTGTCGGAGATCACAGTGATCGCGCCGATGCCAGCCTTGGAATAAAGAAGTGCATTCATATAACGGCGCAGCTGATTGGTGGTCACAGCTTCATCTTCACCCTCGTTCAGGCTCTCCATCCATCCGACCACATCATCGACCGTATAGATCTGGTACACCAGGTCCTTATACGAATCAAGAAGCAGATTCATGTTGTCATCAATCTGCTTCAGGTTCTGCTGCGTCAGAGTCCTCGTATTCTCTCTGATCAGGCGGATCGTATTATAGGACAGAAAGATACCCACAAACAGCAACGGAACCGTTGATGTCAGGATAAAGATACTGATCAGCCTGTTTCTCAGACTCTGTTTCGCCATAAAGATATTCATTCTGTTATACTAACCCTTCACGGCCCCGTTTGTCATTCCCGCAATGATATATTTTTGCATAAAGATGAAAATGACTGCGACCGGAATGATGGTTACGATAGCGAAGGCGGACAGGTAACTCCATTTCGTGCCGTACTGCCCCATGAAGTTGAAGATCCCGGCCGTGATCGGACGCTTCTGCTGATCCAGGATAAACGTCATGCCATAGGCCAGGTCGCCCCACGCGTACAGGAAGGAGAATACGGCGCACACGATGATACCGGGTTTTGCCACCGGCACCAGGATCCGCATGAACGCACCAAATCTTGTACATCCGTCGATATATGCCGCCTCTTCCAGTTCCTTCGGGATCGATGCGAAATAATTCTTCAGGATCAGTATGGAAAATGGGATCCCGATGGTCGTATCCGCAAGGATCGCCGACCACCAGGTATTATAAACATGCATTCCCTTGAACATGATGAACATGGGCGTGAGCAGCACGGACACCGGAAGCATCTGGGTGACCAGGAAGAACAGCAGCATGACTTTCCTACCCTTAAAACGGTACTTGGCAATGGCGTACGACGCCGGCACTGCCAGTACAACAGCGATCAGCATGGAACTCAGGGAGATCAGGAAGCTGTTCGCAAATGAACGGAACATGTTGAAGTCTCCGGTCTCCACCTGCGCTGCATAGGACTGCGTGTTCAGGACGTGCGGATAGAATGTCGGCGGATTCTGGAATATCTCCTGCTCCGTCTTCAGGGAAGTGTTCAGTGTCCAGAACAGCGGGAACAGCAGGAAACACAGTACCAGAACGGAAACGATACAGAGGATCACATTTTTCCTGCCGGTAATCTTTTTCTCTTCTCCCATTTCCTCAGTCCTCCTCTCCCTGCATGGTGATCCTCAGGTAGATGATGCCGACCATCAGAAGGATCAGGAGCAGTACATTCGCTACTGCCGAACCGATGCTGTAATTAAACAGTTCAAATGACTGTTTGTAGGAATATGTTGACAAAAGGTGGGTGGAATTGACCGGTCCGCCGCTTGTCATGACATAGACCAGGTCATAGACCTTGAATGTGTAGATGAATCCCAGTACCAGAACCGATTCGATCGTGGGGCGCAGAAGCGGCAGTGTGATTCGCCAGAAACTCTGGCTGGCGCTCGCGCCGTCGATTGCCGCACTCTCATACAGTTCCTTGGGGATGGTAGTCAGCCCGGTGGACAGCAGGATCGTGTTAAACGGGATCCCGATCCAGACATTCGCGATAATGACCACCAGCATTGCCGTCTTCGAACTGGTCAGCCAGTCAATATTCTGGGAGATCAGATGCACGGATCTCAGGATGTAATTCACCACACCGATATCCGTCGCAAACAGAAGTTTGAAGATCAGAGCTGTGACCGTCATCGGGATCATCCAAGGGATCATGAGGATCCCGCGCACCGTTCTGGCGAAGCTGAAATTCTTATTCAGGAACAGTGCCAGGATAAATCCGATCAGAAACTGGAATACCAGGCAGGATACCGTGAAGAGCAGAGTATTGCCGAGAGACTTCAAAAACACGTCATCGTGGAACAGCTTTATGTAGTTGGCTATTCCGATAAAATGTTTCTCTCCTCTTGACAGATTCGCCACCGTCACATCCTGCAGGCTCAGCAGAAGGTTGCTGATAATGGGATACCCCACAAAGACCAGCATATAGACGCATGCCGGCAGAGCAAACAGGAGCCCTGCATTCTCATGCCGGAAGAATCGTTTTAACACACGCATAGTAAAACCCCCTTTTGCGATCTCTCTTGCAGAAAGTATAGAACGTCAGCATCAACTTCTAAATGTGAGAAATCTTTAAAAAGGGGGAATTACCTAATCTGTATTGATTTTATTTTACATTTCTACGGTACTCGACGGGAAGCTGCCCCGTGATCTCCTTGAAGACCCTGCTGAAATATTTGGGATCCGAATAACCGACCTTCTCCGCCACCTCGTACAGTTTCAGGTTCGTTCCCACCAGCAGCTCCTTCGCCTTCGAGATCCGGTAGTTCTTGACATAATTGCTGAAAGTGGTACCCGTCTCCCTGTGGAACAGCGTCCCCAGATACTCCGGCGTCATATCCAGTTTTCTGGAGATCTCATCCAGCATGATCCCCGTCTGATAGAACTCATGGATCATACTCTTCATTCTCTTTACTGTCAGATGGGTGGTATCCGTATCCTGTGTGCCGGTAAGTTTTTCCAGTACGAGCGAAGAAGCGTCTGTCAGTTCCTCCCGCAGTTTCGCATTCATGATCCGGCTCAGCAGTTCCTGCTGGTTGATCTGGCTGACTTGAACCTTCCCCACTTCTTTCGCTATGGCGATGATATTCCACAGAAAACGAACATAGCTTTCCTTGATCTCTTTGGGCGCATAGATCTTTCCGTCGCGAAATGAACTATGGAACTCTTTCATCAATTCCTGTTCCCTTGCCTGATCGTCAGAGCATATGGCCGTCCGCATCTGCATCTCCAGGTCAATGGGATAATTGCAGGACGCGGTCTGGACATTCTTGATCTGCGGGTAGCAGATCAGCACCTGATTGTCCATGGAGATATTCCAGTCCAGATACGGGTACAAAAGAGAGAACCCTTCTCCCAGTGCATTCAGATCATCCACCTCGACCCAGCCTGCAGCCATCTTCTTCGGACTTCGCTGCAGGATCTGCTGCTGCATCCATCTCTCCAGATCCTTCAGGTCCCGGTATCCCCTGACTACCACAGTGACAGTATTCCGATAAACTAGGTCCGGATAATAGCAGTCCAGCCCCGGATAAGAACTGAACACATGCCGGATGTACCTTCGCGTATCCTCTGAACTCACATCACCGCCGTGGTAAGCACACAGAAGACTCATTTTCTCATGACAGTCGATATGATACCTGCTTTCAAGATAGGCTTCCGTCTGCTCATCAACCGTCAGCTTCCCGGAGAGCACATAGAAAAAGATCTGCTCGGGAGTACCTATTTGCTCCGGCTTCTCCAGGCGTTCCTTCTCGATCTGGAATGTAACATTCTCCAGCGACTGCATCAGCTCATTGTAGGCAATGGGCTTCAGAAGATATTCCGTCACCCCCAGCTTCATCGCAGATCTGGCATACTCAAACTCCGAGAACGCACTCAGCACGATCGCCTTCGTATGAATGCCGGCCTGCACCATCTGCTCCAGCATCTCCAGTCCATCCATATCCGGCATCCGGATATCCGTGATCACAATATCCGGTTTCAGCTGAAAGATCGCCTGCAGCCCTTCCACACCGTTCCCGGCTTCCATGACCACATCATATCTGCCGCCGGAACGGGACAGCAGCTTCCCCAGACCTTCCCGGATGCGGATCTCATCTTCCACAATCAGGACTTTTAGAACATTTTCTTTCATGATCATCAATTCCCTGTCATCGAGTTATCTTATAGGAATCAGCCTGTGTTTTATGGTAAAACAATTATATGAATTGGGGGCGGACATTTTCTTGGACTGCCTAAGTAGCAATTCCAAGACTACGTCTGTACTCCAAAGGGCTCATGTTACCGAGTGATACCTTGATCCGTTTTTCATTATTCCAAACGAGGTAATCATTTAAGATACTCATGAATTCTGGCAGGGTGATATTTTCCCATTTCCGGCTATAAAACATTTCGTTCTTTAGTCTGCCAAACAATCCTTCACAAGCTGAATTATCAGGAGAGCACCCTTTCTTTGACATGGATCGTTTAAGACCTGCTCTGTTCATGCGTTCAATCCATCCCGGCCAACGATAGTGGCAGCCTCGATCACTGTGGATCAGAGGATACTCTTCCTTGGATAAAGTAGCAATAGCCTTATCCAGCATTTCATTTACCAGAGCTGCGTTTGGTGCTGTGCTTATCGTCCATGCAGGAAGCATGCCATCAAAGCAATCAACAATAGAAGAAAGACCATCTTCTATGTTGTAACCGTAATCTTGCGGCTTGACACCTTTACGAATTTACAAGGTTCTCAAACGGGCTGTGATTTACCAGTATCAATTGTTTTGCTTGACACCTTTACGAATTTACAAGGTTCTCAAACTTTTCAACCATGTTCATAAGCGTATTCAACGCTTGACACCTTTACGAATTTACAAGGTTCTCAAACTATACCTAAGGTGTAATATTATTACACCTTGCTTGACACCTTTACGAATTTACAAGGTTCTCAAACAACGCACTATATTATACGCAAGACCGTGGAGCTTGACACCTTTACGAATTTACAAGGTTCTCAAACCGAAATGTACCCGCTTACAACATTGATGATGCTTGACACCTTTACGAATTTACAAGGTTCTCAAACCGGTGAATGGTGAGGGAAATTGTGAAATGGCTTGACACCTTTACGAATTTACAAGGTTCTCAAACGTGAGAAGGCGACCGCAAAATCTCTGGGAGCTTGACACCTTTACGAATTTACAAGGTTCTCAAACCCTAGGGGTCATTGGAATTGCTGTATGCAGCTTGACACCTTTACGAATTTACAAGGTTCTCAAACCTCAAATGGTCTTCACCGAACCTCCTCTGCCTGGTTTGCAGCATAAATTCAAAGGTTTTTCTGAATCAAGCACATGTCCTTATCAATAATATAGCGCTTATCACCTGTTCTGTCCAAAGGTTCCGTTCCCTCAATATAAATGCTACTCTGAAAGTGAGCCACTTGAGCATAAAACGCTGACTTGAAAATGAGCCACCTTATCAGTACTCTGAATGAAGTGAATGCTTCATTCGGAGGGATAATCGGTGGTTATCACAATGAAAGACTATGACGAAATACGCAAACGATACCTGGCAGGCGAAAGTCAGCGCCATATCGCTAAAACGCTCGGCATCTCAAGGAACACAGTTGCCAAGTACTGTGAAGGTGCTGCCGTTCCGTGGGAACGTAAAACGCCGGAACGTGTCTCAACGATCCTGACAGACGAGACCGTCACTTTTATCCGCTCTTGTCTTGAAGAAGACAAGGCAGAGGGGTTGAAAAAGCAGCGCCACACAGCAAAACGGATCTATGACCGTCTCGTGGAAGAGACCGGATTTACCGGAGGCGAATCCACAGTACGGGCAAAAGTACATGAGCTGAAGCAGCTTATGCCTTCTGTGTTCCTGCCCCTCCTTTTTGACCCGGGTGAAGCCCTTCAGGTCGACTGGGGAGAAGCTTTTGTCTATATCAAGGGCAAGAGAGAAAAGGTCAATCTTTTTTGTGCCCGTTTGTGCTACAGCTGCCGGCCGGTCAGCCTGGCATACCACCGCCAAAACGAAGAAAGCTTTCTGGACGCTTTTGTCCGCAGCTTTCAGGTCCTTGACGGAACGCCGGCCAAAGTGATCTTTGACAATGGCAAAGTCGCCGTAAAAGACGGTTTCGGATCCCACGCCAAAAAGCAGGAAGGCTATACGCACCTCTCGGCTCATTACGGGTTCAATGCCCTGTTCTGTAACCCGGCGGAAGGCCACGAAAAGGGACTCGTGGAAGGCCTTGTCGGCTGGGCCAGACGGAACATCCTCGTCCCGGTCCCCAGGGTGGATTCCCTCATCGAACTCAATGAGACGCTGCTTGAACGCTGCCAAAAGTACGAAGCCCACAGGATCCAGGGCAAACCTGATACTGTCGGGGCCATGTACCGCCTTGAAAAGGAATCCCTCCATCCTCTGCCGCGGTACACGTTTGAAACAGCCAAATGCACCAGTGTCCGGGTGAACGCTTTCTCTACGGTATGTTTTCGGACGAACCGGTACTCGGTTCCGGTCGAGTATGTTGGCCGGATCGTCGGGATCAAGGCGTATCCGGAGACGATCGAGGTCTACTGCAACGGTGTCATGATCGCAGAGCACGAGCGCTGCTTCGGGCAGTATCAGAACCGGTACCGTCTGGATGACTACCTGCTGCTTCTTGAGATTCGGAGCCGCGCGTTCTTCAATGCCGCGCCCGTACGACAGAACATCCCGCCAGAAGTCCTTCAGCGGTGGCAGGAGGAGCGGACCGACCACAAGACGATCATTGCGTTCCTAAAGTCGCAGTCCGGTGCTGAGTCTCCGGGGATCAAGGATCCTGTCCGTATCCGTGCCGTCGACCTTCATGAGTACGACACCTTGAAGGAGGCCGCCTATGTATAACGACGCGACTATGGAGCAGGTGAAGATCCTGGCAAAACAGCTGAAGATCCCGACCTTTGTCCAGTATCCTGATCTCCTGCGGCAGGCAGGTGCCGATACCGATTTTGGCAGCCTTCTCCTTACTCTCATGCGTAACGAGTACGATCAGCGTCAGGAGAACCAGAACCGCCGCCGTTTAAAGCAGGCAGGGCTTCCGTACATGAAGACCCTGGAAGAGCTGGATCTGTCCCGTTACGATGGAAAGATCTCCGAACTCTTTATAGGCGAACTGGCCAGCTGCCGGTTCATCCGGGAAAAGAAGAACATCATCATGCTGGGAAATCCCGGCCGCGGGCAGACCCACATGGCCATCGGGCTGGCTCTGAAAGCCTGCTCGCTTGGGATGAACGTCCTCTTTAAGAACGCCGCCTCTCTTTCCACGGAGCTTTCCGAAGCGCGTGATAATTACGTTCTCGGCAAGCTGGAGAAGCGGATCCGGAAGGCTGATCTTCTGATCCTGGATGAGATGGGCTATGTGAGTTTCGACCGTTACCAGTCGGAACTGCTTTTCAAGGTGATCGCTGACCGTAGTGAACGCGGCAGCATTATAGTAACAACAAACCTTCCATTCTCCGAATGGACTACCCTGTTCGAGAACACAGCGATGGTAGACCGGCTGACGTTCCAGTCATATATCCTCGACATGAACGGTCAATCGTACCGAATCGAACAGGCAAAGAAACAGACACGGTGAGTGGCTCACTTTCAAGCCAGCGTTAGTGGCTCAAAATCAGATCAGCGGGCGGCTCACTTTCTGGTTGACGTTTATATCCAGGTATCGTTCCGAGCCTTGTCTGTTTTCCTTCTGCTCTCTTTTTTACAGCTACAGTCTAGCATGGAGAAATGACATAAAAATGACTGGACAGGTGACAAATTTGTCACCCGCCCAGTCTGTGATACCCCGGCGTCAGACCTTCCTGTTGGTTTATTTCACGAAAAGCCGAAGCGACTCCACATCCTCGGGTGTCAGCCTCATACTTGCAGTATAGCTCTTCCCCTCAGGTGTCGTTGCAGTGATCTCAAAGATCGTCCCAGGCTGAATCGCATGCTCATTCAACGTCTTCCCGAAACTGACGATCTTCGGATGCTGCTCTCTGAAAATATGAAGCCTCTCTTTTGCCTTTAAAAGACTTCTGGGATTCAGTGCCATCTTTTTATCCTCCTCAATGATTGAGCTTATATATTGTCAAGCTCCAGAAGCATATACACAAGCTCCTGATAGCCCGAAAACCTCGAATTGAACCCTCTGGGATTCCGTCCGAATTCCTGAAATCCCACACTTCGATACAAGGAGACCGCCCTTTCGTTCTCTCCCACTACATTCAGTTCCAGCTGCTGATAGCCGGCCTCCCGGGCACAGTGAATACTAGCCTTCGTAAGGATTCTCCCCAGACCAAGTCCCCAGTATTCCTTCAGCACACTGATGCCAAAATCAGCCCGATGCCTGACCTTATACTTTCTTCCGACAGCCCCAATTCCTGCGATCCCCGCAATCTTCCCATCAATGATGGCTGCAAGCTCTATCTCGTCCGGACTGTTCATCTTTTCTTCCAGATCGCCTGCCTCCTGCTCCGCGTCAAAACTTTTTTCATCCGGATAGCTCAGCAGATAATCGGTCTGTTCATGGGCAAGCGTAAACACATCTAATACAGCACTCCCGTCCGCCCCCGTGCAATTTCGGATGAGGGCTTCTTTTCCATTTTTCAACATGACCTTTTGTTCATACTTCATGTCATCCTCCTCACCAGGTTCAGACTAAGGTCTGAATGTTCTTCTTTTAAACGGATGTGAACCCTTCATTCATTTTTCTATAGCAGATTGTAAAGATCACATCAGTATTCCTGCTGAAAAGAATGCGCATAAAAAGGGCACCTGTCTTTGATACATTGTTCGTTCAATCCTGTGAATTCGCATTTCATTTGCTCATATTGCAATGTTACATCATAATGAGCATTCACATAATCAACACCATTTTTAAATGCTATCATGGCATCTCTCTTACAACATCTAGGTCCGTTTATGATCCCCAGTTCACCGATTGCTTTCGATGTAAACTGCATATGACTCCCCCATGACCCGTCTGTCGAAAGCGGGCCGGTTCCATCGATGATTGCAAGTGCGGCACCTATAGATGTAATTGCCCCGCAGATTCCCCATAAACCACACATTGCTCCAGGCATTCTAAGTCCCTCTGCCATTAACCTGTCCAGCGCCTGATCTATATCAATTTCTCCACCTGCATTTTTATATGCCATAAGCAAACTTGCACCATCTAATATATGGTGTTCAGGCCCATTAATACTGACATATTCCTTCTTTGCAATATTCTTAAATATGAGAACCGGATTCGTACCTTGTTCTTTCTTTATATCAGCTACAATCAGCTCTGCCTTTTCTTTTATTGACATAGAAGATTTCCTTTCGAATTCATGAATATAGTGCATTCCGCTTCTGGACAATCCGGTAAGTTCCTGCAGCTCCTTTTGCGTCACGGAAGGATATTCTGTGATCGCCTTACAAACCTTGTTCATATTAGACAGCTCCAGTCCCGGAATTTCTTTTTGTTCCGTTTATTGGTCAGTATCTATTGGTTTTGGGTCTATAAAGGCGCTGTCTCTGATACAATGCCCGACGACGACCTCCGGCAAATCATTATAATGCCGGCACAATATGAGACTCGTGTAAAAGATAAACCTGGGAACGCGCTTCTCAGTTCACCGGCCACAAAATAGATCTCTTCATGATCCCATTTATCACCAGATGTCAGCCGACATGTGTCTAATTCCTCCCGCGTTTCAAAAGCGACATCTCCAATCAGAATCTGCCCGTTTTCATTCAGATGCAATAGAATCGTAGCGTTGACGTTTCAACGGCTCGGCCAGTCCCTGCGTAAAATCCCACTGATAGAGATGTGCTCCCGGCATTTTCTGTGCTGCCAGTTCAATCATTCTGGACGAGAAATCCTGACCATAAACTGTACACCCATTCTCATATAATATTGATGTGAGTGTTCCGGTCCCAAATCCGATATCAAGTACGACGGCATTTTTCTTCTTCATGATGACCTGAAAGATTCTCCCGAGCACATCCTTGTAACCGGCAAATGGATATGTGTACTCGTCATCAGAAATACCAACTGTGCTGTCATATCCATCAGCCCACAGATCAAAACCTTTGTTGTCGAGCATCCTTACCTCCGCAAATTATGGATTATGATTCTCCCATCCGGATGAACTCAATTCATTTCTCTGCCAATCCCTCACCCAATATCTCAGCAAATTGTTCCAGCCCATCCCGATCTGAAGTGCTGAACCGTCTGAAGAAGGGGCTGTCAATATCCAGGACACCATATAGACTGCCCTTTTTACAGATAGGCAGCACAATCTCAGACCGCGAATCGCTGTCGCAGGCAATGTGGCCGGCAAATTCATGCACATTCTCCACAAGGACCGTCTCTCCCTCTGCCGCTGCTGTTCCGCACACGCCTTTTCCAAAAGGGATCCGGACACAGGCCGGCTTGCCCTGAAATGGCCCGAGCAGCAACTCATTTCCCTGTGAAATATAGACCCCTGCCCAGTTAATTCCTTGCAAAGTCTGATAGATCAGAGCAGAAGCATTGGAAAGAATTGTGATATCCGAATCGACACCCTGCATCAGGCTCTTCAGCTGCCGGCAAAGAAGATCATAATCGGTATGATAATCTGGGAATGAATCTTCGAACTTGTATTCCCTGACTTCTGCATTCTTTATACCGAATGCTGCGAACTCCTCATTCCTCATATCACGGAAATAGGATTCGATCATACGGGATATGCCATTATGAGCGACTAAGAGATACGTCTTCTCCGGTTCCTTTTCGATATCATCGATCAGGTTATAAATCCTTTGTGCCGTCTTCATCATGGATTCTCCTCCGCCGTAACTGTCAGCGAAGTTCTCCTTGGCCCTGGCAAATTCCGAGCCGTCCCTTGCGGTTCCTTCCCATCTGCCAAAATTCTGCTCCACCAGGCGCGGCTCAATTCGTACCGGGACTCCGATTACATGCGAGATTTCCACCGCTGTGTCAAAGGCACGAGACAAAGGAGAGGTCATAATCTCATCAATATGGATCTCGCCATGATCAATCTTCTTTCTTAGCATCTGCCCGGTCTTTCTTGCCTGTTCACGACCAAGCTCCGTCAATGGACTGTCCGTTGCACCACAGATTTTATTTTCAACATTCCATACCGTCTGTCCGTGACGGACAAAATAAAAATGCCCCATGTCAGCTTCGTTTCCCTTCTTCGCCTGTGATTTCGGTCATACCATTATTGTGAATGTCAACCACTTTTTTAAGTGGTATGGTAAGCGCCGAATGTCAATAAAAAGCTCAACGATTTTTTGTCTGTTTCTCCCTTTAAGCTTGCGGATCCGTTTCGGGGCCGGAATAAGGACTTATATTGTCAACTTAAGGGGTGATTCATCTTCTCTATGGTATGGTAAGCAGATTTTTATCGCCGATTTTTATGTTCTTCGGTAATGAGTTCTTACACCTTTACGAATTTACAAGGTTCTCAAACGGACGGACTGGGAATAACAGCCGAAACGAGGCTTGACACCTTTACGAATTTACAAGGTTCTCAAACCAGCAGGGTATTAGCTTTTTCGCTGTCACTGCTTGACACCTTTACGAATTTACAAGGTTCTCAAACATTTGCAAAGTGAACTGTCTAGATGGTTTCGCTTGACACCTTTACGAATTTACAAGGTTCTCAAACGCAGTTATCACAGCCCTGTCATCCTCTGGGGCTTGACACCTTTACGAATTTACAAGGTTCTCAAACTTCTTCAGCATTATTTATTCCTCCTTTGCGGCTTGACACCTTTACGAATTTACAAGGTTCTCAAACCTGGATGGCGTAGTATTTTAGTCGCTTTCTGCTTGACACCTTTACGAATTTACAAGGTTCTCAAACTCGTCTTCGTCATGCTTTATCGCCATGACGGCTTGACACCTTTACGAATTTACAAGGTTCTCAAACTGCTTGGTAAAGCAGCACACCGTGGTGAAAGCTTGACACCTTTACGAATTTACAAGGTTCTCAAACTAATAGTCTCGTGCCGGGTTATTCTTATCGGCTTGACACCTTTACGAATTTACAAGGTTCTCAAACCGAGGGCGGGGACAAGGCCCGAGAGATCTAGCTTGACACCTTTACGAATTTACAAGGTTCTCAAACGCCTTTGCATCGTTGACAACCAGCGAGTGAGCTTGACACCTTTACGAATTTACAAGGTTCTCAAACCGGATTGTGTCTAACCTGACGCCGGACGGGCTTGACACCTTTACGAATTTACAAGGTTCTCAAACCGGTCGATGTTGTTGCTCGCTGTCGCAGTCGCTTGACACCTTTACGAATTTACAAGGTTCTCAAACAACTAAACCGATGTTTATACTTCTCATATTGCTTGACACCTTTACGAATTTACAAGGTTCTCAAACAGGCTAGGCGGCCAAAAGACCACTGCGGAGGCTTGACACCTTTACGAATTTACAAGGTTCTCAAACTGCATGTCTGCCCATCTCTCTAAGTGCTAGCGCTTGACACCTTTACGAATTTACAAGGTTCTCAAACCAACCTTTTAAAGGAATATAGAGAAATACAGCTTGACACCTTTACGAATTTACAAGGTTCTCAAACGTAAACATGCTTTCCTCCCTTCACAGCTTGGCTTGACACCTTTACGAATTTACAAGGTTCTCAAACCGACATTCGGCGGACGGCGTCTCTGCTTCAGCTTGACACCTTTACGAATTTACAAGGTTCTCAAACACCTATAAGGGTCGTACATGGTACGGAATTGCTTGACACCTTTACGAATTTACAAGGTTCTCAAACCATGTCATGCCGCGATACAAAAAACGTGAGCTTGACACCTTTACGAATTTACAAGGTTCTCAAACTGTACTTACGGTACATTGAAAGCTTGATAGCTTGACACCTTTACGAATTTACAAGGTTCTCAAACTGAAGACAACGATGTGGCGCAGCAGCTGACGCTTGACACCTTTACGAATTTACAAGGTTCTCAAACGGCGGGCTGGATTTTGCAGACCGGATATAGCTTGACACCTTTACGAATTTACAAGGTTCTCAAACTTGCTCCAGTATAAGCAAGGCATCTTATTGGCTTGACACCTTTACGAATTTACAAGGTTCTCAAACCATGAGTACAAACAAGAAGGAGTCCCGGTTGCTTGACACCTTTACGAATTTACAAGGTTCTCAAACCGATTGTGTGCAATACCTCACGCATGAAGAGCTTGACACCTTTACGAATTTACAAGGTTCTCAAACTGCAGCCCTAATTTGTCCGCCAATTCCTCTGCTTGACACCTTTACGAATTTACAAGGTTCTCAAACCTCAAATGGTCTTCACCGAACCTCCTCTGCCTGGTTTGCAGCATAAATTCAAAGGTTTTTCTGAATCAAGCACATGTCCTTATCAATAATATAGCGCTTATCACCTGTTCTGTCCAAAGGTTCCGTCCCCTCAATAAGCAGCAGATATACCTTATGATTCACACAGCTTTCCACTAATTCGCAATATTCATCATTCGAAAGAAAACTTCCTAGATTCATAAAAACCATTACCGGAAGAAAAAGTAAATCTGAGCAGATTCTCACTTCCATCAAGAGTTTCTCTATGAGAGAAAGTCCCTCTTCCTCTATTCTTAAATCGAACAGCTTGTATAGATCTTCGTCTTTAAAGTCAATATCATAGGTTAATCCATCAAACCGTACAGCTCCTAAAATTCTATCAAAATATTGAATTACCGCTGTTAACAACTCGCTCCGTTCTTGAGGGAACTCCATTGCTGCACAGCTTATTGTTTTATATAGTTTCCCAATAATTTTCCGATTATTCAGAATATCCTCGAAAGGATTCAGCTGTAAAAATATATTCTTTTCCAATGACAGCAGTTGATTCCCTTCAGATAAAATCACATCATCTCCTTCCGAATTCATCTGGCTCAGAATCGCTGATATCATTTTTTGAAGATGCTGAGGATTCTCAATAACAAGCGTAACCGGTCGCAATTCATCTAACTGCAAATCCACATTACAGGGCGAATAAATCCATCTCATAGAATTATGAGCCTCCTATCATCAGTAATGATTTCCGATGCCGCCTCACCTACAACATATTCCATCTTCGAATACTCTTTTTCCGTGACTCTCAAGACCTGAACCAAGCCACTCTTCGGCTTATTCTTCTTGATATTGGATAGCATGGTTTCAGCCGCTGTTGAATTTTGTGCAAGCTTGCAATAGATACTCTCCTGCAGCATCAAGTATCCATTCTTAACCAGAAATTTACGAAATGCTCTATATTCTTTTCGGTCTTCTGCAGTATCTACCGGAAGATCAAACATCACCAGAACTCTCATATATCTATAGCTCATTTTGATAAAACCGAATTAATGACACATCTTTATCCTCTAATGCATCGAATACACTATGTGTGTAAATTTTAACAGCATTTCCAATATATTCTTTCCTACCGTTGATTGAAACCTCCTGCTCTAAAAGAGCTAACATCTGATGTTTCTCATCTGTTTCAAATTTGTCCGGCTGATGAGTAATGACACATTCGTCAACCAGAGGTCGGAATGGTTCCATTAAATCCGATGCCAAATTAAATGGATTAAACATATTATCATGAAAGAGCCCTAGTTGCGTAAGATAACCATTGGCGACAATCTCCCGGGTAAAAAGAGACAAGATAAGGCTATATCCATAATTCAAAGCTGCATTAATTGGTGAGTCCTCAGCTCGAGTGAATTTTTTCCCAAACAGTGCATTGAAATACACTTTAGCTGCATGTCCCTCACGATTTGTAGTATCACCCAAAGTCATCTCAGCCAGATATCCTTGCAATTTATCTCCTTCCGACAGTTTATGACGTAGTAAAACTTCAGATTGCTTGCGAATCTTTTCCGAAACAATTTCTGTCCAGACGGCACTCTTAATATCCTCAGACCATTGGATCTGACTACGAACTTTTGCACTGGTATCATGGCTTCCGTAATATGGCATCAACTCCGCACAGGGATTCCTTCTTTGATCGCAGAACACAACTTTCACCTTGTTTCGAACCAGTTCTGCTAAAAGATAGCCCGTCATAGCAACCGCTGTGTTCTCAATCATAAGAAGTTCTATTTCATTAATGAAGATTCTCTTGGTCTCTTCACCCCGGACTACGAGATATCCATTCTCGTAGTCCAGTTTTGCATTGTGTGAGACCACAACAGTCCGCCAACTCATACCATAAGCAGATCTGTTTTCTGCTCAAAGAGACCGGTCACAGATTGAGAAATTAATTCACAGCTTTTTAATCCTGTGATCTTCTTATTAATCAAAGATTTTCCAGAATGCTTTGATTCACCAATCAGGGTTAAATCTGCTTCATTAACTCTACCTGATAACTTCATAATTTCCTGAAGAACGTCTACTTGCTGATCCAGCAAAAGTTTTTCAAATACATCCTGCCTTTTCTGCAATATCTCTCCAACCGGGTTAGGTCTTTTGCCAAAAATCCCGCTCGTATGCTTTTGCTTTAAGAACTCATAGAACCTGATATTATTTTCCCTTGTAATACCGATTTCGTCTCCATCGGTCTTTTTAGCAATTCTATTCGCATCCAATCGGATCTGTTCGTCCGTAAGATTCAAATCAGCTACCTTTTTCATTTTCTTTGCGTATCGAATCATACGATTTCCCAGCTTTAATTCCTCTGCATTGACAACGGTCAGTCGATTTCCTGTTCTTCCACTCAGATAGCATTCAAACCCATTGATCCGCAGTTTGGAATAAGCTTTAATCCTGTTTATACAGATTCTTGGTTTTACTAAGCCAAGACTGTTTTCCACATATGTTAATAAGTCCTTATCATCTTTGATTTTGGGAGCAATGTAAACCGGCATTGCTTCGATGGTACGGATTCGCTTTCTTCTTACTTCATGCTCAACAAGGAAAAAGTAGGACGTAGCGATTTTCGTGACCCCGCCATACCGGTCAACATCTGAAAGCCTCTGATCCGATGTCTTTACCGGCAGATAGGATCCGTTTATCTTGCTCTTTTTAACCGTTTCCGCAGAATAAATCGTCTGTTTTGCGATACTTCCCTTTTCACAGTAGTTCATATATGTCACAAGTGGGGTCTGCTTCTCCATCACTGCTTTTACAGTTGTAATAGATTGATTTTTTTCAACATCCCATGCAAGAATTCCATTTCTTTCTACCGTATGCTCAAAGATCTTACCTGCTCCAAGGTTATAGCTGTATTTCTGAGCGTTCTGCCTCCATTCCTTCACAAAACTTGCCGGTGAAGATGTAAATTTCGTGTGATAAACATTTCCTACGACAATATTCAGATAGGCATCACCAGCATGATGAAAGTCATTGACTTCCCGGCACTTATACAAGGAGAACTTATTCCGAAAATCCGATACATTTCCGGCCTTGGAATAGATTACCTTTGTTTCATCAGAAGGCATTAATTCCTCAAGAAGATGCGTAATCGTCTTTACAGCCTGACTGGTTTCTACAATCTGCCTGTTGATAAACTCCGCACGCTCTGCATCAGTAAAGTCCGTAGATCTTGTAAGCCTCTGGAATTTTGTCGGAGTGATAAAATGGTTATCCAAAAGCATTTTCCAGTATGCAATCTGCCTCTCGCGGATACTGTTCTCAATCGGGTAATGATCTTTCTTATGAGCATTCTCTGTTTTCTCCACAAGAACAAGATTATTGTCCAGGCTGTCATCTTTTACAAAATGGCGAGGATAAATATGATCCAGATCGTATTTCGTATTATTCGTCAGAAGCTCATGGAGGTCGATCGGTTTTCCTGTATACATACTTCTGCCCTTTTGAGTACAGAACAAATACAACTTCTTGTTTCTAAAATCAGCCTCTGAGAACTTGGCCAGTTCTTTGCTCCATTCAAAGTTTTCATCTTGAATGTTCTTATAAAGATCTTCAAACTTCTTCTTTCTGCTGGTCGTACGTTTCTTCTCCCCATCACCTCGTGTCATTTCCACAAATACTCTCGATGGAGTATGTCCCATGACCTTTGTGATTTCTCGAAGGATTAAAATTGTTTGCCAAACCATCCGTTTGACCGGTGCCGAGAGATATCTTCCCTCCAGATCCTCCGGCTCGATTGACATCAGATCTTTTTGAATATCGTTATCAAGAGACTCTAATTCTTTAGGGAAAGTAAAATCCGATGATAGTAACTCCATCAGATTATAGGAATCTTCTTCCATCCAGCGAAGAATGGATTTTACCTCTCCAGTATGAGTATTTGCACCTTCCATATGCAGAAAAGCTGATGATAGACGTCCCCATTCAGAAAATTTCATTCCAAGCACACGATTTAATGCTTCTTCCGATAACTGCTCTGTTGAATAATACTCACGGATCTTTTCGCGCAGGAAGTTCTTAGAATCAGCATATACCGTAGACCAACGGATAATGTCCTCTGCCATCTGTTCCTGAGAATAAGTCAGCTTATCCGTTTTCAATACCTCGCAAAAATGATGATATGTAGCTAACGAATTTTGAAATTTTTCATCCGCCATGCCAGAGATAACAACATCATCTGCTTTTGTTTTCCCATTTGATAGATTATGGGACACAAGGAATCTTTGAAGTCCTTTCTTCGTTACTCTTCTTCCCTTCGCAAATAGTTCATCAAAGATGATCTTCTTTGCCTTTGCATCAGGTTTTCTTCCATCAATTTGTATATTGTTAAACTCATTCAATAGTGCAAACCGTTCATACATTAAAGACTGGCGTGGTAACACCTGTTCTCCACGAAGATAGGTGCAATGGCCAATCAAATGATTCATAAATTCTTCAGATGACTTCTTCTTGTCAATCTTCTGGTCAAAATTCCATGGATAAACACGACCGGGTTCTTTTCTTACAGACCATGCATGATTCTTTCCATCATTGTAAACAGGGCCAACATAATAAGGTATCCGAAAAGAAAAAGTCATCATTATTTTTTCTTCCGGTGAAAATCCACTTTCATCTTTCACTGACAGAAATGGAAATTTGCTTTCCGCATTTTTCAGTATTGCCTTTAATTCAGCCTCATACACCTGATAAGGAATTACCCCATTATCGTTTGTTCTGATCTTGGGCAGAAAGGTTCCCTTCTCCATATCATCAAAAACCAAGCTGACTTCCGGGATATCTTTTACCGAATCAAGATCATTTTGTATGGTTTTATAAAGTTCTCCAATACTACTCTTCCCCTTTCTTCTAATCGCAGAACCATTCTTCGGTGTCTTATATTTGACAGACCCTACATACGCACTATAGTTTTTCAGCTTATCTTCCATCTTTCGGAACATGGTATTGTATTTTTCCGGTGCGTATTTCTTATAAATCTTTTTCAGCGTTTTCAAATCTTCCTGGTGCTTATTGTAGATATCTACTCTCGCCTCAGAAATGTATCGATAACCTTTCATGATATTGGAAAGCAGTCCAAAATCATGGATTCTCTTAATTGCAAGTAAGACCTCATATTCTTCCGGCAGCAGAATTTCTTCGGCTTTCTGCATGGATTCTTCCAAATCCCCATCCTGGAAAGAGAAAGAGAACTTTCCCTCTTCTTCATCATATTCCCTTGGAAATGCAGCGCTTACTTTTCCTTTTCTTCCACACATCCACTTCAAAAATTCTTGCTGAGGTTTTTGCTTTTTGGTAATATCAAGCAGCTCTGAGAGCTTTTCACCCTTTTCCATCATGGAATATGATTTGGATGACAGGATCTCCATCAAGTTCGACGACAGGTCCTCTTTCCACTCCGGTATCGAGATGTCGATCTGGCTCTCATCCTGACGAGCGTCTTTAGCCTCTTCGATGGCTTCCCATAAATCACGGTACAAAGGACTGAATTCTTGCATAGAGTCTGCATTCAGATTTGGATTCAAAAAATTGCCACGGTATTTATAGATGCTATGAAGCCCCAGATACAGCAGTCGTATATCGTAAACATCTTTTGTTTCGATCAGATATTTTCTCAGATGATATACGGTTGGAAAGTGTTCATAATACTCTCTGTCTGTATAATGATCATCTGCAAATAATGCATATGGCTGATGCTCTGTTTTATCTTCCTCAAAGAATTTACTATCCGCCAGGCGCTGTAAAAAAACCGGATCGACTTTGTTCAGCTCGTCAGAAAAGATCTCATTCAAGATTCCGATTCTTAGTTTACATCTTTGCAAACGTCTCCTGGCAGTTCGATGACTTCTCCGATCTGCTGCCGTCTGCGCTTCCGGAAAGAGACGAACGCCCCACAGATCTTTTCCTTTTGCCCGGAGCAAATGATAACTTGGGTCTGTTACTGCAAACCCAACAGAGTTGGTTCCCATATCAAGTCCTACATAGTAATCTCCAGAATACATTTTGTCCCCTTTCTATTCATCTAACCTACTTTTCCCCGCAATTGCTTGTTATGTCAGAAAACAATATGACACCAAACAAAAATCATAATTTGACAATCCATCAGATCCGTGCTATCTTTTAACCGAATTTACAAGGTGAGTTCAAATAAGGAATTATCCGAAATCACCAATGGTCCGCATCGAGCGGGTGGAAGGGTCGAACTTAAGTCTGACCCTTCTTTTTTACAGTAAAAAGTGGCAGTCACCAGCACCATATCTTGCCTGACGCCGACATTTGTTAAGGTTTCAAAGCCGTGATGGGAACCACATACACTCCATCTGTTCTCCTGTATGCAGCGTTTGTCAGGCCACAAAGAACGCATAAGATTTTTGCAGGTTTTCCATCTTTTTCAGAAATGATTTCGCTTTGTATTTTCAAAAGGCCTTCCGCCGCTGCATCAATCTGATTTGCACCGAGTTTTATTTCGAATCCACACCACTCGCCTGACGGCAATGATATCACTGCGTCTATCTCGCGATTATTATAATCCTGATAATGATACAACTCCGCATCAAAAGACTCTGCATAAATTCTTAAATCTCGCTCACATAGAGCTTCGAAAAGGAAGCCCAAAGTATTCAGATCCTGCAGCAACCGGTCAGGTGTTGCACCAAGTAATGCCGCTGCGAGGGAAGGATCCGCAAGATGCCGTTTTTCTGCCTGTTTCACTCTGACAGAGGACCGCAGTCTACTTTCAAAAGGCTTCTGATTATCCACAATGAACAAACGCGTTAGAACAGCAAGATAGCTGGCAACCGTTTCTACTCCTTATACATTTATATTATCCAAATTCGAGAGATTCGGCAATTTCAGTTCGATAGATTCGATTAAGAAGCTCTATAAATTTATTTCCCTGCCAAGCTCCTTAAGTCGATAATCATCCAATGCAAATCCCTTTTTCATATATATTAGTCTGAATTATTTGTCATGATGCGGTGATTGCGGCTGAAATCCGGTAAGGCAAACAATCTGCTCATCCTACCGTTGCCCTCATAAAATGGATGGATACATAGAAAATCGCATATAAATGTCGGAATAAGAATCAGAGAATCGATCTTCTCATTTGCGATAGCCTGTTCATAGGCATTGCAGAGATTCTCTATTGCGTCTGGGGGTATCGTAAGGAGCAGTCGGCGTGAATCTTGCGACCACTGTGCCATCCGGCTTTGTCTCATTTATATCAGTTTTGGACATTATTAAAATGTCCACCAAATGAGAAGCCTGCCCTTTTCAATAGATCTCGATGAAGCTGGAGTATTTCAGTACTCTGAATCTTGGCAATTTCAGCCAGACGATCCAGTTTTTCATCCATTTTTACCTATTGGGGGACGAAAAATCAATCAATTGGACAAAAAAAAGAAAACCGCAGCTCCCACCAAAGGAACCACGGGTATCCGGTAACCCGACCGTAACCACAGACTTTCTCTGTGGATTTCCCGATAATTAACTCTCTATTGGAGGCTGGAAATGTACCAGAAATACACGGTAAAAATTTCTGAGATTGAGACGGGAATTACGAAGAAAACTATTTTCTAAAGAACAGAAGACCGCCATCACCGAGTTCGACGAGCGCATGGTCCGGAAACTCATCCGTCAGATCACCATCTACCAGGATCGAGCTGTGATCGAATTCAAGTCTGGTCTGCAGATCACCATGAAAAAATAAAAGAGCAGGTGCCCCGTATGGAGTGCCTGCTCAGTTTTTTTAGACAAACTGGATTTTGTTAAATCCGATAGATCATATCTCCCGTGTTCCATATACGCATAATTCCAAAGATTGGATCATTCTTCCCTTGCCATATCCAGCCCTGAAATGTTGTGTCATATCCAGAATATCCTTCCGTAATGATCTCAAAGACTGCATCAGAATATTTTGCGTTAAACTCAGCAAGAGATATCGATTCCCCAGTGAAGGATTTCTCCCCATCATATCCGTACGGCCTGTTAAAGACCATGATGTCACATTCTTCTATATCAGCTTTGGTAAACTCAATGATTCCCTGATACCATTTTTCTTCAGCGCCAGCATATTGAAATATCCGATCTACCTTCAATAATAGACTCGTTTCATTAATTCCAATCTGAATTATCCGACTATCATGTAAGCTGAAGGGAATATTACTTACCCTGTCTCTGATATAATCCATGTGCCTCTCCATAAATCTTCCCCAACATCCATCCCCTACCCTACATCCCCTATGTGCCATTTTCTGACCAGATTTCGGGTACTCTTAATTTTTCTCGAAAACGCGAAACCTGCTGTTTATCAGCGGGTTTCAGCCCCGTCTTATTTTTTCTTCGACATCAATACTACCGTCTCAACATGCCCCGAGACAGTAGAAAAAACAATCATACTGGTTCATGCTGTCTGGGAATTGGTCAAGGTAGGGACATGCTGTTCGGGAATTTGTCAGAAATATGATGCTCCATTACCTTCAATGATATCAGCGACATTGCAAAACACATTGAACTGGAATTTGGCTTGCCTATTTTCTTAAAATCTCATGTGGAGCTTCTATTTCATTTGCCAAGGTATGCTCTGTTAATTCTGACATCAATTTCAATTTTTTATTAATCAATGGTCGCATACAATTAGGAACATGTTCCTGATGCGCTCTGTGGATTGCTACACATTCCTTACAGTTTCCGTGATAGCGACAGGCTTTCAGGCAAGGACAGTGATCTTTGTCTTTATACTCCTTACGAAATTCCGCTGCAAATTCTTCTTGCAGTCTCAGTCCCTCGACACGGTTTCCCTTATGAAATTCTACCATTGCATCCAGTTCTTTCTGGTTCCCTTCAATCTTCATGTTATTATAGCGCCTCCATTTCAACTATTCCTCATTTTCTGATAAATTCTGATTTATATCTTGGTATACGTATCTTGTCTTCTTCCAAGTGGCTTTGAAATCAGTAGCAATTATATCCATTTCTCATCAACACAATTTCGTTACTTAGTATATCATGTTTGGAATTCGTGAAAAACAGAAAAGCCGTCCCGATAGTCCGAGACGGCAAAAAAGCGATGGGAGGCGTTGCAGATGATGATTCTGCATCGCCTTTTTTCTATTCCTGCTCAAATAGCCTTCCCACAGCCACGCCCGACCAACTTTCACATTTTTTCTAAAAGAAAAAGCGACACCCGCCTCTCTTCTCAGAAAGACGGATGCCACAGAAATGGCTTAAACACGGGCTTTTTCGGCCCTCTTTCAATTTGTTCTTGTTAGCAGAGCCACTGTCTCGACGTGCCCCGAGACAGTGAGAAACATAATCACGTCGGTTCTTGCTGTCTGGGAATTGGTCAAGGTAGGAACATGCTGTTCGGGAATTTGTCAGAAATATGATGTTGCTCCATTACCTTCAATGATATCAGCGACATTGCAAAACACATTGAACAGGAAGTTAGCGATTTCTTTTTCCGGTATTCTCTGTCCCACGGATTTCCTCATGATAGAAATAATCTACGATCACCGGATGCCCCTGCAGGACTCTGCCATAAGGCATTTCATTATCCACAAAGGCACAATCATACTTCTTAGCCATTTCCTCAGCTTTTACTTCAAGTGCTTCAAAGTAGCTGCGGTTATGCTTGTTATAGATCTCGTCGTAAAGTGGTACCAGATCAGGATATTTTCCGGCGATATAATCCATAATTGTCTTTTTGAAACCGCCTCGAAGATTGAGATTTTCGAGCCAGAACAGATCGCACTGATCCTTTACCCGATCAAAGATTGCTTCAAAATCCGTGATACCGGGGAATACCGGGGATACGAAACAGACTGTACGGATACCTGCTTCATATACCTGCTTCATAGCAGAGATACGGCGCTCAATGCTCGAAGCAGAGTCCATATCATTCTTGAAATTTTCATCCAGTGTGTTGATCGACCATGAAACGGTTACACGTCCAAGCTTCTTCAGCAGATCAATATCCCGTACCACAAGATCCGACTTTGTGCAAATCAGAATATCTGCGTCACTGCCGATCAGCTGCTTCAGAAGTTTTCTGGTATTCCCGAATTGCTCCTCCTGTGGATTGTAGCCATCTGTCACAGAACCGATGACCACCCGCTGTCCGGCATATTTCTTCGGATTTTTAATTTCCGGCCAATGCTTCACATCAAGGAAAGTGCCCCATTCCTCCTTGTGCCCGGTAAAGCGCTTCATAAAAGAAGCATAGCAATACTTGCAGGCATGTGTACAGCCCACATAGGGATTGACCGAGTAACCGCCTACCGGCAGACTAGACTTAGTCATGATGTTCTTTGTTTCCACCTCACGAATGAGGATTCCATTTATTACTTCTTCCATGATTTCTGTACCTCTAACACTTTATTAAATTCTTCCGGCATTTCCTGAATCATATTTTCATCCCCTATGATAGGGACAAGGTCTTCCTTCATAAACACCGGAATGCCGAGCCTATGTGCCTGGTCCGTCAGAGACCATGCCCATTCCGGCTTCGTATGAATTTTCCTGCTCTGAGCTCCGGTCATGGTGCCCACAACGATCCAATTGATTCCGGAAAGGTCAACTGTGCCGGGATCGTCGAATAACGGCTCAAAGGTAACATGGTAATGTTTTGCTCTGACATTTTTCCGAATGGCGTCGATACGCCACAGTTCTGCTTTCCTCGTCACCGTAACGCCAAACCATGCGTTTTCCAGATCGGTATCAAAATCCAGCAAATCAGGTCGCTTGGTAAGGAACAGGAACTGATGCTGTGGATTTTCACGGATCTTTGCAAATACCTCGTCTCTCCATTCCGGCTTCCATCCAGAGAGATCGCTCATGCCTGTGAGAAGAAAGTTTTGCGGACGTTTCTTTTCCATCATCCTGAGCTTGCCTGGAAAGAACTCAGGATCAGAGAAGTCATCAATCATATGCCAGCGTTTCACATTGTTGCGGGCATAGCAATATGTACACCCCACTTTGCAGCCAATGACGATATTCATGTTCTGAATCTGATCTTTGATACAAATACTCATGACTTCTGCCACTCCTCAAGATTCTTTCTGATGCGGTCGAGGTATTCCTCAAACTGGGTAATTTCTTCCTCTGAAAAACCTTTGTAGTAAATACTGCCCATCTCATCAGATACAGAATCGTACACGCCCTTTAAGGCATGTGCTTTCTCAGTCAGAAACAGGAGTGTTTTTCTTTTGTCCGTTTCAGACTGAACACGGCTTATCAGCCCTTGATTTTCCATTCTTTCCAGCATCGTAGTAAGAGATGTTATCGCTAATCCGCATTTAGTCGAGAGTGCCCTGATTGAGATACCATCCTCCTGCCACAGCACATAAAGAATACGTCCCTGGGCTCCATTAAATTCATCAATATTCTTTTCACTAAGAATCTTCTCGAAAATCCGGTCTCCAAGCTGTTTTATTTTGGTGACAAGAAATCCTCCATTCATGTCCATACAAAAGCTCCTATATAGCAGTTTATTAAAAACCTACTATATAGGAGCTTTATTGTCAACAATTTATATGTCTTAATAGGTAAATTCCGATTTCACGGCCAGTTCGACCGCGCTGTTTTCTTCCTCGGCAGACTCTCCTCCGCCTCCCTTTTCACATAGGTCAATTCCGATTTATATCTTGGAATACGTATCTTGTCTTCTTCCAAGTGGCTTTGAAATCCTTACCATTTCATCTGTATATTATATCCGAATATCCTGCAGGTCCGCCGGGACAAAAGAAGAAAATGCCAATTGCCCCGAAAGATTCTCCCTGATTTTTCCGGATCGTCCAATTGATTTCATAGTCTGTAACCTCATGTTCAGGCTCTCATTCATTCAAAAGATTCCTTAAGTTTTCTCCGATATCACCTGTCAGGGCTACTGTCCTGTCTGCCAGCGCATCCGGAACGTTGATTTCTCCCGGCATATTCATCGTAATGAACTTCCAGGAAGGATATTCCGCTGCCATTCCCATCGTCGGGGCTTTGATCAGCTGGTTCCGGCTCCCAATGCCAAGCTCAAAGAGCAGAGCATTCTGCCCGGAATACTCCTGAAGGAATGCGTAAAATCTCTGCTGCTGGCCGTACCACTCCTCAGACCCCTCCGTAAGGCCTTCGAAGTTACCTTCCACTTCGAAGATTCTGTCCCGGTCAAAACCATTCATCTGAAAATGCGCGTCGCCGTTACTGGTCACGATAAAATATGGTTTATTCCTGACAATTGAAAGCAGGTTTTTCATTACCTCACTGCCATGGTAGTCGTCAATTAAATACTGATGAACCGTCTGCATATATTCCTCATGATCGGCCGCCGTCATCGGCGTGAACACACCGCGGATCAGGCAGTCTGCGCCGTACTTCTGACGGAACTTCCCAAAGTACCTTCTGAACGACCCATCATCCGCAAAAATATGATACCCCTCCGCGATGGAAAGCCCGTTGCTCACCGTGATCAGAATGGCGTCCGTGTTCTTCAGCCAGTCTTTGGCCTCTTTATAATCGTTTACTTTATATTCTGCCATTTTTCACCTTCTATGATCATGCAGCTGTGACTTTCTTCTCCATTTCACTTCTTACATCCTCAAGCACTTTTCCGATATCGCCTTTAATAGCAAGTCCCCGGTCCTCGATTGCCTCCGGCAGGAACGCATAATCCTTGTTCACAGAAATATACGTCGTCAGCGGCAAACTGTTCACCAGTGTCCAGAACGGCTCCTGGATGAACATCGGTGTGAGTCTTCCGACGCCGAGTTCCAGGAAAAGAATCTTCTCGTCCTTATGCGCGAGAATGTAATCTGATATCTTCTGATATTCCTCTTCGTATTTCTTACCGGTCAGGAAATTTCCATAACCCCGGACCCACGGAAACGCCTCAGCGCCGCAGTGCGGACAGCGCGGGATCAGTTCCTTCGGCACTGCCGTGCCCTCACCCATGGCATCGATCATCTCCTGCACCGGTTTCACGGCATCCCATACCTCATCCGTGCAGCACCTGGAGCACTGGAAGAAGCGATGGTCGCCCTGAATCTGGGCGACTTTAGACTCCGGATACAGCTTTACGAACTGGGTGTCCTGATTTGTGGTCAGTACAAAGAATTCTTTATCCGCGAGGACCGCATCCAAATCCAGGTACGGCTTCCGAACCTCCGCATGCTGGGTGGTATGCAGGAATGTTGCCATATATCCCCAGAACTCCTCACGGGAATCCCAGTGGGCAAACGCACCGGCAAAAGCACCTTTGAATCCGTATTTCTCCGCATACTTTCCGAAATATTTCCGGTAGGAGGCGTTGTCTTCATAATAGAAATCCCCGCCGCCTGCCGCGGAAAGGCCGGATGCTCCTCCGATGATCACGCAATCCGCGTCCTTCACTTTCTGAACAAAATACTGAATCTGCTCTTCATAAGGGAGCGGCTCTTTCTTTGTCAGCGGAACCACAGTCCTGCCGGATGCATATACGTTGTAATATCTGGAATAATTGCTCATCTGTACTTCATTTACAATCTGCTCATAAAAGGTCATGATTTTCATTCCTCTCCCATTTTTGATTCTGCGATACAAGGTTCGCAACAGTTTATTGACGCCCTGTCTATAAACTAATATGCTTAAATTTGGAAAAATGAGAAGAACACATTCTCTCAAAAGAATAACTCCCGTACAGAATCGCAAAACTGTACAGGAGTTTCTCGTGATCGGGAATATTCGATTGTAGATATCAGAGAAAGACGGTGAATAAAATGAAGTCACCAAATCAGAAAAAGACTGACCGAAGAACGTTATACACACAGATGGTCATCAAAGACGTGCTTCTGGAACTGAATAAAGAGACCGCCTATGACAAGATCAATGTCACCATGGTCTGCAGGCAGGCTGAGATTGCCCGTTCTACCTTTTACCTGCATTTTGACAGCCTGGATGAAGTACTGGACAGTGTCATCGATGACGCCCTCCTCTTTTCAGAGAGCGGCTCCGGAACGGTTGTTGATGTACTCGATATTATCCGCAGCGGCAGGTCAGATGTGCTCAGTAAGAATGAAACCGTCCTGCCCGCCTGCCAGCGGATCGCTGATTCTGATAAATATCATCACTTGTTTATGGACGTATCTGTCAGCGACCATATCATCCAGAGGATTGCCGCTCATGAGCATGATAAAGTTGTCCCGGATCTTATGGCGCATACCGGCCTCGCCGCAGATGAAGCCGAGATGCTTTTTAAGTTCATCCTTAACGGATCTTTCGCTGTAAACAGGAGCCTTAGCTTGGAGAAAAATGAACGATGGTACCGGTACCAGCAGATCCTTGGCAGATTTATTAATGCCGGGATAGAGAGATAATCACATCGCCACTTCTGTCACCATCCCGGTCTTCATGGTGAACCGCATCATCTCCGGGAAGACCTCAATCTTTTCGATGAAGTCCCGGACAAAAAACGCGGCACCCGCCTCTCTTCTCAGAAAGACGGATGCCGCAGAAATGGCTTAAACACGGGCTTTTTCGGCCCTCTTTCAATTTGTTCTTGTTAGCAGAGCCACTGTCTCCACGTGCCCCGTTCACTGATACCAACTGAATTTTGCTCTTTGTCAGTCCTGAAAAGGCTTTATTTATGCGGTTTTTCAACGTTGTTCAATGATTCAGTCTCTGGTACGCTTGCGCCTATATGTCTCAGTTGGTGGCAAAACGGTGGCAATACCACCTACAAATATTATTTCCAGATCATGCCAGAAATCCCAAGATCCTGCAGCCGCTTCAGCATCGCGTCGGCGTTTGCTTTGCTGGCGTATGCCCCCGCCTGGACCAGCCAATACCCGCTTTTCTGGTACGAATAGCTGTCGATCCCGTATGACTTCAGTTTCAGTACCAACTGATCTGCGTATTTCCTGTCAGTGTACGTTGCCGCCTGGACATGATATACCTTCTGCTGCGCTTCTGCAGCATACCTTGGCCTCGCGTATCCACGAATATAGCCCCACCCGACAGGGATCACCCGCCGTCCGACAGCATCCTTGTAATTCCCCTCGATCGTTGTGATCATATTGCCAGAAACAGATTCTACGATTCCGATGTGATCAGCGTATCCGTCATTTGGCTGAGTCTTCTGATCCCAATTATAGACAATGATATCCCCCATTTTCGGAGTGATCGTCCCATCCTCAATCCAGATCCCCGATTTCTTGAAGATCTTGATGTGCTCTTCTACACCGCATTCAGTCCCGCCGATCAGCGTAACGGCACCAGCTTTGATAAACGCCGCGGACAGGCAGGTATCACACCAGGAGTCCGAGTATTTTACTGCATATCCTCGCGCCAGCGGCTTGTGCGAATTATATAGGTCAACAATCTTTTTATGCTTCCCATTCGCTTCAGAGTATCCGATCCACGATCTGTAAATATCAAGGATCTTGCCGGCAGTTACAGTAGACACTGGATCATCTCCCTTCGATGATGCAAACTGGTTAAAATACTGATACCCGTAATTCGCCCGCTCCTGCTTCATGGATTGTGCATTTGCCGGTTGTTCGAAGTGAGTCAGCACAGCATCAGAAGCTGTCTGAACGCTATTTGTGGATATCAATACAGAATAAACTGGCTTATAGCTGGTATTCAGCTCCCTTATCAGGTATTCAAGTTGGGTGTCAAGATCTCCGATTGAGACGCCCTTTGATTGAGCGAGATCGTACAGCCCAGCTTTCCGGTTAGGCGACGTCCATTGAGCTATCCCGTATCCGTACTGTTTCCCCGGGATTGGATGGAGAAATTCAGATTTTGTGATTGCACCGGAATCAACCGCCGCCGTATAGGATTGATCTGAGTACGTCCTGCCGTGCTCCCTCAGTCGCTTCAGGCATAGGATTTCGACGCGGTTCGGGATAATGCCGGACTCAGCCTTGAGGTTTCCCATTAAGCCTGCTGCCCCTTCTGCGGTAAGCCCGCTCTTTAAAAGATAGTCCCAAACTTGCTCTGTCGTACTGGTCATCTTTCCCTCCCTCTACTCAGCTTGCCTTTGTTTCGGGTGTTCCGACTGCGACGGACTTAAGTAGTGATAAGACCCCCGCTAGACCCGCCGTGCTGGCGACCACGCGCCAATCTACCCCTCCGATCGTTGCCGTGCTGCCGATCGTGGCAATAGCAGCTGCAGCTGCTGCCTGGATCGCGGTCCATACCGCCCTGATAACATAGGACTTCACTTTTTCGCTCATTTTTCAATCCTCCATATTGTGAATTAGGTACAAAAATACAGCGATGGTAACCACCGCTGCTGCCATTCGTAATATCATTTAATCCCCCTCTTCAGCAGATATGTCTGCATCAGATCCCTTTTAGCCTTCAATTCTGTCGTGTTATCGCCGTTAATCAATGCATCCATCATGGCCAGGATACACTGCTGTGTGATGATCGTTCCATCGTCAATCATTGCAAAATGACGGTCGCCGTCTTCCAGGCGCTCCGCGATTTTATCTACGCGGATCTCCAGTGCCCGGATCCTGTCATTCTGTGACTTTTCCGGTGCCTTCGCCACCTTCACTGCAGTCTTGGCCAGTGTCCAAACTGATCCGATCAGTACAATCAGCTGCAGCACATCCATTATTCTGTCAAACAAATGTCCCATGGATTTACCTCCGATCAAGCTGTTATCTCTGTCCAGCCCTGCGGATAATCGGCAGGCGACCAGGCATTGTTTTCGATGGTTGACTCATATGTTTTTCCATTAAAGGTCACACGGTCGCCCTTTTTATACGTATTTGATGCATTGGGCTGCTGCCATTCTCCGATCGGTGTCCCTGACTGCCCTGGCAAAATTTCTGAAAACAGGCTATGCGCCTGATCCGGAGTCCACGTCGCCTGCGATGTGTGATCGCTGGCGACTTTCCACAGCTTTCCCCCATACTGGACCCTCTCACCCGTCTTATACACATGGCCATCTGCTGACCATGGAGCAAAATATTCTGCATATGATGCCGCATCCGTGTCGCTCAAACTATCACGCCCTTTTCTTGCAAGATTGATGATCGACTGGAGATCTTCTGGCACATCTTCCTCAGATCCTGCCACTCCCTTCGTGATATCACTGATCGCCTGCTGCTTTTCTGTATCATGCAACGTAGCTGTCAGCAGCACCCCGTCCGCCGTTGTTACGGCAGAGATAGCTCCAACCACCTTCCCAGTTAGTGATCTATCCCCTAGCGATTTCATTCCTCCACGGATTTTATCCACAATAGCATCGCAATCCGAAAAATGCTGTACAGCGAACACCAGATCTCTATCACTCGATGTGATTGCAGCTTCGATTGTAGAATTGTCATCAAATTTTAATGTGGCCATAGTAGCCTCCTTTCATGAAAAAAGCCGCTTTCGCGGCGTCTCTTAAGTAAACGGCAGTTTAAATAACAAGGTTGATATCTCAAACGAGATATTTAAAAACAACGGGTACGTATCTGACGCTGACCAATGCAGCCGAACCGGGATATATTGGACCAGCGATAATAGCGCTCATGTAAACGGGTACGGCGTTTTGTTGGTGTTCGAATCAGCCCCAGGTGCTGGATTTTCCGCCAACAACTGGATCACGCAGATGTTTTTGTACAATTATGAGAACAACATAAAAATGCGTAAAAAGATTGGCACGGATAATTGGACGGCGTGGCAAACAATAGGATAATTATAAAAGCAACGGCAGTTTATCCAACATATCTGGCACGGCTACGCCAGTAGGGATTTTTAAAAATCAATCGATATCTTACATGCGGGGCGGTAGGATTGTTGTAGTAACTGGCTGGGTGAATACCGGAAGCGTGCAGGACCCTACCACTGGATACCCGGAGGGTAATCACTATACGATTGCATCCATCCCATATACTCCGCTCGGCGGAGCAGCACCATTAGCAGCATATTGTATGAATGGCGCCGCAGATGCACAAGTATGGGTCGAAAATGGAAACATCGTGTTTAAATCGACTCGGGATCCGTTTTCTAATGCAATTTATGTATCCGGGGCGTTTATTATGGCGTGATTACAATCCATATATCTTAATTGGAACAATAAATGCGGTTGGATAATCGCCGTTAGCTGTTCCCCATTTAATGCTAGTGGTGGATATAGTAACAATACGATAATATCCATCACATTCGATCCGATGGCTTACTTCAACATTGCCCCATATAGACACTGGGATGACAAATGAGACTAAATCCGCACCGTTGTCCTGCCGTTTGCATACGATCAGCACCATTTTGTACGGTGAAAGATCTATGGATAGGCTTCTCGCACCGTCTTGAATGGCTTCCAGCGAGTAAAGTAATGTGAATCTTTTTGATAAACTGCCGTTTAACGCAGTGATGTCAGCCTTGTTTTTGCTGATGCCGCTTTTATTGGTTGCAATATCAGCAGCATTTTTTGCGATCGCATCGTTTATCGCCTTGCCCTGGGTGGCATCGACTGCTTCTTTCCAAGTTGCATCGGAACATAAAAACCTGGTGGACGTGCCAGCTTGCGGTGCGGGGACGGTTCCCGCAGTCCCTGTTGCCGTGGTCGTAGCACCAGTCATCGGCTTTGTGCCATGCTGATCCACATACTCCTTAGCACCCTTTGCAGCAGCTGCTGCACTTTCTGCTGCAGCTTGGGCACTGGACGCACTTTGCGATGCTGCAGTTGCGGACTCTGAAGCGCTTGAGGCAGTGCCCGCAGAGCTTGATGCGGATGCTGCAGATGACGCCGCATTTCTGGCTGACTGTTCTACGGATGATGTAAAACGCTGTTGGATCTCTTGTGTTGCGGCATTGACCTGGTCAATAAGGTCTTCGTAGTCTGTGACCCTCTTAACAACTCCAGGCTCAAAGCAAACATACAGGGACCGTCCTGTATCGGAGTTCGGATCCCCACTGGTCACTACAGCCAGCTCCCCGGCAACCATTTTCGTTGGATCAAAATCAGCGTAGTCCCCACGCCGCATCTGTATTGCCATGCTTTGCCTCCCCTCTTACTCTGGAATCTTCGTTTCCAGGAACTTATACAAGGTGTTCGCAGCCTTCAGTGTCTCTGGCGTCATCAGGACAACCTCTCCCCGTTTGTTCTGCGCAACAACGGTCCCGTTATCGTCAATAATGCTGTACGTATACGCCGCCCTCTGTCCCTCGCCTGTTGTGTGGATCGCGAATGCCGTAATTTTCTTCATACTGTTGCTAATCCTCCTTCGTACCTGTTTACCATGTCGAGTACGTCAACAATAGATGTGTCATTCGATACCATGCTGCTCACGTCAAATCCATCCTTCCGTATAGGAAGGTCATCCGTCGGGCTCATTCGTTCCGATATATAACCCTTCTGAAGCGCTATCAACATCCAGTCAAATGTCGCCCCTTTTTCCCCGTGTACGATGAACACGCCTCTCTCTTTTTCTACCCAGTCTATTCCTAGTTCCGATGTCCTGGTGACCAGCACCTGGTAGCCAATGTCTGCTTCGATCGTTTCCTCAAACACAGGGTCGAAATATATAGATACCTGCCCGTCATCCCCTATTGCACCGGACCCTACATCCGCAAAATGCGCACTCGCGGTCTCGAATGCGTTCATGCGGACGGTGCCATAGTGCTCCGTTTTTACAGCCCTGCTCTTACCGCCGTGCACAGTCAGTCCGTTACTAATGTTGACACCACCGAGAATTTGAAGAGTCCCGCCGTTTATCACGAGGTTGTCCTCGCCGGCGCTTCCATTCCTCTCCGATCCGATGCTTAATTGACCGCCATATTTCGAATATTGCTTCCACTGTATGCCAAGATAGCTGTTATCCAGATAATCGTTTGTGCCGAACTTTATATAGCCATCCATTTCCATCGAGGCGTGCATGGTAATCGGTACAAAGTTATACACCAAACTCTGCCTTGACGGATTAAGTGTGATTAGTGGCGCCACAGTCCCAGGAGCGCTGTCATAGTATGGGTTAGAATTCCTTACTAGTTTTGGGATCCCCTCCTGAAGGGGACTTGTACTGGTATCCGCTTTATAATACCCAAATGATATAAAGTTAAGCCCAGACCCGAAGGCCACCCCGTTGATACTTTCTTGTTCGCTTGACGTGGGCAATGACCAATCGGCCCTGTTCATAAGTACAGGCGTGATGGTCATCCAGTTGGATGTTCGATCCAGCACCGAGTCAGTTATTTCTTCCGAAAGAGCAGTTGTCCCCCGTTTGTATACAGCAATCTTCCCCCCGGCAAGCGCCGTCATGGCACCCGAGCTCCCCTGGTTGATCAAAGCTCCCTTAGTAGCAATCCCACTCCGGTTCCATGCGCCGATAAGTGTACTTTCATCATCCAGCACTCGTAATTGTCCGCTGGCATTATTCGCCCCGCCAAGTGTAAGGATCCCGCCATGAGCCCAGCTGAAGTTTAGGCCAACCACGGATAGCACGTTTGCGAGTACGTTTCCGTTTGAATCAATGCCGGCTTTCCAGGTCTTCCCTCCATCTGATGATACAGAAAAGACATTCCCTGATATCCGCCATAGATTTTTTGATGCCGCGACTGTTTTCTCATCATGGAGGTAGTAGATCCTACTCCCGTCATCGTTCTTTTGTTCCGTTACATATAAACCAAGCCCTTGAGAGATCAGGTTTGACAATGATAATGTTGCAGCCTCTATCGGGGATATCACCTGCTGCATGTCAGACTGCAGCTGTGCTCTTGCTTTTACTACTGCCCTTGCCTCTGAGCTGGAATAGGCACTGCTGTTCCGGATAGGCGGATCTGCAGCACATTTCATCACCGTTGATCCGCTGAAGCTGTACGTGACATCGGTTAAAACGGTTTGATAGACGTTCCCTGCCCGGTCTATTACATTCGCAAGATCCATGGCTTCGGCCAGCGGGTAGCTGATATAGTTCCCAGAAAACGGCCGGAACTTGAACCCTACAACCTCTGCTGCGACTTTATCGACCAGTGTCTGCTCGTTCCCAACGGCAATGCAGGACGCCACATCCAATACATAGCTTTCAGATACGACTTTCGAATACTGCTTATCGTCCTGTCCACTCAGACGCACCCCTGTTATCACTACATCATCGGCCTCTATGGCCAGATCCTGCCAGTCGTGCAGTGTATGGATCTTACTGAGGTTCGCGGCATTCCCCGCGTCAAACTGGTAACCTTTATTCCAGGGGTTGAAGCCCCCTCCATCCGCAGCGTCTCCGGAATCATATGGCTTCGCGCTGTCAAACACCCCGCCATTCAAGTTCCCGTCACCAAACGTATCCAGCGAGTAACCAATTATGACAAGACGGTTAGTAGTATCAAATTTTGCAACGCCCCCGGCCAGCATTGCAACGTCCCCAAAAAATGTCCTGAATGTGACACCCTCTGGTTTCTGCTTGATCAGATACCCGTTGTTTTTGAAGTCAGTTGTATCAATAGCTATCCCACAGGTATCGGCGGCATCCTTTGCGGCAATGGCCGCTGTGACCGGGAACACAAGCGATGATGTATACGGCTTATCCAGCTTATAGCAGTCATCCACCGCGGAAAGTGTGACCGTTGTCCCGTAAGATTCAGGTTTTATGACAGTATAGGTTCCAAGGTCATACCGTTTTATGGTGCCGTCGTCCATAACGAAGTTCGTCCATACATGAACTTTCGCCCTGTCGAACGCATATTTCCTCCACCGGTCATCATCATTCACGAGCGACAGGGTGACCGATTTGGGGATCACCACACCCAGTGGGAAGGATGATGTTTCAGCGCTTTCCACCACGGTATTGTCCTGGAAGAAATCGTCCTTCCCCAGGCTCCTTTTTGTACCGTCCGCAAAAGTGATATCAGCTGTAGCATAAGAATCCGCCCGATCGAGCATTTGTCGGTTCAGTTCTGCGGTCGTGCTTCTCATATCGGGTCATCTCCTGTCATCTTGAAGGACAGTGTCTGCAGCGTTTCGTCATTGTCTTTGATCGTTTTTATAGTAATGTCGCCCTGGCCTACATAGAAACTCCCTGTCTGCCATTTTCCTGTATAGACTGAAAAATAATGCAGGCTGAAATGCCTGCCCTTCGCAACCATTTTGAGGATCTTTGATGCTTCCGCGACGGGAATGTCCGTCGCCGTATAGGTAAGCTGTTCAACCGTAAACAGTGGTGTGAACCTTCCTTTCCCTGACTGGGTCCTGGTAGATCCGGCAGAGAATGTAGTCTCAAAGTTCCACTGAAGACCCTCGTCAGGCTGGTAGATCTCAACGCCATTGATCTTTATTTTATCCTGTGCCATATCCCCTCCGGTTATGCGAATTCAAACGGATTACGTCCGCTTGTAATCTGCCGCAGTTTTGCTTCGCTGATCATCTCATCGAACAGTGTCCGGCGATTGATCTGTGCTGTGAATCGATAGCTTCCTCCCTGCCCGGATCCAGATTCTTCCCGCACAATTTTACGGAGAAGCGACTCAGGAGTTTCGATATTTGTCCCGCTTTTCTGATCCCCCAGAACAGCCATAAACGGTGCATTCGGCGGAATGACAGCACCCGTCGCAAGATATGGGATGCTGGGCGTATTAATCTTCGAGAGATTAAACCCGAATTTCTGTCCGCCTATCTTTGGCACCCAATTTGGAATTCTGATTGATAAATGGTTAAGCATACCGATCACAAAATTGATCCCATTCGTCAGGGCATTAAGCAGGATATTTACAATTTTTATGATCCCGTTGATTGGCGCCTTAATCATCTTTTGCGCGGCTTTGAACGCTGATGCCAAGCCGTCGGCCATCTTACCCCCTGTCTTTGATACTGCAGACATCATGTTCTGCATAGCCTTCGACACCAGGCCAGTAATGCCGCCCCAGATCGTGCCCGTGACTGTCTTGACCCCATTCCAAGCTGATGAGATCAACTTGCCGATCCCATCGAACGATGCACTTGCCAACCCACGGATCCCAGACCATGCGGTAGAGAGCCCGGATTTGATGCCGTTCCAAATTGTGCTGGTCATGGACTTAACCCCGTTCCAAGCTTTTCCTATTACGTTCCCAACTGCGGCGAATGCTTCGGAGGCATTGCGCTTCATGTTTTCCCACAAGCTCTTCATGGTATTTACGATGCCTCCCCAGATTGTCTTGGCAAGGTTTGATATCCATTCCCAGATTTTCTTCAGTCCCGCAGAAATGGTGTCCCAGTTTTTCCAGAGCAGAATTGCGATCGCTATGGCCGCCCCGATTATCAGGATGTAGGGATTGAACGCACCGACAGCCAGTCCCAGCGCGGCTTTAAGTCCCCCGAGTGCACTGATGATCCCAGACAGCGTTGATACAAATTCCACAGCTGCTGATACAAAGGTTGCGATCTTCTCGATAAGGCTGACAATCTTCCACGCAGCGAAGAAAGATGCTATAACAATGGCGATTGTTTCAATCGTTTTCTTATGTTCCTGGCACCACTTTGCAAAGTTGGTCAGTGCCTTGATGATGCCGTCCCACACCGTAAGGAATATGCCGCCCGTCCATTTTGCGATAGGCAGGAGCACGTTGTCCCAGAACCACTGCCATAAGGGTTTGAGCGCTTCAATCACGGCATTCACGACCTTCAGTACCGCAGCGACCGTGTCAAGAAACCTGGGAACAACTTCGTTTGCCGTCCAAGTACCCAGAGGAACCAGGACATTCTCCCAGAACCACAGCAGCCCTTCACCAACATTGATAGCGAACGGTGCCAGGGCATCCCACAGGCCACTCAATGCCTTGTTTATCCTTTCAAAATTGACCTTCATCAGCCCGTTATTCAGGGCATCAATAAATCTGGGGATCCCCTCTCCCATCACCCATCTGCCGACTGGTACGAGAAAGCCATTATAAAAATCCCTGAGGGCAGTCCATGAAAATTCTCCAAGCCGCTTCAGTCCCTGGCTCCACAGGCGCTGCAGGGCTTCGATCGTAGGCTCTATGGCGTTTTTGAAGTCCTTTGCAAACTTCTGTATTTTCGCATCCGCCTGATCAAGGAGCGTGTTCCCTTTAGCAATACTGCCATAGTCAACAGCTGCAGGTACAGCTGTTCCCGTTTTCCCGCCGCCTCCGGATACATCAGAACCCGGGATCGCGTTTTTCTGGTACTGACGGACTTCATCAAGTCCTGACAGATAGCTCTGCTGTTGTTTCTGCGCGTTTTTGACAGCTTTCGCGGCTTTATCTGTTGCCCCTGCATAATTGTCCGCGGCGTCAGACGCATCGGAATACGCGTCCGCCACGCCTGCCACGGGACTGGCTCCTGAGCTTGTAGCAGTATCCTGCTTTACGCCGGTGATAAGAGCCGTAAAAGCTTTGAAGGCGCTCGCAACCTTATTCAGTCCTGACAGAACCGCATTAATTACCCTCAAGACCGGCGTGAACACATTTATAAGCCCTTGCCCGATATTCGCCTTAAGCGACTGAAACTGCAGGCTCAGAACCCGGGTCTGGTTCGCCCAGCTGTTCGATGTACGGGCAAAGTCTCCCTGTGCATCAGATGTAACCGATAACAGATATTTGTACCGAACCAGCGCCTGCTGTTGCTGCGTCATTTTGCTGTACGCTGTGTCCATCCCCTGTGCCAGTCTGAACTGTTCAAGATTGGCCTCAGACAGATTAATCCCCAGCTGCTTCAGCGGCTCAGTTTCGCCGGATATTCCTGATCTGATTTTTTCAAATGCAGCATCAGTATTCAGGTTATAGAAGGATGCCATGTCTCCGGCTAAGCCTGTCAGCTGCTCTGACATCGCAGCCGCCTGCTGTTCTGTATAGCCCATGGACTTCAGCATTGCACCCAAAGTAGATGCGTATTGCTTTGCCGAGAGCTCAGACAGCCCGAATTTTTCAGCCGCGGTTGACGCAAAAGCATTAACACTCTGCGCCATTGACCCGAACGTTACATCAACGACATTCTGGACTTCGGTCAGGTCAGACCCCAGCTGTATGCAGGACCGTACAAAACCTATAATTTTTGATACTGCAAACGCTGCGGCAATCGCCGCGCCTACACGTCTGACTGTCTTCTCCAGCCCGCCAAGCTGGCTCTTGATATTGGATACGCCCCTCTGCACACCGCCGGTGTCCACGTCGGTATATAGCGTAATCGTTCCGTCGTTCCCGGCAGCCATGTAATCACCTCTTCTCCAACCCGAATAGTTTTCTCAGCTCCTGTTTTTCTTCCGCGCTGCGTTCTTCCTCGTGATTCAAATCAACAGATGCACGATTATCCTTATAAAAATCCTGTTCCCATTTTTCGAGCTTCTCGCCCCTGGCTTTTTTCAGCCTGACATTCACAATTTCGGAAAAATAGCTCTGCCCGATCTCCTGGTAATAGCCCAGGAATGACCACCAGTGCAGGTAGGGCAGCGCACGAATCTCCACGCCAGCGACTCGGTTCACTGCAGGGATGATTACAGGCGCGTCTTGTTTCCAATCCATAACCCGTGGACGACGTTTTCCATCGTCCTTCATTCCCATATCAATAAATTCGCAGCCTTTTCTAACCGCTTCCTCCGTGTCTACCGGGACATCCTTATAAAGGATGCCAAGCAGTACTGCGGTTTTTCCGATGTCGTCCAGCTCCGGATCATTTTCAGCTATCAGGATATCCAGAATCGCCCGGAAGTCCGTCCGTATTGCATAGTCCCTGCTGTGGATTGTCAGGGACGTTGGAAGATCATACGGACTCATATTTCTTTGTGTATTTCTCAACTGCGGCCTGCATCTTCTTCTGCCGCTTTTCCAGCTCCGGCTTCACCGCATCCAGGATTGCATCCATGACATATACCGCAAACATTTCCCCGGACGGCAGGATCGTTGTCGGCGTCATAGGCGCAATAAACAGAGTTTCCGACGCAGGATAGCCAAGCAGTTCATCAATAAGTTCCCGGATCTTCCCATCATACTTTTCAAGATCTCCTGCTCCCTCCGGTGCTTCCTGGCGCATCTGCTCAATCTTGGCGGCTGCTGTGCTACATCTTGCCGCAAGTCCTGCATCCGACGGGTTCATCCGGAACGACGCAAAGATCTTTCCCTGCGAGTTTTCAAAATTGAAATCCAGGATACCGTCATCAATCTTCTTGGTTATTGATCTGCTCATTTACGCTCCTTTCACGCGCCCCCACCTGCAGTCCCTGCAGTAAAGGTTGGATTGCCCGTTTTCAGTGACGCCAGTGTGACGGTTCCTTTCACCCACGCACCATCCTCAGATACCGTATAGGGTATGTTCAGATATGAAGAATCGCCGCCATAGGACTTCGGCTTGATCAGAACCTCCCGGACATAGGCAAGGGCTGTTGTTGCCTCCGTGCTGTCTACAATGACTTCCATCATAAGGGTCTTGCACGCGTCTCCCTTCTTTCTTTCCATCGCAATATCCCGCAAAACCGGATACAGCTTCTTATCCGGATCCGCATAGAACGGATCCGCTTCCATAGACGGCTTATACCCGTTATCGGTTGTTTTTGTCTGGCCAAGGATGTTCTTTTTCTGGTCTGTGTCTGCATTCATATCTACAGACATGGACTCGATATCATCGCCGACAATTTCCCATACCGCCTTTGATACATTACCCACGCTGACGTTCATCGCAGTATCAATGAATGTCGCCATGGCTTCACGCTTCAGCTTCATACTATTTCCTCCTGAATTGGTTTTCACTGTCGTCCGTATACAGGATCCTGCATTGGATCATGTACCGGGCGATACCTTCTTCTGCGTTTACTGCTGCCAGATTCGGCATGTTCTGCAGTACCTCGATTTGCTCAACGGTGCAGTCCCTGCCCATGTCCGGAAACGATTTTGTCTGGTTCTGCTGATCAATCCAGTCCATGAACGCCTGGGCGAAGTTCATTGCCTCGAGATTCAGATCATCTCCCGGATCCGTCGAATATGGCCGGACAATAATAAATGACAGCCCATAGGCTTTTCGCTTTCTCCCGGTTACAAAGCTTTTCACAACCTTATCGGAGTAGTCGGTTATCATGCCGATGCTTTCCTCATCTGGCGAGTAGTTGAACAGCAACCTGCCGGCCAGTTCCTGGACTTTTGGCTCAAAATAGGCTTTGACTGTATCGTGCTTGCTCATCCCCTGTTCCTCAAATAATTCTCAAATGATGTCGTAACATCGCGCTTTCTGGCAGCCCACATCGCTTTATCCCAGTGCGACGTGGCAAGCGGGTGCCTGAACTTGCTGTACTGCAGCTTTCTCCCGGTCGGTTCTTTATGAGGAGGGCTTTTAAACCCGATAAGTTCCCCATTTTTGTAAACTGGGTAATTGGGTCCATACACTTCCCCTTCATACTGATAATGCGCATATGGGGAATTGTAAGTAATCTCGCCATGATTTGCCGTTGATGTAATTCTGACATTCTGAGCCAGTACGAGATTCATGGCCGGGACATAGGGATCCATAAACCGCTTGCAGACAGTCGCAAGATAGAGCATCTTCTCGCGGCCCTGGACCTTCCGGCCTGCAATTTCTTTTCCGCTGTCCATCTGCAGCTCTATCCTCATGTCACCCTCCCAGTCTCCAGTGCCTATCCATCAGGCGCTGTGTATTGTTTGACACAGCAGTCACCTTGAACGCAAAAGGCTTATTTTTCCTCAACACTTCCACTGATCTATGGCCGGCTGCCTCATCGTCAATCAAATCGGTACACTCACCAAGGATGACAATGTCATCCAGGGACACAGCAAATCCAGTCCCCGCAACGCTTTCCGGGATCCGCGCAATGTATGTGTTGGATAGCGCCGCCTGCGTCGATGAAAACCCTACTGCTTCTTTGGCCTGAAAAAAGCATCCAGTATACACTGCCCGGTTCCAGGCATTCCCTGATTTGTGATACACAGTGATCGTCTGTGTGTAATTTGGATTAAGACTCATAGCAGTTCGTCCCCGCGTACAAAAGCCCGGTACGGGCAAGGTACAGCCGGCATAGCCGTCTTATTTCTTTCCGGACACCGGATTCGGTATACCGTGACTGCGTCAGATCAACAGACCCGGATTGGCCATCATTTGACCAGCTTGCCAGGGGTCCCGCGAGTCCCTGGCCGGTGTAATCATGTGACAGCCTTGCCGCATTACCGAGTACCTCTGCAATGGCGCATGCGCAGTCCTTTACCTGGGACGGCAGCTCCTTAAGCCGGCTGACGCGTCCCATAGTCGCCTGATCAAGCTCAAGCTCAGCCATTCGCTCAAACCGGAGAAATTCTCCTTCAGACAGGTTGCCTTCTCTTTCACTGAAGCTGCTCATATAGTAGCCATAGTCCGCATACGCCATTTAGAATCACCTCCGAATCAATCAGACGCCTGCCTTAAGATATGCAAATGGGCATCTCTTGGACTTATCTGTTTTCAGGGCGTTAATCGGGTTCGGGATCTCCCATCCAAGGCGCATCACCGCCCGTAATGCGACCATGTCATTCTGCATCAGATTGTATGCAATAGTGCCATCAGTGTTCTGGACCACGCCCTCAGTAAACAGCTTGTACGTCATATCCTGGCGGATCGAGTACACGAGCTGGCTGAAGTCCCCGGAAACCATCAGCGCCTTGGATTTATCAAAGGATCCATTGTTTGGGAAATTCATCGGAGCCCCGTCAAGCGTATAGTTTGTCCCGGTCTGCATGTCAGACCGGAAAATGGGCTGCCCGGTTGTATCTTTCAGCCCGCGGAGCTTCGCCCTCATGCTGATATCAGCCATATGGCCGTTAACAAAGTATCCGGAGTCCTCGACCTTTGCGATCACGCCGTCCTCTCCCATGATAGACGTGTACAGATCGCTTCCGAGCGTCACAACCGAACCCGCTGCTGTCGCGGTTTTCACGATGTCGTCTCTCCAGGAGGACGGCTTTTCCGCGCCAAAAAGGATGGCACCATCAATCTTCTTTCCGAAGGCCTCCTGGATTCTCGGACGCACTTCAGCCCAGATGTCATATTCAGCATCATCGAGAACCGCTTCCGGGATAGGAACGATCACGGCGATCTCCTCAGCCGTAATAACCTTTTTGTCCCAGGCCTGGTTAGTAGTTTTCTTCTGGCCGGTGTCCCCATTGACAAAGTAGGCAATGGGCAGCATGTCAAGCACCGGCATCCGGTACTGCCGGGACGTCATATTCTGCAGCCTGCGCCCCCGGGAGAGAACCGCCGACTGGGCGATTATTCCCTGGATGATTTCATTGGACTCCTGCACCGGGATCAGTGCATCAGCCCCTGTCCGGTCGATCGCAGTCGCATCGGTTTCAAAAATATGAAGATCCATCAGTTTTCTGTTATTCATAGTCATTCCTCCTTAACGTCTAGCAGCGCGTCGAATCAGATCATTGATACCTGCGTATTTACTTTCGGTACTTCCCTCTCCTCCTGAAGAAGTTGACGTATCCACCCGGTATCCTGCCTGGCAATACCTTGGATTCTCCTTAAGGAACTTGTCTGCGGCCTTTTTGAAATCTGTCTTGTTATCCACCATCTGCCCAACCTTGAAAGCGACATAATCGAGATCATCAGATGACACCTTCTTATCCCTCAAATAGTCCCTGTTATCCCGCTCTTCAAGCTGCTTGCGGTAGCTGTCACGCTCCTGCTCAATCTGGGCGATGTTCGGCTGTCGCGAAGCTTTATCATTCCGGTATTTTTCCAAAGCAGATTGTGCTTCCTGTTCGGTAAGTCCCTGCGTCTTGAAGAAATTCCGGAGGGCCTGTTTCTCAGCCTGCTCTGCCCGGTTTGTCGCGATCTCATTCAGCTGCTCGTACGTAAAAGTTCCCCCTGTGTGGTTTTCCCCGGAAGCACCTCCCGCATGCCCCCCAGAAGGCACCGCAGGACTTCCGGATGCCCCGCCTTCCCCGCTCTCATCAAACAGGTGAAGATCCATCATGTGTTTAAACTTCATAACTCCTCCGTTTTTATTGGCAAAATAAAACCACCCTCTCAGGTGGTCAGACAAACTTAATACAATTGTACTGTTCATTGATAGCAGCGATTCCAACGAACCAGGAATCCACCAAAAGCTTGCCAGTGTCGGACAGCTCCTGCCACTCAATGACTGTCCGCCCGCAGCCGGTGTCCGCACGGATCCGGTTATTGGTCAGCTGTTCCATTGACGCGATCAGCGTGCAGGTCAGCGCTGAAATTGCGCTACACACAATATCCTGTCCACGAATGCTGCAATCAGCATGCCCGTTCATCCGGATCCCCTTATCAGTGATTTTTACTCTGATCATCTTTTCTCCTGTTCTGCTTTACCACATGAAAAAACCATCACCTTGTGGGTGATGGTTCGCTTGGTTTAAACACAAATCACTTCGTCTGATAAATAATTGCCTTTTCCGCGGCATACATCTTGTCTCGGTCGTTCCGATCCTGGATTAAGCAATACCTCATACCACCTGTATCCTTGCTGATGATAATCGGTTCGGGTAAATCGGGCTCCTCGCCCCCTCTTGTACCAGAAGACCTTGCCTGGAAAATCCATTCTGTACCAGCGTCGCCGGCTACAGCAACTCCAGGAAGCCCCCACTTGCGGTAGCACCGATCGACCTTATCTAATGCTTCCTTAAATGTCATCGCTGTCACCTCTTTTCACAAGCGGCTATGCCCCTGTCTGATATGTCAAGATTGTCAATCCTGCAGTATTTTATTTCAGCAGCTTGCTTCATACATGCGTCTTCTATATTTTTTATGATAGCACCATTTTGCGGGTCCGCATAGACTACCTTCCCCTCTTTTTTATACGCAATAAACGTATGATTCGGGCGCTTTGCAAATATGGATTCGTGATAGCGCACAGCAATTTGTACCCTCCCCGATTCCGGGAGCTGCTGAAGAATAAAGGCATCAAGTTCATCTTTCCCGCCTGTAAGAGTACTTACCTGGGGGTTTTCCCATGCTGAAAACGGTTCCTGTGCTAACTTCCGGTTTTCTTTCTTGGCACGAGCTATAACATCGTATCCGCGAAAACGCATTTCTGCGGCCACCACACAATTTGCACAGTTAGAACTGTATGGGAGTTCCATACTGCTATACGGCAGATGCTCATATCTTGGATTTGCACTTTTAACAGCATCTTCTGTAGAGATCTTCATTGTCTTCTTCCATGTCTTCGGGATCCCTTCATAGACCTCCAGGCTCACATCAGTCTTTTTCCGAGCGGATAGCCCATCCTGGTAAATTCTCTGTTTCTGCAGCGGAAGATTCATCGTCTTACTAAAAGCCTTGTACTGCTGCAGCGTTTTCTGGTACCGCCCCTGTGCCAATGTAATCTGCTCATCAATCCTCTTCAGCTGCCCTTCGTCTGTAACGCCATCCTTCCCTTCCCGGAGAAGCTGCGCATCCGCCCTCAGTTTCCTGCATTTGGTTTCCAGCTTCCGTTGCTCCTGCAACGCCTGGTACGTGTCATATTGCTTGTCCCCATATGATACCGGTACGTTCTCCCGTGCATGTATCTCAGATAACTCCTTATCGGTATAAGTTCTGATATCCACCCCTGGGATGAACGGGTTGTAATCATGATAGCAGTTTACCCCGTGCAAACCTGTCACGGATCCCAGACCGCAAACAGAAACCAGCTGCGCCTTTGTCCATACCTTCCCCTCCCATACCTGATGGGTCGGTCGCGCACCAACATGCACTGTGACCTCGTAGCTGTCCGTATGCAGGTCTTTCGCAGTCTGCTCCATAATTTGTCCCTGCACCTGCCTGAAGCCTGTCATAACAGCCCTGCGGGCGGCCACAGGAACACGATTATGCCGCCCCGAATCAAAGTCTATCCAGCGTAATCCCGAGCGTGTCATGTCGTCGATCGTGCGACGGAGCACTGATGCATAGTCGAACGCCCCGCTGTGGATGTCCATCATCGCGTTATCAAGCTCGTTCTGGTAAAACTGTGTCAGCTTCGTCGCGTGAAGATGTTTCCCTGGTTCTTGCTTTACAAATCCCATGGATCCGGTAATCTGCCTGAACTGGTTTTTCGTCTGTTTCTTGACTGCTGCGATCAGTTCCTGTAACGCAATGTTTTCATCAAACGGAATTTGCCGGATTCCAAAAGCCTTGTATCCCCGTCCCTGCTTCATATATTCGCGGTATACATCGTCGGAGTATATGCGGTCCACTTCCTGGTCTGATGCATTAAGAAGCTCCTGCACCCACTTCCGGATCTGATCTGCACCCATGCCAAGCTGCTGGAGCCGTGTGAACTCCCAGTCTGCGGATGCGGTAGAAAAGGAGGCCTGACGGATCCGCCGGACAATGTCATTCATAATCCGTTCTTCCAGCCTTCTCGTTAGGGTCTCCATCCCTTCTGGAATTTTTTCAAGTTCACCCTGGGTCATTCAATCACATCCTCAGCCCCCACATCGACCATGCTCTTGGCCGTTGCTTCGTCCTCGTCATACCACTTCATCCGGTATTCCCAAAGGGGCATAGCCCCGATTGCTACGTCCTGTCGGTCACAGTTTCGTTCTGCATCCTTATCCTCGATAATTGAGTCATCAAAATGGATGTCAATCTCTGTACTTTCATCAAGATTTTCCCCACATGCATTCCCAAGGCGTATGATAATTCGTACCAGCTCTGTAAGCGCTGATTCCAGGATAACCTCATGCTTGGTCAGTCTTCGGTACATATCAGAGTTCTCTGAAATGACTTCAGTAGCCGTTCGGACCTGTCCAGAATCAAACCGATAATGCTGAGAGCCAAATCCGCATTTCAGTGAAAAGTAATTCAGGTCATCGTTGATCGCTTTACTGTGCTGATCGACACGGAGTGCCATGTCGATTTCTTTGATCATTCCCTCATTCTTGTCGGCATAGTCGTCTGGGAGCTTGTAAAACACGGTGTCTTCCGGATCGAATGCCGGTGAATCGTCAGTATTTTTTAGCATCTCAGGCGCTACAAAAATCCGTTTCCTGCCCAGCTCAAATTCATTGCTGTAGGAATCGTATTTGATATCAAGCGACCTGAGAATGTCAATCGCGCCTGAATATATCGCGACGCCCATGGGGTTACTCTCATCCGTATCTGCATTGTTTGTGATATTCAGCCGCTGGACTGTGAACTGGCGATCCGGCGATCCTGTATTGATATGCGCGGCAAGGTTTTTGAATGGCCGAAGCTGTTTCCATTCGTCCTGTGACAGCTCCTTCCAGGTTCCTCCCCCGGACATACACAAAACCACGCTGTTATCTATGACATAATTACCGTCAGCTCCCAATCTGTGGTGCTGCAGCTGGATATATTTTTTCCGGTTCACAGTTTTCGGAAATGCGAATATGCATTCTGTGATCCGGTCGTTAGTCCATGTTACAGGGAATATGTTCTCCGCGCTCACATAATCAATGCCTACCCGGCCGGATACAATCCTGCCTTTGCTATCCGACACGGCATCGTACAGATATGGAACAAACGCGATCGTTCCCGAATAGGCCATGCGTTCCTGGTAATCATTCCCCAACACCCAGAAATTGTTGTTATCCAGCACACGCAGAACATATTCAGATGTCCTCTGGTCTGCGATCACAAAATGAACCCGCTCGTTCAGCAGGAGATCCGCTATATCCTCGCACGCTTTTTTCGCCATCCCCAGGGATCTGCGTCTGCGCCGAACCTTTGTCCCGTGACCAGTGTACACATAGTAGCTGCTATGCCTCGGGACATTCCCGTTATACCAACTTTTCCATTCCGCAATTTTGCGATAAAAGGACGCATCCGCCGTCTCTATCCCTTTCATACGGAAATAATCAAATATCGTCATCAATGTCCTCCTGGTATACCGGGTTTTTCCAATCAAAGTCTTTAGGCTCAGCCGGCAGCCATCCCTTAACACGGTGCCACACGCCGCTTACCATGTACCGGATGCTGTCCATGCAGTGATCATCAACCTTAACCGGTACTTCTTTTCCCCTCTCGATAGACTTCCGGTCATATTCGTAGGTACCGAATTCCTTAATTGCCATCTTCTGGTTCGGGCTTACCTTCAAACAGCCGAACGCCAGCGCCTTCTGAACCCGGTTAATTCCAGTAGCCACATCGTTATCAGCATTTCGAATACGGATCTGGAAATCTGTCTCATCCACTGCCAAGCGCTTAATTTCTTCTTGAAGCCCCTGTGCAGACGGATCCAGATAAAAATAAAAGACCCTGCAGCCATATCGATCATGGACATGGTGCATCAGATCTATCGCGTCCTGGGCGTATTGTGACGGGCTCTTCTGCTTACCGGTATCCCGGCCGCTATGGTAGAACTCGGCAAGCCCCTGAAGACGGTGCCTGTAATCATCAACGCCAAAAACCTGGTAGGTCGTGGCATTCTGCTGCCCATAATCACCACCAATATAGCAAAGCGGATACTGCCGATCTTCCGGCGGCTTTTCGATACAGGCGTTTCCAAACATGTAGTATATCAGTTCATCAACCCCGACCGATTCTCCCATCCAGGCCCATCGGTACATCTTCGGATCAACCTTGCGCATTGTATCCGCTGACTCGATCAGATCAGGGCCGAGCCAGGCAGCCGGGACATCCTGATACGTCACATGGATATGCAGGCAGTCATCCCTCGTCTCCATTTTCCGGCACCATTCGTTTATCGGGGCATTGGGATTCTTTGGCGGATTATACATGTACAGCATCTGGAAGGATCCCTGATTCCCACGGATGAAGGTCGCTTCAATGTTTACCAGCTCTTCTTCGCCTTCCCCGTCATCGAAGAACTCCGTCAGCTCATCTAATATGACCAGCTTGATGGGGTGACTTTCATCAATGATACCTTTCGTGTCATCAATCCCATCCGATCCGGAAAAGTAGATCGTCGTCCCATTTCTGATGTATGTAATCTCCATCGGGCTCTTCAGGATCTGAAAGCACTTCTTTGGCAACTGCAGACGGTTAACCCCGCGCAGCATTTCCTTGTACACTGTCTTCCGTAGCTTGTTGTGATGCTTTCTCAGTACTACCACTGACCCAGTGTCATCCGATATAATTTGAGTGACGCTGCGGATTGCGGCAAAACTCGATTTAGTTCCCGCTCGGCCGGAGGTCAGTATAACGTGTTTGATTGAGCGGTCATACAGGAGCCTCCGGTATTTCGGAATAACCAGATCATCAACCACTACTGTCTTCTTTGCCACGGAATACCACCTCTATGCCATCATCGTCCCTATCCTCCTGAACCTTGTCACCCCACAAACCAAGGTGTTTTCCAAGGAGATCCAATGCCTTAACCTTGTCGGCCAGCTTGATCTCACGTTCTGTCATATCACCCTTATCACTGGACAGGGTTTTAACCTTAACTGACTGCACACATGCAGTATCATTCCTCGATGCAGATGCTTTGATGGTGGCATCTTTATCATTAATGACGTCAGCTGCATTCACAAAGCCGATTCTTGCCAGTTCCAAAAGAACCCGGTCGGCAGTCACACCCGTCCGTTTTGACTGTTCTGCCATTCTTTTTTTCACTTCTGCTGATACTCTAGTTTTTCCCAGTAGCTCACTCCCAATCTTATCGGCATTTCGGGGTGAATATCCTGCACGAATTGCGGCTTGTGTGGCATTCAGGTCAATCAAATATTCTTCAACAAATCTTTTTTGTTTATCTGTCATCCCCTCACTCACCACCTTCCAAACAAAAAGACCGCTGAAGGTAGGAGATGCTAGCACCCTTCAACGGTCTAAAGTAAATTTTCACCCAATCATATTATCACATTCCTATTACGGATTGTTTCGGATAACTTCGGCAAATGCAATTAGTGCCTGTCCGTGCAGATCACAGACGTACGTATAATTATAATTCATGTCAACAGATATCTGTTCAAATGACTTTGTATGTCCCTTTTCATCAGGGACATAACGGTCAAACAAAATCCTGATATATCGTACATCAGACAGTTCATGAATCTGATTGATGATTTTATCCTTCTGGTCAACATATGCATCAATCATCTTGTCTATTTCTCTCTCAATGTCAAGATACTTAACAATCATATTTTCCTGAATGTTTGCCGGTGAAGTCTGCACACGTTCCGAATCACAGGACATTCCCCGGCCTTGAACAATACTTCGTAGCTGTGCAGATTCTTCAATCTTCTGGTTAATCTTCGTGTCAAGAATCTGAAGCTGAAGCAGATATTGCTTTACACTCATATTTCTGTTCAAGTTAAATTTCTGCATCTTGTACACCTCAATGTTCAAAATCATCAGTAAAATCAAGGGTTTGCGGCATTTCAGAACAAAAGATCTGTTCAAGATGTGTACAAGATAAAAAAATCATCTTGAACGCCCTCTAAGCCGCATAAATACTGGGTTTTTCGGGGGTGTGTTCAAGTTGTACAAGATAAATCCTTATATATATTTATATTTACCCGTTTTCGTAATTTCACACTTTAATTTTTAAGTATGAAATTATGAAATTCCGTCTTTTATATAATAAATTAAGATTTATCTTTTCCATCTTGAACACCTATCAAAAAACCCAGTAAAATCAAGGCTTTGAAGGTGTTCAAGATGCCAATTTCATCTTGTACACATCTTGAACAGATCTTGAACAAAAAAATGTCCCGGCCTATTGCAGTAGACCGGGACGAAAGGATGAATAACCAGAACCCAATGTGTGAAAAAAGGAAATGGCTATACATGTAAAGTATACCATTTTCCTTGCTATATCTCAATCAAGAAAGGTGGTATTTTACATGAAAGGCGGAACACGTAAACGTGGGAAAACGTGGTCATACTATTTTGACATGGGAACAGTAAACGGCCAGAGAAAGAAAAAGGAAAAAGGCGGGTTCTCTACCAAGAAGGAAGCGGAAGCGGCACTTGCCGAAGCTCTGAATCAGTACAATAACGCCGGTACGATCTTCACACCGTCCGAAATCACAGTTGCCGACTTCCTTGATCTATGGTTTGAACAGTATGTGAAAATGCATTGCAAGTATAACACGCAGACCGATTATATACAGATAATAGAATACCACCTGAAGCCACGTTTTGGTACGTACAAACTGAGAACACTCACCGCCGCGCCGATCCAGGAATACGCAAATGACCTGAAGAAGCAGGGTCTCGCACGATCCACATTAAAAAATATTATCCTGACACTTTCATCAGCGTTGAACTATGCCATTGAACCGCTGAACTATATACAATACAATCCGGTTGACAGGATTAAGTTCCCAAAGTATGAACAGGGTGAGGGAAGACAGGAAATACATCATTTTATTCCTGAATCCGATATGAAACAGATTCTTGAACGCTTCCCCGAATCATCGCCGTTTTATGTTCCGATTATGATAGGCTATTATACCGGCGTCCGGATATCAGAGTGCTTCGGGTTGACGTGGGATCATATAGATTTTGAAAAGCAGACAATCACGATTGACCGGCAGATTGTAAAGCGGAATTTCGGTGATGTGCGTGATTCACTGGATAAAGGCCGGGAGAGGATGGATAAATCTGAATGGTATTTCCAAACCCCAAAGACTGAATCATCGAACCGAGTTATACGGTATGGTACGACCTTACAGAAGATTTTGAAACGGGCATATCGCGCAAAACAGATGAACCGTTTACAGTTGGGATCCCATTTCACAGACTATTACCTGAAACCGGAGACGGATGAAAAAGGAAATACTATCTTCCGTCTGTTTGGTGTCCCGCATGATGTTCCTGTTGATCTGAAACGCGCCGATCTCGTTTGTGTGCGTTCAGATGGTTCCATGATTTCAACGGATTCATTCAAATTTGTTTGTCGTGTGGTACGGCATGAACTTCATATTGAATTCAATTATCATTCTTTGCGGCACACCCACGCCACCATGCTGATTCAGGCTGGTGCACCTATCAAGGATGTTCAGGAACGTTTGGGACATGCTGATGTACAGACCACTATCAACCGATATGTCCATGATACAGACGCTATGAAAGATGAAACTGTAGAAATTTTTGATCGCATCACATCGGTATCATAAAAAAAATGAAGGCTGAACACTTTGAACAAATCAAAGGTTCAGCCCCATTTTTTGCTTTGAACGGTGGCAAAATGGTGGCAAATCGTTCATTTTGGTGATGAATTACCCTCAGAAATCCTTATTTTATGCGGGTTAGCAGTACTACCGTCTCGACTGTATTATCATTGAGCAACCTAATTCCTGTAGTTTCCTGATCATTATAGTAGATAGGAAACCGAAAGTATATCTCCCGAATCACACGTTCATCTACCTTCCGATCCGGATACAATTCAATCCGTTCAATCAGATTCCGAAGGAACTCTTTCTTTTCAAGATCAGTCATCTTAAAATACATTATATCAAAATGATCCAGGATTCTGTAGAGCTCCTGGACCGTCAGATGCTCTGCATAAGCATTATGAATCTTTGCATTCAGGTCTGCCATCTCATCTTCTATATCACTAATTTTGTCATACAGATTATCCAACCTGTCCTGCATATCCTGATACTTCCGGTCGTAATGCCTGTCTCCTACATTTAGCCCGTCAAGCATATCTGTGAGTTTTTTCTTTGCCCCGTTGAGCTGTCGCAATTTCTGCCGCAACTGCTCTTTCTCTTCTTCCAACTCACCGATATCTATCTTCTGTCCCAGGTTATGCTTGACAAATCCTCCGAAGTCCTTGCTGTTTATCATATCCAGAATAACGTTCTCAACCTGTTTGTTCAGTTTATCCTGATTTAGCGAAAACCTATAAGTACAAAAATGTTCCTCATCCATCTTTTTTCGGTGGAGACACCGATAATAAAAATCATCTTTATACTCACCCGTCATTTTGTTTTTTCTTCTCCGGACAGTGCCTGCCATCCCTGCGCCGCACAAAGGGCATTTCACTATCCCGGACAAAAGGTGCTCATGATCCAGACTATGTGTCTTGACCCATGGATCGCTCTTCTCTTTCTGCCGCTGCTGTGCCTCTTCCCAAAGTTCCTCACTAATGATCGCTTCATGTATTCCATCCGCCAGGAGATAATCATCTGTTTTCACACGATGATATTGATCCCTTGTCCCTTTAATCTTCTGTGTCTTACTCTTTCCATAAGCGATCTTTCCGGTATATACTGGATTCTCCAATATCCGCTTCACGAATGATCTGGTGAAATAGTTCAATTCTTGTCTGCGCATCTTGTTTTTTGTATAACCATGCTGATTGAGATAGTTGCAGATGGTGTCAATCCCCATGTCCTCATGAACATATTTGTCATAGATGATCTTCACTGCTTCCGCATCTTTTTCCTCAACGACGATAGTATCATTCTCTTTGTCCAGACGATAGCCGAAAGGTGCCGGGCCGCCATTCCACCTGCCTTCCCGTGCTTTCTGCTTCCGACCCTCCATAGTCTGAACAAGAATGTTCTCCCTCTCGATCTCTGCCACCGCCGAGAGTACCGTGATCGTCAGCTTCCCGGAATCTTTCGATGAATCGATCCCATCTTCCACACAGATCAGATTCACCCCGTAATCCTGTATATACTGCAGGGAATTCAAAACATCAGCAGCATTCCGCCCGAATCTCGACAGCTTGAAAACAAGAATGTAATCTACGCTATCCCGGTCATCAGCCACATCCTGGAGCATTTGGGTAAATTCCGGCCTGCCGGAAATATTTTTACCCGATCTGCCTGCATCACAGTATTCCCGGACAATCTCCATATGCTGGAAATCTGCATATTTGGTAAGACGCTCTTTTTGAGCCTCCAGACTGTATCCTTCCACTTGCATGGAAGTGGAAACTCGCATATATAAGTAGCACTTAACTTTCTTATCTTTCACTTTCCACTACCTCTCTTTCGATCAATTCTACAGATTTGTCCACCATCTTAAAATGTTTCAAAGCCTCCAGGATCATTCTTTCCTTTTCTATCGGACACTTGGGCACACGTTTCTGGGGATCTTCTGCCCGATTGTAATTTTTTCCCATGTCTAAACCATATTTCCTTTTCGTCTGTGCGATGTACAGAGAATGTACATTTGATCCAAACCTTTCTTTAATATACTTTTTGATCTCAGTATAAGTAGCCTTCGCCTCCGCCGCAGTTAATTCCGATTTTGTACAATCTATCGTAAAACTGATATAGTCCTCTTTGCCTGCCGCTGTGACTATCCTTTCTTTCTCATTATTACGAGCTAGAGGGAATTGGAAAGAAATGCTTTTTAGTATCCTGCCATCCGACTGCTCTTCTGGAAAGACATCGATCCGTTCAATAAACATCCTGTACATTTCCCGTTTTTCTTGGCAGGACATCTTTTCATAAATCTTCTCAAAATTATCCAGCATCACTTCTATGTTCTTCACTGAACGGCTATCATGCTTTGATGCTTCGATCTGGCGTATCACTTCTTGAATCCTGCACTCAGTCTCATCAATTTCATCGTAAATACCATCTATTGCCATCTGCGTATCTTCATATTTCCGATCATATTCTTCATCAAATATATCAAGGTTATCAAGGATCATCCCTAGTTTCTTTTTCTTTATTTCCAGTCGCTGTAATTTCCTTCTCATTTGCTGCAGTTGACTTTCCATTTTTTCCCCGTCAGCTTCTTCCATGCTTGCAGAGAGGACTGCATGTTTAAATTCCGGTGCTGCGCTCACTTTTCGGATGATTTCAAATATGGCGCTATCCATTTTATCCTGATTATAGGCATGAGAGAAAGGACAGGTGCGCCCGTTCGCCTTCTGATGGTTCCGACAGACATAATAGTAGATCGTTTTGTAGTACCCTCCCCGGTTTTTATTGACATGTTTATCCTTCTTCATCACAAGCCCTGAACCACATACCGGGCATTTCACGAGACCGGACAGCAGGCTGACTCTGTCAGGGCCATCTGTTTTTTCGTTTCTTCTGTAAAGTGACTCTCTCTTTTTCCGTACTGCTTCCCATTCTTCTTCACTGATGATCGCTTCATGGGTACCCCGCACGGCAATGATCTGATCTTCTGTTTTTTTTACGGGTCTGCCATCACATCCTTTTTTATTTGTTCTACGGTTATACAATAGTCTGCCACAATAGAAGGGGTTATCCAAAATTTTCTTGACAAAATCTGCTGTAAAGCATTTTTTTCCCCTATGCTCATCATCCCTTGTATATCCATTTTCATTCAAGTAAATAACAACAGAATTTGCCCCATCCCATCCCTAAGATAGAGTTTATAAATCTTACGCACAATTTCCGCCTCCCCAGCTACAAGGACAAGTTCTTTATTCTCACTCCGGTATCCATAAGGTATTGCCCCTCCAGGCCACTTGCCATCCAGTATCTTCTGTGTCTTTCCTGCCATAAACTGTTCTATGATATTTTCACGCTCAATCTCCGCTACGGCTGACAGAATCGCAAGTGTAAAACGACCTCCCTGTGTAGAACTGTCGATTGCATCATCCACGCTGATCAGATCAATTCCATAATCATTCAATAACTGTACAGACCTGAGAACATCTGCTGCATTCCGGCCAAAGCGTGACAACTTAAAAACCATGACATAAGCAATATTGTCTTTCTGGCAGACAACGTCCTCCATCATCTGCTGAAACGCCGGCCGTCCTTTTATGCTCTTTCCGGATCGTCCTGCATCACAGTATTCTCCTGCGATTATCAGTTCACGATAGTCTGCGTATTCATACAGCCGTCCGCTTTGGGCTTCCAGACTATACCTCTCTGCCTGCGCTTCTGTAGAAACTCTCGTATACAGATAGCATTTCTTTTTCTTCATCGGTTGCTCATTCCTTTTCATTGTATCTGTTGTTAATTCATTTTATTGCTTTTCAGATGCTTTTTCAACAAAGAAATTCTACTGTGAGCTGCTTTCCTTTATTCAATCACACAAAAAAACGCCGTTCCACTCAGTTTGTGAACGACGTTTTCTTTCCATTTTGTTCTGTCTGCACCGACTCTTTTTCGATTTCAGCAAGCACTTCTTTTCCGTACTTTTCAATCATCCTGCTAATAAAGGCAGCACACCGTTCCTTATTCCTTCTTCCCGTTACTTCACTTTCCTTCTCACTGCCAATTTCCATCTGAACCGGTAAAACAAAAGATGGATAGTCTTTATTTTTTTCCCTCATTCCATCCCTCCCGGTTGCTGAACAGGCAATGGCATAAGAAATCCTCTAAGGCATCCCTTGCCTCGTCTCCAATCATAACGATCATGTCCCCATACAGATAGTAATAAGGATTTTTTGTCTGCCGCAGCAGAGACAACGCCTGTTCCTCTGCTGCCAGGGAATCATCGACCTTGATTTCCGTCAGATCGGACAATTCATCCCTGTCCAATTCCGCTGGACTCATCCTGCTCATCCGTTCCAACACCTGCCGCATTTCACAAAGGTTACCGTATCCCAATTCTCCCGCCAGCTTGTCTCCATTAATTCTGATATGATCCACGTTTTTCATCTTCATGAAACTCATACTCCTTTCACTTACCCCAATCTGGCAGGTCGAAAATGCAAGCACTTTTTTGTTTTTTTCATTTTGTCTTGCAATAAAGCTCGTTTAAGTTGGGATAAGTGAGGGAATGTTTTCCTGGCATTTTTATAGAAATAAGTGAAGCCACATTTTTAGAGCGAGATACGCCCTTGGCAGCCAATAACTCCATTCCTGGATTTCTTGCTGTCAGGCATACTCGTTGGGGAATCCGGCTCCCCAATCCCTCGGTTTGCTAAAAATCGGAGATTTTTCTTTATGGCTTCCACGAAAACGTGTCCGCAGCGGATATGCTGTCGCATCCCGGATCATGCCCTGCATGAATGTCTTTCCGGTGCTGCCACCGGAATAAAGGAAGGAGCAAAGCGAATGGCAAGGCCAGAAAAAGAAAAAACCCTACGCAAAGAGCACAGGGTCACGGTAAGATATAAGGATGTTCAGTATGGCATCGTGGAAAAGAACGCCCAGATGCTCGGTGTGCCGGTGGCAGAATATATCCGGCATATCTCTGTTCATGGGAAGGTGGATGTCAGCTTCCCGGTGATCGCAGATCTTCCGGAATTGCAAAAACTCACAAACGAGTTTGCTGCTATCGGGAACAATCTGAATCAGATTGCAAAATACTTTAATACCGGGGGCCTGCAATCGAAAGCGATGCGGGAGGAAATCAATTCCTGCATGGCACAGATCATGCGGATGCGGAAAGCGGTAATGGAAATGGCAGGTGATTTTCATGGCAATCCTCAAACACTTGTCGAGTAAAAGCTCTGACTACGGCAAAGCGCTGGAATATCTGATGTTCCAGCACAATGAACGAACGCAGAAACCGCTGCTTGACGCAAAGGGAAATAGGATGCTCCGGGATGAGTATTACCTTAACGGCCTGAACTGCGATCCCTTCTCTTTTGACAAAGAGTGCGAACAGTTGAATGCCCGTTTCCACAAAAACCAGAAATACAATGAAGTCAAGTCCCACCATTACATCCTCAGCTTCGATCCGAAGGATAAAGAGAATGCGGGACTGACCGGAAAAAAGGCGCAGGCGCTCGGTCTGGAATTTGCCAGCCGCTTCTTCCCCGGCCATCAGGCATTGGTCTGCACGCACATGGACGGGCATAACGGCAGCGGCAATATTCATGTCCACATCGTAATCAACAGTGTGAGGAAATTGGACGTTGAGCCGCAGGACTTCATGGAACGAGCCTGCGATTCCCGTGCGGGATACAAGCACCACCAGACCCGAAGCTACCTTACCGCTATGCAGACAGGAATTATGGAAATCTCAAAACGAGAAGGATTGCATCAGGTCGATCTGCTGAATCCTGCCCCGATCAAAATCACGGAGCGAGAATACTGGAAAAACCGCAGAGAACAAGAAAAACTCGATGAGCTGAATGCCCGCATTGTTGCCGATGGCATGAAACCACGGACAACGACCTACCAGACACAGAAGCAATTCCTCCGGAATGCCATATCCGACATAGCCTCCTATGCCCGATCATCGGAAGAATTTCAATCCAGGCTGAAAGAGAAATACAAGATCACCGTCAAGCTGAGCCGTGGCAGGTATAGCTATCTTCATCCTGATCGTGAAAAATATATTACCGGCAGAAAGCTCGGCAGCAATTTTGAAAAGGATTACTTGTTTGCGCTTTTCGCTGAAAATGCGAAAGCCGACAGACGGAAGCCAGAAATCACATCTGTTTTCTCCATCGAGAAGATCGCGGATATTGCAGAGCGGCGCACTTCATCGGTGCTGCCGGAATACAATCCCAGTTATGATTATCCGTCTGACCCGGTTGCAATCCTGTTTATCCGCTCTGACCTGCGTCTGGTCGTAGACCTGCAGACGAATATCAAAGCACAGCAGAGTGCCGCCTATGCGCAGAAAGTCAAACTGTCGAATCTGAAAGAGATGGCGAAAACCGTCTGTTACATTCAGGAGCATGGCTATGACACCCGTGGAAATCTGGCTGATGCCCTGGATGGGATTACCGGGAAACTGGCCAATGCCCGCAAAACACTTCGGCAAACAGAAAACCGAATTAAAGAATTGAACGAACAGATACATTATGTTGGGCAGTACCAGAGCCTTAAGGCACTGCACGCCCAATTCGTTAAATCCCGGAATAAGAAACAGTTCCGTGAAGCACATCGACCTGATCTTGAATTATACGATGCTGGCATGAAGTACATCAAAAACCACTTTGACGGGAAGGTGCCATCGCTTAAATCGCTGAAAGCAGAACGTGACCAGCTGCTCCAGATGAAGGATGCACAGTACGGCACATACCACTACTTCCAGGACTATCAGAAAGAGCTTCGTACCGTCAGTTCCAATGTAGATGCTATTCTCGGAAAAGACCGCTCACAGAAGCAGGACAGACAAAAAGAACAGGACATCTCTTAAGTGAGAGCCTGCACATTTCACACGAACAATTAACATTTGAGGTATGTGTAAAGATCCACCGCCCTGGCCTCTGCAACCACCTCCGGATATATGGCATAAAATCACCTGCCTTTCCTCTCTCTGTGCAGATGTACTCCTTCCGGGTCACGGCATTGACTCTGCTTTCTATGTTTTCCCGGATGTCCTCCATGTGACCATTTCCCGCTTCTCCCAGTCCTTGAATACATCTGCCAGCGGTGCAGGAGACTTTAACAGCACCTTCGCCTGCCCGACTGTCAGGTCGTGATATTCCAGAACCAGAAGAATATCTTCCCGCATCACATGCTCATAGGCGTGGTTCAGGACTTCTCCGGGTGGCAGCGTAAGCAGCCAGTTTCGGTATTTCCTCTGTCCGACAAACATCCTTTCGCAGAGCCTTGTGTTCAGTTCCTAATTTGTCATCGATCTTATCAATCTGAAATAGAGAAAGCAGATGCCCCTTTTTTTAAGGAATACCCGGCTACTGCCATGTAAAAACCGGCTGATTTTCACTTGGAAAACCAGCCGGCCGAGGCAGTTATATGTCCATTATGTAGTTCTATACGCGGTCTTTCTGTTATTCCCAAATATCCTTATCTTCCCTGGGAATGTCATATTTTCTGCACTTTTGGATACCCATGATGAAGAAGATGATCCCGGAAATCATCAAGCCGGCGTCGATCCCCATAGTGATGTAAAACGGCACGCCTTCCGGCTTCACATAGTACAGGGTCTGAATCAGCATGATGAGTCCCACCATGAGCTGCGGTATACCAATGGCAAAGAAATGGGAATAGCGTTTGCTCATTTGCTTTGCGATCTCCTTCTTTTCGGTGTACACGTCCAGCGGGCCGTCAGCCGCGTTTTTCCTCAGATACACTCTGCCGCCATACTCCGTAACGACAGTGATACCTGTCTGCTCCAGAAACGCAAGATACTCTTTCTTCTTGCTGCCGGTGTAGGCGGGTAGGTCGATCTTATACTGATACTTCGCCGGGGAAACATTCTCAAACTCATATTCTCCGCCATGATAGTGGGTGAGCATCAGGCCGTTTTGCCCTTGTTCGTTCAGCCATTCTTCTTCCTTGTGAATATCCAGAAATGTTTTCTTAACGGTTGTTTTCATGGGTTGCCTCCTTCATTTGCTGTGCATTTTGCAGCATTTCCTCCAGGCGGATCAGTTCCTTTTCGAAGAACTGTTTTCCTGTGTCCGTGATGATATATTCTATCTTTCTGTCTTGCGGATGTTCATCCAGGGCTCTGATCCACCCTTTCTTTTGCAGGCTGTCCAATGCTCCGTAGAGGGATCCTGCTCCGATCTTCACCCTCCCGTCCGTCATTTCCGCGATGTCTTTCATCAGGGCGTACCCGTGCGCAGGCCTGTAGAGCCGCAGCAGGATGTAAAAAACAGGCTCTGTGAGCGCCCCAGTGTTTGCTGTTCGTGCCATGGTATCTCCTTTCTATTACATAATTCGATATATCGTTATCTGTAATATATCAGAATCTGTAATGGTTGTCAACCCCTGAAATAGAAACAGCCGGAAGATTCCAAAAAGAACCTTCCGGCTATGCTTATGCCATATGATTCAGATTACTCCTTATGCACGGTTTTACCCAGCAGCCGCTTTTTTGTCTCTTGCAGCTTGTGCCCGCTTTCGTTGGTCATCAGGATACCGATGATGATCATTATCAACACAATCCCAAGCATCAGCCCCTGTGCAAAGTCAAATACTGCGCTTGGCGTTTCCGGCTCCACAAACAGTGACACAAAGTATACTCCAAACGAAATCAGTGCCACTTTAAACCACACATGCAGGCGTTTTGTGTAGTTCAGCTTCTCCTCATTGCTGTAATCCGCTACCTTTAATATGGTCTCTTTCATCTCCTTATCCATTTGCTCGCTTCTCCTTTCTCCATCCAACAGTTCCCGGATATCCACGTCATAGTAATCTGCCAGTCCCACAAGGATATCCATGTCCGGCATGTTGTTTCCCGTCTCCCAGCGGGATACCGTGCGACGCGATACATTCAACATCTCCGCAAGCTGTTCCTGTGTGACGGTCTTTTCTTTTCGAAGTTCTTTTAAGAATGCTCCGATCTTTTGTTGATCCATCTAGGTTCCTCCTTTCAAGTGCAGAATAGCTCGGATGGGTAATGAAAAACAGGACGCAAAGCGAGCAAACGCCCTGTTTTCTCAAAAGAGACAATAAATGGCCTATTCATTCCGACACTTATTCACTCTCTAAAAGATAGTCTATGGCTTTCACAATCTTGATCCCGTCCTCTGTCTGCACCATATCACAATCCAGAGCGATCACCATCTTCTCGTAACTGTCTCGGATTTTTCGGAGTGGAGCCAGTTCGCGTTCCCTTGTCTCCGGAGCCATCATGGTCTCTGTTACCTGAATATATTTCTTCTCATCTGCCCTTGTTGCGATAAAATCAACCTCCTGGTTGTCGATTTTTCCTATGGCTACGTCGTAACGGCGACGCAGCAGCTCGAAATAGATAATGTTTTCAAGGATATGACCGGTATCCCCGCCGCGATAGCCCAGCAGATAGTTTCGCAAGCCAACATCGACAATATAGTATTTCCCCAACGTCCGCAGGTATTCTTTTCCTTTGATGTCGAACCGCTTGATCCCATAAAAGATATAGGCTTCCGTCAAAGCCTCGATATAGGAAAGGATCGTCTGTGTCGCCGGTTTTTTCCTGCGGCTCCCATTCTCTAACAGCCCTTCGTTCATGAGAGTGTTGCCGATGGAGGTTGCCGATGTGTTGTTGCCGATATTGTCTGCAAGGAACAGGATGATCTTGCGCAGCAAGATGGGGTCTGTAATCATTTTCCGACCTTTGCGCCGCTCGCGCTCCAGAATGTCGTTCATCACCGCTGCAGAATAGACGCCGTCCAGCGCCGCCGTCACCCGATCGATCTCCAGCCCGACATCCGCAAGCATTGGCATTCCGCCAAAGCGGACATAGGCGTCAAACAGCTCTCGGGCGTCGTAGACTTCTCCACCTGCGTCTGTAATCCGTTTTCTCATTCCGCCTGCGGGAGATTTTCTTTCTATAATCACATAGCCGTGGAAGTCCAAAAACTCCCGGAAGGAAAGTGGAAGTACCTTAATCTCGACATAGCGCCCGGACAGATACGTGGAGAGTTCAGACGAAAAAAGATAGGCGTTGGAACCTGTGATATAAATGTCACAGTTAAAATCAACGCGGAACGAATTGACTGCATTTTCCCATCCCTTGACCCGCTGGACTTCGTCAAAGAACAGATACATCCGCTTGTCAGGCAATATCCGCTTCTTCACATACTCGTAAAGGACTCTTGCGTCCATATCCGGAAAGCGCATGGATTCAAAATTCATTTCGATAATCTGCGCATCCTGAACTCCGGTTTCTTTAAGATGCTCCGCCATCAGCTTCATCAGGCTGGATTTTCCGCAGCGCCGGATACCGGTCATGACCTTGATCATTTCTTTGTCCTGAAATGCAATCATGCGGCTTAGATACAGATCCCGCTTTTTTAATGTCGTATTTAGCATATTGGAACACCACCTTTCACTTCATACGATAACATAAAACGGCAAGAAAGCAAAGTTTGTAGATTCAAATTCGCAAACTTTAAATTATTCATTTTTTGTAAATTTTCCTAAACAAAACACTTTGCCGCTTTTGCCATAAGATCGGTCATTCCATTGAGAAGTACGACATGAAAATACGCGAAACATAAATTTGTGCAACATACCGAACTGTAAACAAATCAATCCGACTGGAAGTTTTTCTGGTTGCTATCTGGCATAGCCTCTTTATAAATATTCCCAAAAAAGCAGGCCGTCTGAAACAGGCGGCATGAGCTGAGTAAAATTCACTACATTTGGACTAGGGGGGAAAACTGCACAAATAAACACGGAAAGCCAAACATCAAGAATTTCCCCCATAATGTAATCTGCTGCCTTATTGTAAAATTACACTCAGAAATACAAGCGCCCACAGATGGATGGGATAGAATACATAGAAAAATTACTCTTCAAATTTACTTTTCTTTAATTCTGAAATTCTTTTTTCGTCAACGTAATGCGTAGCATACGCTCGTTCAATTTCCGGTGCGCCGCTCTTGCTGAACCGAAGCGGAATCGTTTGACGAGCACCATTCTTTTTCTTCATCCCCCACCGCTTGTAATAGGTAAAAGATGGCTTATAACCACTCTTGTTCGCATAGCTGCGAATCTGTCCTATAATGAAGGACAGCTTATGCAGGTTGATATTACAGACCTGCTCCAAATAAGGAACGCGGCCAAATCGCCAACCTTCATATTTTTCTTTTGTCAGAGCGCCTACATCCATCAGAACATCTACCGGAGCAGCAAAACCACGCTGCTGGCACTGATGATAAACTGACGAATGCACCTTACTGATCATTTCTTTTTCATTCATTTTCTAATCCTGCTCCCGCAAGATTTTGCAGACCGTAGACGAAACGATATGATCTACGATTCTCCGTTCAATCGCAACTTCACAAAGCAACCTGGAACTCCATTTTTTATGTCCGGCAGGAGGCTCACTTGCCGCCAACTCTATAATCGCCTGTTCTATCTCCGACGTGACCTTCCTTAGACGTTCTTTTCTATATAGCGCTGCATCCAGCCCCTGCGTTGCAAACACTGTGCGTACTGTCTTGACGGTTGTCTCCGTTGTTCCAAGCCTCTCAGCCAATTCACGGATGGATTGTTTCTCAGCCTGTGTCGCATCTGACATAAGTAAGATTTTGGCACGCATAATTGTTCTATTGGACTCCCTTGCTTCGCAGACCAGCTTCGTGAGCATATTTCTTTGCTCAATATTCAGGTTGATAATGTACTTTGTCTTAGCCATGTTCTTATCCTCCGACAATCCCTGAATCAATAACCCTTGCATGTGATACCATGAACGCATATTTTAGGCAAGTTTTCAAAATTCAAAATGGGGTATCCGACCACCTCTGGCCAGACACTCCCTTCTGTCATTTACGGTTACGTTCCATATCGTCTTTTGCCTGCTCCGGAGCCTTCTTCCCATAGCGGGCGGCCACCTCTGCCTGCTTATCTCTCAGACGCTTCAGGATGGATTTTCGCTTGCCGGGGATCGGAACCCCTTTCTTAGGTTGCTTGCTAACAGCAGTTTTGGGAGAATCACCCACAGATAGTTTTGCTTGATCTTCCTTTGGACGATTATTCGCCCGACCGTCGATCATATCATAATTCTGTTCCCCATAAGATTCTGTAGTCCGCAGGTATTCCCCATTCTCATAATACTTCTGCCAGATCTCCATCGGAGGCTTATCAGTTAAAGGTACTTCCGGCTGCTCCGGGGGATGCATGTATTGCCTGATCTGCTTGATGGTATTATTGTCAAAACCTTCAAAGGTATCCTCCGCCGCTTTCCTGCCCTGGTCATCTACCACGGCAAAGGCGGCATTTCTGCCATAGATTTCCGATATCATTAGGAAAAACTGTTTCCCATCGATCACGGTTTCATCCGTGGCCATCCAGCTTCCCTTCCTGTCCTCAAACATAAACCCTTCTGTATCCATCGTGATCAATGCAGCTGATGAATTGCTCCGAAAGAATCCGGGAACCATCACCAAGCTGTCTTTATCCACGTAGTATGCAGTTGAAATGCCTTCCTTTGTGACAGCAATTACGTCGCTTACATTCAGGGCCTTTCCCATGAACTTCGGAGGCAGCTTTTTCTCAAGCTGCCTCCGAAGCCCTTCCGGTGTCTGCTCTTTTACCATCGTTGCGAGATAAACCTGTTGATAATTATCTGCATCCACCTTCAAGTGGTTTTCAACCAGATACGCATAGGTTTTGTAGCGCAGAGGGCGAACCGGAGCTTCTATTTTCAGCTGATAAATGGCGTACTGGTTCAAGCTCATTCTTTGTCCTCTTCACCCTCCAGTCTGTAACCTTCAAAATCCAGCTTCATAAAATCCGCATCTGATATTTGTTTTAACTTCTCTACAGTGCTGACCACAACCGCACTTAACTCCGTATCTTCTCTGGTCAGCGGAATGACAGCTCCCACCGCCGTAAGCGCCGCTTCACGGTTGCTAGTATCAAACATAGAGATTACACGCATTTCATCGTCTTCAAATATTATTTTTCTCATAGTGACGGTTCCCCTTTCTTTCTATCATTATCTTTCTGGACTGGAACATTCTTCTCCCTCTCCTTGATCTGTGCCTTTCGCTCCCGGAGTGCTTTCAGGACGGATTCCCTGCGTCCACCTGTGACTTCATTTCCATGCTTCTCAGGCACATCTGTCGCTTTCTCGAGTAGGTTCACAGTCCCTTCCGCCCTTTCCACAGGAATAATTCCTGCAGATGTCTGTGTGACAGCCGGTGCTGTCTCTTCCGTCTCTCTCGGCTGATACTCCGTCTCCCGCATATCCGGATAATACTGCCTGATATCCTCTACGGCCTTCTGTACCAGAGGACTGTTCTTAAAGTGTCCCACAAGGTCGATCATTTCTGTAACGACCTTTCCACCCTCCATCAGCGGATATGTCCCTGCATGATCGCTGCCATCGTCCAGATGAAAACCGATACTCTCAGTGCCATTCATCCTCTCTGCCGGGATCTGCCCATACAGCTTTACCGCTTCCGCCAGCGTATCAACCTCGTGATATTCGCCAAGTACAGGAAACTCCATGCACTCCGCTACATAATAAGTAAGGGAAGCCTCTTTCTCCGGAAACATCTCTTCCATTCTGGTCAAAAAGTCCCTTGCCATCGAAGCAGATTTCGGATCGTTGCTCTTCTCGATTACTTCTTTGAGCCAATCTTTAATTCCTGACACCTGTTTTTCCCTGAAGTTATCCTGAAGCTGTGCAAGTGTCTTCTCACGGGAATCATATAAATCCATATATTCATAGTGATCATAATCGTAAACAAATTGATCTATCTCTGCAGCAAGTTTCATTTCTTCGGGAAGCACATCACTTTCCATGGATTCCTCTATAGCATCCTCCTGAACCTGCTTTGTCCCGTCCTGCTCCAACCCAAGCGCTGTCAGTTCTTTTCGGAACATATCCACAAATCCATCCAGCACAGCCGGGTGGCTGGTCACCAGAAAATCTGTGCGTCTGTCCTCATCAGTGACTCCGGTCATCACAGAAGCTGCCCATTCCTTATTGCTCCTGGAATATCGTCCGTCCCAAGTTGCATACTGCACCGTATTTGCCAGCACATAAGCGGTACGCTCTGCCCCGAAACGGTCAATCACAGGCTTGATCACTCCGCGATTCAGGTGCATCCCATCGAAATTCTCCCGTATTACCTGCTCAATCCCTTCTTTGCAGGCATGGTTCTCCTGTCTGGAGGTGCGGTAGGCTTCGATCTGGGCATGGTCGCGGGCATAAGCTGCTGATTCACGGTAAACACTCTGAACAATCCCGTTCATAGACCGAACCTGCTCAAGCAGTTCTGTCCGATCATCATACAGTTTTACTTCGCCATGATCTCCCTGAGGGCCTCTGGTCACATTATCCATGACATAGAACAGAACTTTTCCGGACGGGGCAACTTCTGTTCCAATGGAATATCGCTCCTGCAAGGGAAAATCCAACGGAGAGTATTCTATTCCATGATCGTCAAAATATTCCCTGACTGCCTGCATCACACCGTAGTCAATGCCGTTCCAGAGATCTTCCGCCACCAGATCACCATCCATGTGAAGCAGGATATTGGCAGCTTCCTTGCCATATTCCTGGCTCTCCATCAGATAGAACATCTCTCCGCCGATTTCTTTTCCCTCAATCGCCCTCCATGTTCCTTCATGGCCGTCCACGATAATGCCAAGGGATTCCCTATTGATATAAGCGTCTTCTATCCGATGCTGTCTCGCTGTAATGCGTTGCCTCTGCTCCACAAATTCATCCATCTCTGAAAAGCCAAAGCTGTCTACATAGTAGGCTCTTGCTTCTCCATCACACTGCATGACCACTATATCGCTGACGGACAGAGAATGTCCGCTATACCCCTCCGGATGCCGGAGATTGAAGCGTTCATAAATTCCGTCCAGCGTCTCTCCATCCGGGAGCCTGTCGCCGTAAACATAGTTGTAATTTTCTCCTTCTACAGCAAGGTCGTGATTAGCCAAATACTCCGTATTCATGAACTGGAGATTGCGGTATTCCTCATCTTCTTTCAGCTGATAGATGGCAAATCTGTTCTCTGCTCCATCCAGATACAGGTTTTCATTGGCACGGCCAATGGCATTTTCCAGATGCTCCTCCTGTACCGTCTGGTCAAGCTCTTTCATGGACTCGATATACTCTGCAAGTGTGACCTCACCGTCCTCAAAGTTCAATTCTTCCCCAAGACGCAGACTTTTCAGTTCACTCACATCTATCGGAAAAGCACTGATAACAGTAGCGGCGTGGTTGACCATTACCTGTTCCTCAAGCCGGATTGGTGAGCCGGGATCATAGTCAGATCCCCGCAGATCATAACAAGAAATCCCTTCTGGCAGTGCTGCCCGATCAACCCTGCCGTTTGAGTAGAGCATCGGCACATCATACAGGGTGATCTCCTGAAAATCTGTTGAAAGCAGTTCCTCCCGTCCGGGAATGTCACTTTCCTGCAACAGTTCTGCGTTCTGCTCCTGCCTCTCCAGCAGCTGCTCCCGCATACCGGCCTCAATCCCGTCAATGATCTCCGATGCTGTCCTGCGAATGGTATCCAAGGATGACTTCAGCTCTTTTGTATCACGTCCGCTGCTCCATCCGGCAATGTAAGGAAACGAATACTCGGAAGTATCCAGTTCAAAATGCGCCAGCGTCGCAAAGGCCACGCTTTCGGCCTCCACCTCTCTTGTCTGCTGATCTTTCTGGATGCCCTGTTCCTGCATGATATCTTTATCATGCAAAATAGCGTGCGCCGTCTCATGAACTGCCGTTTTCATGGTCTGCATCTCACTCATTCCGGACCGGATCACGATCTCCTTGTCCGTGCTGCTGTAATAACCTTTAGCGCCACTTGCGATTTCATCAAAGCGAACAGGAACAGGAGCCACATTGCGAATCGCCTCCATGAAAATCTCATAATTCTCTACACTTGCGGTCAGTTCCTCCACGCCAAGATCAGGGAGAGGATCGCCGTCTGTCTGCGAAAGGTCAAATACAGTCGATACTTTAAAGCGTGGAATGGTGATCGTCACCTCCTCCGTTTCCGGCTGCCCGTTCTCACCCAGAACAGCTTCCCCGGTATTCGGGTCTACCTTTTCCTGCTCCTGCTTTTCCCTGATCGGGGCAGGCGCAATGATCTGGATTCCTTTTTCACCCCGCATCACATGACGGTTAAATTTCTTATCCCATGCGTGATAGCCAGCCACTAATGTTGCATCCGGCCTTTGCATAGCGATCAACAGAGTATTGTTAAAACTGTAATGATGAAACTGCGACATGACACGCAGGTATTCTGCGTATTTCTCTGAATTGAAAAGTTCCTCAAGTCCCGCCTGCAGGCGGTCTGTGACCTCTTTCATCCTCTCTTCTCTGTTTGTTGCCATAGATATAATGCCTCCTTTATACAGCTGCAGCCCCGCCATGAGGCGAGGCTGCAGTAGATGGTTTATAGCGAATATTCGTATTTTCTCAACGGTGCTTGTGTCCTGTAGCTTTCCGATACCTGCTCCTGCTTTTCATGCAGCTTATCCAATACGGAATCCCTGCTTTCGGAAGCCACCATACCTGCACGGTCTGCATAACTCCTTGCGTAAACCGGCGCATCAGATGCCCTTTCCGCCTCCCGGCCTGCCGTATTTGACGCCTTTCCGGCATCAAACACCGGCTGACGGCTTTTTTCTGCCGCTTCAATGCTTGCGTCCGTATTCTCATCAATGCCAAACGTATCGGGAGAATCACGTTCATCCATATTCAGCAGGGAATTTAACTCTGCAAGCCGGGCAGACTTTTCCGCAAGCTCCGCCTCCTGTGCAAATGGCTTTCTCACCTCCTCCTGTGCCGTTGCCAGCTGTTTTTGTAAATTGTCGAATTTCTGTTCCGATTCCGTCAGCTTCTTCTCAATGCCTGCAAGGGCATTGGTGATACGCTGAATATTGCCAAGCGCATCCTTCCCAACCTCCACAGTGCAACTGCACTGCCGCTTAATCGTCAGCTGGTAGACCTGATGGAAGCTGTCAAAACTGGCAGTCAGAGAAAAACCCTGGTATTCTCCGATCTGTCCGCTGGTATTCACCGCTTTCAGTCCGGCGCAGGCGGCGATCAGCGCTGTCCCGGCTTCCTTCCTGTCCATAAACTCCTTGCCGCCGATGATTATCTGAAAATGGTCTTTATCCGCTTCAATGATTGGCTTCGCCGCAGCAAGGTCAGACTTTAGCCCTGCGAGCCGTTCCTTTGTCGCTGTGATCTGTACCGGGTATGTCCGGGCAATATCGGTTTCCAGCCTATACTTTACACTGGTATGGTTTGCCTTCATCAGTTTCAGCTTGCTTACCTGGATATCCAGATCCATCTTTTCCTTAATATATGGATTTCCCGTTGCAAGCGCCTTGATCTCCGCATAGGAAAGTGCTGTATCGTCCACATCCTCACACGCACGGACCGGAGATTTTGAAGTCATGATCTGTGAGATGAATTTCTGCTTGTTCTCCAGGATCTGCCACATATACGCATCGAAGGTTCCCTCCGTCACATAGCGGAAGATCTTCACCTTCCCATTCCGGTTCCCCTGCCGCAGGATACGCCCTTCCTGCTGTTCCAGGTCAGACGGTTTCCACGGACAGTCCAGATGATGCAGTGCGATCAACCGATCTTGCACGTTGGTTCCGGCACCGAGTTTTGGAGTGGAGCCGAGCAGGATACGTATCTGCCCAGCCCGCACCTTTGCAAACAACTCTGCCTTCTTGGTTTCTGTGTTTGCGTCATGAATAAACGCAATCTCCTCCTCCGGTACGCCTCTGCCCATCAACTTTGCTTTCAGGTCATCATAAACATTGAATGTGCCATCCGACTTCGGTGTAGAAAGATCACAGAAAATCAGCTGTGTTCCCTTTTCCGGTGTGGAATCCTGCCATACCTTAAAAGTATTTTCCACACAAAGGTTTACCTTACTTTCCGGAGCATCCGGGAGCATATCGTTGATCAGCCGCTGATCAAGAGCACATTTACGCCCATCGTTGGTAATCTTCAACATGTTATCGATCCTCGGGTCAAGCCCTCCGCCACGGACAACCTCTGCACGTTCCGCAAAAGACGCCACAAGGTCTTTCTGCTCCTCGCTCGGTTCCAGCACTTCATTCACGTACTCCGCTTCCGGTACGGGAAGATTCAGCATATCTGCCGTCTGTACATCCGCCGCTTCCTTAAACAAAGAAATCAGCTCTGGAAGATTGAAAAAACGGGCGAACCGTGTTTTTGCACGGTAGCCCGTCCCTTCCGGTGAAAGCTCAATCGCTGTCACGGTCTCTCCAAAGGAAGCTGCCCAGGAATCAAAATGTCCCAATCCCAGCTTCTGCAGTGTATCGTATTGTAAGTATCGCATGATCGTATAAAGCTCCACCATGCTGTTGGACACCGGCGTACCCGTTGCAAACGTCACTCCCTTCCCCCCGGTCAGTTCATCCATGTACTGGCATTTCATAAACATATCCGAGGATTTCTGTGCGTCCGTCTGGGAGATACCCGCCACGTTCCGCATCTTCGTATACAGAAACAAATTTTTATAACTGTGCGACTCGTCCACAAAGAGCCTGTCCACACCCAGCTGTTCAAAGGTTACGACATCATCCTTCCGGCTCTGGTCGTTGAGTTTTTCCAGCTTTGTTTCCAGTGTCTTTCTGGTCTTTTCCATCTGCTTGACAGTATAGCGGGAACCTTCTTCCTCCTTCGCCTCCTCTATCGCCATCTCCAGGTCGTCAATCTGACGCTCAATGGATGTAATCTGACGCTCCTTTGAAAGAGGGATCTTTTCAAACTGGCTGTGGCCGATGATGATCGCATCATAATCCCCTGTAGCGATTCTGGAACAGAACTTTTTCCGGTTTGCCGGTTCAAAGTCTTTCTTTGTAGCCACAAGGATATTTGCTCCCGGATAGAGCCGCAGGAAATCACCTCCCCACTGCTCTGTCAGGTGATTCGGCACTACATACAGACATTTCTGCGCCAGCCCCAACCGCTTACTCTCCATGCCGGCAGCAACCATCTGGAAGGTCTTGCCCGCACCTACACAATGGGCCAGCAGGGTATTATCCCCATATAGTACATGCGCTATGGCATTTTTCTGGTGCTGCATCAGCTGGATCTCCGGCGTCATACCTACAAACCGGATATGACTCCCGTCATATTCGCGGGGACGAACGCTGTTGAACAACTCGTTATAGGTCTTACATAGATCCTCCCTTCTGTCCATATCGCGGAAAATCCACTCCTTGAAGGCTTCTCGGATCATCTCCTGTTTCTGCTGTGCCAACATGGTTTCCTTTTTGTTCAGGACACGATGTTCCCCGTCAGCATCTTTGATTGTGTCATAGATTTTGGTATCTTTCAGATTCAGTGCATCCTCCAATAATCGATAGGCGTTTGCTCTTCTGGTTCCATAGGTGGAAGTCACAAGCGAATTACCGTAGGAATCCCGGGTTTTTCCAGAGATATTCCACTGCCCGCTAATTTCAGCGTACCGTACCTGAATATCCCTGCCGAGCATATATCTCGGGGTCTGAAACAGTTCCCCCATGAATTGCTTCACATATTCCGGCTTGACCCATGTTGCGCCAAGCCGCACTTCGATCTCCGAAGCATCCAGTTCCTTCGGCTGCACCTTCTCCAGATAGGATACGTTGATGGCAAATTCTTCATTATTCTCCGCAAACCGCCTTGCTACCTGCAGCTTCTCCCGGACATTGCCGGAAAGATAGGCATCCGAAGTTTCATAACGGTCTGTCAACGGATTTTTGAAGATCACGCCCTGCAGCTCACTGATAATCTCCTCCTCCGGTTTCCCGGTCAGTTCCGCCATATACGGAAGGTCTACCCCGGCTTTCTCTCCGATGGAAAGAGCCAGTGCCTCGCTTGCCGTGTCCACCGATGTGACCGGCTCTGCCCTGCGGATGGTGCGTTTGGAGAAAATATCGGCTTTCCTCTCCAGGTTTCCTTCTTCATCCAGGATCTCCAATGAAGATAACAGACAGTAACTGGAATCCTGCTGAAAAGCCCTCTTATTCGCATTACTGCTGATAATGTCGTATTGTACCGTAAAATTATCATATTGCTCATTTAACTGCCTCTGAATCAACGCTACTTCCGCATCGCTGCCGTTATTCATCTGAACATCCAGCAGCTTCTGCACCGTGTTCCTGATTTCAATCATACCAAGCACACGCTCTGTCGTGACTGCAGGCAGTTCCATCCGGTGCATCCGGGAATTCTCCCGGTAGTACACATTCCCGTCCACGTTGGTGAAGCTGAAATTTTTTACGGAAGAGTCAGCTGGAATAGAGTTATCCACTTCTTCCAGTTCTGAATCCGTCAGCTCCATTTCTTCAATCGTAGCCTGCAAATGGCTGCAGGCTTCATGAAGCTGGTCGGCAAGGTTTGCCCCCTCTATGGGTTTTACCGTCACTTCCTGCTTGCCATATTGTGTGCTTTCCGTTGTGAACTCGCCCAGCACCATCTCCGGGTGCTGTACAAAATACGCATTGATACTGTGACCTTCCGGTGTCGTTCCAAGATGTACCCAATCCGGCTGTGTTAATGCTGCCCGGTCACGTTTCTGGAAGAACAGGATATCCGCTACCACGCCCGTATTGGCATTCCGCATAAAAGCATTGTTCGGCAGGCGGATCGCACCGATCAAGTCAGCCCGGTTCGCAAGGTACTGGCGTACCGATTCGTTCTGTTTATCCATCGTACCTGAGGATGTGACCACTGCAACCACACCGCCCGGCCTCGTCAAGTCCAAAGACCTTGCGATAAAGTAATCATGAATCAGAAAGTTATAGCGGTCATACCTGCGGTCATTCACTTTATACTGGCCAAAGGGCACGTTTCCGATCACACAGTCAAAAAAGCTGTCCGGGAACTCCGTTTCCTCGAAGCCCTGAACAGCGATCTCATTTCTCTGATACAGTTGTCTGGCGATTCTACCGGATATGGAGTCCAGTTCCACACCATACATTCGTAGATCGTTCATTGTCTCCGGCACAAGTCCCATGAAGTTCCCAACACCGCAGCTCGGCTCCAGCACGTTGCCGGAGGATAATCCCATGTTGCCCAGGACTTCATACATGGCCTTGATTACCGTCGGTGAAGTGTAGAACGCATTGAGTGTGCTTGCCCTCGCTTCCCTGTATTCCTCCGAGGTCAGCGCCGCCTTTACTTCCGCATATTCACCAGACCATTCCCGGCGCTCTGCGTCAAATGCCTGCGATATGCCTCCCCATCCTACAAATCGGGACAAGACTTCCTGCTCCTCCGGTGTAGCAAGCCTGCCCTCATTCTCCAGTTTTTTCAGCATATAGATAGCATCCATGTTTGCCTGGAACTTTGCTTTCAGGCCGCCTGCGCCGAGATCATCATCGGTGATGTGAAAGTTGACCGGCTCCTGTGTCCGCTCCGGTTCCCTGTCCCTCGGTATCAGATCAATCACAATCTGCCGCAGTTTCGGGATTGTTTCATCAGATATTTCAATTCCACCGTCATCAGATACATCTTCCAGCGGCAGGTTGTTTGCCGCCCGCAGGTCATTGATTTCTCCTATGGACAGCTCGTTGCTCGCGATAAAGTCAAATACTTCATGAAAAGAAGCCCTTGTGTGCGCCTCCATCCTGCCCTCAATGTCAACGATCAGCTGCATCTGTTCCGGAGAAAATGCCGGATTACAAAGCGGCTTCAGGTCATACCCCTTTTCCGCAGCGCTATAGATCACATCCATTTGCTCCGGGGAATAATCCTCATACGCAGTGCCGGTTGCTTCCATTGCATCGAATACCCTCTCCTCAATCGCTGAACGTGCAGCATTCTCAGCCTCATCATCTTCGATAGTTTCTTCAAGGGATTCTCCGGCTATTTCCTCTGCATTGCTTTCCTGTATACTTTCCGATTCAACTTCGGCAGCTGTTTCCTCTGTAACATCTCCCTGCTCCATTTCAACGGGAAGATTTTCTGCCGCCTGCATGAAATCAAAAATGCTGAGCTGATGTGTAGGTGCATCAATCTGAAACGGATTATCTTTTACCGGCTGCGGGAAGATTGTGAAAGAACCATCCGCATAGCCGTGAAGCTCTGTCAGGTTGCGGAGCCTCTTCTCATAATCCTCTGAATCTAATGGCAGTCCCGCAAGCACCGCATCCATCTTTTCCAGAAGTTCTGCGGTCCGGTTCGGATCTTCCAGAATAACCGGAAGTTCTTTCCTTGCCGCCTCATTGAAGAAATCCTCAGTGAATGGCCTTTCAATTTCCTCTGAAAGTCTACTATAGAAACCGATCACGCGATTCGCCATCTGTTCCCGCTCATAGGCAGACATCCGTGCAAAATCCCCGGCAGTCAGAAATCTGTCATTCTGGATCAGATAATCCACCCGCTGTGCCACCTTCAGCCATTTCAGCAGGGTACTGGCATCTGGGCTGCCATAATTGCCCCGTTCCAGTTTCAGTCCCTTTGCGCTATAGTCCGCATGGGACGCATCCGCACCGGATAAGGCATGACTCTGACCTCCGGTTCCGTACCTGTCTTTCAGGAAATCCGCCCGTTCCCTGTTATCCTCATGAGCGAGGTAAAAAGCATACGTGGCAAGCCTTCCATCGGAATAAATGCCGCCTCTGCAAAGGTAAGCATCGATCTCGTCCTGCGTAATAAAAATCTGATGGTCAATCCATGAGAATCCTTCCCTTGCATCAAAAGGAACAGCCTCTTTCATAAATTTTTGAAACTGTGCCAGCATCCGATCCGGGTTATAATATTGGAAGCGCATGATGGACTTGTCTTCCGCATACGCATCCGCAAGTCCCTCCAATCTCTGCACAAGATCGGTGACATTTTCCGGATGTGATAGATACTCAGCAATCCGCTCCGTCTTTTCCGGATATCCACCGGCAAAAAGTTCCGTATCGGCAAAGACCAGCTCCGCAACACCCTCCGCCATATCGCCTTCCATATAGGCAAGCGCCTGTGCATGTTCTGTGAGTGCATTGTTGCGGGCAGCATCCAGTACCACCTGCGGCGCATACTCTCCCTGCCCTAAAAGCTGTTGGATTCTACTGGTCACATCCTCCCATGAAAGAACTGCCTTATCAAGAATCCGATCTTCCACCGTATGTCCGACTGCGATCTGCATCCCCATCTCATCAAACCAGACGGAATAATCCTGACCATCGATGGTGAAGCCCTTGCCTCCACGGCCGTACTCCCGGCGTACAAAGTCCATATACTCCTCCGGTGTCTGTTCGATCATAAAGTTATAAATGATGCGCAGCTGACTCCTGTCCCGGTTACCGCCGGTACGCAGAATTTCATCCACAACATCGGACGGGATAGAAATTTCCCCAGCATAAAGCGCTTCCATCCTCGCCTCGATCATTCGCTTTTGTGTATTCGCTGTCGGAAAGTCTGGCAAAGAGAAAGCAGAGGCGATTTCATCCTCTGCTTCGTTCATATCCTGTTCCGTTACTTCGTCGGTCAGCTGTAGATCAATTCCGCCAGCACGATCTCCTCTGCCCGGTTCCTGATGCTGTTCATCCTCGCCACCCAGGTCATCGGATCGTCTGCTTTCAGCTGCTCCGTCACGCCTTCCGCCTGCGCCATCTGCGATGCGGTCAGTTCCATCTGGCCGTTCGCCCTCTGATCGATCTCCTGCAGATATTGCTCCAGCCTCCCGGAGAGCATCATGCTCTGATACCAGTTCCTCTTGTTCTCTTTCAGATAGTTCTTCCTCAGCATCCCGTACTTCCCATAGTTCACCGGACTGTCCTCGATCATCAGATTCGGAAACAGGTAATCCCCCTTCCGCTGATATGTTATCGCCATGCTCTGTGTCATGTCCATCCTCCCCTCTACTCTGTATTTCTTTGCTTTCTCGCTTTAAAGTGCTAAATTCATTATAGTCCCTTCTGTTTCTCGTTTCAAGACTCTGTCGGGCATTTTCTCTCTGATTTTCACGCAGGATTGCTGCAGCCTCCCTGCCAATATCCCGCAGAACCGGCTCTGCGATCTGATGTACCGCATTTCCGATAAAGGAAAGCACTGAGATATGGTTATAATCTGTGATCCCGGTAAAATCATCCGCTTCCATTGTGTCCATCGGATCCAACCCACACCGTTTCGTCATGATGTAGTAGACACTGTTTTCCAGAAGGGTACGGAAAGATACCCTGACCGCATCTTCACTAAGTCCTTCCAGGAAGGTATCATGCAGCTCATACTCGATCCCATCCATCGCTTCATCCAGGTTCTCCGCTGCATACTGTTCTGCCAACTGCCGCAGCGCTTCAGATAATGTCGTTATGCCCCCTATATCCAGGTCATAGGTGTCAATCAGATGCTCTTTGATCCGGTTCTCATGCTTCTTATCGATCTGCCACAGCCAGGGAGTGCGCCCGCCTGGTACAAGGTGTGTGTCGGAAATATCGAATACATAGCGCAGCTTCTTCCTCGGTCCGGTATCGTCGATCAGGGCGATCCCTTTTGCACCCCGGTTCACCCAACGCCCCATCTTGCTGTTCCATACTTCCAGTTCAGCGCAGGCTGTCGCCTCCGGACGCTGTGCATGGATCAGCATACTGTCTGAGAAATCGTATCGGTAGAGCTGTGCCGCTGTGTCCAGATAGCTTGTCCAGTCCCTGGGTGAGCGACTGATCTCCTGTGCGTGGAGATCCGCCAACGCACGGATGTCGTTATACCTTGACATAAATTGCCTCCTTCATATTAGCAGACGACACCTGCCAAATAGCCGGTGCCGTCCATATTTTGTTACTGTCTCTTCTTACCGGATATCCGTTTCGGAAACGCCATCTCAAACGAAGTCTTTCCATCCTCTGTGACTTCCAAAAGAAGATCTGCTTCAAATGTCCTCCCGGTCTTTGCTGAATAGAAATCCTTTGCGTGTATCCTGCCATTCTGAAGCAAGTCAGACGCCATTTTCTTATCTATGGTTTTCTTCATGGAAGACAGATAACGGTTCTCTTTCCAGAGAGCGAAGGAGCAGTCCCGGTTACTGCAATAGAAATTGCGCCTGCCTTCATATACCGGGCTGTCGCACACCGGGCATTTCCCGATTGCTTTCCGGTCACTTGACCCATCAGAAAACTTCTGCCTTTCCGCATCCGGGATAGCGCGGCACCCGGCCAGCATCTTGTCGATCAATCCATAAATGTCAGCCATGAATGCATCACCCGTAGTCTGTCCCCGCTCCATCGCAAGCAAACGGTTTTCCCAATCTGCTGTCATCTGTGCCGATTTCAGATACTCCGGCATAAGGGCGATCATTTTTGATCCGGCCTCTGTCGCAATGATCTTTTTCTTTTCCCGCTGAGCATATTTGGATGAAATCAATTTTTCAATAATGCTCGCCCTCGTTGCCGGAGTTCCCAATCCCTTGCGTTCCACTTCCGTCTCCATATCTGCATTCCCTGCACGTTCCATCGCTGCCAACAGACTGTCCTCTGTATATGGCTTCGGTGGCTGTGTGAAATGATCTGTTACTTTGCTTTCTACACCATAAAGAATCTGTCCTTCCAAAAGATCCGGCAGGCTACAGTCAGCCTCACCGCCATCTTCCTTCTCTTCCTTGACACGGAGATATTTTTTCAGGGAATCTTCATACTGCTTCCATCCAGCATCTGTTACAGCCTTCCCCCTCGCAGAAAACAGATTCCCGCAGCAGCTAACTGTCACCTTCATCGTGATATACTGATGCTTTGAAGCCGTTGCGCAAAGCAAACGATTTGCCACCAGTAAAAAGAGTTTTCGTTCTCCTTCCGAAAGACTGTCCAGATTCACCTTTGCAATCTCCGCAGTCGGGATAATGGCATGGTGATCAGATACCTTTTTGTTGTTCAACAGCCTTTCGACATTCGGAGTGAATGAGCGGCCGGGAACAAAAGACAACAGGTTGCAGAGAATGTCGATCATACCCTTCGCCGTATCTGCCATATCGTCCGTCAGATACTGGCTATCCGTCCTCGGATAGGTCAGCAGCTTATTCTCATAAAGAGACTGTGCGTATTCCATGGTCTGTTTTGCCGTGAAGCCAAATAAACGGTTCGCCTCCCTCTGCAGCGTAGTCAGGTCATACAGTTTCGGAGGAACTGCAGTTTTCTTCTCACGATCAATGCTCAGGACTTCGGCATCTTTTCCGTAACACATATCTGCGATCTGCTCTGCTTCTCTTCTGCTGTCCAGATGTTTTGAAATTGCATCCAGACCCTCGGAAAGAGCATGTACCACGAAATACTGCTTTTTCTGGAAGTTTGCGATCTCCGCTTCACGCTGTGCCAGCATGGCAAGCGTTGGAGTCTGTACCCTTCCTACGCTCAGGCGATAATCATACGTCTTTGTATAGGCTCTGGTGGCATTCATCCCGATCAGCCAGTCCGCCTGCGCCCTGCATACAGACGCATCCGCCAGATTCTGATACTCTCTTCCATCCTTCAGATTCGCAAATCCATCCTTGATTGCCTGATCTTCCATGGACGATATCCAAAGCCGCTTTACCGGAAGCCGACTGCCGGAGAGGTCATATACACGTTTAAAGATCAGCTCCCCTTCACGTCCTGCATCACAGGCATTTACCACATAATCTACAGAAACCAAAGATCCTGTCAGAAGTTTTTTTAATACCTGAAATTGCTTCGCCTTGTCCTTTTGCACAGTCAGTTTCCAATCTTCTGGAATGATCGGTAAATCGGCAAAGTTCCATTTCCGGTATTTCTCATCGTATGCTTCCGGCATGGCATACTCCGCTAAATGCCCCAGACACCAACTGACCATGCATTCCCTGCCGGATAAGTACCCATCTTCGCTCTTGTATGCCCCAAGCACTTTCCCAATCGACTGTGCCACGCTGGGCTTCTCACAAATCACTAAATACATGTCGTTCCCTCCATTCTGAAAAAGGCACCCGGAGATTCCGGATGCCCTGTCTGTTGTTATGATTGTTATGTTTTTTCTTACGGTTTCTTTTTCTCTGATTCCTTCTGTTTTGCCAGAACGATAAGCAGCATATGATATTTTTTGATTCTTTCCGCCTGTTGTTTCTGATTTGTCTTTTCCATATGATCATTCCCTTACGTTTAACGTACCCGGATTTGTCCGGAAATCATTCAAGTGCTGCTCCTCTGTGCCGATTCAGTGTATCCTTTTTCGGCTGCTCCTTGATCTGCTCCTTCTTTTCGTTCAGCCTTTGCAGTACAGATTTCCTTTCCGGCTTCCTGTCCTCATCTCCGGATCTTCGGTCCTGAACTTTTGAAGCCGGTATTTCTTCCCCGAAAAGTACCGTCCTTTCTGCCGATTTCTGGTGCAGCTGCTCCTTCTTTTCCATTCGATGTTCAAAAGTCTCGGCCTTTTCAAGCAGATGGTCGGATACATCATAATGATATACACGATCAGACAGGCGGTCTGTCGATGCCACTTCCGCCTCATTGATCTGCTGTACCATTATTTGAAGATCCCGGTAATCCGTCTGTCCGTCATCCGGCAAAATCAGCACTTCATGAACGGAAGACGGCAGGATAAAGAAATCTGATTCCATATGTGCGGCGATCTCTTCCATCTGACCCGGATAAAATAAGGTTCCGGCCCCATACACGCCCTGGTCATTGGTCAAAACCATCAACGGTGATTCCCCCATCGGAGGCATCATATCCGCATCTACGGTCATTTCCGGTGCTATTCCCATCATGACTTCTGCCATGCTTTTATAAACTGCCGGGAACATACGCTCCGAGTTCTCCAGCGCATCTGCATGAAGCTGCTCAGCAGTTACCCCATACATTTCCAGCATTTTATCCGTAATCGAGGTAGAGGCCTGCACGCCGCTTAATCCTTCAAATGCAATATGATAAGACACGGCCAGACCGTCTGTTTCCTTGTGTGGCGACATGCTGAGAAAGGTTTCATTCTCTCTGGCATCACAGACCCGGATGAACAGATGCCGCTTCACCTGTTCGTAGTCCTGCAGCCATCCGATCTTTAATTCCGGTATTTCCATCTGTGCCTGTTCTGCCATCCGTGTAAGAATCTGCTCTAAGTCCCCTCCGGAAAGGTATTCCTGATAATGCCCGGTCAGGTTGATATTCGGAACAGAGGCCTGCCCTTCTCTGCCCACCGTCATCCCGAGATAGGATTCGTTCAGCTTCTGCATTTCCTTCACAGAAACATCTGCTTCCCTATAGGCCTCCGGCAGATAAGATTTGATCCCTGCTTTGGCCATCTCTACAAACGTTTCAAAAGACATCTTGTTATCCTTCATAGATGTTGTTACCTCCTGTGTTTACTCTCTGACACCAGGTGGACAATCTGATGTTCTGCTTTTATCACTCACTTTCATCCTCATTCTCGGTATCCAGACCATCTCCTGTCTCCATTCCTTCAGTTTCATATTCATCAGCCTGCTTTTTCGGTTTATAAATCTTGAAGTAATAAGCCGCAGCGCCGACACTGATCACGGCAAGGATGATAAGCGTCATCCGACTGGAATTGTTCTCCTGTTTCTGCTTCGGTTCCGGAGTGACTGTTACCTCTGTCTCCGGTTCCGGTGTGGTTTCCGGAACCACGACCACCGGCGGCTCTGTCTCTGGTTCCTTCACAGCTTCATTTAGGAACTCTGATAAGTCATTCTCGTCGATCAGAGAGAGCATATACACGTTGTCCTGATTCCCGGAATGATCTACTACCAGATAAAATGTGTTGTTATTTTTTGTATGAATGGTATAGAAATCCTTCATACCTGAAGAAATCTCATCCCCAAGCTCACCGTTTCCCGGCGTAGAGAATGGCTGCTCTGTTTCTGACTGCGCCTCCTCCACCGGACTTTCTTCGGCCACAGTTTCTTCCGCAGGGGGTTCCGCTGTACTCTCTTCCCAGGTAGGGTCTACAAAGGCAAACGCAGGTGTAACGCTGCCAAACACGACACACATCACTGCCACCGCAGCTGCCAACAGGGTTCTTATCTTTTTACTCATGAGTTATACCTCGCTTTCCGGCGCTTCCTCTGCGCTATTATCCTTTTGACTGTTTTCCGGACACTTTTTCTCAAATTCATCACCAATGGTCAGTTCTGCCTTGTCCGGTTCTTCCTCCTCTACGGGGAAAGTTTCAATCGCTACACTGCCTTCCTGAATCCCGCTCAGAAGGGAGAACAGTTCCCTGGCTCCCAACTTCATCGTGCGGATACTTCGGACAATCTCCTGATCTTCCTCCTGCTTTCTGGCAATTCGAATTTCTTTCAGATGCTCCTGCAACTCCTCAATCTTTGCGATTGTCCGTTCTTCCTCTTCGATCAGGCGTTTCAGTCTTTTGCTCACATCACCGCCTCCTTATGATAATCTGCCAAACTGGTAAAAATGATTTTGCCAGTACGTTGTATTGATACTGGTGTACTGAATGGGATTGCCGCAGTGAATCATCATTCCGTTGCCAACGTAGATCCCGACATGGCTTGCTCCGTCAGTATCATAGGTTCCCTGGAAGAAGATCAGGTCGCCCGGTTTTGCATCAGACGCAGGCACATAGGCAGACACCTCTCTCAGTCCTTCGGCTGTCAATCTCCCGTAATTCCATCCGTTTCCGCAGTTGTTGATTACCCAGCTGACAAAACCGGAACAGTCAAAACTGGTAGACGGGGAAGCCCCGCCCCATACATAGGGATATCCGAGGTATTTTTCCGCTTCCCGAATCATATTGGCGAATTTCGCATCAGACAATGCCTCTGGTGGAATTCTGTAACCGCCATCTACACTGTAACTTGGGATTTTATCCAGATCGAACAAGTAATCCCTGTTACCAAAGGTTTTGTTGAGGATGTCATACCGCTTTTCTTCATCCCCAGTCATACGGTTACGGAGCACGGAATCAAGGTTATGGTTCGTCAGGGTAACACTCATCCGGTTGACAGGCTGTGTCGTTGTAACTTCGATCTCACGACTACCGTTGCTGTCCGCCAAATATGCATCCCATGTCTGATGTCCGTGTGCCTGCGCTGTTGTATGATTGTCATAATAAACATCAAACTGGACACCATACCGGGCAAATGCCCCTGTGTCTTCCACGACATATTCCACACCGTTCATAATGACATGGGTTCCCATCGGAACGAACGGATTGCTCGCATCCACGGCTATGGTATGCTGTGCTGTTGGATAGACCCCGCTGGCCGTTGGCCCGCCAGACCACTGGCCGCAGCAGATCGGGCAATTACAGTAGCCGCTAGTCACGACCTGCCCCAACGAATCCCCAACACGCACCTTTTTTGTTTCTGTCAGGGTCACATCTCGTTCACCGGAAGTGGAGATCCCATATTGTTCCCGAAAGATCTGCTCCAGCTCATCTTTGACCTGAGCGTATGTAAATTCTCCATATTTTGCTGTGAAGTAAGAGATTAGCTGATAAGGGTTGTGGGAAATCTCGTCAATCTGATAACGAAAGTTATCATATTCCGGGTATCGATTGCCAATACCGTTGATCTGCTCATTCAGCGCCTTTTCCATGTCTTCATAAGCGTTTTCCACCTTGTATATTTCATCATCGGTGGATGCGTAAGTAGTAGATATAACACTGCTCCCGGTTCCATGGATCACTGCTGTGCAGCTCGTCACGGAAGCAGAAATCAAAAGGAAAAACACGCCCAGGATACCTAACCCAATCAGCACCTTGCTGTTTCGGCGGAACGCCTCCTTTACAACCGCCGCCGCTTTTGTTGCAAGATTCTGTGAAGTATTAAATACCTGCTGTGCTGTTTTTTCTTCCTTCTTTGCCGCAGCGTACATGCGCCGATATCGTTGTTTCTGGAAAAATTTACGGATCGTAGTCTTCTTCTCTGCTTCCTGTTTTGCAGAATTTACAGCTTTTATTGTTTCCTCATCAAAGTTCAGTTTATGAAGTCCCGCTGTGTCCGATTTTCGTCTGCTTGCGCCGGATTTGGATTTACCCTGCCTCAGATTAACAGAGGCAGCTTTGCGCACGGATTCCTCTGCCAGCCGTTCACCGGTATGGGCTGCCTCCACGCCTGCATTCTCATCCTCTGTTTCATGTACCTTCGCGTGGGCTTCAAGCACTGCCGCCCCGGCGGCACCTGCCGCAATTTTTCTCCCTATCCCGGCTCCGCTTCCACGAACCATCGTTCCCTCAGCATCTTCATCATCAAAGGACAAACGCCCTGTTTTTTTCTTACCGGAAGCAACGGCTCGCTGTTGTTTCCTCTGTTCCTGATTCAAACGCTCCCGTTTCTGTTTAGAAGCAATTTCCTCTTTTGCATCGGACAACTCAACCGTTTCTGTTCTTGAGATTCCCGACAGGCGCTCTTTGCGTTTCTGGTCTGCGGAATATTTCTGAACCTGCTTTTTACTGCGGTCATGGCGAAAGTCAGCCGCTGTTCTGGCCGATACTTCCGACAGTGCCGAAGAATGCCTTCTTACACTGCCCATACGAGAGGAATGCCCCGAAGTCAGATTTTCATCTTCCTCGGCGCCTTCATCCCCGGGATCTTTTTCGGATGCCATCTTTTGCGGAAACTTACATTTTCTTGTTTCTTCCCCTTCCACTGCTTCACGGATCTGTCCTGCACGCTTTCTTTGCAGGACTTTTCTGTCTCCTGTTTCTTTAGAAGATCGCTCTGCATCAAAATCGCCTCCCTCTGGCATATCTTCTCCCTGCGTGTGGGAACGGTCTGGAATATCTTGCTCCCTATCCTGCTTACGTTTCTGAATCTGTCGTGATTTTCCATGGGAATCTCCACGCACCTGGGCATCTGTTTCCTGCTCTGCATAGAGTATTCTCTTTTCTGCCGGCATCTTCTTCGAATGTCGGAATACCCTGGCATCCGAAGAGATATCGCCCTCACGCATACTACTGTCCTGCCTGACTCTCTGGCTCACACGCTTGCTTGTACCGGAACGAAGGTTCTCCTCCAGCAGACCATCGCGGCTCATCTTCTGCACTGTCCGCTCCTTTGCCTTAAATTCTCTTTCGGACATTTGATCTGCCCCCTTTCCCGGCGCTATTGTCATGCTTTAGGTTCCTTGTACTTCGCCCATTTCCGTAGGACTTCAGATACGATATCAACCATACTGTCCGTCTCGCTCATGCCACGAATGGGGCACATCTTCCCAGTGGCAACGGCAGTAAGGACCGTGTCCAGTCGTTCCACCATGCCAGCAAAGGAAATCAAGTCAGAAAGCATTTCATCAAACACTTCTTCCCCGTCTCCCTCTGAAATCTCCTCACAGCTTTCTTCCGGTTCTTTGTGCTTCTCCACCTTGTCAATATCAGACTGCCTCTCTTCGCTTTCGGAGAAATAGTCTTCCAATGCCTTCAGGAAATCCTCGTTCTCTTCAGCAACACCTCCGCCGCATCCCACCACCGCTACCACCGGGACATTCTCTCCGAAGAGATTGCCAAACAACTGTAAAAGTGCCTCCACTGTTTTTTCCGTTCTCTTGTTCTCATTGTTTTTATTCATCATTCGCTTCATATCATTGTCCTTTCCCGATTCCACCTGAAGCATCTTCCTGGACAGCCACCACGACCATCCGACCATTTTTCTGTGTATATTCACAAGTCGATAAAGTTAAAAGCCGCTGTCCGTAGACAGCGGTCACACCCGTATCATAGAAAGAGCGTGATAGACACGCCTTTACATACGATTCATATTTTGTTGGATCTCCTGTCACGGTAAAACCGTAGTAGTCAAAATCATGCCTTGTATAAACCGGAGTGGCAAATGCAGCCATAATCCGGTAGTTTTCTTCTCCGTGCAGGGTCTGGAGTACGACCATCGGATGCTCTTCATAAAAATCTCTGGATTTATACATATCCAGGGCAGCGAACATGCTGCCGCTGTTCATGTGATGCCCGTAAATGATCAGGTTGTCACCGATATCCGGATCACAATCTTCCTCCAGATAAAGTGTCCCGCTTGCCAGGTAATCTCCATAAAAATCCCGGTGCAGATAATAATCCTTCTCCTGCGGATGATACATCACCGGATAGTCAATCGGTGTATCCGGTATCGTGATCCAATAGATGCAGTCCGGGTTGTCATCATGGAGTGCCAGAAGGCCTTCGTCAATGACTACTTCCAGTTCCCGTTTTTCTGATCCCTCACTTTCGGAGGAAGATGTTTTATCCACATCATCCCCCGGAATATCTGCTGTTTCATGGATTTCCTTCAACCTGTCATGCAGATCACTCTCTGCCCGGTAATCTTGAAACATCCCCATCAGGAAATAAATACTGATGGTCAGAAGGACGATGGAAAATAGGAACAGGACTCCTGTAAACCATCGTCTCATTCGCCATCCTCCTCATCGGGCACCTCTGACAGTTTCTTACCCAGCCGCTTGTCCCGCTCGGCCAATGCACCACCCGGTTTTACCATGCGATCAAGCTCCAAGCCAAGCGCTTCCCCCAGATCGTCGTCCTCATCCAGCCAGTAACCCTCCGGGATTTTCTGCGTCTGCCATGAAGTCTGCCTGTCTTTCTCAGCCTGTTCTGCCACCTCTGCAGCTTCCGCAGCTTTTCGCTTCTCGACTTCTTCTGGCTTTGTGGTCATCAAGGCATAGAGCTTCAAGGACTTATCGAATCTGTCCTTAAAGGGGATAATGATATTCCCGTAAAACAAAAGCCCTTCGCCCTCGCCGCTGTTGGTCACATAAGAGAGCTGGTATGGTGAGATATTCAGTTGCTTCGCCAGAATCTGCCGGTCACCGGATGCCTGGTTCAACATGTATATAAAATCACTGTTCTCAAAAATGTTCTCGATCTCCCTGGATGCCAGCAAATCTTTGATATTCTGCGTGATGCCCGTAGGAATGCCGCCCCACTTTCTGAACCGCTTCCAAATCTCTACAGAGTACGCTGCAGTCTGTTCCTCCTTCAAGAGGAGATGGAACTCATCCACATAGTACCGGGTGGATTTATGAGAGAATCGATTTAAAGTTACACGGTTCCAAACCTGATCCTGCACGACCAGCATCCCCAGCTTTTTCAGCTGCTTGCCCAGATCTTTAATGTCAAAACAGATGATACGATTATCCAACCGCACATTGGTCTGATGGTTAAACACCTTCAAAGAGCCATTGACGTAAATCTCCAAAGCTGTAGCAATCCTCTGTGCCTGCTCTTCCTTCTGCGCACGCAGCGTAGCGTACAAATCACCAAGTACCGGCATATTCTCCGGTACCGGATCTTCAAAATATTTCTGGTACACAATCGGCAGACAACGGTCAATCACGGATTTTTCCTCCGCCTCGATGCCGTTCCGGCTCCCCATGATCAGCTCACAAAGAGACAGGATAAAATCGGACTTAAACCCAAGCGGATTATCATCATCAGAATAATCCAGATTGATATCCATTGGGTTGATGTAGTCATGGCTGGTCGGGGAGATATGGATCACCTGACCGCCCAACTTATTGACCAGCGGATAATACTCCCCCTCTGGATCGCAGATAATGATATCGTCCCTTGTGACAAAGAAAGCGTTTGTGATCTCCCTCTTTGCCGAGAACGATTTACCGGAGCCTGGTGTACCAAGGATCAGCCCATTCGGGTTCTTCAACTTCTTCCGGTCTACCATAATCATGTTATTTGAAAGAGCATTCAGTCCGTAGTAGAGGGATTCGCCCTCCATAAACAACTCCTGCGTGGTGAACGGCACAAAAATTGCCGTAGATGTCGTGGTCAGCGCCCGCTTGATTGGGATCTGGTTCAGACCCAGCGGCAGGCTGCTCATCAATCCCTGTTCCTGCATATAATCAAGGCGGCGAAGCACACAGTTATATTTCTGTGCGATACCCGCCGTCTGAAACACTACGTTATCCAGTTCCTGTTTTGTCTTTGCGGTATTCAGGAAGATGGCTGTCACAAGAAACATTCGCTCATTCCTCGACTGCAGATCCTCCAGAAGCCGTTTTGCCTCGTTGCCATAGGTCATCAGGTCAGACGGGATGATGTCCATGTCGTAACCGGAACGAACCGCCTTCTTCTGCTCCTCAATCTTCATCCGGTTTATGTCGGTCACTTTACTCTTTACGAGTTTGATTGCCTTCATCTGATCAATGGACTGGATATGGAGATTGATGATCAGGTTCTTATCCATATCCAAAAATTCCGCCAGCATCTTGTCCGTCAGCTCCGGTGCCAGAATCTGCAGGTAGCTTGCTGCTCCCAGAGTATTCCCCATCTGGAAATACTTTCCGTTTCGGAAGATAAAACTGGTTGGAGCGATAAAGTCCTTCGTAGATAAGCCACTTGTGATCAGCCGCTCATACTGGAAGGAAAATGGATGTTCCTGCTCCGGGTTAAACGTCTCATACATGATCTGCAGGCGTTCCACACCATTTAACGGGTAAGCCCTGACTCCCAGCACCTTGAAATTATTCAGGATATCGGCTTCAATACGTTCCAGTTTCGGTCTTGCCTCCCGCACGCTGTCCGCCTCCACTGCAAAGGTGATATACTTGGTTTTCATCAGGCCGTTATTTCCCTTTGCCAGCTGATCTTTCAGCATCTGCGCATATTCCATACGGACATCATCAAAATCATCATCCTGCGGTGTAATGCGGATAATCTTCTCATACTCAGTCATGTTCGTCTTATGGTTGATGAACGAAAGCTGGAAAAAGATCGTGCTGTCAAAGTAGTTCAGGAAATCACACCAGTTTTCAAAGATGGCATTTTTATCCTCGTTCTGTGCCAGCTGATAATTGATGTCATAAAAACGGATTGTCTTAGAATAGAGCCTATCCTGCACCCGGCAAATCCCGTCTCTGCCCATCTCCCTGTAAGGGATTGACTTTTGTGCAGATATGCGCTTCTCCTTTGTGGTTTGTGCGTTCTTCGCCGATTTTTTATTGTAAGCTGCGTCAGTCTGCTTCCTCTTTACATTCACTTTTGGTGGTGCTTTCTTTTCCAGCTTCCTGCGGCGCTTTTCTTCCTTCCTGTCTATCTTCTCCTGCTTCTTCGCAAGACGGGCATCGATCTTTGCCTGCTTCTTTGCAAGTTTAGCATCGACCTTTTCCTGACGCTTCCGCTCCTTTATACGGATCTTCCGCTGTTGTCTGCGGAGCCGCCTCTCTCTTCGGGTCAGTGGGCGTCCGCGCTGTGGCCGTTCCTGCTCATAGTAATCGTCATACCCATAGTCATTACTTCCGTACACGTTTCTGCCCTCCCTTCTTTACAGCCGCTTGCGGATTTTTCTTCTTATTTATTATTTTCTTTGAAACGATTTTCATTTCATAGATGTTCTCTGTCTCATAACGTCGGATATCCGGTTTCAGGAACCGCACTGCGATGATATTCATCAGCACCTTTTCCAACGGCATTCCATCCTTCTCATACATAGCAAAGAGGAATGCCGGCAGCATCAGAAGCACCATCCCTGTGGCGGCATTGCTGTTCCCGATTACTCCCCTGGTAAGGAAGTAAAACGGCAAACCTATCACCGCCGCTATGCCGAGACAGATGATCTGGCGCTTGGTTAAGTTAAACGCCACTTTATTCTTCACTTTCGTGAGGTCTTTTGGCACGCTCACATAAGCCATATCTGTCCTGCATCCAAAGGCGTTTCATTCGGGGATTGCCGCCTTGGGACGTTTCCTTTCTTTTTATATTTCCCCATTTAGTGGGCATTAAAAATTTGCTTGCTTAGGCTAGAGGTTTTAAGAAGCGTGTAGCATAAAAGTACCGTATATGCAGCTACTCCGAACAACGCAGTGCGCATATTGTCGGATATCTGGATCGTAGCGACCAGAACTCCGTAGATACCTACGCAGACCATCATCAAAAATGCCTGGAACGCAAGTGCAAACAGCCCACGGAAATAGTTGGTGCCAATCTGTCCCCATTCCCTGTTGGTCATGGTGGCGAACGGGATCGGCGCAACCGAAGTGTATAGATAGATCTCAATCATTCGTCCATAGCAGATGATCGTAATCACTATGGACATGATCCTCATACAGAAACTGACAAGCAGGGTTTCGAGTGCCAACACCACCAGCTCCCCGATCTCCATCGTCTCCATCACGGTATCCATCTCCGTTATCATTGAGGATATGTCGATGGCTGTCTCCCCTGATATGACACCAGCTGCAGAATTAACCACCGATTGTCCCATGTCAAAGACCGCCATCGTTATCGTGAAGGTATGGCTGACCAGATACACGGCAATCATCATCTTAAAAAAGTATTTGAAGAACATCCATGTATCAATGTCGTGCATGTTATTTTTCTCGGTCAGCATGGAAATCAGTTCATAGCACAGAACAAACGTGATGATCATGCCTGCAATCGGCAGGATGACCGTATTGGATAAATTCTGTATCATGCTGAAAATGCCGCCATTCCATCCCTGCGGCGTCTGCCCAACCTGCGAAGCGATCTGTCCCGTTTTCTCATTAACATCTGCAAACATCGTCGTCAGGTTGGAATCCACCATGTTCGTCAGTAGAGTCCGTATCCATTCTTCGATTGCTTCAAATACTGAATCGAGCATGGATCGTTATCTCCTTTCCCTGTTTAGCCGAACAGATTCGCAAGCTGCGGCACCAGCTGAGTGCCAATCAGGATCACACCGCCGCCTGCCATGAGCTGCTTGATACCCTGGCTTTTAGCGCCAGGATTATCATTCCCATATCCTTCCAGAAGATTGATGACGCCCCACACCCCCAAACCTGCGCCAATGGCCGTCACCAGTGTCTGAAGGATTGTGATACTACTGCTAAAAAAGCCCATATTCACAGTAACCAAAATCGCAGATTTGCTGTTTTTTGTAGATTTGCTGTTTTCCGACAAAACCCAAAAGAAAAACAAGCCGTTTTTTGTCGGCCTGCTTTACTGCGATTTTGGCTTCTCCTTTCTTTGTTTTTCGTGGTGAAGTCTTTTGGGCTTGTCGTTTTTCATTTCTCTCGCGCATCAGTGGGAGAGCGTATTCTCATCCTCATACCTGTTCCTCCAATCAAAAAGAGCCATCCCCTGAATCTCGGAAATGGCTCCAAAAGTGGGCTTATATAGTTGTTACGAAATAAAGTGCGGTGTCCTGGGGAGTATTCCATGGCAATACGGGCAGCCGGAGCCTTTCTGTCGGCTGTTTACTGTACTTTTCCAATGATGCCCGTTTTCACACTTCCACCAGACCTTCCGGTTTGTATAGGGAAAGACATCTTCCGGCTTCAGATCTCCGTTCCGCCCGTCATCCCATTCCTCCGCGATCCATGGTGTTACTGTGCGGAGATCGTTAAAACCGCTCAAAACCTTTGTCCCGCCGCAATAAGGACAGCCTTTTCCCTTCCATCTGCTATAAACCGACATACGGTAACTATGACCTTCTCCGCACTTCCACCAGACCAGCCGTCCAGTGCGGAACGTAACCTCATCCGGCTTCAACCCGCCGTTTTTCTGGGCGTCCCACTCACGCGCAGTTTCAGGCATGCATGAGAGAAGGTCGTTAAACCCCGACCAGACCTTCCGGTTTCCGCAGTAAGGGCAGCCGTTTCCGCCTGTGCGGCCTGCCACCGACGCCCTCCAGGAATGTCCTGCCCCGCAGCGCCACCATACAAGTCTGTTTGAACTGGATGTGACCTCTGCCGGGCGGAGGTTTCCGTTTTTCTCATCGTCCCATTCAAGGGCGATTTCCGGATAACAGCCTGCCAGGTCGTTGAAGCCACCAAGGACCTTACGTCCGGCACAGTACGGGCAGCCGTTCCCGGCGGCTCTGTTCGCCACAGAAGCCATCCATTCATGTCCCTTCGCGTCGATCCACCAGACCCGACTGTGCGTAAACCTTGTGATCTCTGACGGGTCAACACGGTTTTTCCGATAATCCCATTCTTCAAGAAGTTCCGGATACCCGGAGGCAAAGTCGTTGAATCCCGGCAGAATCTCTTTTCCGGCACAGTATACACAGCCATGGCCGCGGATCCTGCAGGACGGGCTGGAAAGATACGCATGCCCCTTCACGCATTTCCACCACACTTTCTTAGCGCTTGTCACAGCCGTTTCTCCGGGATCTGTATCATTCCGTTCGAAATCCCATTCGGAAAGCCATTCCGGCACACGGCTTCTGATATCATTTACACCTGGTTCCACGATATTCCCGGCGCAATACGGGCAGCCACTCCCCGAAGTACGGCTGTAAACGGCGGCTTTCCAGCTGTGCCCTTCACTGCATTTCCACCAGACTTTCCGGGTGCTGCCACGGCCGAAGATTTCCGGCCTGAGCTCCCCGTTTTTTTCATAATCCCACTCCGAAAGAAACGGTGCGTTTATCGACACCAGGTCGTTATAACCCAGAAGGATTCGGTTCCCCGCACAATAAGGACAACCCCGTCCTTTCTGCCGTCCATTCACCGAAGCCGCCCACTCATGCCCCTTACCGCACTGCCACCATACTTTCCTCCCGGAATGGCTTGTCACGTCAGCCGGTCCAAGAGCCCCGTTTTTCGTTCCGTGCCACTGGGCTGCCAGTTCAGGACTTACTGTAAGAAGATCATTCATCCCCCGTTTTAACGCGGCCTCTCTGGCACTGCATATGGGACACCCATGCCCCTCTGTCCGGTGATAGACTGCCGTCTGCCAGCTATGGCCGGCTTCACATATCCAGTAGATCCTCTTACCGGAACCCGGAAGGACCTGTTCCGGTGAGAGGTCCCCGTTTTTCTCCGGATCCCACTGTGCAGCGATTTCCGGATACAGGGAAGCCAGGTCTTTTTTTCCTGAATCCATGTCAGGGGTTTCCATCCTGCGACACCTGCCTTTCCAGTTCCTTCTGAAGTCGTTCCTGCCACGACAACACCGGGGCAGGCGTTTTCTGCCGTCCCCGGAACGCTTCCGGTTTTTTTCCTTCAATCAGTTCCCCGAACTTTTCCGGCTTGACTGCATTCTCCCCTTCGACAGGAAGCCCGCTTTCCTTAAGGATCTGGTTCGCGATTCCCGGATACAGGTAGGTGCGGAGCATCCTCCTGAGATATACGTTCTCCCGTTTCAGGGCAGTGTTTTCCTTCAGCATTTCTTTCCCGTTTTCCTGAAGGCGGGCGTTTTCTTCTTTCAGGGAACGGATCTTCCCATCCAGTTTTCCCTTTTCCTGCATGAACGCCCGATCCCGTGTTATCAGCGCTGACGCTTCCATATATGTCCGTTTCCAATAACCATCCATCCTGATCAGGGTCTCCTTCAGTGCCTCCACGGTGGTGCACTGTTTGAGGAGTCCTTCGACATCAAGGCTTTTATACGCCGCCGCTAGGGTTTCCTCCCTGCGCATCTCTTCAGAGTTTTTCAGTTCTTCAATACGCACCACGGCTTCCCGGCACCTGCTGAAATCATACGATTTCACGGTATACCCCTTTTCCTTCGCGTAGGCTTCCAGGCTGCTGAACCGGATTTTTGCCGCGTTACCCGCCGCCTTCTCTTCATAGTAGCCATCCACCAGTGCCACCAGCACTGACGGCTCCAGTTTCCTTGGTCTTCCCATCACACTTCCTCCTCATAATGGCCTGCCAGCAGCGCCCTGTATCGTCCCGCGCTCGCCTGCAGCCGCAGCATCGCTTCCTGTATGGTTTCCGTATATCCAAGGCTTTTCCTTACCTGCTCGATCATCCGGAACAGATAAGCCGCATCGGCATCCACCTTCTGTTTCGCCTTCATCTCAAGATCCATGCGGATCCCCGGTTCATCCGGCTTGTAATACCGGCAGTCCCTGCAGTTCCCCAGCGTACCGTCAATGGAATAGCTGTCCAGGCATCCCGTCATGTCACCGTCTTCTATCCCCGGGTACATGCACCAGCCCTTCCCCATACGGGCTCCGCCCGCCGGATCGGCCGCCGGGATCAGGAACGATCCCTCCATTGACGTACCGCTGTAGCCGCCATGGTACATTTCCAGGACGCTGCTTTCCACGACAGCGGACATGTTCGCATAATAGTTGGAGCTGATATCCAGGTCTTCATGTCCGGCCAGTTCCCTGCAGATCACAGGGGATCCGCCTGACAGCATCAGGTTGATCATCGCAAGGTGCCGTGTATCCCCCGGATGTACCGGGTATGCCTCGTCACCGAAAACCTCGCCGCAAAACTTCATCAGCCTCCGCCGCATCTGGGTGTATGTGAAATATCCGGACGGTGTTTCCCGATCCGGGACAAGGAGCGTACCGATTGCGGGAAGGACCTTATCCTTCGTCACTTCCTGATACCACCGGATCTGACGGTACAGTTCTTCCGGGATCTCATAGGTTTTCGGCTCATAATCCTCATCCAGCCGGTATGCGATCCGGCGGATTCCTTTTTTCAGGCGTGTCCGCCGGATTGTGATCGTGTACCTGCCTTCCTTCATGGAAACGCAGGTCCTGGGCGTGACAAGGAATTCGGTCGCCCGCAGCGGCAGCACGCATGTCAGCTTCCACCAGAAGTACACCGGGAAATAAAACTCCTTTTTCCTGTCGTCTGCGTACTCCCAATACTCCTGAAGGGACTTGTCGAAACGCAGGAAATACCGGAAATCCGCCAGTTCCCTGTGCTCCTTTTTCTTCTTTTTCCTGGGTTCTTCCTCCAGCATCTCCATGACATAGTCCCGGATGTCGTTGCTTTCCGGCAGGATAGACAGGAAGCCGGCTGCATGGGGTTTCATTTCATCATCCGGCCGGCATAAAGCCTCCTCCGCATCCATTTCCGCCAATGCTTTCAATTCTTTCAGCACTTCCCTGATAAAAGGGAGCGTATACTTCCCCATCAGGAAAACGACATATGCCCTCAGGCACTCGCCATAGCATGCCGCCGTGCAGCCGACCCAGGGTTCGCAGCAGTTCCGGAACATCAGCTCATTAAACCTGAAATCATATGTGGTCCGGGCAATCTCGTTCGTGGCCTGCCAGGCATCATCCGAATAACTGCCGGTGATCACGCCGCGGCTGCGGTAATCCTCAAAGATGTTTTCCGCCTTCTCGCGTGTCTTTGCATCGAGGCATGTCACCGGGCGGTACCTTACATAGTCTGCCCTTGCCTCAGTATCCAATACGATCTGCATCCCGGATCCCTCCTTCCACCATGTCCCGTATCATTTCCATGTCCGCCTCCGGGTACAGCTCCGGGATGCTGCTGATCACCTGGAGGATCGAGGGAACAACCGTATGTTCCAGGATCATCCTGCTTTTTTCTGCCTCTGCGCCCGTTTTAGACAGCCTTTCCCCATTCAGCCTGACGTATTCCCTTACCAGGAGGTGCGTGGCTGACTTCGTATAGATTTCACAGCCGCAGCCGATGCAGCAGCTCCTCGCGGCACGGTCGCAGGGATAACCGGCCGCCGCCCGGACACAGGACATCCCTTCCTGTTTGCCCGGGGCAGCCCCGGCTGCGATCTTCTGCAGTGACTGTGCCAGGATTTCCCTGTCCCCTTTGCGGAACAGCCCCTCCACAACCTCCTCTGCCTTTTTAAAAGAGGCGGAAACGGCGGAAGTAATCTTTTCGATCTGCCATGCGGACAGCCCGACAGCGCGTATCAGCTCTGTCTGGCCGCTTACGCCAAGCTCCCTGTACGCTTCCCCCTGGTACATCTCCAGAAGTATCGCGGGGATGAACCCGAAAATCCCCCTTTCGAACATCTCCCTGAGGATGAATTCCGGGCTGTATCCTGTGAAGTTCGCGTCCTTCAGATATACATCCGTGATTTCGGGCAGGGTGCCGATCCCTCCTTTATGGCTCCTTGCCAGGGCCGCCATCATATATCCCTTCGGCCTTCCCGGTCGGTCATCTGCCAGCCATTCGATCCCCTGGAGGTACGCTTTATTCGCCCGCCGCGAAGAAAACCGCTTCCTTTTCCCGACCGCCGCGGCAAATCTTTCCCCAAAGAACCGGTGGATGTCCTGCAGTTCACATCCTGTCCGTACAAACGGGTCTCCGTCTTCCCTGAATGACACGGACAGCGCTATGATCAGCCCCATGGGTTCCAGGAGACTCTCCGGGATGAAGAACTTTATATCAGCAACCATCCCGTGCCGCCGTACTTTATGCGGTTTACGTGACAGCATTTCCTGCCGGAATTGCACTTCCTGCGCGATCCCGCGCAGCGTTGCAGGCTCTGCTTTTTTCTCAAGGATCATCTGCCTCATCTCATCAGGCGGATACGGGAGGGCAGGAACCGGGAGACGTTTCATATCCGTTGTACGGATACCGCTGACAAAGTGCAGCGCCATAAACAGCCAGAGGTCTGCATATCTGCGGTTCCCGGCCGCCTTCTCCACTAACTTCTCCTTCTCCCATGCTTCCGGGTTGAAAATCGTGTATGCCATGACGCTGAAGTCCATGAGCGGGTAGGAAGAGATGTCCGCCTTTATGATCTGCCTGCTTTTAAACTCGTATTCCCATGAGGACAGGCTTTTTCTGCCACCGCTTTTGAGAAAAGCCGCCAGCAGTTTCATATCGGCCAGCGAAAGGCTCCTGTTGGCCGCTTCAACCAGTTCCCTGAGGTCTTCCTCCGGATACAGGGCAATCTCCCGCTCAATGCCGGCGAGCAGGAAATCCAGGAACTTCCATCCCTGTGCATAACTTTCCTTCCCCCTCTCCGCGAAAAAATCCGACAGCCGACGTGCCGTATCCGGATACTTTTCCCGGAAGGCTCCCAGCAGCATCCCTGTCTTTTCCTCCCCGGTTCTCTTATACGCCTGAAGCCATAAACGGATCCTGCCTTCCGCCATCACGGCCTCCTTCAGCGGTTTTTCCGGATCCATGCCAAACCACCCGTTGCTGTCGAGGAAGCAGAGCAGGGCGTCCCTGTCCGTGACATGGCTGCCGTTATACAGGGAGCCTGTTTCCGACGCCATCGTCTTTACATCCGCAAAGAAAGCTTCACACATCAGCCTCACCCCCGATCTCCATGAGAAGCTGTACCAGCTTTTCATTGCTTTCTTTCAGTTCCCGGTTAAGATCCCCCTTGTTCTGGAGATACAGGAACGCCGTTTCCGGGTTCCTGTCCCCGCGGAAGGACTGGATGCTTCCGATATCTTCGCCGCGCAGGACCAGCTGGACTGTGAACCAGTGCCGCAGGCAATGAGTCCCCAGGCTGTTCTCACAGAGCAGCTGCCCGTAGATACGCAGCTCCGGATCCTCGCTTGCAAGCAACGCCGGGCGCAGGTGGTCATTGACAAGGCTCTTGAACTTTTTCCGGTAGCTTTCATACGACATCGCCTTCCCCCGGCTGTTTACAAACATCGGGGCGTATTCCTTTTCGAATTCCACGCCCCGCAGGTACTCCTTATGAAGTTCGTAAGCCCTGCAGAAGGCTTCCCGGAAAGCAGGATAGACACGCTGCACCCGCTCCTTCTTAATCTCCCCGACCTCTGCGCCGTCACTGCGCAGTGCGAGCTCCCGGCGGAGGTCGATCGATACCTCACGGACGTTTCCATCCACTTCAACAAACCGGATGCCAGGGCCGAGCGGGCTGGTTTCCTGCCGTACATTGCATACTTCCCCGGCACGAAGCCCCGCAAACGCCTGAAGGCACAGGCCAAACGCGATATCCTTGGCATAGCGGAATGCCATCGGGAGCAGAATCTCCACCGCCTTTGTCGGAATGTCCCGGAACGTCCCGTCATGGTCTTCAATGCCGGTCGCCTGGAACGTCGGGATAGGCCGCTTCACCATTTTTCCTTTCCTGGACACCACCGTTCTTTCCGTATAAAGATCTGCTTTTCTGACCTTCATGAATCCGCCATACTTCGATGACAGCTTTGCCATGAACGCTGTCACGGTTGAAATACACCGTTCCACGCTCTGGCGGCTGTGGTGGGATCCGTCCGGGAGCTGCTCCATTGCGTAATGGTCAAAGTACTCTGCCAGCATCTCCCTGGTGATGCTGAACACATGGCGGATCCCAAACCTTGCACCATGATCCACCAGGCAGTAATTCAGCATGCCGCATATGAAGTACAGCTTTGCCTCCGGATTCGATGTGAGCGGCCGGTATGTCCCATTTACGTACACCCCCGCATACTCCTGAAGCCGCGTAAAACGAACGATCACCCCGTAACCGTTCTTGATCACAATGAAGGAGCGCGTGTAGATCAGCCCATCCTCCGCCGTGTTCCTGACAGAATAAACAGCGTACCGCTGATCCTGCTCAGGCGGGTTCATCTCCATTAGATCACCCATGTTTGTTCCTCCTTTCCGCCTCTCCTGAGGCACATGGGTAGTCTAACTGATATCCCCTGCCAAACTCATAATCGACAAAACTCTTTTCCTTCAAAATCGACAAAATAGTTTTGTTTCTTCTCCGTTTTGTCGATTTCCCGGAATCATCGACAAAACCACGGTAGTCCAGTGTTTATGCGGCCTGACGGCCTATGGCGAGTTTTGTCGGAACTTTTCCGGTTACATGTCTCCGGAGCCAAAAACGTGTTCTTCTATAGCACTGCCCGCCATAGCGGTTCCTATAAAGAGAAGGCACCGGAAGCTCTGTCCGGTGCCGTACGTTCTGTCTCTTTTTCCTTTCCTTATTATTTTTGTTTTTGGTTGTTCGTTGATCAGATGCTGGTTAATGGGATTAGCCGCCTGACGAGGGAGAAGCCCGAACCGGCGGCAGTATTTGTCGCTTCACTCTATCTTTTCCTCCTCATCAGCTTCCTCCTGCGCATCACCGTCCGTCTCATACAGATCAAAAAGCTCCTGCCTGTTCATTTTCAGTTCGCATTTCAAGTAGCTTTCCACGTTAAACGTATTGCGTTTATCGTAGTCGGAAAGCTCCTTGTAGCGCCTGTGCTTTGTGATGTCGAACTTATCCGAAAAAAACGGACGAACACCACGAAGCTGCAGGATACATTTGTTGCCGTCCATGACTGCCAGTTCATCTCGGCTCATTAAATCTTTTCCGGTTTTCTGGTAGTTCATGCCATAGGATCGTCCCTGCCCTCTGGTGTCCGATGTGTTATAGAGGTCTATGGTTTCTTTTCCAAGTGTCTCAGAAATTTCCTTTAAGGTACTGCCTTCCTTGCCGCCAAGGAACAACATGGTATCGCAGTTGCCGATGATCGTCTCGGCAGCGTCCCGATAGATCGTCTTTAACTGGGACTGGGACTGTAAGATGATGGAAGCCGATATCTCACGGCTTCGGATCGTAGCGATCAGTTTATCAAACTTCGGTATCTGGCCGAATAGTGATAGGTGAGCCTCCGGCGCTAAAGGCGCCTCGGGCTTTTCCCCCACTCCACACCGTGCGTGACAGTTTCCCGTCACACGGCGTTCCATCGACTGAAATTTACTTTTTAGTGCCTGTATAGTCTTCGAATTGTATTTCGGGTAGGCCCCGGTGTTTCCGGAGCTTGTTGACCTTAACCTGCATTTCCCCGGTCAGGGAAAGCTTTGAAAGATGCCTCTGTATCGCACGGCTGGATTCAGCCTGAACGAGTTCTGAAACAGGTTTCGACAGCAGGATAAGATTCTTGTAGGTGTCGTTGCGGGTGCCGTTGTATGGCAGGATGTGTAAGCACACCATGTCACCGACAGACAATTCTTCATGCGTAACTGCACACTTGCCCTTCTGGGCAATGTAGCGTGAGACCGCGTTGTCTGCCATCTCAAGAGTCGGATAATCCGAAGCGTGCTCAATCATGTAACGCATCACATCAAAGCTCACGCAGTTAATACCGTCATCGAACTTCCGAATGTATTTATTTACACAGCGGCGCTTGTATTTCGGGTATACATACTGAACATACCCGGCAGGGACAAGCAGGCGCCCCTTGATCCATCGGCACTGCTCCGATTTCCCATACTTCTCCTTGAGAAATGTGCTGTGAAACTCGCCCTCTCTTTCCAGAGGAGTACACCTACGATTATGGTTGACCCCATTTTTCATCCCCATGGCTCTGAAGTTTATTTCCGCGAAGTCCGCGGAGACCATCGTTGCCATACAGAAATAGTTATGGAGTCCCATGACAATGGCGTTGTATTTCGTGACGTTTGCTTCAAGTTCCGCCTGCATAGCCGGATTCTTGATATCACCCCATACATCCCGCACTTTGACAATCGCTCTTTCCTTGCTCTTATCAGCCATGTGGGAACGGACAATCCATCTGTCGCCTTTGGGCACCACCTTGAACTTGATACCAAGGAAGGTCGTGTAGTTCTTTCGCAGATTTGTGATGCCAGACTTCTCATCACTGGTCTGCAAGTGAAGGTTTTCCGCAAGCCACAGCTTTGTTGCCGCCATTGTCTTTTTCGCAGTGAAATAGTCTCGGCAGAAAATCTTGAAATCGTCTGCATATCTGACGATATACATCTCTTTCAGCTCTGTCGTTTTCCGAAGTCTGTTCCACTTCTGAGACATATCCACAGCGAGCAGGTTGCCCTCACTGTCAGTTTTGTCATACTCCAGACCAGTCGCTCCTTCCTTCACGCGGAAGGTTTCCCACTGATTCGCAATCCACCAGTCCAATTCATTCAGCACCACATTTGCCAGAAGCGGCGAAAGGATTCCTCCCTGAGGTGTGCCAGTCATTGGTTCAATCACGATGTCTCCGAACAGAATTTCTGCTTTTAGCATCTGCCGGATGATAGCCAGAAGCTTCCGGTCTTGAATTCCGAGAGCCCATAGCTGACGAATCAGTTTGCTGTGGTCGATGTTGTCAAAGAAGCCGACAATATCGACATCCACTACAAAGTGCAGGTTCTGCAGCTGTGCCATCTTGTAGCACTGCGCTATAGCATTCTGCGTGGACCGATAAGGTCTGAACCCATTGTTCCGCTCATGAAACTTCGCTTCGCAGATAGGCTCGAGTACCTGAAGAATGCATTGCTGTATGAGTCTGTCCCATATGCTCGGGATACCGAGAGGTCTCATCTTCCCGTTCGGTTTAGGGATTTCGACTCGCTTTACTTTCTTCGGCTGATAATAGGACAACTTGTTTCTGACCGTCTGAATGACGGTCGAGATGGGCAGACGATGAATCGCATCAATCGTCAGTCCATCCGTCCCAGGGGTTTTGCTCCCATGGTTCTTGCAGATGTTGCGATAGGCAAGTATGACATTCTGGTCGCTGACCACATACGGCATGAGCCTGTCAAACGTTTTGTTCTCCAGACTGTCTGCATACAGTTTGTAGCCGGTTTCCTTGGCATCATACCTTTCCGCATTTCGCTCTGCCCTGTTTACAATTCGTTTTGCCATAGTAACCAACTCCTTTTTGGAGAAGATTTTTTCTTAGTCACACCACGACAGCTATGAAATCTCCGTAAGGCGATTACTATACAAGCATGAAAGAAATTTCAGTATCGACTCGAGGCCGTCCCTCCACGGCTTGTTATTGCCGCTTCATCGGTACCATGCCTCTACTTTCACAACGGTAAGTGAGCTTATAGCGACAGGTTCTTTCGCCTCCTGCCGTCTTTCGTCACAGCCGGAATACTTTGTCACCGTGCAGCCGGTTCTTCCGTCCGTTGCTTCCGACGTTCCGTATAACCTAGCATTGCTAATCCTTAGGCCGTCTCTTTAACCCTGCCCACACTTCCCTGCGGAAGCCTGTGTCCTGTAAACACAGAGGGAATTTCCTCCTAACAACACATACTTTTCCCCGTGGCGCGCACCATCTGGTGCACTTACATTTCTATAAGCCATTCGTCTAGAGCCGTACATTCAAGACTTCGTCAGTCCTTTTCCAAGGGACATCCTGACCATAGAAAAGCGCCATCCGCGCTGTCATACACAGCCCCCACCGCTGGGGACATTTCCTCGACTGAACGTTAGGGTGTACTTCACGCGACTTCTCCGAGCTTATGACCTTCAGCCATCTGCAAGACCGAGAGCCATTCGAAGGTTTAATGTGTTCCCTTCCGGGCGTTACCCCGTCATTTGAAACATCGGTTATACAGTTCTACTGGCCTTGAGGCCAGTGTCACGCTTTGTCGGTTATTCCTACCGTTTTGAGCGTGAAACGTCTCACACTATTGGCAAACTCGTCCAGAAGCAGCCGCACATGGTACGGAAGCCTGCCGTTATGCTCATCATCCGCCTTGTCACAAAGCAGATTGAAAAGCTGTGTGTACATTATCGCAACAATAAAATTGAACGTATCATCCGTATCGCTGATAATGACGAACATTGCCATGCGCTGCTCACCCAACTGGTCAAGCTCCATCTCATCGTAAGCCATAATGTTTCGCAGTTCCTGAATGTCAAAGGGAGCCATTCTGGCCCCGCAGGAAATTAAAATTGATTTTGCTGTCTTGCCGGCGGCCAGTTTATATTTTTTGTACTGCCGCACAGCGAAGTGTTCCGGCTTCTCCTTTTCCAGTTCCTCAAAAAGCAGGTCAACGGCGTTCTTAAATTCCTCGTCGTCCTCCCTGGCCTCCGAAGCGTTCAGAAACTCCAGCAGCGTTGCAAAGTTCTGCTCCTCCTCCGGAGCTTCGTAGTAGATGTAGCCGATCAGAGCACAGTATAAAAGTCTCTCTGCCTTCACCCAAAAATCTTCGGAAGATTTTTCTCCCTCGCCTTTGGTATTCGCAATAATTGTATTCGCCAGCTTCAGGATGTCCTTTTCGCTGCGAATGTACTTAAAGGGGTTGTAGTGCATCGACTTCTTAAAATTGATGGTATTCAGCACTTTCATCTTATATCCGGCCTTCTTTAACATCTTCCCGCACTCCACTACGATGGTTCCTTTTGGGTCTGTGACCACATAGGAAACCTTCTCCGGCATCTGCATCAGGTTGGGCTTAACGTAGAATCTCGTCTTGCCGCTTCCGCTGCCGCCAATCACGATCACATTCTTGTTCCGCGCGTACTGCGGCTTGCTCGGCCTGCTGTTCATCGTCAGCCGTTCCGTCTGTGTGAACAGGATGTTGTTCTCAAAGACCGGATCAATAAAAGGGCGTATGTCCTTTTCATTGCCCCATCTGGCAGAGCCATATTCCTCGCCCTGCCGATATTTCTTCGCATTCTTTCGCCGATATGCGACCACCACCCACAAGATCAATGCCCCGGCAAGTCCGGAAAGCAGATCATACGGGTGAAAGCTCAGCATTGGCTTCTGGAATGGCAGCCCAAAATGCATCAGCACCGCCACCACCTTATCGAAAGCTGATCCCCCGATGCAGTTGCGATAAAGCCATGCTTCCTTATCTACCAGATAAAACATGACAATGTGCGGGATACTCTGAGTGAGCAGCCGGGTATAATTGACTGCACCAATCTTACTGCGGAGCGCATCCCTTGCTTTACGAAGCACAGGAGGCGCACCGGATTTTTCTTTCTTCATAGCGTTTGTCCCCTATCTTTCTGTTTGATCTTCTCCCGCTCCCTATGCTTGGCAGCACGGTCAATCGCTTTCTGAAGCCGCTTACGAATGGATGGTTTCTTCACCTTCTGAAGTGTCACACCCGTGTACTCCTTGAAAGCGGCAGTCATGACATCGACATCTTTCGCCTTGAAGAACACCAGGTACTTCGGCGGAACTGCGGACTTATCCTTTTTAAGACTGTAGTCAATGCTGTACTTTCTCGCCACCCGCTCAAAAGAGCGGATATTCTTGTCCGTAATCTCGATATTGGTCAGCTGGCTCCCATTCTTCATCATCTTATCAAGGCTCTGCCTGCCTCGTTTGACCACTTCAGGCTTCTCCTGCGCCATTTCCGCAATCTTTTGCTGTGCTTTATTTCTGGATTTCTCCATATCCCGGAGCAGCTTAGTCAAAGCAGCCTTCAGAATATTCGCTGTGATCTTTCCTCCCCTGATACAAAGGGCAATCGTTTTTTCATTCACTTCCTCCTGCATGGGCTTCTTTCACCTCCTCCCCATGTCCTCCGGATACAGAAAATGCCAGAAGCAGATTCGCCCCGGCAGTCTCCATGATTCCCATTTGCTGTTCCACCACCGGCAGATATCCCTTACTCTTTAAAAGCTGGTAAAGGAATGCCCTGCCTTTCTGTGTCCACTCTGTCTGGTATTTCACTTCCAGCCGCCCGTCGCTGCGACGGATCTCTACTGAAGTGCTGCAGGTGTATCCCTGCCCCTGATACTGTGCGTAAAGAATCCATTGTTCCCGGCGTTTATACTGAATACCCCATTCATGGAGCAGGCGGTTGAGCCGGATCGCGCTGATTCCGTAATCCTTTGCGATCTGCGTGGTCAGCACCAGGGAGGGAGAATGTAGAATCATGTCCAGATAAACCGCTTTCGGTCTTAAGGAAGCGATCTGTTTCTTCTGTTCCTGTATCTGTCCATCCAGCCGGCTGCACTGCCAGGACAGTTCCTTCACCTGGGCATTTGCCAGCTGCAAGGCTCTCGCCATCACCTTCTCCGGCGAATTCCAGGTCCTCTCCAGCTCGAGGAAATATTGTCCTTTCCCTTTTCATTTCTCTGGATCATGCAGATATGCTTTGCCATATCGATGCTGATCTGGTAATCTACCATCGTCTGCATCCCGCCCAAGGTCGATCTTTTTTGATACAGCCTTTTATAATCCACATGCTCCGTAAAGCCATAACTGCACATGCGGGGAAACCAGGATCGAAACTGTGTCTTAATCCCAAGTCCCACATATAATTCTCTTGCAGACACCGTCGGATATTCCTCTGCAAAATTCACTTTGATCAGATCATCCATATTTCTCACCTTCTTCCCCCTGAGTTGGTTTTCTCAATCCACGCCGTATAGATCGTGCTGTACCAGCGCTGTGTAGTAACTGCCGATAGTCATCGGTGCATTGTAAAGGGATGCCAGAAGATACTGCTTGATATTGCGTACCTTCGTGGTATTCTCCTTAAAGCAATGCAGAACATACCGTATATGTTCGCTGTCCAGCTTCATGAACCTGCTTTTAACTATTGCCATCGGTTTCTCATCCCCAGAAATCCGGATGGTTTTCTGCCTGCTGCAGCATACGTCCACCAGAAGCTCCAAAAGCTCGTCCAGTTCCCCTGCGGAATAATGATTCTCTGCTTTCAGCACTTCAAAGGAACATCTCTCCAGAAAATACTCCCGATAAGCTCTGCGCTCCTTCATCGCACTCTCATCCCATCCCGGCTCCGCTGAAACGATAAGATCATTCTTGCTATGTTCAGTATTATTCCTATCAGTCTTATTAGCGTGTCGTTTTGACATCTCCTGACCTGTCGAAGGAACATCTCCAGACATGTCGTTTCGACACTTCTGGATGTGTCCGAATGACATCTCAGGAACCACGCACTTATGTACATAGATGCGATCCGGCTTTCCAAGCCCCTGCCGTACCCGCGAGATCAGGCCAATGCCTTTCTTTTCATCCAATTCCGCCAGAAGCAGCCCTGCCTTTTTATTGCCGCAGGTCAGGGCGTCCATAATGCTCTCCACGGTGTAATAGATAAATACTTTCCCGTTCTCGTCCACCCAGCCGTTTTTCAGCGATAACTGCATCCGATCCAGTAAAAGCCCGTAAAGCAGTTTTGCATCAGTAGACAGATGGTCAAACACCTTCTCCGTGAACAGGATCTTCGGCACCCGATAGAATGTATAACTCTCTGCTTCGCCGCCATAATGGAATGGAAAAGTCATCTTCTTCGTCATTCCTCCCTGCCTCCGGCCCTAGAGCGCAAACGATTCTGCATCTCCGGATATTTATGCTCCAGATAAATGCAGCCCGCCACCAGAGCGGCAACAGTACATGTCAACATACCCAGCGCAATACCCGCTGCGATCTGAATCATATCCTCACCTTCTTTCGTTTATTGGTAGTGCAACCAGCCTATCTGCCAAGCAGCACATTCATACGGCGGAAACTCCACCGAACGGTTTCCTCTCCGCCGCATTGTATCTGCTGTTTGATCATTTTAGCCTTACGTTTGCCTGCCCTCCTGGGCCCGTTCCTGTTCCGGTCCTTCCGCAACGTATTTCCGACAGCCACACGCAGAATGCATATTGACCGTCGGTATCATCCCAAGAAGCAGGGTATGAAGCATGGAAATGCTTGTTTTTCAAGGTACAGATGAAATGGGGTTTTCTTCCCCTTCACTTCCCCCAATCCGAATCACCCCCAATGCAAGTACCTGTCCTGATTTTTTGCCGGTGAGTACAAGAATCCCCCGGTCATTTCTGACCGGGGGATGTAGGGGCAGATAAACCTGTGCTTACAGAGCTTATCTATATTTCTTATTTTTCCTCATGGCAATCAGGCTGCCAATCAACCCAAACAGGGCCAGAGCCGCAAGGCCAGCCCACAGAAGCGGTCTGCTCTCATCGCCTGTTTTCGGCGTATCCGGCTTGCCTGGTGTCTCCTGCGGCGTATCCGGTGTACCAGGTGTGTCTGGGGTATCCTTCATCTCCACCCTCTGAATTTCCGCTATATCCTTTACGGAGAATTTCACATCCTCCGCTTTCAGATATCCATCCGGGGCAGTCTCCTCACGGAGCGTATAGTCGCCAATCGAAAGTCTCTCGATATAGTGCGGTTTCTCCTCGGATACCCAGCTCTCCACAACCTTGCCATCCTTATCCAGAATGGTCAGCTTCGCTCCGGGCAGTTCTTTCCTGCTGGTTATGTCCATCTTACTGATCTCCACCTTTGTCACATCATCCTTCATTTCAACGGGAACGATTTTCGATGTATTCTCGATGGTAAATGCGATGGTTTCAGCGGTCACATACCCGTCTGCAGGCTTTGTTTCGATCATGGAATATTCCTTGCCAACTTCCAGTTTCCGGATCATGTGCGGCTTCTTCTCAGATACCCACTCATCCACGAGGTTGCCATCCGCATCACGGACTTCCAGATGTGCTCCCGGAATTTCTTCACCGGTCGTAATATCCGTCTTGGAAAATTCATAGGTGGTAGGCTCGTTCTCAAAAGTAAAATCATAGACGACTTCCTCCTGATCTGCGCCATCATAAGAGAAAGTAAACTCTTTCTTCTCATTGGTGGTCACATAGCCAGCCGGAGCATACTGCTCCTGCACGTAGTATTTCCCGTCCACAGGAAGGTCTGCAGTAAAGCTGACCTGTCCCTGCGCATCCGTAGTCTTCAGTTCAATGATGGTATCTTTCTCGATCAAAGTTTTACCGGTAGCGGACTTAATATCTTCCGATGTGAACAGCCCGAAGATGCCGCCCTGCAGAGGTTCCTTCGTCTCTTTCCCGACTTTCAGCACGCGGACTGCTACTGTCTGGCGATTGTTCTGCCAGTTTTCATCGCAGACCACCACAGGAGTATCCTGGTCACGGTAAGACAGATCCACAACGCGAGGTTCATCATCCAATACGTATCCGTATGCTGTGCCGACTTCCTTCACATAGTATTTGCCCAGCGGCAGATCACCCAGTTTGGCAATCCCCTTATCATCCGTGGTAATCGTGCCAACCAGATCATCCTTCTTGAAATAATCATCACTCATACCGTCTGCCGCATGGATATCCTCCGCAGCGTACACTTCAAAGGTTACTTTCGTCAGATTCCCGGTGATATACTCGAAAAGATGCTCCACCACACCCTTTGCGTTGTCGATCAGGGAAACTTTATCCAGGAACTCACCCTTCTTGTTTACGATCAGCAGAGCCGTCGGCACTTCGTCCTTCATTTCCACCTTCTGTACCTCAGCGGTATCCTCTACCGTAAAACTTACATCCGTTGCCTTGATATATCCATACGGAGCAAATTCCTCACGCAGCACATAGCTTTCTCCCGCAGTCAGATGCCTGATCACATGCGGCTCTCCCTTCACGGAAGTCCATGTATCGATCACGTCACCTTTCTTATCCATTACGGTCAGTGCAGCGCCATCCAGCTCAACACCCGTAGTAACATCTGATTTGGTAAATTCAAATATCGTAGGCTCGTTTTTCTTGACAGCTGAGAGCTTCACTACCGGAACATCCTGTCCCTGATAGGAAGCATCATACTCCAGCACTTCATCAGAGGATACAAATCCGGCAGGCGCCTTGGTTTCCTTCACATAGTACAGTCCCAACGGCAGATCAAGGGTAAAGACAGCACTGCCATCCTCACCGGACACCGCTTCTTCCAACAACGTGCCGGCTTTCACAAGCACCTCATCTCCGGCCATGATAGCCTCTTTGGCATAAAGGCCAAAGGTTGCGCCTGCAATCTTATTTCCGTTTTCTGCATCCTGCTTCTCCACGGAGATACTCACCTTCTGGCGCTCATTCTCAAAGGTTACACTCTGCTCGATCACCGGGGTGTCCTGATCCAGATAGGCAAACTTCACGGCCTGCGGCTGCGTATTGAGCACAAACCCATAGGGAGCTTTCACTTCCTTCACATAATATGCACCAAGAGGCAGATCAGAGACGATTGCCTCGCCCTTGTCATTGGTCACTGCACTTGCGACCGGAGCGTCCTGCGCAAAGATCACAACACGGTTTCCGTCAGCATCCTTCTGATGATCAGGGGTATAAATATCCTCTGCCGCATAGACAGTAAACTCTGCCCCTGCAAGGTTTTGCTCTTCATAGGAGAAATCTTTGTCATGCCCTTTCAGGATCTCACCCTGTTTGATGATGGTTAGCTTACCCTTAACCGGATGGTTCTCCACTTCCACCGTGATAATAGCATCGCCGGAAACACTGTCCAGCTGATAAGCCGTATTGGAATCCACCAGAACTTCCACGCTATTTGCATTCAGGGTATAGCCTTCCGGCGCGTTCACTTCTTCAATGCGGTAATGTCCAGGGTGCAGATTGTTCGGCAAGGTCAGATAACCGTTCGCATCCGTGAAATAAGATTTATGCACGGTTGTTTCCGGATAGGTTGTCACCTGCTCCACATACTCATCATGATCCATGTCATAGACCTTAAACTCCGTATACGGCAGTAAAATGGATTTCTTTGTCTCATCATCCTTCTTCACGATTTTCAGCTTCGCCTCAAACTCATCATCCAGCAGCACTCTCCATACCTGCGGTGTGGTCGGGTGATTTTCTGTAATTGTCACGATAAAATCATCCACTGGCGTAAAGTTGTGCGGTGCGGTCGTTTCGCGAACAATATACCTGCCATAGGGCAGGGCAATCGACTGTGCATGTCCACGTCCATCGGTGAACATCTCTGTCTTGCCATCCTCTGCAATCACCACAGGTTCTGCCTTGGCAAAATCATAGCTGCCATCGGCATTGACCTTAAGGGAACTGATCAGGTAGGCTGTAAAGCCAACTCCGCTTAAAAGGTCAGCATCGGTCTTACCGTTGTTCGCAGCCTTGATCACCTGAAATGGCTGCTTGATTACCTGCTCCTTAGAGGTAACTGTCTTTTTGACAGTCTTTACCAGATCTCCCTCGTCAGCGCAGTCAAGATCATATTCCTTGATATCCAGAAGGTAACCCTCGGAAGCAACCAGCTCCTTGATATAGTATTTGCCAAGATACAGGTTCTCGATAAATGCCTTTCCCGACTGATCCGTGGTCAGAGTGGCGATCTGGAAATCTTTCTTGTAGACCACGCCTGTTTTCCCATCCGGATGGACAATATCTTCCCTTGCGTAAAGGCCATAGGCAGCTCCCTCTAACGAAGCATCCCCCTGTGTCTTTGCCCCGGTTTCCGCATCCACCTTCATCAGATCAATCCGGGCATTGACACGTTCATTCTTAAAAGTATAGGTGAACTCAATCACGGCTTCCGTCTCTTGAGTGTAGTTTGCCGTGAAAGTGAACACATCCGTTTCATTGCGAACATATTTCTTCGGCGCCTGCAGCTCCTTCACATAGTAGCTGACATTCAGGGGAAGATCTGCGGCAAATGCCGCTTTACCGTCCGCTCCGGTTGTCGCCCTCTGGATCAGGACATCCTTTGCCACGATCACGTCCCCGTTCACATTTTTGATGGCTTCCCCGGCATACAGTCCGTAGATACCGCCTGAAAGAGGATTTTTTGTCATATCGTCCACCTTACTGATCACGGTGGATACTTTCTGACGGTCATTTACAAAAGTCACTTCTCCCAGCACGACTTCCTGTGTCGGATCGATTTCTGTCAGGGTGATCTTTTTTGATTCGCCCTTATTGATATAATTCTTTGGTGCGCCTGTTTCCGTCACGACGTAGGTTCCGAGATGCAGATTATTTAGGGTAACTGTACCATCCTTATTAGTGGTCAGTTTTTCAGATACAACAGCGCCCTTCTGGTAAACAAGTGTGCCGTCTGCAGCCACGATATCTGCTCCGGCAGTCACTTTATAGGATGCTCCTTCCAGACGCTTCTTCTCATACTGGAAAGTCACGCCGTTATCAAATGTTTTTGCCCCGGTCAGCACCTCGCCCTCTTTATGGACAGAAATGCTGCCCATGATCTCCTTATTGGGGACAGTCAGGCTGGAATCCTTTCCGGCTACTACCTTCACGCCGCGTGCAGTCACGCTGTAAACATAGCCCTTCGGTGCCGTAATCTCTTTCAGATACACGGTATCCTGCGTGACAACAATCTCCACCGTAGAGAAACCGTTCTTATCCGTTGCCGGCATTTTAGTGATCAGGTTGGTACAGGATTTATCGGAATAGACTCCAAATACTGCTCCAGACAGGTTTTTACCGCTGACAGAATCCGTCTTTGTGATATTGATATTGGCAAGCGCCAGCCAGGTCACTTTGAAATCCACGTATTTTTCAGCACCGATTGCTTCACCGAACACCAGCGCCAGATCCTGAGTGTCACTTCCGGTCGTGATCTTATAAGCGGAATAGTCCTTCGTCACACTGCCTTTCATGGTCGCAGACCAGCTTGCGCCCGCATCATTGACCTGTGTTAGAGGCGCAGACAGATAGAACTTCGTTCCGCCTGTCACTTCCACATCTGCACCGGCTTTACTATTCTTTCCCGTGGTCACGTTATGGAATATCACGCCATTCGGCAGCTTCATGGTAATGCTCTGCAGTTCATCCGCCTTAAAGGTGATCTCCTTTGTCCTCTGGCTGTTTCCATCTTTATAAGCCACCACATCCTCGTCAGAAAACTGCATACCGACATCGGGGATATCGGGCATATCCTGACAATAGTTATACAGCTCCATTGCCAGCTTCTTACCGGTATCATTCGTACCGGAAAAAGCGTCACTGCTTCCATTCGCATAAGCAGCTGCAATATGGGTAATCACAAATCTCTTTCCGGCAGAAAAATCCGGGTGCTTCTCAGCAAAGAACCCTTCATCTCCACTGGCCTTTGTTCCGTAATAGCATACCTTAGCAAGTGCTTTGCTGTCCTTGAGCTTGGTAATTGTGAATTTGCCATCTCCGGGAGCGCCTCTTGAAGGCTGGACACAATATGCTGTCGCCTTTACATCGCCAAAGGAGACGGTATAGGGATAGGTGAGATATGACCCCAGACCGTAATCTGAATAATAACAGGCAGTCCCTTTGGTAATATCAACGGTCTGGGTTTTTGCTGCTGCTCTCGCCGCTTTCATCTTCGGCATTTGGAAAGATACACTGCTGCCGCTCTCCATCCCAGCAAGGTCAATTCCCTCTTCTTTCGTCGCCCAGGACAAAACACCGGAGACGGTCAGACCGGACTCCCAATCATACGTTTCCTGTCCTTCTGCAGCTTTCAGTGCAGCATCCAGTTCAGACTCCGAAAGAACTTCCTCTGTAGGCTCCGCTCCCGTCACTTCCGATTCTTCGGTTTCCGACTCTGCTTCTGCCATTGATCCCGCTTCACTTCCTTCTGTCTCAGAAGCTGTTTTCTCTGAATCCTGCAATCCTGCGGTTTCTGCTTCTTCTATTGTTGCTTCGGGAAGAGACTCAGCAATGCTTTCCGATTCCAACATGGCCACTGTTTCATGCATCGTTTCCTCAGACGAGTCTGCATCTGCCTCCGCATCCTCGCTTTCTGATTCTGTCCCTGCCTGCCCGTCATTGGAGCCTCCATCTTTCTCCGTCTGCTTCTCTTCCACCACCGGCTCCTTCACGATCACGGATCGGTAAAAGCGGTATGCCGGATTACCACTTACAGGCTCCGCATAATAGGTTGCCTTGTAAGTGTCGGCATGGGAAGTTGAGAAATCCTGTCCTTCTTCATTCACAGCTTTGTAAAAATTTACCTTTACCTTATTCTTATCATAGATGATTCCGGTAAAATCTGTTTTCAAGTTAACATCTGCACCAAACTCTACTTCGTATGCTTCTGCTGATATCATCTCCCTGGCATCCAACTGCTCTGCCACTCCATCCATCTGCGGCAGCGTAGATACGTATGCTGCCAGCTTCTCCTCCGGAGAAATTTCTGCCGCTACCGCCGGGAGCGGCGCAATGACAGATGTGAGCAATGTCACCGCTGTCAACATTCCTGACACAGCTTTTTTGAACCATTTCCTTTTCTGCATGTGTTCTTCATCCTTTCTTTACAATAGATTTGCTGTTTCCTTCTCAACTGGCGGGCTGATGCCCAATATGCCTAAATCTTCATGGCTGCACCCCTCCTTCCCATGTGGTCTGCCCCTTCACTTTTCCCAATCCGCAGCACCCGGATTGCAAGGAACTCCCGGAAAAATAAATCGGAAGGACAGAAAATGATCCCGGAACGTAAAAAGACCGACGACAGTGCTGCTTCATACACCATCGACGGTCTGTCATTTTTTATCTAATTATCGGCCTTCTTTCAGATCCGGCAAAAGCAGTTCCGCCCTCCACATTTTTCATCCACACCGTAAATCTTACGCATATGGCGCAGCGATTTTCTGAGATTCTCTGAGACAGCCTGTCGGCTGATACCTAGTAACTTTGCTGCTTCCAGAGAGGTCTTCCCTTCCCCTGCACAAAGAATCAACACTTCCCTCTGCCGCTTGGTCAGGCGTTCAAGATTCTCATGGAGCAATTCTTCCTCCTCCCTTTTTGACTCACGCTCTACAAGAATACGAAGCGCATCCCCGGCTCCCATATCAGAAAGCTCAATATGTCCGGCCTCATTGTTATCAATGTCAATGGAGACAGCTCTGCCTTCCTTGCGCCGCTCACAGTTGTGTTCCATCCGGTCATACCCTTCCATCAGCACACGTACCTGCCAGGGCTGATCCATGAACTCTTCAAAGGGAATGAAGCTCTTCACATTAGGGTCTTTATACACATAGTCTGTACAGCCATGGAGCGGAAACACTGTCACCCACTGATTTTTCTGATAAAGCACATAGCCATTGCTATAAACAGTCACGCTCGTATCCGCATCTATCGTATCCGTTACAAACGGGACACTCTCCTTTGCCAGCTTCACAACGGATGGAACTCTCTTACCCTTCTCTGCTGCCGGAATGTTTTCCAATAATTCCTGTAATGTCATTGTCTGCCACCTTTCTGCCTTTCGGCCTTACGGGTAGTCAGAGACATGACCTTTCTGCATTTTTTGTGAGCGCAGCATAAACAGGCTCCGGACTCACCCGTTTTTTTTAACGGGAATCCAGAACCTGACAGGTTTTCTGCACTTCCTGATCCTGCATCCTAATACAGCAGGCTTTTTTCTTTCTTACGCCTCAGCCATGGCAATCTTATGACAATCCGATTCCACGCTTGACGGCTCCTCCTTTGTTTCTTCCAAACTGGCGAACAGGCTGCTGTAATCACCCATCGCATCGTAAGGCAACATCGTTCTGTCAAAGTCCTTCTCTTTCATCGGAAAATCCTCCTCTCACTTATCCCAATCTGAAAGGGTCGTAATGCAAGTACCCAGAGAAGGATTTCTCGAAAAAGTTTTAGGGTTTTTCCCAAAACAAAAAAAGAGTCCGGCAAAACGTGTACAGATCACCGTTTTGCGGACTACTGGAACAGACGGAAATCTACCTGCACCTGCATATACTCATGTGCAGGTACAAACGCACTTTCATCTCTTTCAGCCCTTTTTACGGGTCTGTGTTACGTTTTGCCGGACTCTTGATGATTCTTGTCAAATACAGTCTCGTTGACAAACTCTTGCCTGTCTATGCCAACCTTCCGGATTCATGCCCGGTACGATGGATTCATAGCCAGCCTCATTCTATTTTGTTGGAAAGGTACTGACATGAACAGCTCTCTTTAGACCATCTCCTCTTGAAATATGTCCTCCTGTTCTGCTCCTGCGAGCCGCTCCAGGCTGACAGCAAATTTTCTGACTCTTGTTAAAAACTGCTCATTATGTATAAGATCTGCTGGCATTTCAATCTGAACGCCGTATCTTAAAAACACATAATTCTCATATCCACACTTCGGGCAGATAAATATTGCATCTGCTGCATATCCCTTCTGATGGATCTTTCCACATCGAAGGCAGGTCACACAATAACCTGACATATTAGTTCCGCTCATCAATCAATCCTCCAAATGATAAAGGTTGTATTATCACTCAAACGGATAAGGGAAAGAAAACCGTTGATGAGTTTCCGTCAGCCATTCCGTAAGCACTAAAACCGTACGGCTGTCGGATTTTGATTGTTCTGGCAAAGCCTGTTTTATCGGCTCCGGCTGCACCCGGTCAGTTGCTGCAAACTGCCTTCGTCAGCACCAGTTACTCTTTTAGAGTACGGTCTGTCTGCTCTTTCTTCTCCTAAGTGATGCTAGATAAGTTCTTTCATAACACGAATAGCCACCCCCTGTATACTGATGCTGTGTCCTTTGATTGGAGGATAGTTCCTCTCCCGGTTTTCCGGATAAAGCACCACTCGTTCTGCATCCTCGTCATATCCGAGACGCTTCAGTGTACTGCCTCCGTCTACCAATGCAGCCACGATCTGTCCCGGAGACGCTTCCAGCTGCTTCCGGACAACGACAAGATCACCGCTGTCTATGCCCGCATCTGTCATCGAATCACCGCTTGCGCGGAGAATGAAGAATTCCCCGTCACCGACCACCGCTCTCGGAAAGGCAATGTATTCTTCGATGTTTTCCACCTCCTCTTCCGGCGATCCACAGGGAATTGCACCGGCGATAGGGATACCTACCTGCTCCATACTGACTTGCTGCGTCACGCGAGTACGGAGTTTGCCACCCTGATAGGAAAGCATTCCCTGCCCGTCCATCGCCTTCAGGTAATTATGCACAGTTGCCTTGCTGATTCTAAGCGCCTGCGCAATCTCCCCGGTAGATGGGGTTCGCAGATGAGAGATACAAAATTGTTCCGCATACTGCCGGATCTCTTTCATCCGCTCTTTGCTCTTTGATCTCATGTCTGCCTCCTAACTTGAACGATCTGTTCACGATAAAAATTATAACAGAACAGAGATAAGATACAAGCGCAAATATGGCAAAAGCATCAACATGGCTGTTTTTTTGACCACGTTGATGCTTTTAAAAATGTATCTATTGGCAGACGCAGGCAGGTTACTCCTGTCCTATCACCTTTCTCGCCATCGCCAGATATTCTTTCTGTACACTTTCCGGTTCCATAATTTCAATCTCTCCGGCAAAGGTAAATACCCATCCATAAAATGTCTGGCTGGTCTGTACCTGCACCTGTGCCGTAAAATGCTCATCATCCATGATGTTTACCTGGATATGATCGCCAAATTTATCAATCACACTCCGCATAGCATTGTTTTTGCAGCGCAGTGTCACCATTTGTTCTGTCCCGGAAAACATCTGGATAACTTTATTTGCAAAATCCGCCGGATTAAACGCTGCATTTTCCACGGCATCTTCTTCCAGAATCTTCGGAAGCGTCATACGGTCTACACGAAATGGCGTCAAAGTTTTACGCTTATCGGAGTATCCCACCAGATAATAACGATCTTCGCTCCAAATCAAGGCATACGGACTGAGGACGTATCTCTCGCCGTTATTCCGCAGGATTTTTTTCATCGTGGGAAGATAATCATAATATTGGAATGATACCTTTTTCCCCTGTTCAATGGCCCTGCTGACCAAATCCGTGATCAGAAATATTTTCCCGTTATCCGCCTTGATACGCTCCGCTGTGAATATCCTGGCCGTCAGTTCTTTTGCCTCATATTTGCTTGTCAGGGATGTCAGTTTCTTAATCAACGCATCCGACTTCTTCGCATTAATAAATCGGGATGATGACACTGCATCCACCAGCATCTTCAGTTCCGGCAGTTCAAACGTTCGGCTTCCAAAGTGATAGACATTGGTCTTACCCTCCCTGTCCACAAGAATCTCATATCCGGCGTCACAAAGCATCTCAACATCATCTCGGACAGTCTTCCGCCTGACTGAAAAACCATTGTCAGACAGAACGGTAATCAGATCATTCGTGCTGATACTATGTTCATCATCGGTATTCTCATAAAGATATCGCAGTAAAAAAAGGATTCTGGATTTGGATGTCATAAATCTCATCCCCCGATTCTTTCTCTGATGATAAAGCCAATCCGTTTGGAAATGAGGAACAAGCTCACTGCTCCAAAAAGCCTCAGTCTCACCGGCTCGGAAGCATCAAATATATACCGTCCTTTAATACAAACGACGGCTCAAAGAGTATTGATAAAATGACAGGCGCACATTTTGGGATGCACGCCTGTCGCTTTTCGCTGATTGTTAATTCTTTTTATCTACCCAGTTTTCTTCTCTTTCTTAAATAGAGCAGATCGAGTACCAGGAAAAGAAGCGCTACTGCCATGATGGAGAACCACAACATCAGGTTTGATTCATCTCCTGTTTTCGGACTGGTTCCCGGTTTCCTGGATGTGTCAGGCTTGTCCGGTTTACTCGGTTTGTCAGGCTTGCCCGGTTTCTTGGGCGTATGCACATTTGTAACAGTAAACCCCTTCGTCTGATTTCCGGTTATGGTTACTGTATAGCCCGAAACCTCCTCTTCTTCCACCGTGTACACAATCGCTTTACCATTATGTTTCTCATCCAGATCTGTAAAAGAACCTGTCCAGTCGTTCGAAGCATTCAGAACCAGCGTTTTACCGGTATCCACACCATCTGCCAGAAGATGAATGGTAACGCTGTCCGCTCTTACTCCGTCCTGATCATCTTTATCATCCCAGACCTTTGTAACGGTTACACTCGTCTTTCCCGGTGTATGCTTATTGGTCACGTCGTAACCTTCGATGTCAGACGTATATTCCGCAACAGCATCTTCAGTTATCGTGTACTTTATTTCAACTCCTCCCCTGTATTTCGGCAGATCGCTGAACTTCCAGCTCCAATGATCGCTTTCTGTAACTTCCTTCCGATCTTTTTCAACGCCATCTGCAAGAAGTCGAATGGTAATCGTTTCCGGCCTTACGCCGTCCTGATTATTGGCATCATCCCAGATCTTCTTCCCTGACAGTTCGACCGTTTCAGGCTTATGTACATTGGTTACAACAAAACCTGTCACCGCATCACCGGACACAGCAGGCTCATCATAGCCAGTCACCTTTTCTTCTGAGACAGTATAAACGATCTTCTGACCATTTTTCTTCTCATCCAGATCCGCGAAGGAACCTGTCCAACTGTTTTCCGCGCTCAGTTCCAGCGTCTTTCCGGTATCCTCCCCGTCTGCCAGAAGATGAATGATTATTTTTTCCGGCCTGATACCATCCTGGTCGTCATTATCGTTCCATGACTTTGTTACAGTTACACTGGTCTTGCCCGGCGTATGGGTATTCATAACATCATAACCATTTACTTCCGGTGTATAATCTTCAATAACATCCTCTGTAATGGTGTACAGAATCTCTGTTCCATTCTCATACTTCGGAAGATCTTTGAACTCCCACGACCAGCCGTCATCTGCATTAACATCCACTGAATCTTTCTCTGTACCGTTTGCAAGCAGGCGGATCGTGATAGTATCCGGTCTGATACCATCCTGGTTATCTTTATCCTCCCAGGTCTTTGAACCTTGGACGTTGATGGTTTCCGGCGTGTGGGTGTTGGTCACATTATATCCGTCTACCGCGCTGGTATACCCCGGAACTCCATCTTCTGTAATCGTATAAGTTATTTCAGTGCCATCCTTGTATTTAGGCAGGTCACTAAAACTCCATTCCCAGTTGTCAGCGGCCGTTACCGTCTTCGCCTGCTCATTTTCTCCATCAGACAGCCGAATTGTAATCTGCGTCGGCCTGAATCCATCCTGGTTGTCCGTATCATTCCACGTTTTTGACCCGCTGATGTTGATCGTTTCCGGCACATGCGTGTTTTTAATAGTAAATCCGGCTACCACACTGCCTGTCACATCCGGCGTATATCCATCCACCGATGTTTCCGATACAGTGTAGGCATACTCCGTTCCATCATCTGCGTATTTCGGCAGACTTGTAAATTCCTTTTTCCAGTTGTTATCCTCCGAAAGCTGTACCGGATCACCATAGGGCTCTCCATTGCGCTGAAGCTGAACGGTCACATTACTCGGGCGTTTTCCATCCTGATTGTTGTGGTCATCCCAGACTTTATTCACAACAATATCCAACGTAACCTTTTTGTCAGGTACTTTGATAGAAGCGCCTGCAGCGGTGACTTCCAGTGTGAATTCCTCCCCGTTAAGCTCATAGCCGACGGGAGCAATCTTTTCTCTCGCTTTGTATGTCCCCTGTGTCAGTACACCAGAGGTAACTGTTCCGTCAGCGCCTGTCGGGCCAAGATCAAAGGTGGTTCCATCCGGCCTGGTTATTTCAAATACTGCTCCAGCAAGAGGAACCTCAGTATTATCTGCATCAACCTTGATAATTCTGATTTTATTTGCGATATCGCCACCTACCGTTCCGCCTGCATCGGAGCTTTGGAATTTAGTGCTGGTTGCTTTATCCTCGCCGTCAAATTGAAGTCTCAAATTGTTCCTAATCTCTGTTCCGGGCGTGTATGTCGTTTCATAGGTCAAACGGTACTGGTCCGTACCTGCGTTTCCAAGATTGATTGTAAATGATTTGTTGTCGCCGCCAAAACTGAGTTTTCCTGTAAGATCTACATCGTCTCCATAGCTCGTGACGCTGCCCTCATCATTGTACACAACTTTTCTTAATCTGAAGGTGTCCTGCAAATAAGTAGTATCTCCGCTAAGTGAATCAGAGATGATGCAGTTTTTCATATCAGATTTCCGGTAATTAATTGTAGCGTACCATTTTACTTTGTTTGTAATCTGGCCACCTTCAGTTACTCTTTCTCCCCATTTCCCGATAACATAATCTGGTGACAGGCCAACCTTATCCACTGTCAATTGAGTGGTTTCTGTCTCTCCATTCACAGATACTTCAAAAGTATTTACTTCATTGTCTACTGTTTCCTGTTTGTTAAACAATGCACCCAGATAGATTGTTCCGTGTACATTGTAGTTATCATTGATCGCATCGTTGAACGTCACACGTATGGTTCCACCACTGCTGTCCGGTGAACCCGGAGTTACATGCGCGTGTGCGATCACATCTCCGTCCTCATCTAAAAGATCAAAGTCTGGCTGCGCATAACCCGGAGGAAACCGCATGTTGTCCGGAAGAACAATATCAAAATAATCCCCTTCGTGCAAAATCGCATTCTCATCACGGACTTTCCAGTCCATTGCAAGATAAAACGAATCATTTCTATTAAGGTGATCAACCTCTGTGCCCTGCGGTCTCTCAATTCTAAAATCAGTAATGGTTGCATCGACGATCTGTGGTGTTCCTCCATCCCCGCTCGGTGCTCTCAGCACAGCAACAAAAGGGGAGAAGCTGCCCGCGTTTACATTGATCTGCGCACTGCTTCCATTTTCAGGCGCGGCTGCGCTTGCGAGTTTCTCTTTCCCATTTTCGCCGACATGTATGATCTGAAGTTCCCCCGCCGCTTCACCATGAGCGGTAAGGTCAGAACTTCCGCTGACGGAAAATGTAACACTGACTGTTTTCCCATTCTGGGGCTGTACCTTATTTCCATCCGCATCCCTGAACGTGATATCAAAGGCAACTGCCTCAGCGGCATCCATATCAGAGACCAAGGCTTCCGCTTTGCTCTGGTCAATTGGAAGAATCTCAAGAGTTGTTCCCTCCGGGAAGGATCCTTCCGGAGCCTTTACAGATACCGTGACACCGTTTGCATTCTCACTTCCTTCAATCGGCTGTACATTATAGGTTTTTTCAGTGTCTGTCTCAGCAGTGGTAAAGTGTGCAACATACTCGGCATTTTCTTTTACAGGAGTAAACTTCTCCTTTTCCTCGCTGAAGGTTTCATCTCCGGTTTTTGTCCATCCTGAGAACACATATCCCTCAGCCGGTGTCGCCTTGACCGGTTTCACTTCATCACTTTCAGAGAGAGTCAATTCTGTATCTGAAAGAACCCCTTCTCCTTCTCCGATTAGGAATGTGATCTTAATAGCTGCAGCTGACGCTTCTGTCTGGCCTGCTTCCGACATCTCGGCCGCTGCCTGCGTCTCTGCCGGAGTAGTTACCTCTGTTGAGGCCGTTTCCGATGTTTCAGTCGCAACCGCCGCCGATTCTGAAGCTGATGTCTCCGATGATTCCGCCTCCGATGTTTCAGTTGAAGCCACTGTCTCCTGCTGTTCTGAGGTGGTTTCCTGAGCGAAGGCAACCGTCACATTCTGACTGATGGTTCCCATTGTCAGGAGTAAGGCCATTATCCAAGCAAATACTCTCTGCCCTTTAGCATTTCTTTTCATAACTAAATTTCCCCTTCCTCCGTTATTATTAAAACTTTTTAGCTTTCTGTATAGAGCGTCTGCAACGAATCTTTATTAAAGATATCGTCATTTTGATTTTCCTCCCTTCTGAAAAATTCTAAAGCCAGAACTTCTGATGTCCGGTCCTTGCTGAATTAGGATGACTCCCATCACAACCAATGTGTCTATCGGAATCTCTCCAACATCCTTAGCAACTCGGATTTTGCCTCTTCTGCGCTTGGCCTCGCTCCTTCATTCACCAAATACTCCAGAGCATCATTCCACTCCCATAAAGAAAAGGCTCTCGAGGGAATACTATAGATCTCTCGTATCAGACCTTTCCTCTCCTCATGAGGAAGAAATCTCAACTCCGATATGTAAGCGCAGTTCATCTTCGCACTCAGATAGTCCAGTAAACCAGCTTTCTCATTCGTTCCTTCTATCAAAATTGACTCCCCCAAAGAAAATATCTCCCTGTCTATTAAAGTAGACTTTTCGTGACAGAACTGTTAAATTTATGTGTATAAGTACAGGAGTGTCTTTAAATGGGAAACTGTGCTTTCTAACCATGAAAAGTACAGTTTTGACGTGTAACATTAAGTCTACCTATTTTTCCGTTTTCGCCAACAATAACGGCAGTTTTTACTTGTATCCGTTCTGTTTCAGCCACCGCTCAAACGTCATGTGATTCGTATTCAGAAGCCTTGCTCCTTCCCGGAGACTGAGTTTTCCCCTTTGCCACTCCTTCGCAACAGAATCAAATTCTTTTGAAACTTCTTTTCTTGGCCTTCCAAAAGCAACACCTCTTTTTTTCGCTTCCCGGATGCCTTCCAGTTGCCTTTGATGAATGTTCTCCCGCTCTACCTGCGCCACATAAGACAGTATCTGCAAAACCAGATCTGCTATAAACTTTCCGGTCAAGCCCTGTTCCTGCTTTCTGGTATCCAAAAGCGGAAAATCCAGTACGATGATATGGGCTTCCTTTTCTTTAGTAATAACTTGCCACTGTTTGATAATTTCATCATAATCCCGCCCCAGACGGTCTATTGATTTAACATAAACCTCGTCCTCTGCTTTCAGCTTCTTCAATAATCTCCGATAGTTTTTTCGATTGAAATCTTTGCCGGATTCCTTGTCAATATAAATATATTTCTTTTCTATCCCGCTATCTGTAAGTGCGGACATTTGACGGGCAATATTCTGATCTTTAGTTGATACCCGTACATAACCATAACGCATTACATAAAAACCTCCTTTTTCCCTTTATTTTATGGTGATATGCTACCCCCAAGTAGGACAATGAAATATAAAACCTACTTGGGGGTATTTCTATGTCTAGGAAAAGCAAAATTGATCCGATAGAAAAAGTAAAGATCATTGAACGGCTACTGGCAGAAGAGA
>NZ_VULZ01000010.1 GCF_009696445.1 Porcincola intestinalis
CATGACCCCTGTTGAATACCATGAGAACTATTATGTAGCGGCATAAGAATACCGCCAGTCGATCATTCGACTGGCGGCACAAAACTTTTTAATTATTCACTGTCCTCTTGACGGGTAGCACAGCACAGGGAGGGGCAGGCAAATGCTGAAGAAAGTATGTGAAACCACATAAAGATCATTTCAGCTTCCTTACGCCGGTATTATCCGGTTCAAGTTATAAGGGTCCGGTGAATGCTCACCGATCTCAGCATATGCGCCCCTAGCGGAAATAAAAGAGTATTCAATTGGATATGTTTTTGAAACATCTTCAAGTTTAATACTGCGGAGGATCGATGTCAAATTGGAATCTTTTCCCTTGCACCATTGCGATTCTGGGCAATATATATCTGAAGCGCATCCTTTGCAGATTCACGCTGCGTGGCGTTTTGTGTTACCTTTCCGTGAATCATCGAGATCAAGCCTTCCTTCCTGAATGTAAGCAGGTGTCTGTTTATTGTATTGACAGACATTCCGATTTCTTCACTCATCTGCTGGCGTGTGCGGTGCATGACAGCAGGCTCAGTTGATTTTGTGATATCAATGTGCTCAAGAAGATAGTTCAGCAGAACATACTGTGCAGAGTAAAAATTACGCTCTCCGCGGTGATAGCTTGAGCAGTACAATTTCTTTGCCACATGGCGGCTGATATAACGGAGAAGAGCAGGATTTTTCTCAATCCAATCGGAGAAGATGCTGACAGGAAGAAAAGCGATGATGCATTCGGACACAGCTTCTATTGTGACAGAGGTAGTGTATTCGCCGGCAAGAAGAGTGACCTCACCGACAAAAGAGGGGGCATCGTTCATTTCAATCATAAAGACGTTGCCATTTTCAAGTTCATTCACCACACGAAACGTTCCAGAAGCGAGGATCCCGATTTGGGTCAGCGCTGCACCTTTCTGTGAGATCACTTCATGCGGGAAACAGGTGCGAAGGCGGAATTCTTCTGAAGGCTCTGTCAGCAATGAAGTGGACAGAACCTTCAGACAAGGATAAGATTCTGAAAGATCGTGATAGGTCATGTATATCCCTCCAGCCTATTCATTCCAGCTCGTAAGCCATGGAAACTCATTCACCGCCTTTTCTACATTATACCGGATTTTTTCAGTGTCAAGTGAGAGGATGTCCCTGTCTTTCATGATGAGCCGACCATCGATAATGCTGTGCCGTACATTTGAACCGGAGACACACTCTACGAGAGAGTGAACCAGATTTTGTGTTGGCCACAGGTTAGGAGAATCAGTATCAATCGCGATGAGATCAGCCGGAGCGCCGGGAGTTAATCTTTCTGTGTGTTTACAGAAAAGCTCAGAAGCACCTCCGCAGACAGCCATGTGAAGCAAGGTTTCCGCAGGCATGACAGAGGAGTCAGCGGAGGGGACACCCCGCTCAACTTGCATCAGACTTCGAAACAGGCGTACTTCTCGGAATAGATCGAGGCCTCCATGCCCCGCACCGTCAGATCCGAAACCACAGGATATTCCCATATGAATCAGTTGTGGAGTCGAAGGGACTCCTTTTCCGCAATTTGAAAATGGGCAGTGGACAACCAGAATTCTGTTTCGCTGCAATACATCCATTTCTTCCTGAGAAAGAAAAACAGCATGCGCGGCAATCATTGTTTGTGGGACCAGCTTTTCATCTTCCAGCCAGAGAAACGGACGTTTTCCATATTTCTCAATAAAATCTACGACTTCAGAAGCATATTCATTCAGATGCGTCTCGAAAGGGACATGGTCTTCGATAGAGGCCTCAAGTACCATCCGAAGCAGCGGTTCACTGACAGCAGTCGGTGTTGTGACGGAGTATATTGGCTGAATACGTCCGCCAGGTGAAATGAGCTGGTCTTTCATATCCCGAAGCCGCTTTACGCCTTCTTCCGGAGACACAGCCCGGAGACTTTCAGGCGCATTGGGACTGTCATTTGTCATGACTGTTAAATAACCTCTGAGCCCGGATCTTTCATAAATCTCTGCGAAGGCTTCTGGATATTTTCCGCCTGCGTCTATAAAAGAGGTTGTGCCTGATGAAATCATCTCGAGGGCGGCAAGCGAGGCTGAGAGCTTTGAAAGTTCCCTGTTGAGGCAGCTCTCAAAGGGAACATTCACCCTTTTCCAGACAACGGGTCTTACATCAAGGAGTCTGCCTCTAAGAAACTGCTGGCTGGTGTGAATGTGTCCATCTGTAAGGCCAGACATCCACAGAAGATGGGTATCTTCAAATGTCTGTTTGGAGGCAATGTATGGTACAGTATCTCCGTCTACCCGGATATCAAGTATTTTCCCTTCTGAAATGGCAATTAATTGATTCTTTCTAATTGTCATATCAGGAGCAAGAATCATAGCATGCCGGATAAGAATGTCGCAGGGAAGCTTGTTTTTCATCATAATTACCATTGTGCTGTCTGTAACAAGCGGCACAATTCCTTTCTCCTTAACATAGTATGAGAATAAATCAAGAATGACTATGTATGATTGTGAATTTGAAAGTCATGCCATGGCGTGGAACAACATCCAGATCGAAAATACAATTGAGAACACTGCGATTCCACGCTTAAGCGGTATGGCGGGGATCCTGCCGGCTGAAGTGCTTCCCAGAGAAATTCCTGCAGCATGTGCCAGCACAGCTGTAACAATAGGGATACCCATGCCATAAAAGCTGGCGTGGCTTCCATAAATAGCGACTGCTGGCAGCGCGATGAATATGGAATCAAACAAGGCAATTCCGATTGAGGTTTTTACCGGGAATCCTGTGAGAACCAGAATCGGCATGACCAGGACAGGACCGCCTGCCCCGGAAAGTGCACAAAGAACAGCACATAAAAAACCGATGAACAGGAGTAAAACAATGTTTGGCTGACGATGCAGCTTCTGGTCACGATGACGGTTCACCAGATATTCCTGCACCAGTATCATGATTCCAGACAGAAGAACAACCATATACAGGATGATTTTAATGGAACCAGATATATAGTTCTGACCAATCATTGCGCCGAAAAGACTTCCAGAAAGGCTGCCAAGACTGATGGCAATGGCAGGCTTCCAAGGCAACTCACCCCGCTTTCTGTAATTTGCAGCGCCGATGATTCCTGATATCGCAAAGCATACAAAACTGAGGAAGAGACTTTGAGAAGAGGAAAAATGGCAGGCTGTCATAAACAGAATCGGAAGTAAAAAACCTGCGACACCAGTCCAGCCGATGCAGAGCCCGACCAGGAAACAGCCTGGGATGATCCATAGAATGATGTTCAACATATCAGATTGTACCCGTAAGTTTCAGAACCAGCTGCGCGATTAGAAGGGACCCCAGGAAAGTGCCTGTCATAACCAAAATGGAGACAATAATGAAACGCCATCCTGAACGAATGAAGCTTTTCAACTGGTTGCTGATGGACATCCCGGCGTAAGCACCAACCATTGTCAGAGGAGCGGTGAAATTGATTTTCCCGGCTGCGTCAATGACAAAGCCTGATATCGGAGAGATAGGGCAAGCGGCAAGGAGACCAAGAATAGAACAGTAAGCAACAGTCGGAAGCTTCAGAGGAATGATCGCCTTAAGACCGGCTGCACAGAGGGCAATGACAAGAAGGACAAATACACCAGGCAGAGATTCCGTCACAGATGCCCCAAAGCCAACCTTGTTGGCCAAAATCATACCGAGGCCTGTGATTGCAAGAGTAAAAAGCCAGTCTCTGATCTTCATGATTGTTCCCTCCTTCCATATTTGGTAATTCGACCGATTTTGGGTTCAAGTTTTCGATAGAGATAATTGCATAGGGGAATTCCGATAAAAATCGCCATGTAGATTCCATCGATCCCGGACATCGTTTCACTGGCAGCGGCAAGAGCTGATATTTTATCGGCATATGCCGGCATGACTTCGGAGAGAGATGCAACAGCGGATGACATCAGGATTCCGGCTCCAACACCAGATGCCATTCCAAGAGCATAAGGATGAAAAATTCCGGTAGCTGCAAACATGGAAGCCATAAAACCGAAATATATGGTGCCGATCATCCCACCTATGATATAGACGGAAAGACTGCCCTGTGCTTCCGGTGAATCAGCACCGAACATATCCTGCATCAGAGCAAGATTCGTCTCACGATTAATAGAGTGACATGCGCCGATGGCTTCACGTTTCAGGCCCAGCATTAGTGCGAAGGGAAGAGACAGAAAGATTGTTCCAAGGTTTCCAAATTCCTGAAGCAGCAATGCAGGACCGGAAGAGATGACAATAGAGATATTTGCTCCGGCGTTAATTCCGAGTTTCGCAATGAATGGAAGAATCGCCACACCTACAAGACCAGATGCAGCTTTTACCTTTTTGTCATCAAGGATTTTCAGAACACTTGGACCTGTCAGGAGCCCAAGCCCCAGCGAAAAGAAGATTGGGAAAATGATGAAAGTTCCTTTCCAGACTGGAATTTTGATCTGACCGATGGAATCAGCGATCAGAATAAACAGGAATGCGAATAGATACAGAATCCATTCTGAATGAATACGTTCCCTGAGGCTATGATAGGTGGGAGTTTTCTGCCTGCTGGCCATGAGAAGCACCTCCTTTAGATGTTGCATTGTTCATACAGCGTTTTCCTTGCTCGAGTATGGATTCAGTATAGAAAAAATGATTCTCGAAAAACAGCTCAAATGGGTGGAATCCTACATATAATGTTGTATAATATTAAACAAATTATTGTTAAATAACGATATTTATAAAAATATTTTTAAATATTGTACTAGACGGGGGAAATTTTTACTACGTGGCTGTATGAAACAATGACGTAAAAGTATGATGAGCCGACCGAGACGCTCATTTTTCATCGCGCTAAGAACGGGCATAAGACTGATTTAATCCAGAAAAATCCCAGAGTGTGTTTTACAGTTTGGACGTCCGGTACGCGTAAGGAGGGAGACTGGGCTTATTACGTGTCAAGCGTTGTCGTGTTCGGAACGGCAAGTCTGGTCACGGACAGTGATCTTCTCCGTGAAAAACTCAGGGCGATCGGACTGAAGTACTATCCGACCGCTGAGGAAGTGGACATGGAGATTCAAAGAGATCTGAGGAACGTACAGATGATTGCGGTTCATGTCGATCATATGACAGGGAAGCTTGTACATGAAAAGTAATATCCTCAGCTCTCCTACAAGGATGAAGCACATGAGCGTGGTGTAACTGATGCAGGGAATGGAAGTGGATGGATAATTACCAGGAAAAATACACGCTGGAGAGTGTCGATTACGGCTCGCAGCTTCGCGGGAAATCATTTGTTACCTCCATTGGATTCAGCGCATGGCACTGGCATTATGAGTATGAACTGATGCTGGTCCTGAAGGGGAAGGTGACACTCCGTTCAGAGAAGTGGACAGGATCTGTTACGGAAGGAAATCTCGTGCTTGTAAACTCAAAGGAGCTGCATTCTATCGTTGGCGGGAATGAGGTAAATCTCTGTGGGTTTGTACAGTTAAGTCCGGATCTTTTCAGAAGCGGGACGGAGGACAAGCGGCAGTTCAGATTTTTTCTGAACAGTATGAATCAGGATGAGCAGCCGGAAGAGGGAATTGTATCCATCCGGAACCATGTGTCGAGGATTTTGATGTGTACGCTCATTGAGAAGGAACAGACGGCATACAGGCTTCGCGGAGAAATGTATAGTCTGGTAGCGGATCTGGTGGAGGGTGCTGATTATGACATCCTTATGAGAAGGCAAAAGGAAGAAACAGGGTCTGAAGAGCTTCTGGATATGATCGACTACATTCGCCGGCATGTGGCAGAGGACCATCTGAGTGTGCTGCTGGCGCATGAGTTTGGCGTCGGGGAGAAGACACTTTATCGCTGCTTTAAGGCTGGACTTGGGATGTCTGTGAGGGATTTCATTGAGGAAATGAGAGTCCAGCAGGCCAGAAAGCTTTTGCGGACGACCGACCATGACATGCCTTTTATCATCGATGCCTGTGGGTTCGGTTCGGAGAAGACATTCTACAGGGCATTCCAGAAGCTGACCGGCCAGACGCCTCTCAGCTACAGGAAATCAGATGGTGGAAACACCGGGCATGCAGAGGTACGGGGGTATCTGGATTACGAGAGATACGAGGCACTTGATCTGTTGAAAGGATTCCTGTCATGACGCCGGAATGGATTGTGCAGAATATGTCTCTTGAGGAAAAGGTCCGTCTGATGAGCGGGCGGGCTGACCGCTCCAGAATTCACGGAGCGCTCAAGGGAACATTGTCGGAACATTATAATGAAAAGCCCTACGCGGCGGGAGGCAATGACAGGCTTCATGTGCCTGAGATCAGATTCTGTGACGGACCGAGAGGTGTTGTCTGCGGCAGGGGGAAAGCCACCTGTTTTCCTGTCCCGATGGTTCGGGCAGCCGGATTCAATCCGGACCTGGAGGAGAAAATCGGGACGGCGATTGCGCAGGAGGCGCAGCAGTTCGGAGCCAATTTCTTTGGCGGGATCTGCATCAATTTCCTCTATCACCCGGGATGGGGACGGGCACAGGAGACGTACGGGGAAGATGATTTCCTGCTCGGAGAGATGGGCGGAGCGATGGTCAGAGGTGTTCAGAGCGTCGGCGTCATCGCCTGTCTGAAACATTTCGCCTTTAATCAGATGGAAAATCAGCGCTTCCGCGTGAATGTACGCTGTGACAGCCTTCGGACAGAACGGGAGGTATTCCTGCGCCATTTTGAGAAATGCATCCGCAGAGATCATGCAGGAGCTGTGATGAGTGCCTATAACGCCTACAATGGCGTGATGTGCGGACATAACCGATATCTGCTTCATGATGTCCTGAAGGAGGAGTGGGGGTTTCAGGGATTCCTCATCAGCGATTTTACCTGGGGCGTGAAGGGTACAGTCGCAGCTGCGCTGGCAGGCCAGACAGTTGAAATGGCAGACACCAAGTACTTTGGTGAAAAACTGGTGGAAGCAGTCCGAAGGGGGCTTGTTCCGGAGGCTGTGATCGACAATGCGGCACTGCGCATTGTCCGAACCATGAAATCCTTTGAAAAGATTTCCATGGAATCAGAAAAAAGAAAAAGACTGAAGAAGAGAGAGGTCCGGGAGCTGGCACTTCAGTCCGCAGAGGAAGGAATCGTCCTGCTGAAGAACGAAAGGAATGTGCTTCCATTTTCGAAGAGAAGGCTCCACACGATTGCAGTGTTCGGAGAGCTGGCTGAAGAAGGAAACCAGGGAGACAGAGGCTCTGCAAGAGTGTATCCGGAGCATGTTGTCTCTCCGCTCGAAGGGCTGATGAAGCTGGTGAACGGGACGACAGATGTCATCTATTACCGCGGGCATAACATCGCCCACGCAAAACGTCTTGCGGATGAGGCGGATTGTGTGATCGTGATCGCAGGATTGACATACCTGGATGAGGGAGAAGCACTCTCGAAGGACCAGTTTACGGCTGAACGGGGAACTTCAGTCGGAGGGGACCGGGAAGGAAGATTGCGCCTGCATGACGGAGATGAGAAGCTTTTGAATGAAATCGGCAAAGTCAATCCCAACACTGCCGTTGTCATGATATCCGGATCGGCAGTGATCCCGGGCAAATGGATCAGCCAGGTGCCGGCTTTGCTGTGGGCGGGATATGGCGGCCAGGAGGGCGGCACGGCGATCGCCCGCGTTCTGTTTGGAGAGGCTGAACCGGGTGGGAGGCTCCCATATACAATCCCCCAGCGGGAGGAAGATCTGCCGGCGCTGGACTTTGAAGCGTCAGAGGTGACGTATCAGTACTACAGTGGATACCGGAAGCTTGCACATGATGGGATCAGAGCCATGTACCCGTTCGGATATGGACTGTCTTATACGTCATTTGCACTGTCCGATGTATCGGTCAGACGGGAGACTCCGTCCGATGTGAAGGCGGCGGGAGAAACGGAATGGAACGGCAATCCGTTTTTCGCGGTCTTTTGCCATATCAGCAATACCGGAAAAAGAAGCGGTTCCGCTGTTGTGCAGGTATATGTGGAATCCGCAAAGTGTCCGGTACCGACTTTGAAGGGATTTCTGAAGGTAAAGCTGGAAGCCGGAGCGGGCAGAGACATCCGGATTCCGGTTTCCTGCGATGATCTGAAGTATTTTGATGAAGAGGAACATGCTTTCAGACTAGAGCAGGGGAATTTCACCATTCATGTCGGATTTAGTGCAGAACAGATCGTATGGAGCGGGAAGGTGACAAGGTAAAGCGGCGTCATCCTTTTGAACGTGCATTTCCATCAGCTGACAGCAGGCGTACAGGCAGCTGGTGGGATTTTTTTGTCCAATTTTGACAGTGGGTATTCCGGATGTGACAGCAGAAGGAGCAGAGAACCTTCTATACTTGTCTGCAGCAGAACGATAGAAGGAAAAGATAAAAGAGGAACAGAAAGGTGAAAAATCTGGTAATGAATCCATATCTCCCTCTGGATGAACACATTCCGGACGGAGAGCCCCATGTGTTTCAGAACAGGCTGTATCTGTTTGGCAGTCATGACCGGGAAAATGGAAAAGAGTTTTGTGAGCTGGACTATGTGACGTGGTCAGCGCCTGCGGATGACTTGTCTGACTGGCGGTATGAGGGCGTTATCTACAGGAAGGACCAGGATCCATATAATCTGGATAAGCTTCCGATGTATGCCCCGGATGTCGTGCAGGGACGGGATGGGCGGTATTACCTTTACTACTGCATCAAATTTCAGGACAGCATCCATGCTGCAGTTTCTGACAAGCCACAGGGGCCATACAGGTTCTATGGTCAGGTTCACTACAAAGACGGCAGGGTGATGAGCGAGAACCAGCCGTACGACCCGTCTGTCATCTGTACGGAGGAAGGAAACTTTCTGTACTTCGGATTTGCGCCCTGCATGATCAATATTCCACGATACAAGTCACAGGATCTGAAGGGCGGCTCTGTCGTCAGGCTGGCGGATGACATGCTGACTGTTCTGGAGGGACCGGAGGTCGTTCTTCCATCAGAGAAGTATGCGGCCGGGACCTCATTTGAAGCGGACCCGTACTTTGAGGGACCATCGATCAGAAAAATCCATGGCATGTATTATCTGGTCTATTCCTCCGTCCATACCCACAGGCTCTGTTATGCGACAAGCAGCAGGCCGATGAGCGGATTTCAGTACAGAGGCTGCATCATATCCAACACGGATGTCGGATACAGGGGGCGTAGAGAAGAGGATCAGCTGAATAGCGGGGGAAACAACCACGGGGGACTCGTGGAGGTTGACGGGCAGTGGTACATCTTCTATCACAGGCACACCTCCCTCACCCAGTATAATCGGCAGGCCTGCGCAGAGCGCATTTCGATTAAGGAAGATGGATCCATACCGCAGGTCTGTGTGACAACCAGTGGTCTGAATGAAAAGCGGCTTCCTGGTGTGGGTACATATCCGGCAGTCTATTGCTGCAATCTGACAAATGGACATATGGGAGCTTTAAATTCGCTGGGGCGTTCCAACAAGGAAGCGGATTTTCCATATCTGACAAGAGATGAGGACGGAAGGTATGTATCCAATATCTCGTCTGGAACGATCGTCGGATATAAATATTTCGATCTGGGGGAAACACATCAAATCCGAATCCGCTTCCGGGGAACGGGCGGGAACCATGCAGATGGGGTGATCCGGATTTTCACGGAGATTGACGCGCCGGATACGGCATGCAGGGGAGAAATCCGGGTGAAAACGGAAGCTGCAGACAGAACTGTACCGGAAGGCACGTTCATGAAAGCGGAGGGAGGCGTTCAGTTCCGGGATAATGATCAGGAACTCTATCTCCGATATGCCGGAAGCGGAGCCATTGACCTCATGGATATGGAACTGATGGAGTAAGCACTGCAGGATGGCATACAGGGAATAATCATAGGAGGAGGGAATCATGATGAACAAGTATGCAGGAAAACGGCCGGGGTTTGGCGAGAAGATCGCCTTTGCCCTGGGAGACGGCGGGTGTAACTTTGTCTGGACGACGCTGGGGTCGTTCCTGACCGTCTATTACACCGACAATGTCGGTATTGCAGCGGCAACGATTGGGACGATGATGCTGCTGGCAAGATTGCTGGATGGGATTTCAGACCTGATTATGGGAACCATCATCGACCATACGCATACAAGGTGGGGAAAAGCGCGGCCATGGATCTTATGGTCTGCAATCCCGATGGGTGTCGGGCTGGTGCTGATGTTCTCCATTCCGTCATCACTTTCATCGAAGGGAAAAGTAGCATATGCCTTTATATCCTATGTATTAATGGCGGCTGTAGTCTATACGGCATGCAACCTGGCATATAATACGCTGCTTGCTCTGTTCTCACCGGAGCGGAAAGACCGCATACAGGCGAGTTCCTTCCGATTTTTCTGCACGATGGCGACGGTCCTGTTCATCAACTACAATACCATGGATTTTGTCGGGAAGTTCGGATGGACCGGAATGGCGTCAATCTTCGGTGCAATTGCGGTTGGCATGCTTCTGATCACATTTTTCTTCACAAAGGAGCGCAACAACCAGGATATCGCGGAGAATGTTGACCGGACCTTCGTCGATACTGAGAAAAAGAAGAAAGCACAGAAGCTGTCTGTCGGAAAGTCGTTTGCCTATCTGTTCAAGAATAAGTACTTCCTGCTGTTAACCCTGATCTTTGTTGTCAACTATACAGCGCTGGGCGTGAATAACGGTCTTCGGATTTATTATGCAAGAGATGTACTGGGCAACGTAGGACTCATGGGTACCCTGACACTTTGTTTCATTCTTCCGAAGATGATCGGCAACCTGGTTTACCCGTATATTGTGAAGGTGCTTGGAAACTGGAGAGCCATGGTCATCGGCTATATCGTTGAGATTGCAGGAGTCCTGCTGATGGCAGTCCTTCCGACATCTGCGTCCGCAGCATTCACAGGGCTGATTCTGCTTGGAATTGGCGGAATTCCACATAATGCCGGACTTTTTGCAATGGTAGCGGATGTCGTAGATTATGGTGAGTGGAAGACCGGCGTCAGGCTCGATGGCCTTACAAACTCGGCAACATCCTTCGGCATGAAGGTTGGTGCAGGACTTGGATCCGCGATTGTTGGATGGGGACTTGCGTGGGCAGCGTATGAAGGGAAGCGGACAGCACAGAAGGTCGCGCAGACCGCGATGACCATCGCCCGCATCAAGAGCGCATACACGATCATTCCGGTTATCCTGTTTGCAATCGGTCTTGTCGCTCTGCTCTTCTGCAATCTTGATAAAATAGCGCCGCAGATGGAAAAAGATCTTGCGGCAAAGCATGCAGAGTAAAGAATAAAAAGAGGGATCCTTCTGCTCCCGGCTGTCGGTTTTATCCGGCGGCCGGGAGCTTGCTTTCTTCAGGAAAATGTGGTGCAATGGCGGAAGGAGATCAAAAGGAGGACCGCTATGATACAAATCAGAAGAGCAGTCGATAAGGATATTCCGAGACTGCATGAGCTCCTGGGGCAGGTGCTCCAGATTCACGCAGAGATTCGGCCGGATATTTTTATTTCCGGGACGACAAAGTACACGGACGAGGAGCTCCGGGAGATGATCCGGAATGATGCAAAGCCGATCTACGTTGCGACGGATGAGCAGGGTATGTGCGAGGGGTATGCATTCTGCCAGCTGCGGGAGCAGCCGTTTTCCAACAACATGGTCCCGTTTCGGTCTCTGTTCATCGATGACTTGTGCGTCGATGAGAGGATGAGGGGGCAGCATGTCGGAGAGAGCCTGTTCGCTTTTGTAAAGGAGGAGGCAAAGAGGCTGGGCTGTTACGAGGTGACGCTCAATGTCTGGGAAGGGAATACATCTGCGGAGAAGTTCTATGAGAAAATGGGGATGAAGACCAAGGAGCGGCAGATGGAGTATATCCTGGCCTGACATAAGACAGGGACATCCGCGGCCCCTGAAATCAATCCTGAGGAAGGTATGTGATATCTTTGGCTTCTTGTTGTAAAATGAGAGGGATCAAACGGATATTTCGGTTAATATAGACAGGAACAGGAGGGGAACCATGGCGGATAAGTTCAGACTGAATAACGGGATGACGATCCCGGAAATCGGATTCGGCACCTACAAGGCTGCGGCGGATGGTACAGAGCGGGTGATCAGCGAGGCAATCTGGGCGGGTTATCGGTATTTCGATACAGCATCGTTCTATGGAACGGAGGAGGAGCTCGGGATGGCCTGGACTCAGAGCGGACTTGAACGCGGGGAGATTCAGATTGCGTCGAAGGCCTGGAAGAGTGAGCTTGGGTATCACGAGGTCCGGAAGGCGTTTGAGCGGTCTCTTGAACGTCTCAAAACGGATTATCTGGATCTGTATCTGATTCACTGGCCGTTGCCGACGCCGGACTATCGGGCCTGGGAAAAGCTGGACCTGGATACATGGAAGCTGATGGAGGAGTTTTACCAGGAAGGAAAAGTGCGTGCGATCGGTGTCAGCAACTTCCTTCCACAGCATCTGCTCAACCTGATGGAGCATGCGGAGGTGGTGCCTGCCGTGGATCAGCTGGAGTTCCATCCCGGTCATACGCAGGAAGTGACGCTTCGGTTCTGTCAGGATCATGGAATCCAGGTACAGGCATGGAGCCCGCTTGGAAGAAACCGGGTGCTGAAGGATCCGCTGATTGTATCGCTTGCGGAAAAGTATGGTGTCTCACCGGCACAGCTTTGTCTGAAGTATGATCTTCAGCGCGGTGTAATGGTAATTCCGAAAGCGTCCTCACCGGAGCGGATGCGGCAGAACCTGAACCTGGGCGATTTCACGATCTCGCAGATCGATATGTATCGTATCGATACAATGCCGGACTATGGATGGTCGGGGGAACATCCGGAGCGGGAACGCGTTGATATCCAGATCAAGGCACATGAAGGGTGAGTGGGTACACGAAGCACAGCCAGCGTGACGGACGGAAAAAACATCAGGGAAACAGAATGCGGAGCACCGTATACGGAATGTCGCAGGCAGCCTGTGCGAGACTAGCCAGAATAGGAGAGCAGACAGATGGGAGAAAAAGCAAAGGTTTATTTCACCGATTTCAGGACGAAGGTTGACGTGCCGCTGACAGCAAAGCTGCAGAAGCTGATTCGGAAGGCCGGAATCGGATCGATTGACATGGGTGGCAAGTTTGTCGCCATCAAGATGCATTTCGGGGAACTCGGGAACCTGGCGTTCCTGAGACCGAATTATGCGAAGGCAGTGGCTGACGTTGTGAAGGAGAATGGCGGAATGCCATTTCTGACGGACTGCAATACGCTCTATCCGGGAAGCCGTAAGGATGCACTCGAGCATCTAACCTGCGCGGAGCTGAATGGCTTCAATTCCATCACAACCGGCTGTCACGTCATCATCGCAGATGGACTGCGCGGGACAGACGAGGTGGAGGTGCCGATCCGGAACGGCGAGTATCTGAAGACGGCGCTGATCGGAGAGGCCGTCATGGATGCGGATGTGTTCATTTCTTTGACGCATTTCAAAGGGCATGAAGCAGCTGGATTCGGCGGAACCATCAAGAACATCGGGATGGGCTGCGGGAGCCGTGCGGGAAAGATGCAGCAGCACAACGATGGCAAGCCGCATGTGATCGAGGAGAAGTGCAGAAAGTGTCATCGCTGCGCCAGAGAGTGCGGTTCGGACGCGATCGACTACGAGCGTGGTGTTGCGCATATCAACCAGGACATCTGTAAGGGCTGCGGGCGCTGTATCGGTGCCTGTGCCTTTGATGCGATTGAGAACGACAATGCGAATGCGAACGAGGTGCTTGGATGCAAGATGGCGGAGTATACACAGGCTGTCTGCGACGGGCGGCCGTGCTTCCACATCAGCCTGATTCAGGACGTCTCGCCGAACTGTGACTGCCATGGCGAAAATGACGCTCCGATTCTTCCCGATGTCGGAATGCTGGCTTCATTTGACCCGGTTGCGCTCGACCAGGCCTGTGTGGATCTGTGCGAGCAGCAGACGCCGATCCGGAATTCCCAGCTCGGCGACAACCTGGCCAGGCCGGACTGGCACCACTACCACGAGCACTTCAAGGACAGCAATCCGAACGTGGCGTGGAAGGAGACGCTGGAACACGCCGAGAAGATCGGTCTGGGCACCAGGGAATACGAACTGATAACTATGTAACGCTTCACGGATCACCGGTTATCATTGACCTGCGTCAAGATGAGCATCATTGATGGCACTCTGAGGTGTCACGCGGACGGATCCGTGCTGAAAATTCCAGGGAAGTGACTGCCGCGGGGAATTTTCGGGAATCAGCTGAAAGAATGAGCAGGGAAGATCGGTCTCTTGTAATTTTGTTTGAAATATCTTACAATTCTCTCTAATGGGCTTTTCAGATTGAACAGAAACAGGAGGGAAAAGATGAGTCTTTTTGGCGGTGTGATCAACATCACGGGGATTACGTTCTTCGTGATGAGTATCTTTGCAATTATTGTCGGCGGCTATCTGATCGGCAAGATTTCGATCAAGGGTGTCTCGCTGGGGACGGCAGGTGTCTTCATTGCTTCAATCATCTATGGGATCCTGCATTCGAAACAGCTGGCTGACACAATGAATTTCAGCGGGATTGACTTCAGCCCCGACGCGCTGAAGATCATCGAGAACTGCGGACTGGTTCTGTTTGTCTGCTCCGTCGGTCTGATCGCGGGGCCGAGTTTCTTCTCGAATCTGAAGAAGAACTTCAAGTCCTATATTCTGCTCGGGGTTGTGATCATTCTGAGCGGCGGTCTGACAACGGTTGCGTGCTACTTCATCGGAAGAGGCGGGGAGGCTGACACGAAGCAGTTTGTCGCGCTCCTGACCGGCTTGCTCTCCGGAGCCCTCACATCCACGCCGGCGTTCTCGGCGGCGAAGGCGACCGTCGCACCGGAGTATGAGAGTGCCGTGACCGTCGGATACGGGATCTCCTATATCTTTGGCGTCATCGGTGTCGTGCTGTTTGTTCAGCTCATTCCGAAGATTCTTCATGCGAACATCGACGAGGAGGTCCGGAAGATTACGGATGTATCAGCCGGGCAGAGACGGAAGGCTGACCGGCACTATGTTGAGATTGATCCGTTCGGGATTGGTGCCTTCGCGTTTGTCATCCTGACGGGAATTTTCCTCGGGGCGGTTCACATCCCGCTCACATCGAAGGGACTTGCCGGAACTTCATTTTCCCTGACCACGACAGGCGGCGTGCTGATCGCCGGACTGATCTGGGGACATTTCGGACACCTTGGCCCGATCTCGCTTCATGTGAAGAGCGAGGTGCTCAAGACCTTCCAGGAATTCGGCCTGATTCTGTTCCTGATCGGAGCTGGTGTGTCCGGTGGATCCAAGTTCATCGAGTACTTCAAGCCGATCTACTTCGTGTACGGCCTGTTCATGACACTGATCCCGATGATCATCGGATTCATTGTCGCGATGAAGGTTGTGAAGCTGCATCTGATGAATGCGCTCGGCTGTATCACAGGCGGCATGACATCCACACCGGCACTCGGCACCCTGATCAAGGTTGCCAAGACAGAGGCTGTCGCCTCTGCATATGCGGCAACTTACCCGATCGCGTTGATCACGGTTGTGCTGGCCTGCCAGTTCCTGATTCTGCTGCTGCACTGATTCGGTTCATATCAGAGATCTGCGGAGAAATCCGCAGATCTCTTTTTATACTGAAAAGATTGAGAATATGAAGAATAGACAAAGATATAGATAGTTAATTGTGCTAATTAATAGATGAAAATCAGATACTAATTCGGTATAATTATATTAATCAGATATAAATGAGCCTGCCGGCGGGCAGGCAAAACCGATGAAAGGAGCGGAGATATGAAAAGGGCAGGAAAGCTGAGTGTGTATCTGCTGTCACTTATGCTTGTGGTATTTCTGACGGCGGTTCCGGCGGCAGCAGCGGAGGGAGAATCGGAGAGCGGACTGTCGAAGGATCTGGTGATTCTGTTTACGAGCGATGTCCACTGCGGGGTGGATCAGAATTTTGGCCTTGACGGGCTGTACCAGGTCCGGAAGTATTATGAAGACCAGGGGTGCTATACGTTGCTTGTGGATGACGGGGATTTCATCCAGGGCGAACCGATCGGGACAATGACGAAGGGAGAGACACCGCTGGAGCTGATGAATGCGGCAGGCTATGACATTGCCATCCCAGGCAATCATGAATTCGACTATGGGATGGATCAATTCCTGGCGCTGACAGAGAAAGCAAAGTTCCCGTACATCAGCTGCAATTTCAATAAGGATGGAAAACTGGTCTTTAATCCTTATGTCATCAAGGAATTTGACGGAATCAAGTTTGCGTTTGTCGGTATCACAACGCCGCAGACCATCACCTCGTCCACACCGGCTTATTTCCAGGATGACGCCGGAAACTTTGTGTATGATTTCTGCCAGGACGAGACGGGAGAAAAGCTCTACACAAAGGTTCAGGAGGCAGTCGATCAGGCGAGAAATGAAGGTGCGCAGTATGTTGTCGCCATGGCGCATCTCGGCAACGAGGATACGGCTTCGCCATGGCGGTATGATCAGGTGATTTCCAATACATCCGGGATTGACGTGCTCCTTGACGGACACAGCCATGATACTGATCAGGTGACGATGAAGAACAAAGACGGAAAGGCTGTGATCCGGACCGCCTGCGGGACAAAGCTTGCCTGCATCGGCACCGTGAGGTTCGGGATGGATGGGACCATCAGCAATCAGCTCCTGACCTGGGGCCTGGAGGGATCTGCGAAGGATACGTTTGGCTTCAGCAACTCCGTCACGGAAGAGGTGAAGAAGGCACAGGAGAAGCTGGACGAAAGCCTGAAAACAGTCGTGGGACATACGGATGTGAACCTGACGATTGTGGATCCGACTGCAGTTGATGACGCGGGCGAGCCGATCCGGATTGTCCGCAATGCAGAGACAAACCTGGGCGACCTGGTGGCGGATGCATACCGGGCAGCGGGAAAGGCGGACATTGGATTTGCAAATGGAGGCGGAGTCCGGGCCAATATCGCGGCGGGCGACATTACACAGGGCGATATCCTCACGGTTCAGCCATTTGGCAACATGGTTTGTGTGGCGGAGATGACCGGGCAGCAGGTCCTGGATGCGCTGGAGTGGGGAGCCCGCACGGTTCCGAGTGAGAACGGTGGTTTCCTGCAGGTTTCGGGACTGACATACGAGATCCATACAGACGTCCCGGATCACTGCACACAGGATGAAAATGGCCTGTGGACAGGGCATGAGGGAGAGTATCGGGTGAAAAACGTCACAGTTGGCGGAAAAACGCTCGAATTGGAGAAGACATACACGGTGGCAACACACAACTATATGCTGAAGCAGCAGGGTGATGGATATAACATGTTCGGTGATGCAAAGATCCTGCAGGACGAGTTCATGCTGGACAATCAGGCCCTGATCAACTTCATTGCGGACGACCTTGGCGGGACAGTCGGGGATGCGTATGAGAATCCTTATGGAGACGGCAGAATTGTGGCGGTAGAGAACGATTCGCAGACGGAAGGTAATGCAGAAATGGTAACAGAAGCGGCATCCTGACAGATTACAGGAAGCATGGATGGCGGACGCCGCCCGATCCGGAAGCGGCAATGCCTGCAGGCGGCGGAAGCTGCGGGAGGGGCTGGAGTTTCAGCCCCTTCCTTCTTTTTTGTGAAGGCAACGAGGAACTGTGCTCCTCCGGGTTTTGCAGACGGACATGTTTATGCTCAGATGGAAAGACATGGAAGTCCGTATGGCGATGTGTTATAATCACGCCGTCGATGAGCGGTCAAAAAAGACGAACAGGTATTTTTCGATATGAAGCTGAAGAAAAACTTTCGACTGACATCTGCACAGATTATTCTGGCAGGCTTTTTTCTGGTCATTCTGGCCGGAGCGCTTCTTTTGATGCTTCCGATTGCCAGCATGGAGGGAAGGGTAACGCCATTTCTGGACTGTCTGTTTACATCCACATCGGCAACCTGTGTGACCGGACTTGTCGTCTATGACACGGCGACGCACTGGAGCCTGTTCGGAAAGGTTGTCATCCTGTCACTGATCCAGATCGGCGGACTTGGCGTCATCACCACCGCATTCCTGATCCGTGTCATTATCGGTTCCAAGATTTCTCTGATTCAGAGAACGCTTCTGCAGGACTCTATCTCCGGTGACAATGTGCAGGGAATCGTCCGGATGTCGCTGTATATTATGAAGATGGTTATGGCGGTGGAGCTGGGCGGAGCCCTTGTCATGTATCCGGTGTTTGCAAGGGACTTCGGACCTGTCACCGGAGCCGGGTACGCGCTGTTCCACTCTGTCTCGGCATTCTGCAATGCGGGCTTTGACCTGATGGGCGTCCGGGAGAAGTACTCATCTCTGGTTGCTTATCAGGGCAATGCCGTGATCAATCTGGTGATCATGGCGCTGATCGTGTTCGGCGGTCTGGGCTTTTACACCTGGCGGGATCTGCAGAGAAACAAGCTTCATTTCAGCCGGTATACCCTGCAGACGAAGGTGGTCGTGACGACCACGGTCATTCTGATTCTTCTTCCGGCTGTTATCTTCTTCTTTGCGGAGTACAGATCGCTGCCGGCAGGGGAACGGGTTCTGGCTTCCTTTTTTCAGTCTGTGACGACCAGGACAGCAGGCTTCAATACATCTGATCTCACGAAATTCAAGGAAAATGATCTCCTGATCATGATTATGCTGATGCTGATCGGCGGTTCTCCGGGATCAACCGCCGGCGGTATGAAGACAACAACCATCGCGGTCGTGGTCGGGACGTTTCTGAGCATGAGCGGACGGCGGAGCAACACCGTCCTGCATCAGCGCCGGATTCCGGCAAAGACTGTGCGGGCTGCATTCTCCATTGTCCTGATGTATGTCACACTGTTTCTGGCAGGCGGCATGGCGGTCAGTGCGATGGAGCACCGGTCTCTTCTGAGAAGCTTTTTTGAAACGGCTTCCGCGATCGGAACCGTCGGCCTGACGCTCGGCCTGACGCCTTCGCTTCACGTGGTATCGAAGCTGATCCTGATTGGCCTCATGTTTTACGGAAGAGTCGGGGGATTGACCTTCATGTATGCGACATTCAGAAGATCCAGGGTTGGGTCCTCGTGCCTGCCGCAGGAGGATCTGAACGTAGGGTAAACATCAATTACAGGGAGCCGCTTTTGCGGGGAAATGGAGAGAAGGATGAAGAACAATATCCTGCTGATCGGTCTCGGATATTTTGGGATGACAGTTGCGAAGAAGCTGACAGAGTACAAACAGGATGTCATGGCGGTCGATATGAGTGAGGAGCGCGTCGATATGGCGCTCCCCTTCGTGACGAATGCAAGGATCGGCAACGCGACCGATGAAAAGTTTGTTGCCAGCCTTGGCGTGAATGATTACGATTTCTGCATTGTCGGAATTGGGGACGACTTCCTCAGCTCTCTTCAGACGACAGCTCTTCTCAAGGATTATGGGGCAAAATATGTGGTAGCCCGCGCGACGTCCGATGCGCAGGAGAAGCTCCTTTTGAGAAATGGAGCTGACAGGGTTGTTTTTCCTGAGAAGACGCTTGCGGCGTGGACGGCGATCCGCTTTGCCTCGAACCATATCTTTGACTACCTGGCGCTGGATGACCAGTTCTCAATCGCGGAGATCGATGTCCCGAAGCGGTGGGTCGGGAAGACGGTTCATGAGCTTGATATCAGGAAACTTTATCATTTAAATATCATTGCGCTGAAGGAGGACAATGTCCTGATTCCCGGCGTTGATCCGACTAAGCCTTTGACTGCGAATCAGAGGCTGGTTGTACTGGGACGGAAAGAGAATATTGATAAGTGCTTTCAATAAAAATAATAATAATTACTGAAATAGTACTTGCATCCTGTTTTCGTACATGCTAGAATGAAGTCACAGCAGATGTGAACCCTCTGCAGGAGAAAACCTGCAGAACCAGTGTACAAAAACAAGAAAGGAAAGAGAAGATGGCAAAGAATCCGTACGCAGGCACCAAGACAGAGAAGAACCTTCAGGAAGCGCTGGCTGGCGAATCCATGGCGAGAAACAAGTATACATACTTTGCTTCTGTCGCAAAGAAGGCAGGCTATGAGCAGATTGCGGCACTGTTCCAGAAGACCGCTGACAACGAGAAGGAGCATGCGAAGCTGTGGTTCAAGCATCTTGGACTTCTCGGTGACACAGCTGAGAACCTGGCTTCAGCAGCTGAGGGCGAGAATTACGAGTGGACGGACATGTATGACCGCATGGCAAAGGATGCCGATGAGGAAGGGTTCCACGAGCTGGCGGAGCAGTTCAGAAGGGTAGCGGCAATTGAGAAGACACATGAGGAACGCTATCGCAAGCTGCTTCACAACGTCGAGGCGAAGGAGGTCTTCGAGAAGAGCGGCGTAGTCGTCTGGGAGTGCAGAAACTGCGGACATGTCGTTGTCGGAACAAAGGCTCCGGATGTATGTCCGGTCTGCTATCATCCGCAGTCCTTCTTTGAGGTTCACGCGGAAAATTATTGACAGGCAGCGGGCAGTGTTTCACAAAGCGGTTCCTGAACAGTGCAGAAGCCTGACGCATGACAAGATCATGTCATGAACGTATAAGAGAAGCGGTACAGCCAGGATGAAAGCGTATCATACAGGCTGTACCGCTTCTCTTTATTTTTCACTTTACTTCGCGTCTGTGTCGGTTGCAGCGCTTTTCTGCTCCTTTGCGTACTGTTCTGTGATATAGCGCTTGATCGCCGCAAAGCTCTCCGGGCTGAGGTCATGTTCAATCTTGCAGGCGTCAGCAGCAGCTGTCGCCTGGTCGACGCCGAGGTTCGCCAGCCAGCAGGAAAAAAACTTGTGGCGTTCGTAGATGGTGCTGGCAATCTTCAGCCCCTCGTCTGTGAGGTAGATATATCCCTCCGGCGTCACAGTGATCAGATTGTTTTCGCGGAGGTTTTTCATCGCGATGCTGATGCTGGATTTTTTGTAGCCAAGCTCATTCGCAACGTCGACAGAGCGGACGACGGGCTTCTGTTCGCTGAGCATCAGGATGGCCTCCAGATAGTTCTGGGCGGATTCGGTTGTGTGATATGGATGTGAAGAGTGTAATGTGGTCTCACTCATAGCAATTCTCCTTTATATCATTAGATATTTCTAACAAATGTTAGCACACCGGAGGTGTCCTTGTCAATCAAGAGATATAAATTAAATTGAGCTAAATTATAATTCGGAAAAATGATCCGGGAGACCGGATAAGAGTCTCCCGGATGATTGAGGTACACGCGGTAAGTGATGCAGACCTCATGCAGCCTCTGTAACAGAGCGTTTGCTGTATGTCTTCATATTTTTATATGGATCCGGTCTGAAGAGTAGATACAGCATGATGATCAGAAGAACAACCGCAACCGCTGTCCAGGCTGTGAACCCGTTCGCAGGCAGGATCCAGAGCTGATAGACGATCAGGCTGGAGACATAGGCAAACACGTTCTGATACAGAATCGCGAACCAGAACCACTTCCGGTCATTCATTTCTGCTGCCATGGTGCCGATTGCCGCAAGGCACGGGGAATCCAGCAGGTTGAAGAGCAGGAAGGAGAAGGCAGCCGCCGCACTTGGGAACCAGGACGCGATGGCCTGGCCGACTACAGCTGTGTCTTCGGAAGCGTCAGAGGCAACATGCGCCAGGACACCCATCGTGGAGACGATGGATTCCTTCGCCGTGAAGCCGGAGATCGTCGCGGCGACAGGCTGCCACTCGCCAAAGCCGAGCGGACGGAAGATGACGGCAATCGCACCGCCGATCGCAGCGAGGACGGAAGAATTCGGGGTGTCAACAAGACCGAAGCGGCCGCCTTCCACACCGAAGCTGGACAGAAACCACATGACAAGGGTTGCGAGGAAGAGAACGGTCCCTGCCTTCTTCAGGAAAGCCTTCAGTCTTTCCCAGACATGCATCAGAACTGTCTTTGGCTGCGGAATGTGGTACTGCGGGAGCTCCATGACAAACGGAGCTGCTTTACCTGAGAACGGTTTTGTCTTTTTGAGCATGACGGCGGAAATCAGGACAGCGGCGATTCCGACGAAGTACATCATAGGTGCCATCCAGCCGCCTGCTGTGAATTTTCCGGTTACGGAGTAGCTGGTGATGATGCCGCCCATCAGTGCGATGACAGGGAGCTTGGCGCCGCACGGGATGAAGGTCGCGGTCATGATGGTGAGGCGGCGGTCATTGTCTTGGTCGATGGTCTTGCTGGACATGATGCCCGGAACACCGCAGCCGGATGAGATCAGCAGCGGGATGAAGCTCTTTCCGGACAGACCGAAATGTCTGAATACCCGGTCCATGACGAAGGCAATACGGACCATGTAACCGCAGTCTTCAAGGATGGACAGAAACAGGAACAGGAAGGCCATCTGCGGCGTAAAGCCGAGGACGGCGCCGAGCCCGCCGATCACGCCATTGGATATTGCGCTGATGAACACGCTGTTCGCATGCAGAGCAGTCAGACCGTTTGACACAGCCTCCTGGACCCAGGGCGTCGCGACATCGTTGATCCAGTCTGTGAAGAAACCGCCCATGCTGTTGATGGAGAGATAGTAGACCAGGAACATGATACCGACAAAGATCGGAATGCCGAAGATGCGGCTGGTGACGATCTGGTCAATTTTGTCAGAGGTGGTCAGCTTCTCGCCGGATTTCTTCACGGCAGCCTTCACCGCTTTCTGGATAAAGGCATAACGCGCATCTGTGACGATGGATTCCATATCGGAATCTTCCTTCTTCTCAATGGCAGCGCGCTCGGCGGCAATGACCTTGAGCTGGCTGTCGGACAGGGAGAGCTGTGCGGAGACCTTGGAATCGTTCTCCAGTATCTTGATGGCATACCATCTGCGCTTTTGCTGCGGGATGGAAGCCGGCAGAATCATTTCCACATTTTTGATAGCGGCCTCAAGCTCCTTTGAGAATATTTCAGGCGGAAGGGCATGGCTGTTTTCAGCGCCTGTTATGGCTGCCTGCTTTGCAAGCTTATCCAGACCTTCACCGCGAAGAGCGGAGGTCGGGACAACCTCGCAGCCGAGAATGGAACCGAGCCGTTCGGTGTCAACACGGATGCCGCGCTTCTTCAGCAGGTCTGCCATGTTCAGTGCGATGACAACCGGTACGCCAGTCTCAATCAGCTGGGTGGTCAGGTACAGATTCCGTTCGATGTTGGTTGCATCGACGAGGTCGATGATGACGTCCGGATTCTCGCCCAGGATATAGTCCCGGCTGACGACTTCTTCAAGTGTGTAGGGGGAAAGCGAGTAGATGCCGGGAAGATCGGTGACGATTGTATCGCTGCTGCCGAACTTTCCCTTCATCTTTCCTTCTTTTTTCTCGACTGTGACGCCCGGCCAGTTCCCTACATACTGGTTGCTGCCCGTCAGGGCGTTGAACATCGTTGTCTTCCCGCAGTTCGGGTTGCCGGCAAGTGCAAATTTCAGTGCCATAGGTTCCTCCATCTGTTTTGATCCGTCTGGTCCGGACGCTCGGATATCCTGATGTCTGTGGCGGCAGACTTCCCTTCTCGGGATTAACAGGTGATCCATTTCCTGACATGACGGACTGTCTGAAAAGACAGACAGTGCGAACGTGTCAGATCAATCCGGATTAAACGGGTCTACAATATGTTGCACACAACTAACTACTATGCAAAGAAAAAAGCGGTTTCGTCAACCGACTTTGATGATGTCTGCATCATTCTTGCGGACGGTCAGCTCATAACCGCGGACAGTGAGCTCGACCGGATCTCCAAGCGGGGCAACCTTCCGGACGTAGAGCTCCGTTCCTTTTGTGATCCCCATGTCCATGATCCTTCTTCTGACAGCCCCGTCCCCGTCAATTTTGACGACCCTGACTGTCTGTCCGACCGGGACATCCTTGAGTGACATCATGATTTTTTCCTCCTTCAATTCAGTTTTTGTACATAAGCCGAGAAGATGAGTTCTTCCTGCAGCAGACTAATGCACAATTGGTCAGCAGGGATCCACCAGAATGTGGCTGGCTGTTCCTCTGTTCAGTGCGATCCGGCTGTCTTTGACCTGAAGAATCAGGTTCCCGGCCAGTTCGGACACGACGGTAACCTGGTCGCCCGTGATGAAACCAAGCTCAACCAGATGCTGACGGACATCCTCGCGGCCTTTGATTTCTTTGATGACGACCGTGTCACCTGTCTGAGATAGTGCAAGCGGCATCATATGCTCCTTTCTGCTCCCCGGCGCGGGAGCTCTCCCTGCCATGGCATCTCGAAGGCAGAGGGATTCTCTTGTTCAACGTCTGTGGAAGAGCCCTTTCTTTTCATAAGGCTCGACGGAAACAGACTCACAGCGATAGCCGGTTTCGTCGATTGCGTTCCGGAGTTTCGCCTGATCAACTTCCCCTTCTATGCGGAAAGATGCGCGATCACTTCCATGCGATGCGCGAACAGCCTTTGCTTCCGGATACTGCTTTCTGATCACATCACAGATGTGGGCTTCGCACATGCCACACCGCATTCCAGTCACCTTCATGGTGACCTGATTCAAGTCCCTCACCTCTTTCATGGAAACGCGTTTCTATTTCCTTTTCGTCTGCAAATGCTAACACAAGTAAGTTGAATCTGTCAACAATACGAAGATAAAAACTTTTGTATGACAGGACTTCCAAAATAATGCCGCAGGTGTTATATTGAAACCGGATGAAATGATCAACACTGGGTTCCGGGTTTTATATAGAAAGGATTTCGAATATGGGAATTTTGGTAGATGTGATTTTGATTGCAGCGATCGGCGGGTATGCCGGTTATCTGATCTGGCATATTCTGAGCAGCATGAAAGCCGGAAAGGGAAATCCGTACGGGTGCAGCGGAGACTGCGGAAAGTGCGGAGGCGGCTGCTCCTGCAGCCATCAGGTGTCTGTAAAACATGAAGTCAGGCACGCAGACAGGCGGCCAGGATAAAGCAGACGATGGAAAGCGGCAGGCGGCAGAAGCCTGCCGCTTTCCGTATCCAGAGAAAACCTGCTTCGGGCTTTGTCTCAAGCGCGTCCTTCGCGCGGACAGGAAGCCTTGCCTGCTTTACCAGTCTCGCAATCTGTACGGCGCCATGCTATAATGGCCTCAGTCTGTTAAACATGTTCAGAGTCAGGAGGAGCTTTCCATGAATGGTGCGGAGGCGATGGTGCAGTGTCTTCTGGAGGAGGGCGTCGATACAATCTTCGGGATTCCGGGGGTCGCGATTGCCCCGTTCTATGAGGCAATGTACGAGAATCAGGATAAAATCACCCACATCCTGGTCCGGCAGGAGCAGGCGGCGGGACATGCGGCGAACGGATATGCCAGGATCTCCGGGAAGCCCGGTGTCTGTGTCGCTTCGTCCGGTCCCGGGGCGACAAACCTGATCACGGCACTGGCGACTGCTTACGCAGACAGCATCCCGATCATCGCGATCACCGGACAGGTGGCGAGCACGCTGCTGGGACGGGATGTGTTCCAGGAAGCAGATATGAGAGGCGCGACAGAATCATTTGTCAAGTACAGCTATCTGGTCCGGAATGTGAACGACATTCCGCAGATATTCAAGGAAGCGTTCTATATCGCAAACACCGGCCGCAAGGGTCCGGTGCTGATCGACATCCCCTGTGATATTCAGAAGATGACCCTGAAGAAGGAATTTTCCTATCCGAGGTCTGTTGACATCCGGGGATACAAGCCGAACACAAAGGGCAACCGCCAGCAGATGGAGAAGGTGATTGAAAGCATCAACAAGGCGAAAAAGCCGCTGATCTGCGTCGGAGGCGGGGTGATCCTGGGACAGGCACAGAAGGAGGTGCGCTCATTCTGCGAGAAATTCCGGATCCCGATGGTCAGCACGATGATGGGAATCGGCGTCATGCCGAAGAAACATCCGCTGTATTTCGGAATGCTGGGGAATAATGGAAAGCCCTATGCGAACAAGGCGGTCGCAGGCTCAGACCTTCTGATCATCGTCGGCGCGCGGGTGGCGGACCGGGCGGTTCCGAAGCCGGACGAGCTGGAGCGGAAGGTCAGTGTCATCCACATCGACATTGACTCGGCGGAGATCGGGAAGAATATGGGACCGACGCTGCCGCTTGTAGGAGATGCGAAGGATATCTTTGCCCAGCTTCTGGAGGCGGATATTCAGATTGATACCAGCGGATGGCTCACGCAGCTGGAGGAGGTCAAGAAGACGACGGTGGACCACAGGGTTTTCAGCGACAGGCTGGTGAACCCGATGACCTTCGTCAAGACCCTCTCTGACAAGATGGACAAGGATGCCATCTATGTGGCGGATGTCGGACAGAACCAGCTGTGGTCTGCTGACAATTACATCATGAAGGAGGGGCGGTTCCTCACAACGGGCGGTATGGGAACCATGGGCTATTCGATCCCGGCTTCCATCGGGGCAAGGTTTGCGGCACCGGACCGGCAGGTCGTCACGGTCTGCGGAGACGGGGCTTTCCAGATGAGCATGTATGAGCTGGGAACCATTGCAGTCGCAAAACTGCCGATGAAGATCATCGTCGTGAAGAACCGGTACCTCGGGCTGGTGCGGGAACACCAGGAGAAGGTCTATGACGGACACTACTTCGGTACACAGTTGGAAGACTATCCCAGGTATGACAGCCTGGCGAAGGCCTATGACATGCAGTATTTCGAGGCCTGGAGCAATGAGGAACTGGATGGCAGGCTGGATGCATTCCTGAAGGCGGACGGTGCGGCGCTGATGGTTGTGAACATCGACAGCGCGAACAATACAAAGTGAGGACGGACAGGGATGAAGGGAATATTTTCGGTTCTTGTGGAGAATAAAGACGGTGTCCTGTCCGGGATCTCCGGACTGTTTGCCCGGAGAGGATACAACATCGACAGCCTTGCCGTCGGGGAGACGGACAAGCATGATGTCTCCAGCATGACTATCGTATCGACGGGTGACGAACGAACGATTGACCAGATCGAAAAGCAGCTGAACAAGAAGCCGGATGTCATCAAGGTACGCCGGCTCGAGGAGTCCAAGGCAGTCGAGCTGGAAATGATGATGATCAAGGTTTCCTACTCGGCGACGAACCGGGCTTCTCTGATCGAGCTGTGCAGTGTGATGGGCGCGAAGATTATGCATGTGACGATGAAGTATATGATCATCGAACTGGCGAAGGAGCCGGAGACACTGGATGAGTTTGTGATGCTGTGCAAGCCGTATGGCATCCTGGAGGTGCAGCGAACCGGAACGATTGCAATGTCGAAAAAGTAAGCACTGTAAACTGGACGGGGCAATGACCCGGAAAGGAGGCGCAGATGAAAAAGTCAATGTGGGCGGCGGCAGCCGCAGTGGGACTGGCAGGCATGGTGCTGGCCGGATCGGGACTGGCGGCTGCCTCGGAGAGCCAGCCAGAGACAGCTGACGGAAAAATCCGCACGGTCAGTGCCTCGGCAACCGGGGTCGTGATGGAAGTTCCCGATATGGCACAGATCACGTTTGGCATTGTGACAAATGGGGAGAAGGCAGACGCAGCCCAGTCGGAGAATACAGAAAAAGTAAATCAGGTGATCGCAACGCTGAAGGGGATGGGCGTGGAGGACAAAAGCATCCAGACTTCCGGCTACAGCATTTCTCCTCAGTATGATTATGACAATCTGGATGTAAACAAACAGCCGAAGCTGACAGGGTATCAGGTGCGGACAACGCTTCAGGTGTCCGACCGGAAGATTGCCGATGCTGGAAAGATCCTCTCAGAAAGCGTGAAGGCCGGCGTCAACAACGTGGAGGGGGTAGTCTATACCTGCTCAACGTACGATGAAAAATACGAGGAGGCGCTCCAGAAAGCCGTGAAGGCGGCCAGAAAAAAGGCGGACGTCCTTGCGAAGGCCGAGGGAGCGTCTGCCGGGAAGGTGGTCTCGATCTCAGAAGGATACCAGGATCTGTCAGCCAGATATCAGTCCTCCGATATCGGCGCTGCCTATGAAACGGCAGATGCGGTGCAGAATGCCAGCTCCATTCCGGATCTCAGCGCAGGCACTCTGCAGATCCAGGCGGAGGTCTCCGTGACATACGAGCTGGCATATTGATGGGCCACAGCTGTCCCTGTCAGATACGTCCTTCGCAGATTCGGCCCTGTCAGATAAACGGGACTGAGATACAGTCTGAGCCAGATACACGCAGGGAGAGGCTGAGGTACAGATAGGATCAGGCTTCTGCGTACTGGTCCAAAAAGCGGAAGATGACCTTGTAGTATTTCTCAAGAGTCTTCCCCTCTGAATTGAAGATTTCATGTTTCGCCTCCGGGAAGCGGATCAGAAGCGCACTTTTGACCTCATTCCGGAGGCGGTTTTCTGCCTGGTTGTCAACATAGGCATCCTTGCCGGCCTGCAGAATCAGCAGGGGCATCGTCAGGGATGATATGCCTTTCCGGAGCCTGCGGATGGCACGGAGCGATGCGCGCGCCCAGCGGCAGCTGGATCCGTTCATGGTGTTGGCGTCCTGATTTTCCGGCGCAATCCGGAGCCGGAAGCTGTAGTCATAGCGTTCCCTGCAGGAGGCGCCGCTCTCTTCAAAATAAGGCTTTCCGTCAAAGTCTCCCTGACCGGGTACATAGCGGTCGTTCCATCCGAGCAGCTTTGTACCTAGCGCGGTGAGATTGACCTTCCAGCGAGGCGTAGAGCCGAAGTTGATGTCAAGCATCGGGGATGAAAGCACAGCAGCCTGAAATATGTCCGGGTATTTTTCCAGGAACAGAGTGGCGATGCAGCCGCCCATAGAGTGGGCGTACAAAAACAGCGGGAGGCCCGTATAGTCCGGCAGCTCCGAATTTTCGGTCTGGTCCGGGATCACAATGGTATCCAGAAAGCTCTTCAGATCTTCGACATACTCGTCGAAGTCGCCGACATCCACCATCGACGGGCTGCTGACTGGACGATAGGACAGGCCGTGACCTCTGAGTTCGAGAAAGTAGACGGAATACCCTTCCTCATAGAAATTGTAGAGGACCTCATGGTATTTTCCGAAGAAGCCGCAGAATCCGTGGAGCATGACAATGATGCCCTTCGCAGAAGGATTTTTTGCACGATAGAAATGAATCAGGTTTCCGTCCCAGCCCGGAAACTGTCCATCCTCCACATGGCGCTGGAGCCATGGGCGGACAACGGTCTTCATGTAGGGTTCGAATTTTTCTGCTTCAAACGGAACCATGGCTGCCTCCTCTTCTTCGTCAGACGAAGATCTCTGTACTCCCCTTGAACAGGGTTCCGACCGGCTTCCCGTGTACAATGTCGTACAGGTTCTCCGGGTTTTTACCGTTTGTCACAATCGTGTCGATGCCGTTTGCAGTGGCCAGAGATGCGGCTTCGAGCTTTGTCCGCATTCCGCCGGTGCCTCTTCTGGAGCCGGCGCCGCCCGCCAGCTTCTGAACCTCTTCGTTGATGGTGTCGATGCGGGAGATCAGCTTCGCATCCGGATGGAGACGGGGATCCTTGTCATAGAATCCGTCGATGTCCGAGAAGATGACAAGCTTCTTTGCCCGGACCAGCACAGCGACCACAGCGGAGAGCATGTCGTTGTCGCCGAAGAGCCGGTCTTTTGACTCGATTTCAGTGTAGCTGACAGAGTCATTTTCATTCACGACAGGAATGATGCCGAGCTCCAGGAGGGTGTTGAAGGTGTTGGTCAGATTCTCCTTTTTCTCCTCCTGCTCGATGTCGGATGCATTGAGCAGAATCTGACCAATCGTTTTGTCATAGTCTCCGAAGAACTTGTCATAGAGGAACATGTTTTTGCACTGCCCGACTGCGGCAGCGGCCTGCTTGAGCGGCATGGAGGAGGGCTTGGACTTCAGGCCGAGCTTGTTGACACCGACTGCGATCGCGCCGGAGGAGACAAGAACAACCTCATAGCCCATATTCTGGATGTCGGAGCAGACAAGCGCAAGATGGTCAAATGAACGCAGATTGACCTGCCCCAGGTCATTCGTGAGGGTCGAGGTACCGACCTTCACCACAATTCTATTCTGTACGAGACTCATAAGCTGTGAAACCTCTATTCTGAAATCTTCTGAAAGCTCCGGCAAGCACCGGACAAGGTATGATTTTTCTGCCATGCCTAGTTTACAACGATGATGGGTATCCGGCAAGGCAGGACTGTGGTATTGTGAAGAAATAACGGTGAAGAACAGGAGAGATGAATGATGAAGTATCCGGAATTTCTAAAGAAGGGGGATCTGATCGGGATCTGTGCGCCATCGGCAGGTATCGGCAGAAAACTGGAGAGCTTTGACCGGTCGCTGGGGATTCTGCGGGCGGAGGGCTACCGGATCAAGGAGACCGCCTCCGTGCGGCTTGACAGCGACCGGGGAGGAAGCGCACAGGTACGTGGCAATGAACTGAATACGCTGTTTGCGGATCCTGAAGTGAAGATGGTGATGGCGGCATCCGGCGGAGACTTTCTCGATGAGATGCTTCCGTATGCAGATTTTGAACAGATGAAGCGGAACCCGAAGTGGCTGATGGGTGCTTCGGACCCGACAGGGCTTCTGTTTCCCTATACAACCATCTGCGATGTGGCGACACTTTACGGCTGCAATGCCGGAAGCTACGACCTGCCTGACAGCGCCGGTATGCAATGTACGCCTGGGTCAGACGGCTGCCAGCTGCAGGACGATCAGCCAGCACCCGGGAACAGCAGGACTGGGCAGGATGATCGGCAGCCGCAGGCCATCCGGACAGAACACCAGACCGGACTGGCAGATGAGAGCAGGTACCTGCGGGATAATCTGCGTTTTCTGAAGGGGGAGAACCCGGTTCAGGAGACCTCTGAGAAGCATCTTGGCTGCGCGCCGTTTCTTGCCGAGAGGATTCAGTTTGATACGCCGACGGTCTGGAAATCGAATACCGGTGCAATTCACACAACAGGCCGGTGCATCGGTGGCTGCATAGATGTCCTAAAGGATTTGATCGGGACACCTTACGACGGGGCCTCCCTGTTCGTGGATCGGTACGGAGAGAAGGATGGGATCATCTGGTACTTTGACAATTTTGCGTTGAGTGCCGAGATGTTGTACCGGACATTTCTTCAGATGAAATACGCGGGATGGTTCCGTTTCACGAAAGCGGTTCTTCTGGGACGAACCTTGTTTGAAAAAAGTGAGTCCGGTATGACATACGATGAAGCGGTGGAGTGGGCGTTCGGCGGAGTCGGTCAGAAGGAAATGCCTGGGTCACCGCAGATTCCGGTGATCTGGGAGGCGGATATTGGTCATACCATTCCGCACATGACGATGATCAACGGAGCGATCCTCCGACTGGACTATGAAGGCGGAAGAGGGACGATGGTGTATCAAGAAAATTAGCACTCTCTTATTGACAGTGCTAACAATTGCGATTATAACGGTAAGTGGGAAAAGAGGTGAGTGCAGATGGCAGAGAAGAGAGATTACTATGATGTCCTTGGCGTCAGCAGGACGGCTTCGGACGAGGAGATCCGCAAGGCATTCCGCCGGCTTGCACGGAAATATCACCCGGATTCAAACCCGGGAGACAAACAGGCGGAGGCAAAGTTCAAGGAACTCAATGAAGCTTACAGCGTTCTGTCTGACCCGAAGAAGAAGCAGATCTACGACCAGGTCGGAATGGCAGGATTTGACGAAAGTGCTGCCGGCCAGGGCTTTGGCGGTTTTAGTGGGAATGGCGGCAATGGATACCAGGAGTTTCATTTTAATGCAAACGATCCCCGCATGAAGGAGATGTTCGGAGATATCTTCGGCGATTTCTTCAGCGGCGGCAGCGGTGGCAGCGGCTTCGGAGGTTTCAGTTCCGATGGCGGCAGGCGGAGCGGTTTCGGTGGATTTGGAGGCTTTGGTTCCGGAAGCGGGTTCCGCTCCGGCTCAAGCGCGGAGGGCGGTTTCGGCGGCTTTGGCAGTCAGGATGCCGGGCAGCGCGTGGAGAGGCTGGACCGCGAGGGCAACATTAAGGTTCCGTTCACGACTGCGGTATTTGGCGGCGAGGTCAAGGTGACGACGCCGGAGGCGGAGCATGTGATGCTCCGGATTCCGGCAGGGACACCCTGCGGCAAACGGTTCCGCCTGCCGGGCAAGGGCGCAAGGAGCAGAACCAGTCCTTCAAAGCGCGGAGACCTGTATCTCGTGATGCAGATTGACGTGCCGACGAATCTGACCGCGCAGCAGGTTCGGAAGCTGAGAGAGTTCCAGAAGATGCGTGAAGAGCAGACGGTGTGACCGGTTTTTCAGACGCGGCGCAGGGCGAAGGCCGTGCATGTCAGCGGCAGCTGGCTGCCGTCCATGTGCCCCATGCCGGGTTTCGTGTGTGGGAACGGCAGAAAAGCTGTACAGTCGGTCAATCAGGCGGCTGCGGGACAGTTGAAAGTGGCGAATTTCGTGATTTCGACAGTTTCCTCTGTACCCGCAGCCATTTTTGTGGTTTAATAGGCTTAAAGTTGTATTGCGTCAACTGACCGGAAGAGCGTGCACATTCTCAAATTGGTACGCACAACTTGAGCCGGCAAAAGGAAAAGGAGCTGTATATGCTGGAGGAACTGAAAAAGCAGGTATTTGAAGCAAACATGGAGCTGCCAAAGCGCGGACTTGTCACCTTCACATGGGGGAACGTTTCCGGGATTGACCGGGAGAGCGGACTGTTTGTCATCAAGCCGAGCGGCGTCTCCTACGAAACCATGAAACCGGAAGATATGGTGGTCGTGGATCTGGACGGAAAGGTTGTGGAAGGCAATTACAAACCGTCTGTCGATATGCCGACGCATCTGGAGCTGTACAAGGCGTGGCCGGAGATCGGCGGTGTCGTCCACACACATTCTCCGTGGGCAACGTCCTGGGCGCAGGCAGAGAGGGCGATTCCGGCATACGGAACCACGCACGCTGATTATTTCTATGGCGAGATCCCGTGCTGCAGAGTCATGACGGCGGAGGAAGTCGCCGGGGAGCCGGGGCACTATGAGATTGAGCAGGGCAAGGTCATCATCGAGACCTTCCGCGGAAAGAACCCGATGTATGTTCCGGGCTGCGTCTGCGCGCATCATGGCCCGTTCACCTGGGGCAAGGACGCGGCAGAGGCTGTTCACAATGCGGTTGTCCTGGAGGAAGTCGCGAAGATGGCGGTTCGGACGGAGCTGATTGACAGAAACAGCGTTCCGGCGCCGCAGTATATGCTGGACAAGCATTTTCTGAGGAAGCACGGGAAAAACGCTTACTACGGGCAGATAAAGAAGGGTTGATGGATACCAGCCCGATCGAGATGAAGAAAGGAGTCAATATGACAACGCTGGAGTTACAGAAGATGGCGGTCGAGGTCCGCAAGGGCATTCTGACTGCGGTACATGCGGCAAAATCAGGTCATCCGGGCGGATCCCTCTCTGCGGCGGATGTGTTCACGTATCTTTACTTTGAGGAAATGAACATCGATCCGGCTCACCCGGACAAGCCGGACCGCGACCGGTTTGTCCTGTCCAAGGGACATACGGCGCCGGGTTACTACAGTGCGCTGGCACACAGAGGATATTTCCCGGTCGAGGAGCTTTCCACGCTCAGACATGTCGGATCCCGTCTTCAGGGTCATCCGTGCATGCAGGATACGCCGGGTGTTGACATGAGCTCGGGATCTCTGGGACAGGGGATCTCGGCGGCTGTCGGAATGGCGCTGTCCGCAAAGCTTTCCGGGGACAGCTACAGGGTCTACACCCTGCTGGGCGACGGCGAACTGGAGGAGGGCCAGGTCTGGGAAGCTTCCATGTTCGCAGGGGACCACAAGCTGGACAACCTCTGTGTCATTGTGGACAACAACAATCTCCAGATTGACGGGCCGATCACGGAAGTCTGCTCTCCGTATCCGATCGACAAGAAGTTTGAGGCTTTCAATTTCCATGTGATCAATGTTGCCGATGGCAATGACATGGATCAGCTCCGTGCAGCATTCAAGGAGGCACGTGAGACGAAGGGGATGCCGACCGCGATCATCATGAAGACGGTCAAGGGCAAGGGCGTGTCCTACATGGAAAACCAGGTAGGCTGGCACGGCAAGGCTCCGAACGATGAGCAGTATGCGCAGGGTATGGAAGAACTTGAGAAAGCGGGGGAAGCATTATGCCAGAAGTAAAGAAGATTGCAACGAGAGAGAGCTACGGCAACGCGCTTGTCGAGCTAGGAAAGAAACACGACGATGTCGTTGTCCTGGATGCTGACCTCGCAGGTGCAACCAAGACCGGAACCTTCAAGAAGGCCTTCCCGGAGCGCCACATTGACTGTGGCATCGCGGAGGCGGACATGATGGGAATCGCGGCCGGGATCGCAACAACCGGGAAAGTGCCGTTCGCATCGACATTTGCCATGTTTGCAGCCGGCCGTGCCTTTGAGCAGGTTCGCAACTCCATCGGCTATCCGCACCTGAATGTGAAGATCGGCGCAACCCATGCCGGCATCTCTGTCGGTGAGGACGGCGCGACCCATCAGTGCCTGGAGGACATCGCGCTGATGCGGATGATCCCGGGCATGACGGTTGTTGTCCCGAGCGATGACATCGAGGCAAAGGCGGCAGTCGAGGCAGCCTATGAACACAAGGGACCGGTTTATCTGAGATTCGGCCGTCTGGCTGTACCGGTGATCAATGACAGACCGGATTACAAGTTCGAGCTCGGGAAGGGCGTTCTGCTCCGCGAGGGCAGCGATGTGACCATCGTCGCAACCGGGCTGGAGGTCGGTTCCGCGCTGGAAGCGGCAGACAGGCTGGCGCAGGACGGCGTGAGCGCCGAGGTCATCAATATCCATACGATCAAGCCGCTCGATGAGGAGATCATTCTGAAGAGCGCGGCGAAGACAGGAAGGGTCGTGACGGCAGAGGAGGCATTTATCGCAGGCGGTCTTGGCGGGGCAGTTGCGGAGCTTCTTTCGGCGAAGCTGCCGACGAAGCTTGCGCGGATTGGCGTCGATGACCAGTTTGGTGAGTCCGGGCCGGCTGTCGAGCTGCTCCACAAGTACAAGCTCGACGGCGAGGGCGTGTACGAGCAGGTCAAGGCATTTCTTGGCTGAGCGAACATCGAAAACAGAGAATGACCACAGGGTGGCAGAGGCAGTACGCTTCTGCCACAGCTATGCGGCGTGCTTGAAGGAGGCGGAATTGTGATAGCGCTTGGGTGTGACCACGGCGGATTTGAGCTGATGCAGGAAGTGAAGAAGCATCTGGACGAACAGAAAATCGCGTACAAGGATTTCGGAACCTATGACACGAAATCAACCGACTATCCGGTTTATGCAAAAAAGGTTGTGAAGAGCATCCTCTCGGGTGAGAGTGAGAAGGGGATTCTGATCTGTGGAACCGGGATCGGCATCTCCATCACGGCGAACCGCTACAAGGGGATCCGCGCGGCGCTCTGCTCGGACTGCTTCTCGGCGGCTGCAACCAGGGAGCACAATGACGCGAATATCCTGGCAATGGGCGGAAGAGTCCTCGGAGCTGGGCTTGCCTGCAGGATTGTAGATACCTTCCTGAATACGCCTTTCTCGGAGGGAGAGCGTCACAAGAGAAGGATTGCGATGATCGACGCGCCGGATGAGGCGTGAGGATCTGTATGATGTAGAAGAAACCGGCTGCGGCGTGTTGGTGTGCTGCCTGCTTTGGAGGCAGCACATCATGATGCCTGCAGCCGGTTTTCATGCTCAGGAGGAACGAAGCGCGTACGTCCAGGCGGCCTGAATCTCGGAAGCAAGATCAGCCCATGTCCAGGTCTTAGAGCTGTTCTCAAGGTTGTTCGGGTCATTCAGGATGAATTTTCCGTCCTTGTCCACGCCGGTCAGCACCATGAAATGTCCGACCGCCGAGAACTTTCCAACTCCGACATTGATGAGAACCGGGTTTCCGGCATTCAAAGCCGACGCGATGCTTCCCTCATCCACAGAAGTCTGCTGGCATGTAATCGGGTCATTTGGGAAGGCATCGGTCACAAGACTCCAGGAGGTGCCCTGACCGTTTACCCAGTAGCCCTTATCCTCGGCATAGGAACACATCGCCGGAACCGTGTAGGACTCCTTCCCGGTCAGCCCGAGCCCGATCATCGTCATGCAGGTCGGGGCGCAGGCCGTCAGCCCGGCCGGGCCTCCTCCGTACCAGTTAAAGCCCCAGCGGTAATCCCACTGCATGATCAGCGGAACCCTGGCGGCACCCGATTTTTCTGTATCGGTGAAGGTCTTCTTTTCTTCGTCTGTATAGTAGAAGGATGCCGGAGACTTGTAATCGTGCCCGTACTCATACAGAAAATGAATCACGTTCGGATTCCCCTCAGCATGGACGATGACATACGGGTAGAACCGGCCGGCCATGTTGGTCTTGACCCACTCATATTCATCCCGCGTATTCTCCACCGTGAGCGTGCTGCCGGAGCCGAGCATCGTCGGACCGCCGTTGTAGCCGGCACTCCCGAGGGAAGTGTCGCTGAGGCTGCTTCCATCCTCCTCGGTGCCGGTTTCCGCGCCGTCTGCCCCGGCGCTTGAGTTGCCGACACCGATCAGCAGCTGGTCGGAGGCCTGCACAGGGAAAGCCAGGCCCAGACTGGCACAGGCAGCAAGCAGGCAGACGCATCCGGCCACGCTGCAGCGTCTGAATGTATGTCCTGATCTTGATCTCTGTTTCATGAATGATTCTCCTGAACTGTTTTCTGCTTTCTTTTGTTCAGTCTACAGCCCGCCGGGGATTCTGGCAAGCAGCCGCCTGCATGTTGGCCGGCTGTCCGTGTCGCATTAACGCATGCTTTCGGATCGGCAGCCGCCGTTGCTGGAATCTCTGACAATAGACGGATGCATCTGCAATGCGGCGATATCGTCGAATTTCCAGTTTACAAATGAAGAACCGGTGATTATGATAATTCGCAAGGGCTGCTGGATAGGTATGCCGGGCAGATCACTGCGGAAAGTCCGCCCGGCGGCTGCAGCACCGGGAATGGACCGCAGGCACAGAAGATTGGAGAGACGCGATGAGTGAAGGCAGGAAACCGTATTCTGAGATGAGCAACGAGGAACTGGAGGCACTGGAAAGAAAACTCAAGGCTGAGTACAAAAAGATCCAGGGGCTGGGGCTCGAGCTGAATATGTCAAGAGGAAAGCCCTGTGTGGAACAGCTTGATCTGTCCATGGGCATGATGGATGTGCTCAGCTCCGACAGCGACCTGCGCTGCGAGGACGGGACAGACTGCCGCAACTATGGCGTCTTGACAGGCATCCCGGAGGCGCTGGAGCTGATGGGCGATATGATGGAGGTCCCGTACGATCATCTGATCATCTATGGGAATTCATCCCTGAACGTCATGTATGATCAGATTTCCCGCTCCTATTCCCACGGCGTGATGGGCAACACCCCATGGTGCAAGCTCGACAAGGTCAAGTTCCTCTGCGTGGTGCCGGGGTATGACAGGCATTTCCGTATCACAGAGTACTTTGGAATCGAGAACGTCTGCGTGCCGATGCTGGAGACCGGACCGGACATGGATATGGTCGAGGAACTGGTGTCCTCCGACGAGTCCATCAAGGGAATCTGGTGTGTTCCCAAGTATTCCAACCCGACCGGAAATTCCTACTCTGACGAGACAGTCCGTCGCTTTGCGCGCCTGAAGCCTGCGGCGAAGGACTTCCGTATCTACTGGGACAATGCCTACACCATCCATCATCTGTATGACCACGACCAGGACCATCTGATTGAGATCCTTGCCGAGTGCAAGCGGGCGGGCAATCCGGACCTGGTTTACAAGTTTGCGTCGACCTCCAAGGTCTGCTTCCCGGGATCGGGCATCGCGGCGATGGCGACCTCCCTCAACAATCTGGAGGACGTCAAGCAGCAGCTCAAGGTGCAGACCATCGGACACGACAAGGTCAACCAGCTGCGCCATGTCCGGTTCTTCAAGGATATCCACGGGATGGTCGAGCACATGAGAAAGCATGCCGACATCCTGCGTCCGAAGTTCGAGATGGTTGAGAAGATCTGCGAGGAAGAGCTCGGTGGACTGGGGATCGCGAAGTGGACAAATCCGAAGGGCGGCTATTTCATTTCCTTTGATACGATGGACGGCTGCGCGAAGGAGGTTGTCCGGAAGTGCGCGAAGGCAGGCGTTGTTCTGACACCGGCAGGGGCGACCTATCCGGGCGGTGTCGATCCGCATGACGCCAACATCCGGATCGCGCCGTCCTTCCCGCCGCTTAATGATTTGAAGACGGCAACCGAGCTGCTCTGCCTGGCGACAAAGTATGTTGCGTGCACGAAGATTCTGGAGCAGAGAAGGGCTGAAGCACCGTCGCCTGTCGCGGCGCAGTGAACCCTCCCCCTTGTATAAATTCTTCGGAAATGGTTTACAAACAAAAATAATTGGTGTATAGTACGGAAAAGGTCGCAAAGAAGCGTCAGCAATGGCTTCTTTGCGTCCTTTTTTGTTGTAAATATCCCATGTGGGGCATACCCGCATCATCACAGGGAGGATCTGCATGTTTGACGTAAGGAAAGATCTGCCGCAGTCGCCGCTGTACGACACAAGCTTCGAGCATGATGCCTGTGGAATCGGCTGCTGTGTAAACATCAAGGGGAAAAAGAGCCACGAGACCGTGAATCATGCCCTGACCATTGTCGAGCACCTGGAGCACCGCGCCGGGAAGGACGCGGAGGGAAAGACGGGAGACGGCGTCGGGATTTTGACCCAGATTCCGCACAAGTTCTTCAGGAAAGTCTGTTCGGAACTCGGGATCAGCATCGGCGGAGAGAGGGAATACGGCGTCGGCATGTTCTTCTTCCCGCAGAATGAGTTTGCGGAAAACCGTGCGAAGAAGATGTTCGAGACCATCGCGCAGAAAGAGGGCCTGAAGTTCCTGGGCTGGAGAAAGGTCGACATCTGTCCGCAGGTTCTGGGACACAAGGCACTTTCCTGCATGCCGGATATCTGGCAGGCGTTCATCGAGAAGCCGAAGAACGTCGCAAAGGGGCTGGATTTTGACCGCCGCCTCTATGTCGTCAGACGGCTGTTCGAGCAGAGCTCGGAGACAACCTATGTTCTTTCACTGTCCTCCAGAACCATTGTCTACAAGGGTATGTTCCTGGTCGGACAGCTGCGCACGTTCTTCAAGGATCTGCAGGACGAGGATTTTGAGTCCGCGATCACGATCGTGCACTCCAGATTCTCGACGAACACCAACCCGTCCTGGGAGAGGGCGCATCCGTACCGCTTCATAGTCCACAACGGAGAGATCAACACCATCAAGGGAAATGCGGACAAGATGCAGGCGCGCGAGGAGAATATGGCGTCTCCATACCTCGAAGACCAGATGGCGAAGGTCCTGCCGGTGATCAAGGAAGGCGGTTCGGACTCCGCAATGCTGGACAACACGCTGGAATTCCTGGTCATGAGCGGAATGCCGCTTCCGCTGGCTGTCATGATCACGATCCCGGAGCCCTGGGACAACAACAGCGCGATGAGCCAGAGGCGGAAGGACTTTTATCAGTACTACGCAACGATGATGGAGCCGTGGGATGGCCCGGCCTCCATTATATTTACAGATGGCGATATGATGGGCGCTGTACTCGACCGGAACGGCCTGCGTCCGTCCCGCTATCTGATCACGGATGACGATACCCTGATTCTCTCCTCGGAGGTCGGCGTGCTGCCGATTCCGCCGGAAAAGATCGTGGTCAAGGAACGTCTCCATCCGGGCAAGATGCTGCTGGTTGACACCATAGAGGGACGTGTGATCGACGATGACGAGCTGAAAAAGCACTATGCCTGTGCGCAGCCGTACGGCGAGTGGATCGATTCCCATATGGTCAGCCTGAAGGATCTGAGGATTCCGAATCAGAGAGTGCCGCGGTACGGGGAGGACATGCTGCAGAAGATGCAGAAGGCCTTCGGTTACACCTATGAGGAGGTCAAGACCTCCATCCTGCCGATGGCCCTGACCGGAAATGAGCCGATTGATGCGATGGGTGTGGATACGCCGCTGCCGGTGCTGGCCAAGACGTATCACCCCCTGTTTGACTACTTCAAGCAGCTCTTTGCACAGGTTACCAATCCGCCGATCGACGCGATCCGCGAGAAGATTGTCACATCGACAACCGTCTATCTGGGCAAGTCCGGCAACCTCCTCGAGGAGAAGCCGGAAAACTGCGAGATGCTGAAGGTGGACAATCCGATTCTGACGGACACCGATCTGATGAAGATCCGGAACATGAAGCGTCCGGGCTTCAAGGTTGAAGTGATCCCGATGATTTACTACAAGAATACCAGCCTTGAGAAGGCGATCGAGCGCATGTACATCGACGTCGACCGCGCATTCAAGGAGAACGCCAACATCCTGATCCTTTCCGACCGCGGTGTCGATGAGACGCATGTCGCGATCCCGTCGCTTCTGGCTGTGGCCGCGGTCAACCATCACCTGGTTGTGACCAAGAAGCGGACGAGCGTGTCGCTGGTTCTGGAAAGCGCGGAGCCCAGGGAGGTGCATCATTTCGCGGCGCTTCTCGGCTTCGGCGCGACAGCGGTCAATCCGTACCTGGCTCAGGAGACAGTCTGGGAGCTGGTCGAGAACCACATGCTCGACAAGGATCCGTACGCGGCGGTCGATGACTATGACCGCGCTGTACGGGACGGCATCGTCAAAATTGCCTCGAAAATGGGGATCAGCACGATTCAGTCCTATTCCGGATCGAAGATCTTCGAAGCGATCGGCATCGACAAGAATGTCATCGACACGTATTTCCCGGGTGTTGTCTGCAGAGTCGGCGGCATCACATTGAAGGATATCGAGAAGTCTGTTGATGACCTGCATTCCGCCGTTTTCGACCCGCTTGAGGTGGAGACAGATGAGACATTGAACTCCCCTGGACATCACCAGATGCGTTCCGGCGGAGATGACCACCTCTACAATCCGGCGACGATCCACGCCCTCCAGATGGCGACGAGGAACGGCGATTACAAGATGTTCAAGACCTACTCAGACCTGGTTGAGGACGAGGATTCCGTCAAGACGCTGAGAGGGCTGATGGACTTCAATTATGCAAAAAAGCCGGTTCCGATCGAGGAGGTTGAGCCGGCATCGGAGATCGTGAAGCGCTTCAAGACAGGAGCGATGTCCTTCGGAGCCATTTCCGAGGAAGCCCATGAGACCATGGCCATCGCGATGAACCATCTGCATGGCAAGTCAAACACCGGAGAGGGCGGCGAGGATTCCTCCCGGTTCCATGTCGGGAAGGATGGCATCGACCGCAACTCGGCGATCAAGCAGGTCGCGTCCGGACGCTTTGGCGTGACGAGCGAGTATCTGATGAGCGCAAAGGAGATTCAGATCAAGATGGCGCAGGGGGCCAAGCCGGGCGAGGGCGGCCACCTTCCGGGAGCGAAGGTCTATCCGTGGGTGGCGAAGGTTCGCCATTCGACGCCGGGAGTGTCACTGATCTCCCCGCCGCCGCACCATGACATCTACTCGATTGAGGATCTGGCGCAGCTGATCTACGACCTGAAAAATGCCAACCGGGCAGCCGACATCAATGTGAAGCTGGTCTCTGAGGCAGGTGTCGGCACCGTTGCGGCAGGCGTTGCAAAGGCAGGTGCGCAGGTCATCCTCATATCCGGATATGATGGTGGGTCCGGAGCAGCGCCGAGAAGCTCGATCCACAATGCAGGTCTGCCGTGGGAGCTGGGACTTGCGGAGACGCACCAGACGCTGATTCAGAACGGCCTCCGCTCGAGGGTGAGGCTGGAGACGGACGGCAAGCTGATGACCGGGCGGGATGTCGCGATCGCGGCGATTCTCGGCGCGGAGGAGTTCGGTTTTGCGACGGCTGTGCTGGTCTCGATGGGCTGTGTCATGATGCGTGTCTGCAACAAGGACACCTGCCCGATGGGTGTCGCCACCCAGAACCCGGAGCTGCGCAAGAGATTCTGCGGGAAGCCGGAGTACATTGAAAACTTCATGCTGTTCGTCGCGGAGGAGCTTCGCGAATATATGTCGAAGCTGGGCGTCCGGACAGTGGACGAGCTGGTCGGCAGATCAGATCTGCTCAAGGTGCGCGACAATCTGCCGGAGCAGTGGCAGAAGGTCGATCTGTCTGCGATCCTGAACAATCCGTATGACGCGCGGAAGATGAGCGTCACATTTGACCCGAAGAAGGTCTATGACTTCAAGCTGGAGAACACACTGGACGAGAAGGTGCTTCTCAAAAAGCTCGGTCATGCGCTCGAGAAGGGCGAGAAGGCTTCTCTGAGCCTGAGTGTCAGCAACACAGACCGGGCATTCGGCACGATCTTCGGCTCGGAGATCACAAAGCGGTACGGCAATACCCTTCCGGATGACACCTTCCACATCCGCTGCGAGGGAGCGGGCGGCCAGAGCTTCGGCGCGTTCATCCCGAAGGGGCTGACGCTGGAGCTGGAGGGCGACAGCAACGATTACTTCGGGAAAGGGCTTTCCGGCGGTGAGCTGGTGGTGTATCTGCCGAAGTCGTCCCGGTTCCGCCAGGATACGAACATCGTCATCGGCAATGTCGCTCTGTACGGGGCAACCTCGGGCAGTGCCTATATCTGCGGAACGGCAGGTGAGCGGTTCTGTGTCCGCAATTCCGGGGCCAATGCAGTTGTCGAGGGCTGTGGCGATCATGGCTGTGAGTATATGACGGGCGGAAAGGCACTGATTCTGGGCTCGGTCGGCAAGAACTTTGCAGCCGGCATGTCGGGCGGTGTTGCCTATGTGCTCGATGAGGACAATGATCTGTATACCAAGATCAACAAGACCATGGTGTCCTCCAGGGAGATTACCTCGAAGTACGATGTCATGGATATGAAGGAAATGCTTGAGGAGCATGTGCGTGTCACGGGATCCGTGAAGGGCAAAGAGATTCTGGAGCATTTTGAGGACTATCTTCCGAAGTTCAAGAAGATCATCCCGCACGATTACGAGCAGATGCTGGGACTGATCGCGAAGGCGGAGGAGAGAGGACTGTCGCCGGAGCAGGCGCAGTCGGAAGCATTCTACATGAAGCAGAGCCAGAGTGCGTGAATCGGTACAGGACGCAGCCTGTGCAACAGTGCAGGCTGCGGCTACGGCTTGAGCAGCATGGCGGATATCCGGGCATGAAGAAAGGACAGGAAGATGGGGAAGCCTACGGGATTTCTGGAATATGACAGGGTCGATCCGGTTTTGGAGGACCCGAAGGAGCGCATCAAAAACTGGAATGAGTTCCATGAACATCTCTCCCTCGAGGAGCAGAAGAAACAGGGCGCCAGATGCATGGACTGCGGTGTTCCGTTCTGTCAGTCGGGCATGACGCTCGCTGGCATGACGAGCGGCTGCCCGCTGCATAATCTGTGCCCGGAGTGGAATGATCTGGTCTATCATGGAAACTGGAAGGAGGCCTACAGCCGCCTGCACAAGACCAACAATTTCCCGGAATTTACCTCAAGGGTTTGTCCGGCGCTCTGTGAGAAGGCCTGCACCTGCAGTGTGCACGGGGATGCTGTCGCAACGCGGGACAATGAGTATGCGATCATTGAATATGCCTATGAGCACGGATACGCCGCTGCGAAGCCGCCGAAGGTGCGTACAGGGAAGAAGGTGGCGATCATCGGCTCCGGCCCGTCAGGGCTTGCCTGCGCGGATATGCTGAATCACAGAGGTCATCAGGTGACGGTGTATGAGCGCGATGACCGCATCGGGGGCCTTCTGATGTACGGGATCCCGAACATGAAGCTGGAGAAGCAGATCGTGGACCGCAAGGTCAGCATCATGAAGGAGGAGGGCGTCACCTTCCTGACCGGTATGGATGTCGGGAAGGATGTCAAGCCGAAGGCCCTTCTGAAGGAGTACGATGCCGTCGTGCTTGCCTGCGGGGCGAAGCAGGCAAGAGACCTGAAGGGACCCGGGCGCGATGCAAAGGGAATCTATTTTGCGGTCGATTTCCTCGCGAGGAATACGAAAAGCCTGCTGGATTCCCATTTCCAGGATGGAAAGTATGTCGAGACAAAGGGGAAAAACGTCGTGATCGTCGGCGGGGGCGATACGGGAAATGACTGCACCGGAACCGCGATCCGCCATGGCTGCAAGTCCGTGACGGCCATCGAGATGATGCCGAAGGCACCTGACGAGCGCGCGGCGGACAATCCGTGGCCGGAGTGGCCGAAAGTCAGCAAGACCGACTACGGCCAGGAGGAGGCAATCGCGCTGTTCGGGCATGACCCGAGGATCTATGAGACGACGATCAAGGAATTCCTCAAGGACAAGGATGGAAATCTGCGCGCGGTGAAGACGGTCGGACTCAGATTCGAGAAGGATCCGCAGACCGGCAGACGGAAGATGACAGAGGTGCCTGGCAGCGAGAAGGAGCTGCCGTGTGAGGTGCTTGTAATCGCGGCAGGCTTCCTCGGGCCGGAGAAGTATGTGACAGATGCGTTTGGCGTCGAGACGACGGAACGCTCCAATGTGAAGACGGCGGAAGGCGGCTATCAGACCTCTGTGGAGAAGGTCTTCAGCTGCGGCGATATGCATACCGGTCAGTCCCTTGTCGTCAAAGCCATCCGCCAGGGGCGCGAGTGCGCCGAGGCCGTGGACAAGAGCCTGATGGGCTATACGAACATCAGAGTACAGTGATCGCTGCGCCGTTTGAGCAGAGACAGCTGCCTTTGCAGCGTGAGTGATTGACCGGAATACATACATGAATTCAGCCACCGAAGGACCTGGGCAACCGGGCGCTTCGGCGGCATTTTTTTAGGCATTTACCGTTCTTTTATGACCTGAAAGATCAGGAACTTCAAATAATAGGATTCGTCATCGCCCCAGAGAATCGGGTGATCAGGTGCCTGCGTGCGGAACTCAACCTGGCGGAGCCTGCGGCGGGCGCCGTGGGCGGCCTCTTTCAAGGTCTTGCGAAACAGGTCCTCCTCCATGAAATGAGAGCAGGAGCAGGTCGCGAGGAACCCGCCGTCTTTTACAAGCCGCATTCCGCGGAGGTTAATCTCGCGGTAGCCCTTGACGGCGTTCTTTGTGACCTGCCGGGACTTTGTGAAGGCGGGCGGGTCGAGAATGACAAGATCGTACTGCCTGCCTGCCGCCTCAAGCTTCGGCAGAAGGTCGAAGACATCCGCGGTCAGATAGCAGAGCCCTGTCTGAGCGCTTTGATCGGATGGAATACAGTCTTCCATCTGCAGCAGGCGTGGGGACAGGCCGTTGAGCCGGGCGTTGTCCATCGCCTGGCGGATGGCAAGGTCGGAGGCATCCACAGACAGAACACTCCCGGCGCCCGCCAGGGCGCAGTTCAGTCCGAATGAGCCGGTGTGCGTAAAGCAGTCCAGCACAGACGGGATCTGAAGCCGCCGGACGATTCCGGCGATGGCCGCACGGTTGTTCTTCTGATCCAGGAAGAAGCCGGTCTTCTGTCCGTCCTTCACATCGACCAGATACCGGACGCCATTTTCAACGATCGGCACATTCGTGTCGAACTCCGGTCCGATAAACCCTTTTGTGCGAGGAAGCCCCTCCAGCTGACGTACCTTGGCGTCGCTTCTTTCGTAGATGCCTCGGATCCGGATACCGTCTTCGGCCATTGCATCCGCGAGCATGTTCAGGATCATCACTTTGTAAGGCTCCGTCCCGAGCGCGAGGGACTCCACGACAAGCACATCCCCGAACTTGTCCACGGTGATGCCCGGCAGGAAATCCGCCTCCCCGAACAGAACCCGGCATGAATCCGTATCCATGACGGCCTTGCGGTACGCCCAGGCATCACGGACACGCTGCCTCAGAAAAGCGGGGGTGATTCCATTTTTTTCATATCTTGAGAGCATCCGGACGCGGATTCTGGATGCCGTGTTGATGAAGCCGTACCCGAGTGGAAAACCATCAAAATCCAGAACCCTCAGGATCGCTCCGTTGTCGAAGAAACCTTCTGTGCGGTCAACCTCGTTGTCGTAGATCCAGCCGCCGCCAGACTTGAGGCTGCGGCCGGCGCCCTTCTTCAGATAGAGACTGGCAGATGATGCCAGGTTCTCCTCCTCCGCAGGGAAGCTCTGTGTTTCAAACCATTCGCTCAATGTCATATCCATTCTCTCTTTCCGGAAGTGCTGTACATGCAGGCTGTGCTGCGGGATTTCCTTGTGCTGTGATGATATGAGTGTCAATAAGCCCTGTCACCACTCGCATGCAGGCAGGTGTGGTGGCGGACTTTTGACACTGTCATCATATTATAACTGAAATGAAGCGAAAGGGCACTGCCCGATATAGATATCATCTATATCGGGGTACAATAATCGGATATTAGACAGAAGACGGACAGCCGGCGTACAATATCCAGAAGACTCGATTACTGACAGCAGATAATGACACGGGAAGACCAACCGATCCTCCTGTGTCTGGAAGGAGAACAGAGATGGCATTCACGGCAGACCGGGATCAGACACTTGGCTTTACGACGAGACAGCTCCACGCAGGCTACAATCCGGACGGGGATACTTATGGGTCAAAGGCAGTTCCAATCTACCAGAGCGCCTGTTATTCCCTGAAAGATATTGACAACTGTATCGACGTATTCAAGTTCGCAAAGGAGGGGCAGAGCTACTCCAGATTCGAGAATCCGACGAATGACGTTCTGGAACGCCGCATTGCCTCCCTGGAGGGGGGCGTACGGGCGGTTTCCTTCGGGAGCGGCATGGCTGCCATCACGAATACGATCCTGAATCTCTGTCGGGCGGGCGACAACATTGTTCTGGTCAAGACGATCTATGGCGGGACAACGAGCCTTCTGACCGGTATTCTTCCGCAGTATGGCATCACCGGGAAGTTTGTGAGCAACCCGGATGACCCGGAGGCATTCAGGGCACAGATCGACGAGCACACAAAGGCAATCTATGTGGAGTGTCTGGGCAACCCGCTGATCAATGTACCGGACTTCGAAGCACTCTCGGCGGTCGCACATGATGCCGGGATTCCGCTTGTCATCGACAATACCTTCGCGACACCCTATCTGTTTCGGCCGTTTGAGCATGGGGCGGATATCGTCGTGTACTCAGCGACGAAGTATCTCTGCGGGCACGGCACGACGATCGGCGGGCTGGTCGTCGAGAAGGGCGGATTCCTGTGGCTGAACGGGAAGTTCCCGCAGTTTGAGGCGTTCAATCAGAAGTACAGAGACTGGGTCGGCGCTGAGAAGATGGACCGGGAAATGTTCTCCCAGAGACTTCGCCAGGTGTATCTGTGTGATGTCGGCGCGAATCTCAGCCCGGTCAGCGCGTGGCTGATCCTGCAGGGGATCGAGACACTGTCGCTCCGGATGCGGGAACACTGCAAAAACGCGCAGGCGGTCGCGGAGTTTCTGGAGCAGCATCCGGCGGTCCGCTCCGTCTCCTATCCGGGGCTGAAGTCTTCCAGATATCATGCACTCGCACAGAAGTATTTCCCGCTTGGGTGCAGCGGCATGATGATGTTCCGGGTCAATGGGAGCCAGGCGGATGCTGCCTCTCTGCTTGAGAAGGTGCATCTGTTCGGCTTCATGGTCAACGTTGGCGATGCCAAGTCCCTGATCACTCATCCGGCAACATCCACTCATTTCGGCCAGCCGAAGGAGGTGCTGGAAGGAGCAGGGATCTATCCGGATTCCATCCGCCTGTCCATCGGCATCGAGGACAAGGAGGATCTGATCGCGGATCTGAAACAGGCGCTGGATACACTTGTCTGACGGCACTTTTGAAACCGGCCGGATTTTCAATGTGCAATGGGAGGCAGATTATCATGACAGAGCTTTCGATCCCCTCTACCGATCAGAAGAACAGGCTGCATGTGGAAGTCTGGGAGCCGGAGGGGGAGATCCGTGCGATTCTGCAGATTTCGCATGGGATGGTCGAGTATGTCGAACGTTTTCAGAACGTTGCGCTCTGGCTGAATCAGTATGGAATTCTGGTAATCGGAAATGATCATCTGGGTCACGGGAAGACGGCGGCAGGCGATGCGGACCTGGGTTATATCGGGGCGGGAAAAAGCAAAACGCTGGTAGATGATCAGTATGAGGTTACCAAGTATGCAAAGAAAACATACGGAGATGTACCGCTTTTTCTGTTCGGACACAGCATGGGCTCTTTCCTGGCAAGGAGATACCTGATGGAATATGGCGGCGAACTGGATGGTGCAATTCTTTCAGGGACAGGCTATACGCCGGGACCTGTTCTGGGTGCCGCGTACCTGATCGCCGGCTGGCTGAGGCTGACGCACGGAGAGCGCTACCGCTCCGCATTTCTGAAACAGCTTTCCTTCAAGGGATATCTGGATCGTATTCAGAACCCGCGTACGGCGAATGACTGGCTGACCTGTGATCCGGCGATTGTCGATCGATACAATGCCGATCGGTTCTGCACCTATACGTTCACGGTAAATGGATATCAGACTTTGTTTGATGTCATCCGGTACATTCAGGACCCGAGACATGTCGGAAGGATCCCAAAGGACATCCCGATTCTGTTCATATCCGGGGAAGAAGACCCGGTGGGTTCGTATGGACAAGGAGTGAAGAAGGTCTTCGAAAGCTATCGCGCTGCCGGAATCAAGGACGTGGACATACACTTGTATCCGGGAAAACGACATGAGCTGACCAATGAAATCGGCAAAGAGGAAGTGTACGAGGATATCAGGAACTGGATAGGCCGGCATCTGACCGGGAAGGGGCTGGTGTAGCGGACAGCTTCAAAAGCCGCAGGAAGCCGGGGGCGGCTCGCATGTCCAGCCAGGCGCTGTTTGTTGACAGGGGCGGCTGTGCCGCCTTAAAATGACTGAAGAATCAGAAACAACATGCATGTTTGTTCAGTATATCAGGAATGATGAGAGGAGCCGGCTATGCTTCAATACCGCTATGATACGCAGATGCTGATTGACGGAGAGGATCTGGACGAGGATGAGATCCGGGATTATATCACGGAGCACTTCGATGGAGACTGCCTGCTCGCCGTCGGAGGGGACGGGGATCCGGTGAAGATTCATTTCCATACGAATGAGCCCTGGAAGCTGCTTGAGTACGGAAGGTCGATCGGTGAGATTTACGACATTGTTGTCGAGGATATGGATCGCCAGGCAAGGGGGCTGAAAGGCTGAGATGGTCAAGGTGTGGGCGCACAGAGGCGCGTCGGGATATGCTCCCGAGAACACGATGGCGGCGTATGAGTATGCCGCAGCCCTCGGGGCGGATGGCATCGAGCTGGACGTCCAGCTGTCGGCGGATGGCAGCCTTGTCGTTTGCCATGACGAGACGATCGACCGGACATCCGACCACAAGGGATATGTGAAGGACTACACCCTTCAGGAGCTTCGGAGCATGTCGTTCGGAAAGCTCCATCCGGAGTTCGGTGCCGGGAATGCAAAGATTCCGCTGCTGGAGGAAGTGCTGGCGTACGTGCATGATGAGACGAGGATGGTGATCAACATCGAGCTGAAGACCGGCGTCTTTTTCTATCCGGGAATCGAGGCAGCGGCGGTGCATCTTGTCCACAGGTTTGGGATGGAGGATCGCGTGATCTACTCCTCCTTCAACCATTATTCAATCAGGCGTGTGCAGCAGATCGATTCGAAGGCGAAGGTCGGCCTTTTGTATGAGGACGGGTTCATTGATGTACCGCAGTATGCGGCTGCGCTCCATGTCAATGCCCTTCATCCGTCGGGCTGGTGTCTGCAGTATCCCGGGTACATGGAGGACTGCAGAAGACTCGGGCTGGATGTCAACGTCTGGACAATCAACCGGGAGGCGGACATGAAAGCCTGCATGAAGGCCGGCGTGCATGCTGTCATCACGAATTATCCGGATCGCGCCATCAAAGTGCGCGAGGAACTGAGGGCAGCAGATCCTGTATGACGCAGGATGGCATGGAACTGCAAGAAAGATGTGAACACATGAACATACAGAAAGAGCTGCAGCCTTTCCGGGCTGCAGCTCTTTCTCGAAGCGGGAGGGAAGGCTGAAAGTCACTCGTCCCAGCCTTCGGTCATACGGTAGTTGACCAGGATCATCCGGACTTCCTGCCCGGGGGCTGTCTTTACATCCTTCGGGTCGGATGGAGAAGGCAGCTTCGGGTCTTTTTCCTGAAGCTCCAGGTCAATCCAGCTGTATGCCGCGTCGCGTGCATTCTGGAGCACATCGAATTCATCTGTCCCATCAACCTCGCACATCGCAAGGTCCGGGAAGGAGGCATGCCACCCTCCCTCATCTTTTTTACCGATTATGACCGGATAATAAAATTTCATGATGATATCCTTTCTATGCTGCTGTCACCCTGCCATTGTAAAAGGGTTGCCGGAGGGTGTCAACCGTACAGCAGGGGTACATCGCAACACACATCACAACAGAAATACAGCAGGGGATGTGGGGATGTGCTGCGGACATGTAAAAATTGGGCTTGACAGATATCCTTTGTACAGGTATAGTGGAGCCATAAAGATTGCGCACAATCTAATTGAATCATGAATGAAAGAATCTGTTTATTCTTTATGCAGCGGTCCATGGCGGGGATGGTGGCAGCGAGGATGGCAGAAGCAGGGAGGTGAAGCCGTATTGAGATATGATATTGCAATTGTCGGCACAGGTCCGGCAGGAATCTCGGCGGCCCTGACGGCGAAGAGCCGCAACAAGAGCATTCTTCTGATCGGAAGTGAGAAGGGATCTGAGAAGATCGCGAAGACACATATGATTGTGAATTACCCGGGGCTGCCGGATGTGACGGGTCCGGAGCTGAACCGGAGGCTTCTGGATCAGGTAAAGGCTGCAGGCATCCCGATTACAGAGAAAAGGGTGGCAGGCATCTATGCAATGGGAGATTATTTCAGCCTACAGGCAGATCAGGACTTTCTGGAAGCAAGTTCCGTGATCCTGACAACAGGAACCTCCTTCGGGAAGCCGCTCCCGGGAGAGAATGAAAACCTCGGACGCGGCGTCAGCTACTGCGCAACCTGCGACGCACCGCTCTACAAGGGGAAGGAAGTCATTGTTGTCGGATGGAATCCGAAGGAGGAGAGCGAGGCGGTATTTCTAAGTGAGACCTGCTCAAAGGTGACATATCTTCCGATGTACCGGTCAGAGGTGTCCCTTCCGGAATCGGTACATCTACTGTGGGCAAAGCCGGTGTCGGTCGGGAAGGCAGACAGAAGGATGCGGCTTCAGCTGACAGACTCTCCCTACAGACCCGAGGGCGCTTCTCTCAGAGCCGGAGAAGGGAGCAGGCTGCAGGACGGAGCGCTTCCGGATCATCTGGAGGCGGACTGCATCTTTCTTCTCCGGGAGAGTGTCGCGCCGGACAAGCTGGTGCCGGGGCTGGAGCTTTCCGGCAGCCATGTGAAGGTTGACCGCAGTATGGCGACAAACCTGCCGGGGCTGTTTGCGGCCGGGGATCTGACAGGACTCCCCTATCAGATTGCCAAGGCAGCAGGGGAAGGCAATGTGGCTGCCATCAGTGCGGCAGCGTATCTGGATCAGAATGTTAGAAAGCAGAGAATGTTAGAAAGTACATGAAGGAGGATATCTTATGAGCGTCAAGGTTATCAATTCAGAAGATTTTGCAAATGCAGTGAAGGATGGAGTTTCGGTTGTGGACTTCAACGCAACATGGTGCGGACCGTGCAAGATGCTCGGGCCGGTTCTGGAGAAGCTTTCAGATGAGATCACAGATGTAAAGTTCTATGCGATGGATGTGGATGAGAATCCGGACATTGCGGAGAAGTTCGGGATCATGTCCATCCCTTATGTAGCTGTTTTCCGTGATGGTGTGAAGGTGGACCAGAACGTCGGCTTTACCCCGGAGGCTTCGATGAGAAGCTTCATCGAGAAGAACAAGTAACAGACTTTTCTCGTATGTTCCGCCCGACTGAGTAATCAGCCGGGCATTTCTGTACATTTAAAGAGAAAGAAAAAAACATCCTTCAATGTGTTAAAATAGACAAAGGATACCGAATGGAGGGTGTTTCGTATGAAGAAATTGACAAGCAAGGTCATCTGGCTGTTTGCAATCGGACAGCTTGGGTGGAGCATTCTTTCCGCGCTGGTGACAAACTGGATCATTACATTCTATGAGCCGGATACGGAGATGCTGAAGGCAGGACAGACGCTGTTTCTGCCGCAGGGACGCATAATCCTGGGCGTGTTTACGATTCTGGGTGGCATTTATGCGCTGGGGCGTGTGTTCGACGCTGTCACAGATCCCTGGATTGCGAATCTGTCGGACAGGAGCCGGAATCCGAAGGGCAGGCGGCTTCCATTCATGAGAAGAGCGGCGCTGCCGCTTGCTGTGGTGACGGTGCTGGTATACTGTGCGCCGGTGAATGGACAGAGCTCGGTCAATGGTGTCTGGGTGCTTGCCATGATGCTGCTTTTTTATCTGTTCATGACACTGTACTGCACCCCATACAATGCACTGATTGCGGAGCTGCCGAAGAATCAGGAGGAGCTGACGAGACTGTCAACCACGATCTCATTCACCTTTATCTTCGGAAGTGCGCTCGGCTATGCCTGCCCATTCATCTGGGGCGCACTCACGCCGGCGCTCGGAAGGGTCCTGGCGATTCGCGTGACGTTCACTGTGCTGGCAGTCATCGCGTTTGTCTGCCTGCTGGTACCGACCTTCACCATCCGTGAACAGGACTATGTGGAAATCAAGCCAGTGAGCGGCAATGCATTCCAGTCCCTTGCAAAGACATTCAAAAACAGGGATTTCCGCATATTTGTCGGATCGGATGTGTGCTACTGGGTGGCGGTCACGATGTTTCAGTCTGGCCTAAATTTCTTTGTTACCTCGCTGATGAAGCTTCCGGAGACCATGAACACGGTGCTTTATATCGGGATGACATTGATTTCCGTCGCTCTTTATATGGCTGTGGGAAAACTGTCCCGGAAAATCACGAAGAAGAAAATGATCGTCTGGGCGTTCATCGAGTTTTCGGTTGTCTATCTCATCACCGCCGTGTCAACCGGGCAGGCCGGAACGAACAAGGGCATGGCTTTCGGCATTCTGGTCATGGTCATCGCGGCGCCGTCGATGGCGATCCTCGGAATTCTGCCCCAGACGGTTGTCGCGGATATTGCCCGCAGTGATGAGATCACGACGGGAGAGAACCACGATGGCATGTTCTTTGCGGCGCGGACATTTGCAATGAAGATGGGACAGAGCCTGGCGGCGCTTTTGTTTACAAGCTTTGCGACAATCGGAAGAAGCGCAGGAACAGGTTACCGGATCGCGGCCGTGTCCTCGACAGTCCTTTGCCTGCTGGCAGCTGTTCTGATGAGCCGCTATGATGAAAAGAAAGTGATGGCAAAGCTGCAGAAAGCAGAGAGATGAGAGAGGGCTTCAGCCGGCAGGCGGCTTTGCCGGCCGGACATTTACAAAAGCACCCTGCGTCTGATATGATGGCGTTGATGTGAATCCCACGACGAACGCCAGGTATGCAGGAAGGAGGTGCAGGGATATGGCGTACAGATGTGTAATCGTGATTCCTGCATACAATCCGCCTGCTTCTTTTGCAGGGTATATCTCCGAGCTGAAAAAGGCGGGCTTTCAGGACATCATCGTGGTCAATGACGGAAGCCGCACAGACAAGCTTCCGGTGTTCTATAAGGTGGAACGTGCAGGTGCACTTGTCCTGACGCACGAGGAGAATAAGGGAATCGGCGCATCCCTGCGGACAGCGATGACGCATTACCAGGAGCATTTCAGCGGGCAGACGGATGGGATCATCACACTGAACTCCGACAGGCTTACACCGGTGGCGGATGTGCAGAAGATGGCGGAGTCTCTCCATAATGAACAGGAGATGGGCTCGTACGCGATCGTCGTGGGTTCCAGGGACTTCGGAAGCCATCTGGTGACCGACTATGACTACCGCATGAATGTGCTCATGAAGCTGATCTACCACATGCTGATGGGCGTGCGGCTTGCAGATCCTATGTCCGGCATCTTCGGCATCCCGGATCTGAGGGTTCAGCATTGTCTGGATGTCTCAGCGGAGCGGTATTCATATGAGACTGCGATGCTGATGTCCTTTGAAAAAATCGGATTCCTTCAGGTACCGGTTCACTATGTTTCCTTTGAAAAGGGGTACGAGAAGGCACGGCGTCCTGGCGACACGTTCGGGATCATCCTGACGGTGGTCAAAAAGTTCATTCTCTACTCGATCACATCGCTGATGGCGTCGATTGTCGATATCATCATGTTTGGCATCTTCACCGGTGTGACGTTCCGGGGGCAGATGTTCGCGATCCTGTACGCAACCGTGTGCGCGAGGCTGATCTCGGCGTCGGTGAACTATCTGCTGACAAAGCACTTTGTCTTTCATTTCAAGTCGGACAAGGCTCAGCAGTCGGCCAAAAGCGCCGGCGAGTTCATGGCCCTGTCAGCCGTCCAGTGTCTGCTGAGCGCCCTGATCGTCAGTGTGCTGAAGGGTGTCCTCGGCGGTTCCGCGGTCGGCTTCAAGGTGATCACGGATGTCGTGCTGTTCTTCCTGAGCTACAAGATTCAGCACAAGTACATCTTCAAGGATGACAAGAAGAATGAAGGGAAGGACGAAGAGCTCCTGAAGGCCGAGCAGGAGAAGGCTCAGCGGCTTGAAGCCGTAAGACAGAAGAAGGAGACAGAGAAGGAGATGCAGCAGCATCAGACGCAGCATGAAGGCTGAGAGAGCCGGGCGGAAGCCGCTGCGGGAGAGACTTCCGATGAATCACAACTGAGAATAAGGAGAAACAGATGGGTGTAATAGAATCGTTGCAGAAAAGAAGAACATATTACCAGATTGACAAAAAGCTTCCAGTCAGCGAGGAGAAGGTTGTCGAGACCATTCAGGAGGCTGTGAAGCTTGTGCCGGATGCTTTCAATATGAAGAGCCAGAGAGTGATTGTCGCCCTTGGAGAAAAGCAGAATCAGCTCTGGGATACGGTCTATGATGTATTCGGCGGGAAGGTGTCCAGAGAGAAGATCGATGGGTTCCGGGCAGGCGCCGGAACCGTGCTGTACTTCACAGATGAATCGGTCGTGAAGACACTTCAGGAGAAGTTTCCGCTGTATGCGGCGAACTTTCCGGTCTGGGCACAGCAGTCCAACGGAATGCTTCAGATTTCGATCTGGTCTGCGCTCCGCGAGCTTGAAATCGGAGCGAATCTTCAGCATTACAATCCGGTGATCAACGAAGCGGTACGGAAGCTGTTTGATGTACCGGAGGACTGGAAACTCATCGCGCAGATGCCCTTCGGCGGCATCGTGGAGGAGCCGGGAAAAAAGGATGATGAGGAGATCGGCAGGAGAGTCCGTATTGTGAGGTAAGCAGGCGGATGGATGAGCGTCGGCCCTGTGCCGGTTAACAGAACAAACAGAACAAGCAGAAAGCAGGAGGGAGTCTTCGGAGAAAAACCGGAGGCTCCTTCCTGTTTTTGGAAAAGGGCAGGTACCGTGAGGAAGAAGGTCTGCCTGCCCGGGAAAGATTGCGGCTGCCTGTGCAAAACCGAAAAACCGGCGATATGCCTATATATACAATAAATATTTGTGCAACATACACACATATCCGAATGAAACAATAACAAATGATAAAAAATACGATAAAACCAATTGAAAACAATAAGAATATGCCCTATAATACGCTCAAATCAACTGCAGAAGATTGGTAACCATCGTTTCACCGCTAAAACAAGCAGGAGGGACATATGAACAAAAGAGTCTTGGCAGGTATCTTGTCGATGGTGATGGCTTCAGGGATGAGCGCGGTTCCGGCGCTGGCTGATGATGCAGGACAGGAGCTGGATGTCGCGGTCAACGCGGAGGTTAAAACACTGGTTCCGTGGGCAGCTTCCGAGAGCCAGGCTTTCCTTGTGATGAACCAGGCGCAGGAAGGACTGTTCCGGATGGATGCCGACAATGTTCCGCAGCCGGCGCTCTGCGACAAGTATGAGGTTTCAGATGACAAGCTGACCTACACGTTCCATCTGAGAGATGGCATCAAGTGGAGCAACGGAGAGCCGATCACGGCGCAGGATTTCGTCTACGCATGGCTGAAGCAGATGAGCGCGGACGCAACCAACGGCTACAGCTTCCTGATGACGGACTACATCGTCGGCGGTCAGGAATACAATGAAGGAAGCGGTTCAGAGGACAAGGTGGAGGTCAAGGCAGTCGATGACAAGACCCTTCAGGTCAAGCTGAAGAATCCGACCCCTTACTTCCTCGGACTCACCACCATGTCGATGTTCTTTCCGGTCAACCAGAAGTTCTGCGAGGCACAGGGAGACCAGTTCGATGTGACACCGGACAACATGCTGTTCTCGGGACCTTACAAGATTACAGAGTATGACCCGGCAGTCGGTGCGACATTTGTCAAGAATGATCAGTACTGGGATGCGGACAACGTCGCGATCGAGAATGCGAAGGTTCGTGTCATGAAGGACTCCGCGGCAGCCCTGAATGCCTACAAGGCAGGCGAGCTGTCTCAGGTCGAGATTACCGGAACGGATGTCGCGGCGAACAAGGACAATCCGGAATTCTCCCAGCTGACCGATTTCAGAACCAACTATCTGCAGTTCAATCTGACCGATCCGGTCATGAGCAACGTGGATATGCGCAAGGCGATCTCCCTTGCGATTGACCGCAAGACGCTTGTCGACAGCATCCTTGCAGATGGCTCCGCTGCCGGAACCGGACTGATTGCGGATGGAATGGCAGGCGATGGGAGCAAGACCTTCAGAGAGCTGAACGGTGATGTCTCTCCGTATGATCCGGAGAAGGCAAAGGAGTGCTATGACAAGGCGGTCAAGGAGCTTGGCTCTGATGCTCCGAAGGAAGTCACGCTCCTGATCGGCGATGACAGTGTCATGAAGACCGTTGCAACCTTCATCCAGAGTCAGCTGGAGCAGAACCTTGGCCTGAGCGTCAAGATCGACACCAAGACGATGCAGGGGCGCGGCGAGCAGATGGATGCGAACAATTACCAGTTCGGCTTCACGGCATGGGGCGCTGACTATGACGATGCAATGACGTACCTGGATCTGTGGACGAACGGCACACCGTATCGTGGAAACTATAAGAACGATGACTACAACAAACTGATCGCAGATGCAAAGTCCCAGACGGATGACAAGGCGAGACTGCAGGATATGCTTGACGCAGAAAAGCTTCTCGTTGAGACAGACGCGGTGGTGGCTCCGATCTACCACAGAGGACATGCGGTTCTGACCAAGTCCAATCTGAAGGATCTGGTCAGCCATCCGATCGGGGTACCGATGGAATTCAAGTACGCACACTTCGAGTGATGCGGGCGGCTGTATGCCGCTGTATGCCGCAGAGTCCCGGCTTCGGGACCTGAATGTTTACCGGATTCAACATCGCTCGGCAACTTGCTTTGACGGGACATCATGAGAGAGCGGTGCTGATCAATTGGGCTGCATGGGAATCAACATGCAGCCTGATTTATATCAGAATCATGTGGAAGGAAGGCGGCTCATGGCTCGCTACATTGTTAAACGACTGATCTATATTGTGGTCACGCTCTGGGTGATCACGACCTGTACATTCTTCCTGATGAAGAAACTGCCCGGGACGCCATTCGATCCGGAACGGTTCGCCTCCATGCCGCAGGCGCAGCAGGAGAAGGTGCTGGAGATGTACGGGCTGAACGACCCGGTACCGGTCCAGTACGTGAAATATCTCGGGAATATGCTGCGCGGTGATCTCGGGACATCCTTTACCTATGTCAACCAGCCGGTTACCGGCATCATCACGTCCAGACTCGGACCTTCCTTTCTCATCGGTGCGCAGGCGGTCCTGATCGGACTGGCCATCGGGCTGATTCTCGGAATCCTGGCAGCCTGGCACCACAACAGCGGAATTGACGCCATCACAATGATCATCGCGGTGCTGGGCGTCTCTGTCCCGAACTTTGTCATGGCGGCGCTGCTTCAGTACTTTGTCGGACTGAAGTGGGGAATCCTGCCGATCGGATTCTGGACAAACTGGAAGTGTTCGATCCTTCCGACGATCGCGCTCTCCTTCAGCGCCACGGCGATGGTTGCCCGGTTCATGCGGACGGAGATGCTCGATGTTCTCAACCAGGACTACATCGTGACCGCGAAGGCGAAGGGCCTCAGTCAGATGCGGATCCTGATGTTTCATGCGATCCGGAATTCCATCATACCGGTTGTCACCATCCTCGGACCAATCGTCATCAACCTGATGACAGGTTCCCTTGCGGTGGAGAGCGTATACAGCATCCCGGGAATCGGCAGCCTGTTTGTCGACTGTATCAAGGGAAATGATTATCCCGTGATCATGGGCATCACGGTATTCTACGCTTCGTTTTATATGCTGGTGATCCTGCTTGTCGACATCATCTATTCACTGATCGACCCGCGCATCCGGCTTTCAAAGGAACAGGAGGACTAAGATGACCAATGATTGTGTAAAGGACTCCATGTTCCGAAAGGTGAAGGTGGATGAAGCGGAGAGGGAACACCTTGACGCGCCGATGACATCGGTGCTGGCGGATGCCTGGTACAGGCTCAGGCAGAACAGGGCGGCTGTGGCGGCATTGTTTATTCTGGCAGCGATTGTTCTTCTGGCGATCTTTGCGCCGGTGTTTTCTCGCTATTCCTTCAAGGAACCGGATTACAATGCAATCTTTGCGCTTCCGGACAAGGCCCACATCTTCGGCACAGACCAGTTCGGCCGGGATCTCTGGGTGCGGTGCTGGATGGGCTGCAGAATCTCCCTGATGATTGCGGTGGTCGCGGCGCTGGTCGATATCTTCATAGGCGTGACCTATGGCGCCGTCTCCGCTCTGTTCGGCGGACGCGTGGATGCCATCATGCAGCGGATCATCGAAGTCCTGGTTGGAATTCCGAGCCTGATCATTGTGATTTTGTTTCTGATGGCATTTCCGGCGGGCGTCGGGACGATCATCGCGGCACTTTCCATAACCGGATGGGTCAACATGGCACGTCTGGTCCGGGCGGAGATCCTGAAACTCAAGAACCAGGAATTTGTCCTGGCTTCCAGGGTACTGGGGACAAGCAGCAGAGGGATCATTCTGCATGATCTGGTACCGAATGCCGTAAGCGTGATCGTCATCAACGTCATGTTTACCATCCCGAGCGCGATCTTTACAGAAGCCTTCCTGAGCTTCATCGGGATCGGCCTGGCGGAGCCGCAGGCCTCCCTCGGTGTCCTGATCAACAATGGCTACCAGGTTCTTCAGAACTATCCGCATGTGATGATCTTCCCGGCAATCATTATCATATTGATCATGGTGTGCTTCAGCATCCTCGGTGATGGTCTCAGGGATGCCCTGGATCCGCAGATGAGCAGGTGAATCAGATGGAAAATGTACTCGAAGTGAAGAATCTTGTCGTGGATATCCGGACGCAGAAGGGCATCATCCATGCAGTCCGGGATGTTTCCTTCAGCCTCAGACAGGGGGAGACCCTCGCGGTCGTAGGAGAATCCGGCTGCGGAAAGTCCATGACGATGAAGGCAGTGATGCAGATCCTGCCAAAGAATGCAAGGATCACAGACGGTCAGGTGCTGTTTCACGGAAAAGACCTGAGCAAGTATTCGGACAGGCGTATGGAAAAGCTGCGCGGATCCGATATCTCCATGATCTTTCAGGACCCAATGACCTCTCTGAATCCGACGATGAAGATCGGCAAGCAGATTGAGGAGGTTCTGAAACTGCACCGCAAGGAGATGACGCCGGACGAGCGCAGGAAGCGTGTCGTGGAGCTGCTTGACCTTGTCGGCATCTCCAATCCTGAGACCCGGTACGGACAGTATCCGCATCAGCTTTCAGGCGGGCAGCGTCAGAGGGTTGATATCGCGATGGCACTTGCCTGCGATCCGGATGTGCTGATCGCCGATGAGCCGACAACAGCGCTGGACGTGACCATACAGGCGCAGATCCTCGATCTGATGCGGGAGCTTCAGAAGAAGGTCCGGACATCAATCATCATCATCACGCACAACCTGGGCGTTGTGGCGAACATCGCGGACAGAGTCGCCGTCATGTACGGCGGAAAGATTGTCGAGACAGGAGATGTAAGGGATATCTTCTATTCACCGGCGCACGAATACACGAAGGCACTCCTTGATTCGATCCCGGGAGCCGGGGACAAGGAACGGCTTCACCCGATCCCGGGGACACCGCCCGGACTGATGAAGCCGCCGGCGGGCTGTCCATTTGCAGCAAGATGCCGCCAGACAATGGAGGTCTGCGAGAAGTTCATGCCGGATTTCTATGATCAGGGAACAGCACACAGGGCAGCCTGCTGGATGCTTGACCCCAGAGCGAAGGAGGCGTAAGCGTGGGAACAGAACAGACACCTTTTCTGGAGGTACGGCACCTGAAGAAGTATTTCCATGTCGGACGGGGCAAAGTGCTCCGGGCTGTCGATGATGTCAGCTTTCATATCAACAAGGGGGAAACCTTCGGACTGGTCGGAGAGTCGGGCTGCGGAAAGTCCACCCTCGGCCGGACGGTGATCCACCTGTACGAGCCGACTTCCGGAGAGATTACCTTTGACGGCATCAAGGTCGGGGAGGAGACCTCACAGGAGCAGCGCCATCTTCTGACGAGACGGATGCAGATGATCTTCCAGGATCCGTATGCTTCTCTGAACCCGAGAAGAAAGGTCATCGATATTGTGGCGGAGGGGATGGATGCTCACCACTTGTATGCTTCTGAGGAGGAGCGCAGGGAGACGGTGATCCGGCTTCTGGAGCGTGTGGGGCTGCAGAAGGAGCATGCGGACCGCTTCCCGCACGAGTTTTCAGGCGGACAGCGCCAGCGCATCGGGATTGCGCGTGCCCTTGCTGTTCAGCCGGACTTCATTGTTTGCGATGAGCCAATCTCCGCACTTGACGTCTCGATCCAGGCGCAGGTGGTCAATCTGCTCGAGGATCTCCAGAAAGAGCACGGGCTGACCTACCTGTTCATCGCGCATGATCTGTCCATGGTCCGCCACATCAGTGACCGGATCGGAGTCATGTACATGGGCGCGCTGGTTGAGGTGGCGCCGGCGGAGGAGCTGTTCGAGCATCCGATGCATCCGTACACGCAGGCACTGCTCTCCGCAATTCCGCTGCCGGACCCGGATGTGGAGAAGAAGCGCTCAAGAATCATGCTGAATGGTTCCGTGCCCAGCCCGATTTCACTGCCGGAGAATGAATGCCGGTTCTGCAGCCGCTGTCCGGTGAAAAGTGATGTCTGCAAAAAGAGCCGTCCGGAGCTGAGAGAGCTCAGGCCAGGACATTTTGTCGCCTGCCATGAGGCAGACTGAGAGACTTCTGTGGGATGGTCAGGTGCAGAGAAGTGACCGTGAGACTTGAAAACAGCCTGTCAGAAAGATACCGGGAGGAGACTTGAGATGTATCAGTTTGACCGCGCAGCATATGAGAAAAGGATGAAATGGTTCACCGAAGCCAGATTCGGGATGTTCATCCACTACGGGCTTTACAGCATCCCGGCACGTGGGGAGTGGGTCATGAGCGATGAGGAGATGACCGATGACGAGTACCGGAAATACTTTGATGCCTTTGACCCATGCGATCTGGATATGAGACAATGGGCAAAAGCAGCGAAAGATGCCGGGATGAAATATATGGTCATGACGGCCAAGCACCATGATGGCTTCTGCCTCTATGACTCGAAGTATACGGATTTCAAGTCGACCAACACGGCCTGCCATCGTGACCTGGTTCGGGAGTATGTCGAGGCTGTGCGGGAACAGGGGCTGAAGGTCGGACTCTATTTTTCCCTGATCGACTGGCGGCATCCGGATTTTCCGCATTACAAGGATCGCCAGCACCCGATGAGGAACCATCCGGAGTGCGGCAACGAGGGACGTGATTTTGACCGTTACCTGAAGTACATGCATGCGCAGGTGCGGGAGCTGATGGAGAATTACGGGAAGATCGACCTTCTCTGGCTCGATTTCTCCTATGACGATCTGAGAGGGGAAGCCTGGAAGGCCACCGAGCTGGTGTCGATGATCCGGAGCCTCCAGCCGGATATCATCCTGAACAACAGACTGGAGGTCAGCGGAGAGGGGTTCGGCTCGCTTGCGGAAGGCCATCCGACTCCTTACCATGGTGACTTTATCACGCCGGAGCAGATGATCCCGCCTGCAGGGCTGAAGGATCCTGCCGGGAACAGCCTTGTCTGGGAAGCCTGCGTGACCATGAACGGACACTGGGGCTACTGCGCGCAGGATCATTTCTTCAAGCCATCCTCCATGCTGGTCAGAAAGCTGGTGGAGTGTGTATCAAAGGGCGGAAACATGATCCTGAACGTCGGGCCGGATGCAAAGGGCAATTTCCCAAAGGAGTCCGTCCGGATCCTTCACGAGATCGGGAGCTTCATGCGGGAAAATGGAGACAGTATTTACGGCTGCGGAGCCTGTGCGGCAAAGCCGGAGGGGATGTACCGGCTGACCCGGAAGGGCAGCAGGATTTATGTTCATATCTTTGAGAATACCATCGGACCGTTCCCGATTCCGGGAATCCCCAAGGACAAGGTGAAGGGGGTCCGGCTTCTCCGGGACGGATCGGAGGTGAAAATTTCCACTTCCTGGGTGCACAGCGACTATCCGGACATCCTGTTTGCGGATCTGGGACCGGACCCGGTGCTCCCGGATCAGACCGATACGGTTCTGGAGCTGGAACTGGAGGCATGACAGAAAGAGGGAGAACATGTTTACGGAGGAGCGGCAGCAGAAGATTCTTGAGAGCCTGCGCGAGAGCGGGAAGGTTCGGGTTCGCGACCTGAGCGAGCGCTTCGGTGTGACGGATGACTGCATCCGGAAGGACCTGAAGACGCTGGAGAATGCCGGAAGTCTGAAGCGCATCTACGGCGGGGCGCTGCTCTCCAGAGACTATACCCTGAATCGTGAGGTCGTCCAGCGGAGGACGGTTCACACGGAGGAGAAGAAGATCATCGCGGCAAAGGCCGCATCCCTGATCCGCCCCGGGGAGACGCTTTTTCTGGATGTCTCGACGACAAATGTCCTGATTGCGCAGAATCTGGCGGCATCGGGAATCAAGGTTCGTGTCGTGACAAACATGATCGATATCCTGGAGGAGCTGGTGAAGTCACCCTCCATCACGCCGATCGCGACGGGAGGCAGGATGCATACGAGCGTCAACGGCTTTATAGGGATTGAGGCCGCGGCGGCAATCCGAAGCTACAGCTTTGACCAGGGATTTTTCGGCTGCTGCGGGATCGACGCGACAGATTCCGACTATTCGCTGACAACGCTCGGCGCGGAGGACGGGCTGACAAAGCGCGCTGCCCTGAAAGCCTCGAGGCATAAGTATGTCCTGATGGAACACCAGAAGTTTGATTCAAATGAATGCTACAAGTATGCAAAGCTGGATGATATTGATGCGGTCATCACCGATGAAGAACCAAATCCCGAGATTCGGGAGCTGATCGAATCGGTCGGCGTCGATATTATTTGAAGGAGCCGGTATGAAAAGGACGAAACTGGAAGTCTGTGTGGATAGTGTGGAGTCTGCCCTGGCGGCATCTCGCGGCGGGGCGGACAGGCTGGAGCTCTGCGGATGCCTGCCGATGGGCGGCACTACGCCGGAGCTCTCTCTTTACAGAGCCGTCAGGCATTGCACGGATCTTCCGGTGCGCGTCCTGATCCGGCCGCGTGCCGGGGACTTCTGCTACAGCGCGTATGAGTTCGGAATCATGTGCGATGCGGTTGCCCTGTTCCGGGAGGAGGGGGCGGATGCGGTTGTGACCGGCTGTCTGACGCCGGAGGGAGATGTCGATCTGAAGCGGATGAAGCGGCTCCGGGAAGCGGCAGGGCCGATGGATATGACCTTCCACCGTGCGTTTGATATGGCGAGGGATGCCGGACAGGCGCTCCGGGATATTGAGTCACTCGGCGGGATCTCGACGATCCTGACATCCGGCCAGGCGCCGGACGTGGAGAAGGGCATCGGAAATCTGAAGGCTATCATAGCCGGCGCGGACGGGAGACTGGACATCATGCCGGGCGGCGGTGTCAATTCCGGGAATCTGGAGCATCTGGAAGAGGAGCTGCATGCGCCGGTCTACCATATGTCCGGAAAGATGGCGGTATCGAGCCGCATGATCTACCGGAATTCTGCGGTGAGCATGGGCGAGGACAGCAGTTCTGAATACAGAATTTGGAGGACAGACGAGGAAGAAGTCCGCAAAGCAAGGGCGATTCTCGGATAAGGGAAAGAGGACAGACATCATGTTGTTTACGGAGAAAATGGATCTTCAGGTTCATAATCGTTTTCTGGAGAGAAGAGGCAGGCTGAAGTCCTGCATGGCACATGCAGGGATGAAGGAGCGCAGCCAGGCTGACAGCTGCGCTTTAACCGGATTTCCGTCGGACGGATATCTGGAGGGACTGGATGCAGATGTTCGTACGGCGCTGGAATTTCTGTATGCCTGGATGCCGGTCTCTGATGTGATGATGTACCCGGCTGAGATGTACCTGGATTTTGCGCGCCGCGGCGTCTGGCTGAGAAAGAACAGAAGCCAGGTCGCGGCACTTCCGGCCGATTTCTTCGGGGAGTATGTTCTGTTTCACCGTGTCAACAATGAGGAGATCCGGCCGTGCCGGGAGCTGTTTGGAGAGCAGCTGGACCGTCGTTTGTATGAAGGAACGGAAAAGCCACAGACAGAGGAGGAGCGCGCGCTGGAAATCAACCGCTGGGCGGCGGAAAACGGAACGTATCACAGCGACGATATCCGGACGATCTCGGCGGAAGCCTTCTACAGCAGAGGATATGGCCGCTGCGGGGAGGAGTCCGTCTTTGTGGTGAATGCCATGCGTGCGGCAGGCGTGCCGGCGCGGCAGGTCTACGCGCCATGGTGGGCACACACGGACGACAACCATGCCTGGGTTGAGGTCTGGGTCTCAGGCCGCTGGCAGTTCCTCGGCGCCTGCGAGCCGCAGTCTGTTCTGAACCAGGGATGGTTCAACAGAGCCTCCTCCAGAACCATGCTGGTCAGAAGCAGAGCCTATACAAAGGGGGCGTTTCTGGAGGATGAGGACATCATCGGGACGGATGGCTGCGTGACGGAATGTAATCAGACAGCCAGGTACAGAGAGGTCAGAAAAATCCAGGTGCAGGTTGCAAAGGAAGTCATTGCGTCAGGGCAGGCAGGCAGAAAGCCGGATGTGTCAGGGCAGTCTGTACCAGCTCAGTCTGTGTCAGCCCGGTCTTTGACGGAGAAAAAGACCGGACAGGCGGAAAAAGCGGTCGTGGTTGAGCTGCAGGTCTATAACGAAGGCTCCTGGAAAACCCTGGCCCGGAAGAAAACAGACGAAGATGGACAGCTGAGCTTTTCTGCCGGCGACGGGATGCTCCGGATCCATCCGCTGAGCAGTGCGCTCAGGGATGCGTTTCTGCAGGCAGGAAGCGGTGATGCGGAGGTCATGCTGGCGGCAGAAGGCGGCAGCCCGGACAGCCCTAACCCGGGCAGCGATTATGATGAAGGCTGGCAGCAGATTGAGTACGCGGCACCGTCTGAGAAGCCTGTCTTTTATCCGCAGGCAGATGCCGGGCAGAGGAAGGCGGACAGTGCTTTTCTGGAAAGGGCAGCGGAAATCCGGAATGCGCGGACGAAGGACTGGGAGGCAGCCGGAACCGCTTTCCTCAGAACCGCATCCGGGACACCGGAGCAGGAGCTTGCGAGGAAGACAGTGCTCTCTTCGCTCAGCGAAAAGGATCTGACCGACTGCAGGGAGGAGATCGTCAGGAGACATCTTTCAGCAGTTCTGGAGAATGGCTTTGGAGAAAAATGCTCGGATCCGGAGGTTTTCGGTCTGCGCATCGGGAATGAAGTCCTGAGCAGCTGGTTTGAGGAGGTTTCGGCATTTCTTGGTAAGGAGCGGATCGCGTACTTTGCGGCACATCCGGAAGAGATCCGGGATTTTGTGAACAGCCATGTTCATGAGCAGCCGCAGGAAGACTTCGAAGAGCTGCTCATGACGCCCGGGGCAGCACTGAGAAGCGGTGTCTGCAATCAGCCCTCCAGAGAGGTGCTGGCGGTGGCAGTCGCCCGTGTCTGCGGGATTCCCGCAAGAATCCGGGAAGACGATGGGACAGCAGAATACCGGGTATCAGGCAGCCGGTCAGAAAAAGGAGCGCCGTCGGTCCAGGCTGAATATCTTCCGTTCGACCGTTCCCGGAGGGAGACATCCTGCCTGACCCTGCGCACAGATGATGAGGCAGATGTCAAATATGAGACCACGTGGGGGCTGACCCGGCTCTCTGATAAAGGGGAGCCGGATCAATTCCTCTCCCTGAAGGACAACTGGAATCATGGGCGCATGGACATTCCACTTGTGCCGGGCAGATACTGCCTGGTTACCGCTCAGCGGCTGCCGAACGGGAATGCGCACGTATTGGAATACCATATCCGGGCGGAGGCAGACAAGAAGGTGGATATTCGTCTGAAGATACAGCAGATCCGCCCGGAGGAGATGTTTGTCTCTGTCGACATGCCGCCTCTTCATCTGAGAGAGGACAACGGGGAGGCTGTCCGGCAGCAGAATGGGAAGAAGAGGCTGTACATCTGGCTGGCTCCGGGGCAGGAGCCAACGGAGCACATCCTGAACGAAATGCTGGACAATGAGGAGTCGTATGAGCGGATTGCGCCTGCAATTTCGCTGATCACCGATATACCAGCGCAGAAGGAGCAGAGACTGGTCCGGAAGGTGACAGATCGTTTTCCATCGATTCAGTGCTGCTATGCAGAGGAGCCGTCGGAGAGGGAGATGCTGATGCGCAGCTTTTATCTGGATCCGGGGCAGCTTCCCTTCATCTTTGTGACAGACAGAAGCGGGCACGGTATCTTTTCAGCCGGTGGCTATCAGGTCGGGACAGGACGCCTTCTCATCCAAATCATGAACCTGTGAAGGAGGGCTGTTTTGGACAGAAGGAAGGACCGGGAATCGGGCGTGACGACCGGGCAGAGGCTTTTGCAGTGGATGAAAGCACTTGATGAGCCTAGACCTGCCGGAAGCGGCGCGGAGAGGGAAGCCGCAATGCATATCGCGAAGACCATCCGCATGGCAGGCGGAGAGCCTGAGACAGAGTCATTCCCAATCTGGCTCTGTGAACAGACAGCTGCACTGACAGTGTCCGGCAGCGATTCAAAGGCCAGCGTTCTGCATATCCCCGTGCGGGCATATGACAGGCCGGTGCGGCAGAGCAGTTATACAGATGTGCCGTCGGACACACCCGTGTCCACTGATCAGGCAGCACCACAGAGGCAGACTGACGCGTCCGTGGGTCTGGCAGCAGCGAAGAGACAGGCTGACGCATCCGTGGGACAGGAAGCAGCGAAGAGACAGGCTGACGCATCCTTGGGTCAGGCAACAGCGCGGGAACAGCTGAACGACCCGGCGCGGAATGAGAAACCTGAGCGCCTCGAAGCAGCCGGGCCGCTTCTGTATGTGGAGGATGGCGGGACCCATGCGCTGTCGCTGGCAAAGGGCTGCATCGTCATGCTGAATCAAGCAGTCAGCTCTGACTTGTACAGAAAGCTTTCCGAGGCAGGCATCGCGGCGTATCTCACAGTCACAGGGACACCCATTGACGTTGGGCAGGACAGACTTCCGGCTAGACGGCGGATCAGCCGCGGCGAGGAGAGAACAATCCCCGGCGCGACGATTCACTGCCAGGATGCATCGATGCTGATCGAAAAGATGGCAGCGGATGAACCTCAGAAGCAGCCTCAACTCCCCGGAATCAGCCGAAAAACCTGGGCAAGACTGACGACTGACAGTCGTATCGTCCGGAAAACCTCTCAGAATGTCTGCGCTTCTGTCAGCGGAAAGACAGACAGGGAAGGCTACGTACTCCTGACCGCTCATTATGATTCCGTACCGGAAGGACCGGGGGCGTATGACAACCTGGCAGCATGCAGCGTCCTGGTGGAGCTGTACAGACGCCTTTACGTGCACCCGGCAGACAGAGAAGTGCGTTTCGCCTGGCTTGGATCTGAAGAACAGGGGATGCTCGGAAGCTATGCTTATGTGCGGCGTCACGAATCGGAGCTTAGGGCGTGTCTGGCAGACATCAACATTGATCTGGCCGGGCAGGCAATCGGATCAGATGTCATCGGCGTGACAGGAAGCGATTCATTTGCATCTGAGATCCGGACAATTCTAGAAGAATATGGAAGTGACGCGGAAGTCAGGCAGAGCATCTGGTCAGGGGACGCCAACACGTTTGCCTGGAAGGGTGTTCCGGCCCTTACATACGACAGAGACGGCTTTGGCATGCACACCTGCCACGATGAGCAGCGATTTCTGTCCGCATGGGAGCTTGGGAGAGAAGCAGACCTGATCGAAGCGATGGTGCGGAATCTTGCAGGCAGGGAGGTCTCCGCTTCTGAGCGTGAGCTGCCAGAGGAGATGGGATTAGAGCTGCAGAAGCTATTCGCGGAATACTGATCAACAGATATGTATGACAGAAATCATCAATCGTCGTACTCAATCAAGAGAGCCATGCATCCTCAATATCGATGCATGGCCCTTTGTATTTTCTGGAGAGTTACTCAGAGAAGAATTCGACAATCGTGTGAATGGCCGTGTCCATAAGCTTTGGATTGCGGAAGGGGTGATCTGCGCCCTCGACCGGAACCAGCTCGATCACGTTGTCCTCGCAGAATTTCTCGGAGTCGCTGATCGGGACCATCTCATCGGCGGTTCCGTGGATGACGATCATGCTGTCCGCCCAGTCAAAATATTCATATTTGCGGACATCGCTCGCCGCCAGCTCATCAAAGAGGGATTTGTCAACCTTGAACTTTCGATCCAGGCCAATCATCACTTCCTTGCCCTTTTCCAGCTTCTCGAGATCGGTATCTTTCACATTCTTCAGCATCAGGTCGTGCATCCGGATGCCGGGTGCGCGGAGAGCAATTTTTGCAAATGGGTTCCCGATTTCTGCGATGTATTTTAGGGTCAGATATCCTCCAAAGCTGACAGAATAATTGAAGAGTGTTTTGGCCTGCAGTGTATTCTTCGCATAGTCTGTGACAAGCGTCAGGTACAACATGCAGTCTTTCAGCTCGAGCTTTTTTCTTGCGTCCTGCCCATGACAGGGCCAGTCAAAGGCGATCACAGCGTCTGCCTTATGCTTAGACAGATACTTTTCCGCAAAACGCGTTATATTTGATACGTCCTTGCTGCTGCCGTATCCGTGTGTACAGATAACGACACGATCATGTGTACGGCTGTCCTCCTCCACCAGAAGGCGGCAGCGGACGGAAGCACCATTTTCGTTGATATCAATATGTTTTTCTTTCATGAAGACCCGGTCTTTCCTTTAAAATGCATATTTCTGAAAGTGTCCGGGAAGCATTGTATCACAGATTCTGACTGATAAAGAATTTCTTTCGCGCAGCCCTTCGATTCCTGCTTTGTGCTGAGGAGACTAGTTGAAGTTATTTGGCATCTGAAATATGATTTATTCAGGATAAATAGACATGCCAGATGAATGGGCATGCCGCGGGGAAGAGACATCAGGTGAACTGGGAGGAAGGGTATGCTGACATATCATCTGGATGCGGGGGCTGGACCGCTCTACAAGCAGCTCTATGATTGTATGAAACAGGATATTGAGAATGGGAAGCTTTCCTCCGGGGAGAAGGTGCCATCGAAGCGGACGCTGGCACGAAACCTGGGGATCAGCACAATCACAGTGGAGACTGCCTATAGTCAACTGATCGGGGAGGGGTATCTGTATACGCTTCCGAAGAAGGGATATTACGTCTCAGATCTGGCGGGCATGCACAGGTTTCGGAGTGGTATGAAGACTGGCCAGCCTGCAGAAACGGATGCTGACCGAACGAAGACTGCATTTGCAAGCCGTGCACATGAAATAAATGCCAGTATGTTTGAACGGAGAATTGCTTCAGAAGAGGCTGAACCGGCGGAATGCAAGGACGCCGGCATGAAAGCTGGCAAGATTTGGTTTGACTTTTCCTCCAACCGGACGGAAGCGGCGGATTTTCCGTTTTCCATCTGGGCGAAATGCATGCGGGAGACGATCTCGATGCGCGAACAGGAGCTGATGGAGGTGTCCCCGAGCGGTGGTGTGGAGGCGCTCCGTCTTGCCATCGCGGATCACCTGGCATCCTTTCGGGGCATGTCGGTCGATCCGGCACAGATCATCATCGGGGCAGGGACGGAGTATCTGTACACGCTTCTGATCCGTCTGCTGGGGCAGGATAAGGTGTACTGCATTGAAAATCCGGGATACCGAAAGCTTCTGGCAATTTACAGGAGCAGCGGCGCAGCGTGTCGGTTTGCGGATGTCGACAGCCAGGGCATGATTGTCGGTCAGCTGAGGGAGAGCGGCGCCGATATTGCGCACATCAGCCCGACGCATCATTTCCCGACAGGGGTCACGATGCCGGTCAGCAGACGCTATGAGATACTCGCCTGGGCAAGCGAATCGGAAGAACGATATATCATCGAGGATGACTATGACAGCGAGTTCAGAATCAAAGGTCATCCGATGCCGTCACTCCAGAGCATTGACGAAGCCGGAAAGGTGATATACATGAATACCTTTTCAAAGTCTCTGACCTCAACCATCCGAATCAGCTACATGGTGCTGCCGCCCCGGCTGGTCAGCGTGTTCTATCAGAAGCTGGGTTTTTATTCCTGTACGGTCTCGACCTTCGACCAGTATGCCCTGGCGGACTTCATCAGTCAGGGGTATTTTGAAAAGCACATCAATCGGATGCGTCTGTCCTATCGCAGAAGACGGGAGAAGGTTCTTTCGATCACGAAGACGCTCTTCAGCCCTGAGGAGTGCCGAACCATTGAAAATGATTCCGGCCTTCATCTGATTCTGGAGCTTCGAACCGACAGGACGGAGGAAGAGATTCGGAGGGAACTGTTAAAAAAAGGCATCCGGATCAGCAGTGTGGCAGACTATGACATGCGCCACGAAAGCAGATACGGACACCAGTTCATCATCAATTATTCAAGTATGGATCTTGACCGCCTGGAGGAAGCGTACAGAGCGCTTCGGAAGGCGTGTGGTTTTCCTGTTTTATGATGTTTTTTTGAACAGTGCGGTCGAGATATTGAAGGCGTTGTCAGCGCAGCGCTCCAGATCTGTTGTCATATCAGTGAAGACGATTCCGGCCATCGGATTGCAGTTGCCGTTCATCAGACGCTGTACATGGTTGTTTGTGATCTGGTCATGAAGCTGATCCACCTGGTTTTCATTCTCAGAGGCTTCCGGAAGCTTGCTGAAGTTTTCTTCGGAGAAGATGTCAATGCACAGCTCGACGCTTCGGACAACCTTCTCCGAGAGCTTTTGAAGATCGGACTTTCCGGCGGTTGACAGCTTGTCATTCTGCTCATCCAGTTTCTGGCGGAATTCGATGATGTTTTCAGCCTGGTCCCCGATGCGCTCAAAGTTCATGGCGATCACCATCAGCTTTGAGGCACGGAAGGCATCTGCGTCTGTCAGGTCGAGCGATCGGGTCTCCATGAGCCGGTCTGAGATCGCCTGACAGAGATAATCGATGATGGACTCGGTGTCTTCCACCTGATTCATCAGCTTCTGTGTATTTCCGTCTTCAAAGAAGCACTGGAGCGACAGCTTCAGATTGTCGAGGGTCATCTCCCCCATTCTCCTGCATTCCAGGACCGCCTGCCGAATCTGGACGGAAGGCAGGGTTGATTTCGCGGAATTCAGGTACAGTAGTTTCTTGCCTTCCAGCATCCTTGTCTCTTCCGGAAGCCGGGGAATCATCAACTCTGCCAGCCTTACGATCAACCCTGAAAATGGAGCCAGAACCAGAACGGAAAAGATTGCAAAGATCGTGTGCGTGTTTGCGATCTGGCGGCCGATGTTATTCGGGGACAGTCTGCAGATCAGATCCAGAACCTGCGGGAAGATGCTGATGATGGTCAGAAGAAGCGCTGCCCGCAGCAGGTTGAATACGAGATTCAGCACAGCGGACCGCTTTCCGTTCCGATTCGTGGTCAGTCCGGCCAGCAGGTTTGGGGTTACAGAACCGATCGCAGCTCCGATCAGCAGGTATACGGTCGTGCGATAATTCAGAATGCCTTGTACGGCGAAGGTCTGAAAGATGACAGTGGACGAAGAAGAGCTTTGCAGAAGAGCTGTGAAGGCAATTCCAAACAGAACAGCCAGGACAGGGTTCGACAAGCCAGCAAGAAACTGCTCAAACTGAACGCTCTGCGAAAGCGGTTTGATTGCGTCTTTGATCAGTCCGACACCGACAAACAGCATTCCGAAGCCAAGAATGATCATTCCAACGGATTTCACCTTTTTCCTGGACATAAAGAGGTACATCACGCAGCCGATGAACAGCAGAAGCGGGGCGAACGCTGTCAGGTCGAACGCAGTGATCTGTGCCGTAATGGTTGTACCGATATTGGCGCCCATGATGACGGCGATGGCTTCCTTCAGATTCATCAGGCCTGAGTTTACAAAGCCGATCACCATCATATCTGTAGCAGAAGAGCTCTGGATCAGAACGGTTACGCCCGTTCCCAGCAGGATGCCAAGGATTTTATTGGACGTTGCATGCTCCAGAATTGTTCGGACCTTGTCTCCGGCGGCGCTCTGAAGGCCGGACGACATCAGCGTCATTCCAAGAAGAAACAGCCCGACACCGCCCAGGAGGGCAAAGAAATCGGCAATACTCATAGCACAGTACTCTCTTTTCTGTATGTAATCTATGTAAAGTATATAAATATTATGTAAAGCAGGTAAATTATATGAAGGAATACGTAAGGAATAGGCCACGATTTATCAATAAATTTGCCACAGACTCATTATACTAAAGGTGCAGGTGACAATCAACATCGGGTTCAGCTGACCGGCCTGAAGCGGTGACTGAAAGCACAGGAAGGCAGCGTTTTGAAGAGATTGTGAAGATTTCGGAAGGTTCCTTGACAGACGGTACGAAACCTTATAGATTAGGCCGCGAAGGGTGCTGAATAACCTTTTTAGGAGCGTGATCCTTATGACAGCTTATTTCAAAAAGCAGATGGATAAAGAGTCGAACAGGAGAATTGCCGCAGATATTTCGGCTTATGGAAAAGAGGTCATTGATTCAGAGCTGTTTCGCAAGGCATTTGCGCAGAAACATCATACAAACACAACGGTGGGTGAGCACACGCTGAATGTGACGGCCGCTGCACTTCGCATGTGTTATGCGCTTGAGAAGACGGGACTGAGACTGGACAGAAGAGCGGTAACAATTGGCGCACTGTGCCATGATCTTGGCATCATCGGCCGCTATGAGAAGTTTGAGAACAATCGCGTCTGCTGCAGGCTTCATCCGATTGACTCTGTCAGAATTTCAAGGAAACTTGTGCCGGAGATCGACCATAAGACGGAGGAGATTATCCGGTGCCATATGTGGCCGCTCAACGGCTGGATGCCGACGTCGGCGGAAGGATACCTGATCACGGTTGCGGACAAGTACAGTTCTATTCGGGAACTGCTCTACAGACCGGCGCTGCCGCTGCTTCGGCATGAGACGGCCGGGATGATCCTCGGTGCCCTGGTCTGCGGCGCTGTCGGCTGACAAGATAGTGCCATGGTGGTGCCGTGGTGGTGTTCCACCTTATGTTTCTGAACGCTGATCAACTCAGGAACGGTGCCATCTTTGACAGACAGTTCCGGGGCAGGTTCATCCCCACAGTCTTTTGACACGCGGGACGATCAGCCTGTTCAGGAAGCCGGTCACGATACCGGCTCCAAGTCCGGCGAGCATCAGGACGGGAAGGTACCATTTCCAGGGGAAGCCGATCACAACCAGCGTGGCGACCAGAATCTGTCCGCAGTTGTGCAGAACGCCGCCGAGTGCGCTGACGGATACGACACTGAACCTTCCTGTTTTTCTGACCAGCGCCATGCCGAGAATGCTGAGGGCGGTTCCGGCAAGACCATACGAGATGCTGAACAGGTTCCCGAACAGAAAGCCGATGATGAGCACGCGCAGAGCGGAGATCACAATGGCTTCCTTCCATCCTGCCAGGTACAGGATGGTCACAATCACGATGTTCGCAAGTCCGAGCTTCATACCCGGAACAGGCATGGGGACCGGAATAATCGCCTCAACATATCCGAAGAGTACCGCTAGTGCCAGCAGCAGGCCGGAGACAGCGACTTTGCGGGCAATTTTATCACCGTGCGACTCCATCGAGTTCCCCTCCTTCTGATTCCTTTGCATCGACGATCGAAAGCACAATCTTATTGGGCAGGCAGACAATCGTGCCTCCATTCTCATCGATGGCGCTTTCCTGGATACAGATCTGGTCCGGGCAGTCAGCCGATATCATCTTTACTTTCCCATTCTGAATTCTGCATACGTTCGAGTCATTGATCTCGATATCCCGGTCTGTCGTCAGAGGGTACGTACCGTACTCTTTACCATCCACCTGGATCAGAAGAGCCGGCGATTTTGGCTTCACAGCCGTGACAATCGGAATGATCAGGAGAATGACAGACAACAGCGCAAGACCGCCGATCAGGAGCAGGTCATTGCGCCGGATCTGCCGGTCGGATCGGTTATATGCAGATTTCGCCTCTTTATCCTTCTCTATCATGCTTGTTCCCAAAGCTTTCGAAATTGTGAGACTGCATTGTTGTGAGACTCCATGATTGCGAGACTCCGCCATTCAGCCGGCTGATACGGTCTCAATCTTGTACCGATCGGATAGAAAGGAATTTTTCAGTCCTTCGCTGATGGTGATGGTCTGATCGGTGTCAAAGAGTACCATGTCAAACTGGTCCTTGTGTGCCTTCCAGAAGGAAATGGCCTTCATTTTTCCCATCACGCAGAGGGAGGTTGAAAGACCGTCCGCCAGGGCACCATCCTTGCAGATGATGGAGACGGAGGAAAGGTCATTTTCGACCGGGTACCCGGTCGAGGGGTCGATGATATGCGGATACCGCCTTCCGTCCTGATCAACGAGGTAGCGCTCATAGCCGCCCGAGGTGATGACGGTACTGTCTTCTGAAAGCGTGAGGATTCCCAGAAGCGCGCTGGTGTCTGCAGGATCTTCGATGCCGACGCGCCAGGGGCTTCCATCGGGCTTGTTTCCGGTCACTTGAATGTTTCCGCCCAGATCGGCAAGTCCGCCTGTCAGATGATGCTTCTGATAGATGTCCATGACCGCCTGGGAGGTGTAGCCCTTGGCGATTCCGCCGAAGTCAATCTGGACACCGGAGGGGAGAGTGAGCTTTTTCGTCTCTGGATCATAGATGACCTTGGAGGAGTCGACCAACGGAAGAAGCGCCTCAATCTCCACTTTTGTCGGGACATGGCTGATCAGATGCTCACTTGAGGAAAGGGCATCCGCCGCAGCCTCGGTCTGTGTCTCAGCTTCGGTCTGCGCAGAAGCCTCGTGTCCTGGGGCGTTCTCTGTGCTGCTTTCCGTCTCATCTCCGGATTCGCCGAAGAATTCCGTAAATCCCCAGAGCTTCATGATGGGGTAGATGGTGAAATCGAAGGCGCCGTTTGTTTCCTGATATAACTGAAGGGACATGTCAGTCAGCGCGGCAGTGTCGTCCGAGAGTGTTCCGCTTCCATCGTGGTTGATCTGCCATACCTCGCTGCCTTTTGTGCCGGTTGAAAGCAGGCTGTCGAGCGAACGGATTTTTTTCTCCGCGTCATCGAGTGCCGCCCCGGCATCCTCGCCGTAGGCCTTCAGGTTCATCACGGTTGTCATTGCGAAAAGCTGACGGGTCTGCGGCTCCTCGTTCTGACCGGCATATGCGGCCGGAGTGAGGACGGCAGATATAAGCATGCTGCACGCCAGCATGGCACCGGCTGCGGCTGGTGTGATGGGCGTGGTGGTTTTTTTCAGATATTTGAAAGACATCGGTTCCTCCTATCGTCGGATCGCAGTCACCTGGTCAATGTAACATGATGATATAACCCCCGGGTGTCTGCCGGAAAAAGATTCTGGTATAGGAATTGAAAATGCTAATTATTATTTGTATAATATTTCAATTGTGCAAGTCAAGACTATTGACATGATTGGAGGAGGTATTCATGGGTGTGTTGACGTTCAGAGGGGGCGTTCACCCTTATGAGGGCAAGGAGCTCTCATCGAAAAAGCCCATCGAAAAACTGGATCCCGGACCGGAGCTGGTCTACCTGATGTCCCAGCATATCGGCGCACCGGCAAAGCCAGTGGTTGCAGTCGGTGACCGGGTTCTGAGAGGGCAGATGATCGGGGAGGCAGGGGGCTTTGTTTCTGCGCCGGTCTATGCGTCAGTATCCGGGACCGTGAAGGAAATCGGCACCCGAAAGACCGCAACAGGGGCGCCTGCAACAGCTGTCATTATCGAAAATGATCAGAAGTACGAGTCTGTTTCATTTGAGGGAGCGAAGCTGGAGAACCTGAGCCGGGAGGAGATTCTGGAGAGAATCAGAAAAGCCGGCGTAGTCGGAATGGGCGGGGCAGGATTCCCGACAGCTGTCAAGCTGGCGCCAAAGGACCCGTCTGTGATTGACCACATCCTGGTCAACGCATCAGAATGTGAGCCGTATCTGACATCCGATTACCGGTGCCTGATGGAGGAGCCGGAGAAGATTGCAGCCGGTCTTGAGGTGATCCTGAAGCTTTTTGGTCCCTCCTGCGAGGGCGTGATCTGTATTGAAGATAACAAGTTGGATGCGGCGGAGGTCATGCGGAACACCATATCCGGGAAGAGCCGGATGAGGGTTGCTGTTACAAAGACCAAGTATCCGGAAGGTGCAGAGCGCTCTCTGATCAAGGCAGTTACAGGGCGTGAGGTGAACTCTTCCATGCTGCCGGCGGATGCAGGCTGCGTGGTCGACAATGTGCAGACGGTCATCGCCGTCTATGAGGCTGTCATCGAAGGTAAGCCGCTCATGGAGCGTGTCTTTACGATCTCCGGGGATGCGCCGAAGGACCCGAAGAACTTCCGGGTTCCGGTCGGGACGCCATATACAAGAATCATCGAGGCGGATGGCGGATTTCTGGGAAATCCTGAGAAGGTGATATCCGGCGGCCCGATGATGGGATTTGCACTGGCGGATCTGGACGTTCCGGTGACAAAGACCTCCGGTGCACTGACCTGCTTTTTGCACGATCCGGTGAAAAATCTGGAGAGCGGACCCTGTATCCGCTGCGGTAAGTGCATCGAGGTCTGCCCGCAGCGGCTGGTGCCGTGCAGACTTTTGGATATCGTCCTGCATGGGGATATGCAGCGGTTCCAGGACGAGTATGGGATGGAGTGCGTGGCATGCGGCTGCTGCAGCTACAACTGCCCGGCAAAGCGCCCGCTGGCTGTCAACATCAATGCCATGAGAGGCAAGGTGCTGGCGGAGAGAAAGAAGAACAGGAAGTGAGGAAGTTCGGAAATGGGTGAAAAATTGCTTGTGTCACCTTCGCCGCACGTCAGGGCAAAGGGAAAAACGTCGCTGATCATGCTTCTGGTGATTGTTGCGCTTCTCCCGTCCTGCGTGTACGGAGTACTGAATTTTGGGATGCACGCCCTGTTGATCCTGGTGCTCTCGACCGGCTCCGCGGGTGCGGCGGAGCTAGTCTATGAGCTTGTGATGAAAAAGAAAATCACTGTGACAGACGGATCTGCCGCGGTGACAGGGCTTCTGATCGGCATGAATATGCCGCCGATGATCGCATGGTGGATACCGGTGATCGGCTCAGTGTTTGCAATCGTTGTGGTGAAGCAGCTGTTCGGCGGCCTTGGCCGGAACTTTATGAACCCGGCGCTTGCAGCCCGCTGCTTTCTGGTGCTGGCGTTTTCCGCGCAGATGACTGCTTTCACAACCGGGACCGGCGTGCTGAGTCAGGTGACAGAACCGACCGTGACGGCTGAGGCAGCTGCAGAGGCGGATGCCGGGGCAAATGAAACCGCTGGCACAGATGCGGATTCGACCGCGACAGCCTGGACGGAGGCACAGACAGAGGCAGCTGCGAAGACCGATGCGGACTCAGCGGCAACAGCCGAGACGGAGGAAAAGGGCAAGGCAGCCGCAGATGCGAAGACCGATGCGGACTCAGCGGCAACAGCCGAGACGGAGGAAAAAGGCAAGGCAGCCGCAGCTGCGAAGACCGATGCGGACTCAGCAGCGACAGCTGAGACGGAGGAAAAAGGCAAGGCAGCCGCAGTTGCGAAGACCGATGCGGACTCAACGGCAACAGCCGAGACGGAGGAAACAGCAGATGCGGCTTCCGGTGCAACGGCTGAGACGGAGGCAGCGGCTCCGAAAACGGAAACTCGGGATTCCGGCAAGCTGGATGCTGTGTCGACAGCGACACCGCTGAAGTATCTGAAGAAGGGTCAGAGCTTCGACCTGAAAGCACTCTTCCTCGGCAACACACCCGGAACCATCGGAGAAACCTCCGCACTGCTTCTGCTGATCGGGGGCATCTTCCTGATGCTGCTTGGCGTGATCGACTGGAGAATCCCAGTCTTCTATATTGGAAGCTTCGGCGTGCTTGTCCTGATCACCGCAGCGGCGAGAGGGTATGACGCACCGCTTCAGTACATGCTTCAGGAACTGTTTGCGGGCGGACTGATGATGGGAGCCTTCTTTATGGCGACCGACTATGTCTCTTCTCCGTATACAAAGAGCGGAAGGATCCTGTTTGCGCTGATCATCGGTGTCATGACCTGGCTCTACAGAATGTTTGGTATGTATAAGGAAGGCGTGTCCAACGCGATTATCCTTGCAAACTGCCTGACACCGCTGATCGACCGGCTGACGCGTCCTGTTGCTTTCGGAATCAGAAAGAAGGAGGCATCGTCATGAGCAAACGTTTTTGGAAGGGAATTTTTGAGGAAAACCCGGTCCTCGTCCTGATGCTTGGGCTGTGCCCGGCACTTGGGACGACAGCCGCCGTAAAGCCCGCTCTGGCGATGGGAATCGCAACTGCGGTTGTTCTGATTGCAGTGGAGCTGGTGATGACGCTTCTGAGTCATGCGGTTCCGGAGAAAGCCTTCATGGTGGTTTCTGTCCTTCTGACAGCCGTCCTGACGGCGATTGCCGAATACGTGATGGCGCAGAACTTTCCGGAGCTTCACGAAGAGCTTGGCATCTATCTGCCGCTGATGGCGATCAGTTCGGTGATTCTCAGCCGTGTCTCTGCAGTATCGAAGAGTGGATCACTGGCAGAGGCACTGGGAGACTCGCTCGGAATGGGCATTGGTTTTGTACTGGCGCTTGCTGCGGTCAGTTCGGTGAGAGAGCTTCTTGGAGCAGGAACCTGGTTCGGCCTGCAGGTAATGCCGGAAGGATTCCAGCCGGTTGCTGCATTCTCCATGGCACCGGGAGCATTTTTCACAGTTGCGTTTCTCGCAGCCGCGATGAATGTCAAAGCCCGCAGGAAGGCTTCAGAGACAGACAGGGAGGGTGAATGATGAATTTTGTCGTATTCGCGGTTGAAGCCGCCCTCATCAGCAACATCGCACTGAGCTATTTCCTGGGGCTGTCTCCATTTCCGGAGATCGGGAAGAACAAAAAGCAGACGTGCATCGGCGCGCTGGCGATGGTCATCGTGATGACCCTTTCCAGCCTCATCTGCGGAGTCATATACCGCTATATCCTGGTTCCGGCGAATGCCGTGCAGGCAAAGACCGTTGTGTTCGTAGTGGTCATCCTTGCGGCATCAGGACTGCTTGCACTGCTTCTTCGAAAGAGAACTGCCGCACTGGAAGAGGGAAAGCCGTTCCCTGCTCTGGCAGTCAACACGGCGGTGCTTGGCACGGTGCTGGTTATCGTCCAGAATGACTACAGTGTCCTGAATGGTACGTTTTACGGATTCATGGCAGCCGTGGGCTATCTGATTGTCATTGCGATGCTGTCGGCGATCGATGATGAGCTGAAATACAGTGATGTGCCGAAGTCCTTCAGAGGGGTTCCGATTCTCCTTGTAGCGGCCGGCCTGATGGCAATTGCATTTCACGGGATTGAGGTCCTTGGAGGCTGATAAACGGCAATTGATTTTCAGCGAAATGTATGGAATAATATACAGGATAGATGCAGGTTCTATAGGAACTGTACCAGAAGAAAAACAGGAGGTTTGTGCATTATGAAGAATCGTATTGTAGCAGCTGTTCTTGCTGTCATGGTAGCCGGAGCGCTGACTGCGTGCAGCAGCGGTTCCAAGACAGAGTCGACAACACAGACGACTGCACAGGCAACAACGCAGGCTGCGAAGGAAACTCAGGCAAAGACAACTGAGGCGAAGGCAACCGAAGCAAAGACAACTGAGGCGAAGGCAACCGAGGCAAAGACGACTGAGGCGAAGGCAACCGAGGCGAAGACGACTGAGGCAAAGGAAACTGAGGCGAAGGCAACCGAGGCGAAGGCAACCGAAGCAAAGACAACTGAGGCGAAGGCAACCGAAGCAAAGACGACTGAGGCGAAGGAAACCGAAGCAAAGACAACTGAGGCAAAGACAACCGAAGCAAAGACGACTGAGGCGAAGGCAGCAGAAGCGAAAACAACTGAGGCAGCGGCAACGGAGGCTGCTGAGACCGAGGCTGAGAAGAAGCTTCCGGAGGAGGCTCAGTACACGATCTATAACCAGACCGGTGAGAAGGTTACAGAGATCAAGTTTACACGCAACGATACCGGAAAGGTCGCGCTTGACGAGAAGAGCGGACTGGCTGACGGAGCATCCACTGTTCTGAAGATCAAGAAGGATTCGACTGTCACAGACAAGACGTCCTTTACCTTCTCCTTCACGACTGAGGGCGGATATACGGCAGAGTACAAGACCCTCGGATTCGAGGTTGCTCCGATGACCCTGATCGCGGAGGATGCAAAGAGCGGCGCAACCCCGTTCAAGTTTGAGGCTCCGGCTGAGGGCGCTTCCACCGAGGCTGAGAAGGCAAACGAAGCAGAGGCGACAGAGAAGGTTACCGAGAAGGCAACTGAGGCAAAGGCGACGGAGAAGGTTACCGAGAAGGCAACTGAGGCAAAGGCGACAGAGAAGGCTACCGAGAAGGCAACTGAGGCAAAGGCGACGGAGAAGGTTACCGAGAAGACAACCGAGGCTGCGACGGAGGCAGAGGAAGAGAAAAAGGTACTCCCGGATAAGGCAGAGTACACCTTCAACAATAAGACTGGCGAGCAGGTTACTGAGATTAAGCTGGTGGACAATACGTCCAAGAAGGTTGTAGAGGACCTGAAGGACGGACTGGAAGACGGCAAGTCCGTTAAGGTTTCCATCAAAAAGGACAGCAGCATCACGGACAAGACTTCCTATACGCTGACCTTCACCACAAAGAGCGGGTACAAGGCAGAGTACAAGACCCTTGGCTTCGAGGTTGCAGGAATCAACCTGATCGCAGAAGATGCAAAGAGCGGCGCAACGCCGATCGAGTTTGTCCCTGAAGCTGAGACCGAGGCAGAGACTGAGGCTGCAACGGAGGCAGAGGAAGAGAAGAAGGAACTTCCGGACAAGGCAGAGTATACCTTCAACAATGCGACCGGTGAGAAGGTCACAGAGATCAAGCTGGTCGACAATACATCCAAGAAGGTTGTAGAGGATCTGAAGGACGGACTGGAAGACGGCAAGACTGTGAAGGTCTCCATCGACAAGGACAGCAGCATTACGGACAAGACTTCCTACACGCTGACATTCACCACGAAGAGCGGGTATAAGGCTGAGTACAAGACACTTGGCTTTGAGGTTGCGACCATCAAGCTGATCTCTGAAGATGCGAAGAGCGGTGCAACACCGATCGAGTTCGAGAAGTAAACTATCCGGAGCAATAAAGAAACAGGCATCTCAGCCTGGAGACTTCAGGCTGACCGGCGTTATAGAATCCTGCGGGAATTGTTCATCCCGCAGGATTTTTTTTGTCAGAGAGTGCCTGAAAGAAATAAGAATTGACACAGCGGGAATGTAGTCGTATAGTAAACATATGAACAGATGCTCATATGTTTGTGAAAACATTCTGATACACAGGAGAGCAATAAAGGAGAGCAGAGAAGCAGAGCAGGCATGCCGTTCAGAAAGGAACGCCGGTGGTGCTGTCTGCAGAAAAATAGAGAGGGAAGGGAGGAGATGAAGATGGCGGAGTGCGATGTGGATCTGTGTGAGGTCCGGGAGGTTCACCAGGAAAAGGTTTCAGAGATTACGGCGAAGATGCCGGAGGAGGATGAGCTTTACGACCTGGCGGAACTGTTCAAGGTGTTCGGGGACTCGACTAGGATGAGAATCCTGTTTGCCCTGTTTGAGGCGGATATCTGCGTATGTGACCTCGCGCAGGCGCTTGGAATGACACAGTCGGCGGTGTCACACCAGCTGCGGATTCTGCGGCAGGCCAGGCTGGTGAGCAGCAGACGGGAAGGAAAGCAGGTCATTTATTTCCTGACAGATGAACATGTCAGGACGATCATCGACAAGGGAAGAGAGCATATTGAGGAAGACTGACGAGGAGGCCGCAGGACGCCTCAGGTGACATGACATGGCAGATAAAGGGGGATACGAGCGATGAAGAAAAAGTTCGGGTGCGAAGTGGACTGTGCAAACTGTGCGGCAAAGCTTGAGGATGCAATCCGGAAGGTGGATGGCGTTGAGGCGTGCAGCGTCAATTTCCTGACGCAGAAGCTGACATTAACGGCTCCGGATGACCGGTTTGATGAGGTCCTTCAGGCCGTTGTGAAAAAGGCAAAGCATGTTGAGCCGGACACTGTGATTCATATCGGCTGAGAAAAGGGGACGGACATGACGAAGAAGGAGCATCGGACACTTATCCGGATTATTGTGACGCTGATCTGGTTCGCTGCTTTGCTGGGGACAGACCGCGCAGGACTTCTGAGAGGAGCCGGGACATATGGCAGATTTCTGCTTTACTTTCTGCCTTATCTGCTGATCGGCTATGACGTATTGCTGAAGGCACTTCGGAATATCATCCGGGGACAGGTGTTTGACGAGCATTTTCTGATGATGATCGCAACCTTTGCAGCCTTCGGACTTGGTCTGATGGGGGATGAGGCTTATTCAGAGGCCCTTGCAGTCATGCTGTTCTATCAGATCGGGGAATTGTTCCAGGATGTTGCGGTTGGGAAGTCCAGAAAATCAATTGCCGACATGATGAGCATCGCCCCGGAGAGTGCGAATGTCGAGCGGAACGGCAGGGTTGAGGTCATGGATCCGGAGGAGGCTCATATCGGGGATATCCTGCTGATTAAGGCGGGTGAGAAGGTGCCGCTGGATGGAACTGTCATTGAAGGAGAATCCTACCTGAATACAGCTGCGCTGACAGGTGAGTCGGTGCCGCGCCGCGTAAAGGCGGGGGATCCGGTCATTTCCGGCTGCGTGAACGGAGAGGGGACGCTCCGGGTGCGTGTGGAAAAGGAGTATGAGGACTCCACGGTTGCGCGGATTCTGGATCTGGTGGAGAATGCGAGTTCCAGAAAGGCACGCCTGGAAAACTTTATCACAAGGTTTGCACGCGTCTATACGCCGGTTGTCACGATCGGTGCAGTCCTGCTGGCTGTGCTTCCTCCGCTTTTTCACATCGGAGGTCTGACATACGCGGACTCAATCAGAAGGGCCTGCAATTTCCTGATTGTCTCATGCCCCTGCGCACTTGTCATTTCGGTGCCCCTCGGCTTTTTCGGCGGGATCGGCGCCTCTTCGAAGATCGGTGTGCTAGTTAAGGGAAGCAATTACCTGGAGGCTGCATCCGGTCTGTCAACGCTTGTCTTTGACAAGACGGGGACGCTGACAAAGGGAGAGTTCCGGGTGCAGAAGGTTGTTCCGTCTGCCGGGGAATCCGACACTCAGAATCTGCTTGGCACTCCTGAGGAGGCGCAGCGCAGGCTTCTTGAGACTGCGGCACTGGGAGAGAGCTATTCCAATCACCCGATTGCCCGGTCGATCCGGGAGGCTTTGGGTGAGAATACGAGTCTTGACACCGCAAGAGTGACAGATGCAAAGGAGGCTGCAGGACATGGAATCGAAGCGCTTCTGGATGGCAAGAAGCTTCTGATTGGAAACCTGTCGCTCATGACATCGAATCATATCGACGCAAAGCCGGCAGAAGAGCCGGGGACCATCATCTATACAGCCCTGGACGGTCATTACCTGGGATATATCGTGATCAGCGACACGGTGAAGGAAGGCGCGAAGGAAGCCATCCGGGAGATCAAGGAAGCCGGTGTATCCAAGACGGTGATGCTGACCGGAGACAGGAAAGGTGCGGCTGTTCAGGTCGCAGAGACGCTTGGAATCGACGAGGTTCACAGCGACCTTCTTCCGGCAGACAAGGTTTCGGAGGCTGAAAAGCTGATTGCAGAAGCCGGAAAAGCCGGCGGAAAGCTCGGGTTTGTCGGTGACGGGATCAACGACGCACCGGTTCTGATGCGGGCGGATGTCGGGTTCGCCATGGGAGCTCTTGGCAGTGACGCGGCGATTGAGGCTGCGGATATTGTCCTTATGGATGACGATATCCGGAAGATTCCGAAGGTGATCCGGATTGCCAGAAAGACGATGCGGATTGTGAAATCTAACGTTGTGTTTGCGATAGCAGTCAAGCTGCTGATTCTGGCACTCTCCGTCTTTGGGCTGGCTTCCATGTGGGCGGCTGTCTTCGGGGATGTTGGCGTCGCGATTCTCTGCATTCTGAATTCCATGCGGACACTGCATGAGTCGCGTTGAGAATATGCCCTTCCGGATGGCTCATGTCATCCGGAGGGGCATTCTTTTTGAAGGCAGGCCAGAAGCAGGATGCATGCTTGCTTGTATAACATGGCTTCTGTCGACCGCACATCACCGGGTGCGGAGGACGAGAGATAAAGGCGACTTGAAGAATGGCAGAAACACTGCTATGATGCAAAACGGTATGTTTGAAAAGGTGAATAATGTGACAGGTGATCGCAGGTGCGGGAGCCTGCGGGAGAGCATTTGATGAGCAGTGAAATGAAGAGAAGAATCCTGATGACGATTGCGGGGGTCTGCATCTGCGGATTGAGTATAGGAATGTTCAGCTTCTCGAACCTTGGACTTGATCCGTTTCAGGTCTTTGCGCACGGAACCTGGCATCTGACTCACATGGGGTTCGGAACATTCTATGCGCTGATGAACATCGTACTCCTAGTACTCATATTTTTCGTGAACCGGCGCAAGATCGGGCTTGGGACGGTTATCAATCTGTTTGGTGTCGGTTATATGGCAGAATTTTCGGAATGGGTGATTCGTCACTTTGTCCATACGGAGGCACTTGGTGTCCGCTTCCTGTTCCTGGTTCTGGGAATCGTGGTTATGTGCCTGGCCTCCGCCATTTATTTCACGGCAGATCTCGGGGTTTCAACCTATGATGCCATTGCGCTGACGATTGCGGAGCGGACCCGATTTCAGTTTCGGTATATCCGGATTACAACCGACTTTATCTGTGTGGCGACCGGCTGGGTGGTTCTGGATCTGACCCGGCTGTCCAGCTTTCCGAAGGGCGGATCTGCGCTGCAGATTCTCCTGTGGTCTCTCGGCGGGACGGTCGGTGTCGGGACGATCATCACGGCATTCTTCATGGGACCGCTGATCGCTTATTTTAACAGGAAAGTCGCGGAGCCGATGCGGTATGGCAGGCAGACTGGTGCGGCAGGCGTGGAATCCTGAGGAGGCAGACGGAGCCTGAAAAACCGTGCAGCGTTGGGGCCGATGCTGCCGGATGGAGGCGTCGACAGAAAGGAGTGACTTGACAATGAAGATCATGTTTTATTCGCTGAGGCCGTTTGATGAACTCTCATATGCGGAGAAGTTCAGCAAACAGTACGGGATTGATTTTGCCTGGACGGCGGATTATCCGAATCCGGATAATATTAAGCTTGCCCAGGGATGCGATGCAGTCAGTTCGACACCCTGCGATATGAGTGCAAAGTATATTGATGCGTTCCATGATCTTGGAGTGAAATACCTGCCCTGCCGCAGCATTGGATATGATCACATCGACATGAATGAAGCCAGAAAGCTCGGCATGAAGGTTTCCAATGTGAGCTATGCGCCGGGAGGAGTCGCGAACTATGCCATCATGATGATGCTGATGCTCCTGCGGAAGATGATGCCGATCATGAAACGGGCTGAAATCCAGGATTATCATCTGAAGGGGAAGATGGGGAGAGATATCTCAAACTGTACGGTTGGCGTGATCGGGACCGGCCGCATCGGACGAACTGTGATTCGCTCGTTATCAGGCTTTGGCTGCCGGATTCTTGCCTATGATCCCTACGAGAACGAGGAAGTTAAAAAGTATGCGGCCTATGTATCGGCAGACGAGCTGCTGGCTCAGTCCGATATCATCACGCTCCATGCGCCGGCCAGCGAGGCCAACTATCACATCCTGAACAGGGAAGCCTTCGGTAAATGCAAGGACGGTGTCCTGATTGTCAATGCAGCACGCGGCACCCTGATTGACACAGCAGCGCTGATCGATGCGCTGGAGAGCGGAAAGGTCGGAGGAGCCGGCCTCGACGTCCTGGAGCATGAAGCCGGCCTGTACTATTACAACCGGGAGGGCGACATTATCCGCAACGACGAGATGAGCATACTTCGCTCATTTCCGAACGTCATCCTCTCCCCGCACACCGCGTTCTACACCGATGACGCAGTGGAGTCCATGGTAAATGGAATCTTTGAGAGTGTCAGCTGCTGGGCGAGAGGGATAGAGAACCCGCACGAGGTGCACTGAACACCAGAAAACAGGTACGCACAAGGCTTGAGGAGGATGAATATGGAATTCAGCAGGACGGTGCAGAGGTTCGGAGATGAGATCTTCGCGGCGCTCAATGAGAAGAAGATTGCGCTGGAAAAGCAGGGAAAGACGATCTACAACATGAGTGTCGGAACACCGGATTTTGAGACGCCGGAGCACATCAAAAGGGTGCTGATTGAGGCAGCGAAGAACCAGGACAGCTGGAAATATGCGCTGCGCGATTCAGACAGGCTTGTCGAGGCTGTCATCTCCTACTATCAGAAGCGCTTCGGCGTTACGCTCCGTCCGGATCAGATCCAGAGCTGCAACGGGACGCAGGAGGGAATGGGCCATATCGGAATGGTGCTGGCGAACGAGGGCGATACGGTCCTGCTTCCGACGCCTTGCTATCCGGTCTTCATTACCAGCGTGAAGATGGCGGGGGCAGAACCCTGGTACTATCCGATGACCGCTGAGAATGGGTTTCTGCCGCGTGTGAGTGATATTCCGGAGGATGTTGCCCGCCGGGCAAAATACATGGTCGTGTCGCTTCCCTCCAATCCGATGGGTTCGGTCGGAACACCGGAGATTTATGAGGAAATCATAGCCTTTGCGAAAAAGTACGATATTCTGATTGTCCATGACAACGCGTACAGCGATATCATTTTCGACGGGGTAGATGGGAGAAGCTTTCTCAGCTATCCGGGCGCTATGGATGTCGGTGTCGAGTTCTTCTCTCTGTCGAAAAGCTTTAATCTGACGGGGGCAAGAATCAGCTTTCTGGTAGGACGCAGCGATGTCGTGCAGGCCTACAAGAAGCTGCATACACAAATTGACTTCGGTATGTTTCTGCCGGTTCAGGAAGCGGCGATCGCGGCGCTGACCGGACCGCTGGATTCCGTGAAGGAGCAGTGCCGGAAGTATCAGGAGAGAAGGGATGCGCTCTGCGGGGGATTCCGCTCCATCGGCTGGGATATGGTTGACAGTCATGGAAGCATGTTCGTCTGGGCGCCGATTCCGAAGCAGTATAAGAGCAGGAATTCAATGGACTTCTGCCTGGATCTGATCGGGAAAAGCGGCGTCATCTGCACGCCGGGCTCCAGCTTCGGACCGCTGGGGGAGGGCTATGTGCGCTTTGCGCTTGTGCTTCCGCCCGATAAGATTCGCGAAGCAGTGGAGTCAGTCAAAAAGTCTGGGATTCTGGGCTGAACACAAAACTATTTTCGACAAAATGACACAATTCGTGGAATTTGTGGCTTGACGCTCCAGAAGGTGAGTGCTAGTATTTTCATATTCCGTAAAGAACGGACAAGGATGGGTCTCGTGAGACTTTGCGAGGAGGCAAAGTTTTGCGGGACTTTTTTACACTGATCAGGCCAGCTGCCTGAAAAGCGTCATGCCGGCTTTTCAAGCCGGAAGCAGAGGAGGACCAGGATGAGAAGAAAAGTTGTTTCGATAGTACTTTCAGCAGCGATGATGGTTTCTATGGCAGGCGCCTTAACAGCATTCGGAGGAGAGACAGAGGCAGCCTCCGGAACAGAATCCGGTACAGAGGCATTCACGGAGAGCCCGGAAGGCTCAGGCCTGATCAAGGATGGGGTGTTCTCCATTGCAAACGAGTGCGGCTATGCGCCGTACAACTGGTCGCAGCCGGATGACTCGAATGATTCTGTCCCGATCGAGGATACCAGCGAGTATTCAAATGGCTATGATGTCATGATCGCAAAGAAGATCTGTGATGCATATGGCTGGAAGCTGAAGGTCAACCGTCTGGACTGGGATTCCCTGATTCCGGCGGTGCAGTCCGGCCAGGTCGACGCAATCATCGCAGGCCAGTCGATGACGGCGGAGCGAGCAAAGCAGGTGGATTTTGCGGGGCCGTACCTGTATGCGACGATTGTTGTTGTCACCAAGAAGGACTCGAAGTTCGCGAGCGCGAAGGGCATCTCCGATCTTTCCGGAGGAAAGTGCACTTCCCAGATGGGGACGATCTGGTATGACACCTGCCTCCCGCAGATCGAGGGAGCGGATGTTCAGGAAGCGGCGGAGTCAGCGCCGGCTATGCTGATGGCGCTGGAGACAGGCGCGGTGGACTATGTCTGCACGGATATGCCGACGGCGCAGGGCGCAGTGGCAGCTTATCCGGATCTGACGATCCTTGACTTCTCCGGTTCGGATGACAACTTCAAGGTATCGGACGAGGATGTCAACATCGGAATCTCTGTCAAGAAGGGCAACACAGCACTCAAGAGCGAGATCGACGCGGTGCTGAATACCATGGACAAGAAGGACTTTGATGACATCATGGCTGATGCCATCAAGATTCAGCCGATCACAAACAACTGAGATATAGGACGGATCCCGTTGGGGAATAAAAATCACAGCAGCCCCGCGCGGGCAGAGTCTCCAGCAGAGGAAGACGCCGCACGGCGGGATACAAGAGCAGGATGGGAAGATGGAACAGTTTGTAAAATTGGGAAGTGATATGGCGTCCCTCTGGTCAAAGTATGGTGGGACGTATATGGGCGGCATCTGGCGGACGCTGATCCTGGCATCAGTCGGTACCGCGATCGGGTGCCTGATCGGTTTTCTGTGCGGCATTGTGCAGACGATCCCGGTCAGCCGGAATGATTCAGTGGTCAAGAAGGTGCTCCTGAAGATTGTGCAGGTGATTCTGCGGATCTATGTGGAGGTGTTCCGGGGAACACCGATGATTCTGCAGGCCGTGTTCATTTTCTACGGCCTTCCCTACTTTACCAACAACTCGATCCAGTTCGAGGGAAAGTGGCTGGTCTCCATCCTGGTCGTATCAATCAATACGGGCGCCTACATGACCGAGTCGATGCGCGGTGGGATCATATCGGTCGACCCGGGGCAGACCGAGGGGGCCATGGCCATCGGCATGACGCATTTCCAGACGATGACATCTGTTGTTCTGCCGCAGGCCATCCGCAACATCATGCCGCAGATCGGAAACAACTTCATCATTAACGTGAAGGATACGTCCGTGATGTTCATCATCGGGTTCACGGATTTCTTCGCTGTTCACAAGTCTGTCGTCGGCGCGACATTCACCTACTTCCCGTCAGCGGCGATCGAGATGATCGGTTATCTGACGATGACGCTGCTGGCTTCCTGGCTGCTGAGACTTCTGGAGAAGCGGATGGATGGAAAGAGCGACTACGAGCTGGTGGCAGTCGATCAGCTTACGCTTCCGGCTGGTGTTTATCACGTGGATGCGAAAAAGTCAGAAAAGGATATGAATCCGGATGAGCGGGCGGCTCTTCAGAAGGACGCTCAGAGCCGGATCGAGGACAGGTCAGGAAAGGAGGCGTGCTGAGATGGATGATCAAAATATACAGGCAGGCAGTCCGTCGGGTCAGATGGATGGGCAGATCTCCGGCAGGACGGCAGCAGACGCCATCATCTCTGTCCGCCACCTGTCCAAGAGCTTCGGGAAACACGAGGTTCTGAAGGACATCGATTTCAATGTGTTCAAGGGTGATGTGACGACGGTTATCGGGGCTTCCGGCAGCGGAAAATCGACTCTTCTGCGCTGCATTAACTTGCTTGAGACGCCCTCGTCCGGACAGATCCTTTATCATGGTCAGGATGTCATGGGCAGACATGTGGACGCAGCCGGATACCGTTCCCATGTGGGAATGGTCTTCCAGTCCTTCAATCTTTTCTACAATAAAAATGTCCTTGACAACTGCATGGTGGGACAGATTCGTGTACTGAAGCGGTCAAAGCAGCAGGCTTATGAGGAGGCAATCAAGTATCTCGGCAAGGTCGGGATGCTGCCGTATATGAAGGCGAAGCCGAGGCAGCTCTCCGGCGGGCAGAAGCAGCGTGTCGCCATCGCGCGGGCGCTCGCGATGAATCCGGAGGTTCTGCTTTTTGATGAGCCGACCTCTGCGCTGGATCCCGAGATGGTCGGTGAGGTGCTGGATGTCATGTCTGCGCTCGCGAAGGAGGGCATGACCATGATTGTGGTCACGCATGAGATGGCATTTGCAAGGCAGGTCTCCACCCAGGTGGTCTACATGAATGATGGAGTGATCTGTGAGAGTGGGACGCCGGATCAGATCTTCGGCAATCCGCAGAATGACAAGACGAAGGATTTCCTTGCCCGTTTCCTGAAGAGATAAGGCGGACGTCAGCTGCAGGGCAGGTATCTGAAGCAGGAAACATATGTGAAAAGAACAACAAAGCCGTCGCGGACACACAGTGGGAACCAATCACAGTGCCGCGGCGGCTTTTTCAGCAGGCGACCGCTCATCATCGAGTGTGGAGCATGAGATGACAGCGGAGTCTCCGACTCGGTAAGCTGGAAGATCCCCTGTTGATCCGTTCACGCAGGCAGGAAGTGTGGTAAGATCTGGGCAGAGGCCGGAGAAGCAGTCTGGACATGGCAGACAGAGAAGGCAGTGCGGATGAGATACTGCCATGTGTGCGGGAATACAGCAGAGCATGGGTAAAAGGGAAGTCGGATGTGGAAGAACCCAGTATGATATGGATGGAGAGACAGCAGGGAGGCGTATTTATATGGCGGATCTGAAGGAGATTGAGGAGCAGAGCGCGCAGGCGGTCTCGGAACTTTTGGAGGTGAGCCGTCTGGAGGAGGGCGATTTGTTTGTGGTCGGATGTTCCAGCAGCGAGGTGCTGGGGGAGAAGATCGGGACGCATACCAGCCTGGAGGTGGCGGAGGCTGTCTACAGAGGGATCACTCGTGTTCTGAAGATGCGCGGAATCCGGCTTGCCGCACAGTGCTGTGAGCATCTGAACCGGGCACTTGTGGTGGAGCGGGAAACCTGCAGGGCCTTCAGCCTGGAGCAGGTGAATGCAATCCCTCAGCCGGACCATGCCGGTGGTGCATTTGCAACAACAGCATGGAAACAGATGAAGGATCCGGTTCTGGTGGAAAGTCTGGAGCAGAAGGCATCGGCCGGGATCGATATCGGACAGACACTGATCGGGATGCATATTCATCCGGTTGTTGTACCTGTCCGGGTCGGGATCCGGAAGATCGGTGAAGCAGTGGTGACCTGCGCCAGAAGAAGACCGAAATATGTGGGCGGTCAGCGCGCAATCTATGATGAAAGGCTGATGTGATGAAGGAGATACGGTTGATCCTGGCGTCTCAGTCACCGAGAAGGCTGGAGATTCTCAGGCAGATCGGCTTCCAGCCGGAGGTGATCGTGAGCGGAATCGAGGAGCATACGGAGGAAACGATTCCGGAGCGGGTAGTCATGGATCTTTCCCGTCAGAAGGCAGAGAATGTAGCGGCCAGGCTTGTAGCAACCCGTATGCCGATGAAGAATCTGGCTGATCGGAAGTCACACACAAAAGCAGTGTCAGGCAGGGAGACATCGGGGCAGGAGTCTGCAGACAGCAGACGGGAGCCGGCTGTGGTTGTGCTCGGCGCGGACACGGTGGTCTGCACAGATGGGAGAATTCTTGGAAAGCCTCACTCGCATGAGGAGGCGGAAGAGATGATCCGGCTTCTTCAGGGACGCACGCATCAGGTCTGCAGCGGCGTTACCCTGATCGGGCTGCGCTCCGGCAGAAGCCTGACATTCGCGGAGAAGACGGAGGTCGAGGTTGCACCGATGACAAATGAGGAGATCCACGACTATGCGTACAGCGCGGAGCCGATGGACAAGGCAGGCGGATATGGCATTCAGGGATTTTTTGGCCGCTATATCGCAGGCATCCGGGGCGATTATACGAACGTGGTCGGCCTCCCGGCAGGCGCTGTCTACCAGAGCCTGAAGCAATTGTTCAGGGAGGGACAGCGCTGATCAGAGGCACTGATCAGCATTTCGTATGTTTCAGAATCTGACGGTGATGGTCGTCCCGACACCGGGGGCGGAATCAAGCGTCAGGCTGGCATTGTGGAGCAGGACGATGTGCTTGACCAGTGCGAGGCCGAGTCCTGTTCCGCCGGTCTTCTTCGAGCGGCTCTTGTCGACACGGTAGAAGCGCTCGAAAACACGGTCCTGCTGTTCTTTTGGAATCCCGATTCCATTATCCTTCACCACAAGGACGCTCTGTCCTTCTTCCGTATAGACAGAGACCTTCACATAGCCGCCGGGATAATTGTACCGGATCGCGTTGTCACAGAGATTCGTGACAAGCTCACTCAGCATTTCTTCCCTTCCGAGAACCATGGCAGGCTTTCCTTCATAATACAGATGAACCTTGTTCTTTCCGGCGGAGACCTGCAGATTGTCCACACAGCAGCGGGCAATCTTGTCGAGGTCGACCTTCTCGAACGGCTGACGGTCTTCAAAGTTGTCCAGCTGGGACAGCTTGATGATGTCATTGATCAGGGACAGGAGCCGTCTGGCATTCGACTGGATTTCACCGGCAAAACGTGTCACATCGGAGCCGGAGGCCATCCCATTTTCAATCAGCTCCGCATAGCCGGAAATGGCTGTCAAAGGTGTTTTGAGCTCATGGGAGACATTCGCCGTAAAGTCCTGCCGCATCTTCGCAGACTTCAGGATGTCCTCATGCTGGGCACGGATTTTGTTCGCGAAGGGAACCAGCTCCGGATAGGGCGGCTCCATGGAGGATCCGATATTCTCCGCCATGGTATCGATCGGTGATACAAGACTTTTTGTCAGAAAATGAGCGAGCGCGATGCTGAACAGGATGGCAAGCGCGATGATCGCGAGGAGCCCTGGCAGAAAAGCCTCAAACAGAGACAGCATGTTGCTCTTGACCTTCGCGACGCGGATCACCGTCTGATTTGGCAGAAGGAGCGCATAGTAGAAGGTACTCTTATTCAGAGTGTCGGAGCGGCGGACGGTCGTCCCGCTTCCTTTTTCCAGTGCCTCCCGGAATTCCGGCCTGTTTGCGTGGCTGGGCAGCTCTGAGGCGTCTGTCCGGTTATCGTACAGGACAGTCCCGTCCTTGTCGATCCATGTGATCCGGATCTCATCGGAGCCAAACGAAAAACGGGCGGCGGAGGATTTGGAAGGGGCATCAAACAAGCCGCTGTCACGGAGAATATCCGCATCGGAGGCAAGGTCAGCCTCAAGCTGCGACTGAAACAGCTGATAGGTCACGATCGTGCCAAGCAGCCCTGTCAGGATGATGGCGATGATCGAGATGAGAAGAAGGCTTGCATTGATTTTTTTCTTCATTGAAACCCTCCCTTTCTGTCCTTTCTGCCATTTATGCTTCTGCTTTCGGGAGAAGATACCGAGCCTCCATCTCCCGCAGCCCTTTCTTATAGGCCTCGCTGTTTCTTGTCTTGATGATGTCCTGATACTCGTGGACGCCGATTTCGTCTTCCTTCAATGATAATGTACACACCGCGATATTCGAGCAGTGATCGGAGATACGCTCCATGTAGGTTGTCAAATCTGCCAGGATAAAGCCAAGCTCAATTGTACACCTTCCCTTGCGCAGGCGTTCAATATGGCGCTGCTTTTCCTCCAGGTTCAGGGCGTCGATGACTTCCTCGAGCGGCAGGACGTACTCTGCCTTCTCCGTATTCAGCGTGCAGAAAGAGTCGGTGGACATGTCCAGAATGTCCGTGACAGCCTGGCGCATGACCTTCAGCTCGCTGCAGGCCTCGCTCGAAAAATGAAGCTTCTTTTCATCCATTTCCCGGAAGGTGTCCGAGATGCCGACCGCATGGTCCGAGATCCGCTCGAAGTTTCCGATGTTGTGCTGGATCAGTGAATACAGGCGGCTGTCCTTCTGGGACATGTCATGCCCCGGGATCTGGATCAGGTAGCTTCCGATCTTGTCCTCCAGAGTGTCGATGGTATTCTCAAGCTCCCTGATTTTGACGTCCAGATCCTCGTCAAAACCGGAATCGATCATGGACAGGGCATCTGTGACGGCCTCGCGGGAGAGCTCGCTCATGCGGTTGGTCACATACCTTGCCTGTTCCAGCGCCATCGCAGGACGATCCAGCAGATGGACGTCAATCCTTCTGAGAACAGCGGCAGCATCCTCCGCAACATCGGATTTCGAGTGCTTGTCCGGGACGGTCAGGATGGCCAGCTTCATCAGCTGGTTGCCGAACGGGAAGAGCACGATCGTTGTGATGATGTTGAACAGGCTGTGGATGACGGCGATGCCGGCCGGTGTTGCCATTTCTCCCATGAAGGCAAAATGCACAAAGTGATTCAGCGTGTAAAAGGCCAGCATGAACAGGACAGTGCCGATCAGGTTGAAGTACAGGTGAATCATCGCCGCACGCCGTGCGTTCTTCCTTGTTCCGATGGAGGAAATGAGCGCCGTGACGCAGGTTCCGATGTTCTGTCCCATGATGATCGGGATGGCTGTCTTGAACGGCACGACCCCGGTCAGTGCCAGTGCCTGCAGGATACCAACAGAAGCAGATGAAGACTGGATGATGGCGGTGACCGCCAGCCCCATCAGAGTGCCGAGCACCGGATTGCTGAACATCAGCAGAATGGATGTGAAGCGGCTGTCATCCGCGAGGGGCGCAACGGCATCCGACATCGTCTCCATTCCGAACATCAGGATGGCGAATCCCATCAGGATCATACCAATATTGTGCTTCTTCTCCTTCTTGGAAAACATGAGGAAGCAGATGCCGATCAGTGCCAGAACCGGAGAAAATGAGGAGGGCTTGAGCAGCTTGATCCACACGGCATTCCCGCTGACCCCGGTCAGGGAGAGCAGCCAGGAGGTCACGGTGGTCCCGATGTTGGCACCCATGATTACGCCGACGGCCTGCTCCAGCTTCATGATGCCGGAGTTGACGAAGCCGACTACCATGACGGTCGTCGCAGATGAAGACTGGATGACGGCCGTGACGGCCAGACCGAGGAGGACACCGGAAAAGCGGGTGGAGGTCAGTTTTTCCAGCAGCTGTTCCATGCGGCCGCCGGAAAGCATCGTCAGCCCGTCTCCCATGGCCTTCATGCCGTAGAGGAACAGTGCCAGGCCGCCGATCAGCGTGAGAATAGAGAAAATGTTCATGTTCGGTCCTCTGAGGATGTGAAATCCTGATCCTGAACGCAGCAGGTTTCTGAAGAATGTCTAAATGCCGCGTTTCCTTAAAGAATACATCAAAAACATATCATGCCCGTGTCAATAACAATGGTTATTTATGTAAAGGATTTGTAAAGTGGACCTGACTTTACAAAACTGATACATTGTTTTCTCCAAGGCGTTTCACACTTTACGGGACCTTGGTGGAAAGAAGGCATTTGCGGGTGTTACGATTCTGACCGTAACGACGGGGTATACAGATGCGGTATTCATTAAAAAAGGAGAACAAACATGAAGTTCAGGAAGGTAGCTGTACTTACATTGATCGGTGCAATGGCAATGAGCATGACAGTATTCGCGGATTCTGATCTGTCCAAGATCAGCGGAGACATCAGCTGCACCGGATCATCCGCCCTTCAGCCGCTTGTCCAGGCGGCAGCGGACAAGTTTGCCGATGTCGCGCCGGGTGTGAACATCACGGTCGATGCGGGCGGATCAGGACAGGGACTTCAGAACGTTTCAGATAGAACTTCGACTGTCGGCGATTCTGACGTATTCGCTGAGGAGAAGCTCGATAAGGACAAGGCCGCAGAGCTGGTTGACCATCAGGTCTGCGCAATCGGCATGGCGGTTGTCGTCTCCCAGGATGTGGCTGACGGCGGGGTCAAGAGCCTGACAACCGACCAGCTCGTCTCGATCTTTACGGGAGAGACAACCAACTGGAAGGATGTCGGGGGCCCGGATGAGGACATCACACTTGTCCTTCGCCCGGAGGGATCCGGAACCCGCGCAACCTTCGATAAGTATGCGCTTGGCGGAGCAGAGGAAGCGGGCGAGGCGATGGAGAACGACAACTCCGCAGAGCTTCAGAAAGCGCTTCAGGACACGAATGGCTCTGTCGGATACCTGGCTCTTTCCTATATTCTTCCGGACAATGCGAAGGATGCAATGAAGGGAATTGCGACGGTTGCAATCAATGATGTCGAGCCGACGCTTGAGAACATCTACAGCGGCAAGTATGACGTCTGGGCTTATGAGCATATGTACACCAAGGGGGATGCAGACGAGGCAACCCAGGCCTTCATCGATTACATCACCGGCGACTTCTCGGATGATGTCGAGTCCCTTGGCTACTGCGTCTCCTCCAAGCTCACCAAGACGGACGGCCACACCGGGACTGCGGATGCAGCCGCAGCGACAGAAGCAGCAACCGAGGCACAGTAAGTTTCAACACCGCCCGGATCCAGAAGACGGAAACCGGAAAAGTCAGGCAGAAACAGTCTGAGACCCGCCCACCCGAAGGAACATCGATTCGGGTGGGCTTTTTTGGAGAATCCAATCTATGTATAGCAGAGGAAAAGAAAAAACCTGGAAATTCTTTGTGATGCTTTGCGGGCTTCTGATGATTGCCCTTCCGATTGCGATCGGTGTGTTTCTTGCAATTAAGGGGAATGCCCTTTTTTACCACTATCATCACACGCTCTGGGAATTTCTGTTCACAACGACCTGGAAGCTGAAGGACGACCTGACCGGAGGCGGACAGGGGGGTGCAGCGATCTTTATCGTCGGCTCCCTGATTGTCTGCGGACTGGCGCTTTTGATCGCGGTGCCGTTCTCACTGGCAGTCGCCATCTTCATGACGGAGATCGCGCCGAAGACCGGAAACCGGATTCTGCGCCCGGCGGTGGAGATCTTTGTCGGAATCCCCTCCGTTGTATATGGCTGGATCGGCATGACGGTTCTGGTTCCGGCGCTCCAGAGCCTGTTTCACCTCAAGACCGGCCGGTCGGTACTGGCGGGCGGCATTGTCCTGGCGATCATGATTTTCCCTTCCATCACAACGGTGGCGGCGGATGCGATCCGTGCGGTGCCGGTCTCCGCAAGGATGGCGGCGTACGGCCTTGGCGCGACGCGCTGGCAGGTCATCCATCAGATTGTGATGCCGGCTGCGAAAACGAGTGTGCTGACCGGTGTGATCCTCGGACTTGCCAGGGCGTTCGGCGAGGCACTTGCCGTGGCTATGGTCATTGGCAAGACACCTGCATTTCCAAAAGGAATCTTCGGACAGACAGCAACCATGACAACCGTCATTGCGTCACGGATGGCGGAGCTGATGGAGGGCAGTGAAGCCAAGGCAGGGCTCTGGACGATCGCGTTTGTCCTGTATCTGATTTCGCTGCTGTTCATGTTCCTGATTCATCTGATTGCGGCAAAGGGGGCGAAGAAAGAATCATGACAGAGATCAAAAACGAGCAGACAAAAGATCTGACACCCTCCAGAGGTCTGATCGGTCGCGCGAAGGCTGTTGACCGGATCTGGACCGTCGTGTTTTACCTGGTTGCACTGTTTTTCCTTCTTCTGCTGTTTGCGTTTGCAGGCTACGTTATCATCAAGGGCTTTGCCGGTGCAACGCCGGAGATGTTCCGGTTTGACAGAAATGGAATCGGAAACTATTTCTTCAATACCATTTATCTGGTCTTTCTGTCTCTTCTGATCTCGGTGCCGATCGGTGTGATGGGCGGGATCTACATGGCAGAATATGCAAAAGACAATGCTTTTACGAAATTTCTCCGAATCGCAATCGAGACGCTGTCCTCCCTACCGTCAATCGTAGTCGGCCTGTTCGGATATCTGATCTTTCTGGTTGCGACCCATTCACAGCCAAGCCTTCTGGCAGGTTCGATCTGTGTGGCCATTCTGTCCCTCCCGCTGATGACGACAACGACGGAGGATGCGCTCAGAAGCCTTCCGCCGAGCTATAAGCTCGGGTCTCTTGGCATGGGGGCGACGCTCCGGCAGACGATCCAGTCGGTTCTGATTCCGGCCTGTGTTCCGAGAATTATCACGGGTGTCATCCTGGCCGCCGGCCGTGGTTTCGGCGAGGCAGCAGCACTTCTGTATACCTCCGGTTCCGACACCAACATCAAGTGGAATCCACATGCGTGGATCAATCCGTCGCTGAACCCGTTTAACCCGCTCAGACGCGGCGGCACCCTCTCTCTGAAAATTTGGTCCTCCTTCACGGCGTCCGTCGGCGCGGAGGATGTTGCCAATCTGAGTGCGGCGATTCTGATGATTCTGGTGCTGTCCTTCTCCCTGCTTGCGCATTATCTGGAGGGGAGAATCCGGAAGAAGATGGGCGATACCAAGTGAGCCTTTGGGAGGATAAGAAGAGATGAGTGAAAACAGCAAGTTTACAGCGAGGAATCTGAATCTCTACTACGGGGATTTCCACGCGCTGAAGAATATCAATTTTGAAATCGAGGCCAACAAGATCACGGCACTGATCGGACCCTCCGGCTGCGGCAAGTCAACCTTCCTGAAGACCTTGAACCGTATGAACGATTTCGTCGAAGGCTGCAAAATTGAAGGAGATGTCCTTCTGGACGGAAAAGACATCTATAAGACAGACATGAGCGCCATCGAGCTGAGGCAGAGAGTCGGGATGGTCTTCCAGCAGCCCAATCCTTTTCCGAAATCCATCTATGAGAATGTCGCCTATGGACCGAGAATCCGTGGGATCAAAAAGAAGAGCGAACTGGATGAGATTGTAGAGACCTCCCTGCGCGAGGTCGGAATCTGGGATGAATTCAAGGACCGCCTGCACAAATCTGCGCTGGGACTCTCCGGCGGGCAGCAGCAGCGGCTCTGTATTGCGAGGACCGTCGCCGTTCATCCGGAGGTCGTTCTGATGGATGAGCCGACTTCGGCGCTGGATCCGATCTCCACGATGAAGATCGAGGATCTGGCTGTGGAAATGAAGAAAAAGTACACCATCGTGATTGTCACGCACAACATGCAGCAGGCAAACCGGATCTCCGACACGACGGCCTTCTTCCTGCTGGGCGAGCTGATCGAGGCCGGTGCGACAAAGGATCTCTTCCTCAATCCGAAGAACAAGAAGACGGAAGAATACATCACCGGAAGGTTCGGCTGACTGCCGGGCACGGCAGGGAACAGGCGGCCGTATCAGACTGGAAGCGGCTTGTCAGCTGTGCCGTGGAGAATGATGGGGACTGAAGAAGCTTACGCAGGCAGAAGACCGGTTGAGCATATACCAGAGAAAGACAGACGGACTGAATGAGAGTCACCCAGGCAGTTCGTCCCGGAGAGTCAGGAGGTAAGTATGGGAACACGGAAAGGATATGACCTGGAGTTGAAGGAGATCAATGACCGGGTGGAGACGATGGGCAAGCAGGTGCTGCTCGCCATTGACCGGACGATCATCGCGCTGGAGAAGATGGATGTCGTGGCGGCGAATGCGATCATGAAGAATGATGCACTGATCGATGCGATGGAGACAGACATCGAGGAGCGGTGTATTCAGATTGTCGTCAAGGAGCAGCCAATCGCATCGGACTGGAGACGGCTGGCGAGCTACATGCGGATGATCAGCGACCTGGAGCGGATCGCGGACAACTGCAGTGACATCGCCATCTACATCAAGAAGCTGGCGTCCCTGAAAACCGTCACGCCTCCGGCTCATCTTGGTGAGGCCTTCTCGTCCATGAGGCAGATGGTCGCCGACATGGTGGAGGCCTTCCATAATGAAGATCTTCAGCTGGCAGAAAAGGTCGTAAAGGCAGATGATGTCATCGATGATCTGTTTGAGAAGAATGTTCAGGAAATCCGGGATGCCATCAAGGCAGACACAGATGCCATCGAGCAGTATCTGGATTATCTGTTCATCGACAAGTATGTAGAGCGGATGGCGGACCACGTGACTGCCGTCGCGTCCTGGATTTCTTTTATCACAAAGGGCGAACTGAACATCATGTTCACGGACCGCTATGCCAGGGAGAGCAAGGACGACCCACAGTGACAGCAGAAGCCACGACGGCCTTTCTTATTTTTTACAGACATTTCACGGCGGCAGGCGGTCAGAGTTCACATTCTGCATGTACACTCTTCCTGTAATCAAAAAAACAGGATAACTTGCAGGAGGGAAAACGGAATGCTGAATCACAAAATCACTGGAATGATTCTGACGGGAACGCTTGCGGCATGTCTGAGCGTGTCTGCAATGGCATCGACCGCTCATTTCAATGACTCCAGCGTGACAGGAAAGGATTCCGGCTGGGAAGACTGGACAAAAAAAGTGGCCGACTGTTGCGGCAGACTACGAGAAGGTTTCCATCTCAGTCGGCGCAGACCAGACACAGCTGAATTTCGGATGGTATTCCAAATCGAAGGATGATGCCAAGGTATTCTTCGGAGAGGATCAGGAGAAGCTCCAGGAGTTTGACGGAGAGAGCGGAGAAGTTGACAAAACCTTCACAGGTGACACTCAGTACTATTACAATCATGTGACGGTCACGGGCTTGAAGGAATCGACGAAGTATTACTATACGGTCCAGAAGGATGGAAAGCAGACAGATCCCGCAGAGTTTGACACCCAGTCTTTTGATACGGTCAAGATGCTCTTTGTAGGCGATCCGCAGGTTGGAACCTCAAAGGGACAGCCGACTTCCTCCTCCGAGGAGCTTGCGGAGGACAGCGGCGAGGCGAACACGGCAGCCGAGAATGATGGCTTTGCATGGAACCGGACGCTGAACATCGCGCTGGATCAGAACAAGGACATCAACTATATCATTTCCGCAGGCGACCAGGTCAACAACACAGGGAACCCGAAGGAAGAGGAATTTGCCAGCTACCTGAACGCAGAAAAATTGTCCGGCATCGCAGAGGCGACCACAATCGGCAATCATGACTCCCTGACGAAGGATTACGGATATCACTTCTTCAATCCGAACCAGACTGGGAAAGGACAGACGGAAGCAGGCGGCGACTACTACTACAGCTATGGACCCGGCCTTTTTATCGTGCTGAATACAAACAATTACAATGTCGCGGAGCATGCGGAGACAATCAAGGAAGCGGTGGCCTCGAACCCGGACGCAAAGTGGAGAATCGTCACGATCCATCAGGACATCTATGGTTCAGGGCTTGACCATTCCAACACAGATGGCATGATCCTTCGTACACAGTTGACACCGCTTTTTGATGAGAATGATATCGACGTCGTTCTCCAGGGCCATGACCACACCTACAGCAGAACCAAGATGCTGGAAGGCGATGGTCAGGAGCATGGTAAGTATGAGTTCAGACTGGATGATACAGGCAAGGACTATGATTGGGACCATGCTTACAATGTTGACACGGATGAAGCAATCAAGCTTGATACGTCGGACGCGACCGATGACGAGAAGGCTGCGAAGGAAAAGTTCGACCAGGACAACAGTTGCTACACCATCGAGGATGTGGATGGCAATTCCGTCAACAATCCGACTGGGATCCTCTACATGACTGCAAACTCCGCATCCGGTTCCAAGTACTATGAGCTGGCGGAGACACAGCAGGATTATGTAGAAGTCCGCAGCCAGAACTGGCTTCCGTCCTACTCAGTCATCTCTTTGAGCGACAGTGCTTTCACGATCGATACGTACCAAATCAAGGACGATGGATCGGTCGAGGCGATCGATGACACCTTCACCATCAACAAGACGGATTCTTCAGATGAAACTTCAGCTGTGACCGAGGCACAGTAAACCTGAACACCAATCAGCTGCTCTGTGCGATAACAGCGCAGGGCAGATCAGACATACAGGGTTTGGAAGAAGCTGCTCCAGGCGTAAGAGCCCGGGGCAGCCTTTCATATACAGATATTGTGGAGCTGAGATATGGGACGATTTACGGTCAAAAAGCCAATGATCAAAGAGAAGCAGACAACTGTGACCGGAAGAAGGATTGAGAAACTGAAAGAAAGCACGTCATGCGGAAAAAGAATCTGGGTCCGGCGGACGGTGATGGCGACCATCTTTCTTATTCTGATTCTTGCAGCCTACAGGCTGAACACGATGAAAAAGACGGAGCTTGTCACCCGCACCGGGAATACATATGAGAAGGGGGTTGTGCAGAAAGTCCTGCAGGACAACCTGCAGGCAGACGGGACACGCAGTGGAGAACAGGTCGTGACAGTGAAAATGACAACAGGAGTGCGCAAAGGAGAGGTCATTCAAATGACCTCTGCATCTGGTTTCCTGTTTGGGACAGCCTGCACGCCCGGTCTTCATGTCATAGTCGTTCAATCCGTCTCCGGTGACTCAACGGTATCCTCCGTCTATTCCAGAGACCGAGGTGGGATGATCCTTCTTTTTGGCCTGCTGTATCTTGCAACCCTGATCGCGGTCGGCGGTCGGCAGGGATTGAAGGCTTCCGCCGGCCTCATCATCACGTTCTTCATCATCATTTTTATCTGGATTCCGCTCATCTATCTGCGGGTCTCGCCAATCCGCTCCGCCGTTGTGATCTGTGCCCTGACGACCATTCTGACCTTCTGGTGCATCGGCGGAATCAGCCGCAAGACGATCACTGCAACGCTCGGGACGGTCTCAGGTGTTGTGATCGCCGGAATCTTTGCGGAGATTTTCTCTCTGGTGACGGGAATCAGCGGCTGGAATGTCTCGAACATCGAGACATTGCTGACGATCTGGGAGTCAAACCGCATTAAGGTCGGAGGCCTTCTCTTTGCAGGAATTCTGATCTCGGCGCTCGGTGCGGAGATGGATGTGGCGATGTCTATATCCAGCTCAATGCAGGAAGTGTGCAGACAGAATCCCGGGATTTCCAGATGGGAACTTTTCTGTGCGGGTATGCGTGTGGGAAGAGATATGATGGGAACGGATTCTAATACGCTGCTTCTTGCTTTTGTCGGGACGGAGGTCTCTCAGCTGGTCCTGAATTTTGCCTACGATCTTCCGGCTGCACAGGTCCTCAATTCCAACAACATCGGAATTGCTGTCATGCAGGGCCTTTCCGGCAGCTTCGGCATTGTGCTGTCCGTCCCGATTACCGTGCTGATCGCATCCTGGATTTTCCGTGGGAAGCCGTCAGAATCCACAGAACGGATTCTTCAGTGAAGATCCAGCTCCGGCGGCTCGTCGAGATGCTGCGAAACGTACTTCCCATCTTTCTTGCGCTGCCGAACGCATTCGGTCAGGAGGTATTCGATCTGGCCGTTGACAGAGCGGAAATCATCCTCTGCCCAGGCAGCGATTGCATCGTAGAGCTTTTCATTCAACCTGAGCGGAATCTGTTTCTTTGCCAAGCGTATCCCTCCTTTTCAGCTTAATACAGCGAGCCGGAGTTGACGACTGGCTGCGCATCACGATTGCCGCATAGAACGACCAGCAGGTTGGAGACCATGGCAGCCTTTCGCTCGTCGTCGAGATCGACAACATTATCTTCCTTCAGCTTCTCAAGCGCCATCTGAACCATACCGACAGCACCGTCTACGATCAGTTTTCTCGCATCGACGATTGCCGATGCCTGCTGGCGCTGCAGCATCGCGGCCGCGATCTCCGGCGCGTAGGCCAGGTAAGTAATGCGGGCATCCAGGATCTCGAGCCCGGCAACCTCAACCTTGCTCTGGATCTCGTCCCGGATCCGCTTTGCGACGACCTCTGTTGAGCCGCGCAGGGAACCGTCGTCCGCCTGACCGTCGCCTGTGGTGTCAATGTTCGGCGCGACGTCGTATGGATAGATCTTCACGACATTGCGGACGGCCGCATCGCATTGGAGCGAGAGGTATTCCTTGAAGTTGTCGACGGTGAAGACAGCCCTCGCTGTATCGACAACCCGCCACATGACGGCGACCCCGACTTCGACCGGGTTTCCGAGCGCGTCGTTGACCTTCTGTCGGCTGTTGTTTAGGGTCATCACCTTGAGAGAAATGACATTCCCGCTGGAAGAGGGGGTGGAGGGCTCGGCGGCACCCTTCAGCAGTGCTGCTGCGACAGAATTTTTGTCGCCATCGTTCACATCCCGGCTCTGTCCAAGCTGGGTTCTCTTAGCGGGATTGAAGCTGCTGCAGAAGGGATTGACCGCATAGAAGCCAGGTCCCTTCAGTGTTCCAATGTAGTCGCCGAACAGTGTGATGACGAGCGCCTCCTGCGGCTTCAGGACACGCAGACCTGCCAGCGGAAGCCAGCAGATGCAGGCCAGGATCATGGAAATGACCTGGAGCGCCAGAGGGGCGTCGGTTGAGATGAAAAAGACGGTCAGAAGCACCAGTCCGATCTCGAGTGCAAGGGTCAGGGTGAGAACGAGCATACCGTTCTTCCTGGCATTCAATATCTTTTCCTTTACATTTACATCCTGAGGCTGTTTTCCGGCAGCTGTACTTGACGTTTGATTCTGATTCTGATTCAGATTGTCCATCATGATTGGATCCTCCCTCCAATTTGCGAAGATGTCTTACTGATATCTAAATGATATCAAAACTTAACGTGCTGTCAAGAACGTCAGGCTGTTTTATGACACTTTTATTGCAGATCCGGGTACGCTACGATCTGGCAAACCAGATATAATTGGGCGTATGGTTTTGAATACTGCACGAATCATCTGTAAGGAAAGGATTCTCTGATCACGCATGGGCTATCATCAACTGTCTTACCTGCTGGGATTTCTCCCGTTGGTTCTTCTATTATTCTCCATCTGTCCGAAACGATCCAGAAGGTATGTGCTTGCCGGTGCCTCCTGGCTGTACTTCTTTCTATGCAGCCGGTATCTGATTGTCTATCTTCTCGGAACGACGGTATGGACTTACCTCATGGGGATCTGGATCGGGAAGCTTGGAGAAGGGCTTCCGGAGAGTGCAGCCGCTGCTTCCCGGGATCCGTACAGAAAACAGGCGATGGCACATCATGCTGCGATGCTCCTTGCGAATGGTGTTCTGTTTGGGGTTCTTTTCTATCTGAAATATACCGGCTTTTTTGTACGGCAGCTGAACAAGCTGGTTGTGCATGCAGGCGGGGCTGCGATCATCGCGCCAAGGCTGCTTGTGCCGATCGGTATATCCTTCTATACGCTTGAAGCGGTGGGATATCTTCTCGAGGTCTACTGGAGAAGAATTCCGGCGGACAGGGATTTCATCCGGATTGCGCTTTTCCTGGGGTTCTTTCCGCAGACGATGGAAGGACCGATTGCACGCTACGGAGATACTGCGATGCAGTTTTCCAGCCTTCCGGAGAAGGTGGAAATAACGAGATGCGGTATGCCGGGCATTCAGGCGCAGAGCGGCGTGCCGCGCACGCTGGAGGAAATGACAGCCTCCGCTATGCGCATCTGCTGGGGGATGTTCAAGAAGCTGGTCGTGGCCGACCGGCTGAACATCATCGTTGCGACGTTGTTCGGGGAATATGAAAAACAGAATGGTGTGCTGATCATTGTGGCAGCCGTCTGCTACACGGTCCAGCTTTACATGGAGTTCTCCGGGATGATGGATGTGGTCATCGGCTCTGCCAGACTGTTTGGCATCCGTCTGCCGGAGAATTTTCGCCAGCCCTTTTTCTCTCAGACAGCATCGGAATTCTGGAGAAGATGGCATATCTCACTCGGCGCCTGGCTGAAGGACTATCTGTTCTATCCGGTCGCCGCATCGACAACGGCCAAAAAGCTGGGGAAAAGACTCCGGAAAATGTCCGGACGGTATGTGGCGAAGCTGGCCGTCTCTGCGCTGGCGCTGACGCCTGTCTGGCTGTTCAACGGCCTGTGGCATGGAGCGGAATGGAACTACATCTTCTACGGGATCTATTATCTTGTGCTGCTGATCCTGGAGCTGGCGCTTGAGCCGGTCAAGGCGGGCTTTTACCGCAGGACAGGGATCCGTCAGAACGGCCGGGGTGCCACGCTGCTGAGGATTCTGAGAACCTGGGTGATCATTTTCACCGGGGAGATGTTCTTCCGCGCACCGGGGCTGCGGGCAGGATTCTGCATGTTCCGGAGTCTGTTTCACAGTTTTGGAATCAGCCGCCTCTGGGACGGGACGCTCCTGACATTCGGCCTGGGAATGGCAGACTGGACAGCCATCATCGGCGGAACAGCTGTTGTCTTTCTCTATGATCTGCTGCGTGAGCGCGGCTTTTCCATCCGGGACTGGGTTTTTGCAAGAAAGCTCCCGGTCCGGTGGGCACTTTACAATGTGCTTATATTCGCGGTGATCATTTTTGGCGCATACGGAACCGGCTATCAGGCAGTCGACCTGATCTATGCCGGATTCTGAAGGGTACAGCAATATGGGAAAAGAGACATCAAAATCGATCCGGTCAGGAAGAAGGACCGCACTGCAGGTGCTTGCATTTTTGGCCTGCCTGCTGGTCCTGCTGCTTCTGGCGTCACGGCTTTTTATGGAGATCACCGGCGCGGAGGCAAAGCATGGATATCGCTCCCGCAACACGGTCTACTGGGATCTTGAGCAGGAGAAAAAGAACAGCCTGGATGTCCTTGTACTTGGAAACAGTGAGGCCTTTGCGTCCTTCTCCCCGATGGAGCTGTGGCTTGGCGGCGGCATTCCGGCCTACCTGGCATCGATTCCGGGGGAGACGATGGTGGAAATGAATTCCATCCTCCAGGCGGCGCTCAGACGGCAGCACCCGAAGGCACTGCTCATCGAGACACATGCGCTTTATACTGATCTGGAACCTGGAAAGGCAGATGAACTGCTGCTTCAGCAGGCCGGGCAGAATGCATTTCAGATCTTCCGGCTGCATAATCTCTGGAAGGATGCCATCGAAAAGCCGAAGAACAAACGAAGGGTCTGGAAGGGATTTCGGCTGATGCCTACAATCAGACCGCCGAAGCAGCTTGGCGATTATATGAATCCCGATGACGGGACAGAGCCGATTGACCCTCAGAATGTCCGGATTCTTAAAAAGATTCAAAAAATCTGTGAGAGAAGAGGGATGGAACTGCTCCTGTACAGTGCGCCATCCCCGAAGAATTACAATATGAAGCGACACAACACACTCGCGCGCCTGTCAGAAGAGCTGGGCGTGCCGTATACCGACCTGAACCTGAAGACCGGGGAGGTCGGAATCGATTGGACGACGGACAGCCTCGATGGAGGTGATCACCTGAATCTGTCAGGAGCGCGGAAGACGACGGCTTATCTTCAGAGGATGCTTCAGACAGAAGTGCCGGCGCTTTTCGACAAGCGGTCCGATCCGGCCTACAGCGGATGGAACGGGCTGGCGGCACGGTACCAGAAGCGGGAAAGCAGGATGCTCGCGAAGATGAGAGAACGGGCTGCGGCGCAGGGACTCACTCCATGACGTAGCCCACATTCCGGATGGTCTTGATGCGGTCTGCGGAATTCCCGAGCTTCTGGCGCAGAGTCTTGATGTGCATGTCAACGGTGCGGGACTCCCCCTCGAAGTTTGTATCCCAGACGCGCTGCATGATGACGTCTCTTGTCATGACGATGCCCGGATTGCTCATCAGAAGCCGCAGCAGCTCGAATTCCTTGTATGTCAGATCAATCGGCTGGCCATCAACTGTGACGATGCGGCGGGAGCTGTCAAGGCACACATTTTCCAGCTGCAGGACAGGCCGGATCTGGTCGCCCTGGGTTCTCCGGAGCAGGGCTTTCACGCGCGTGATCAGCTCCATGACGGAGAAGGGCTTTTTGATATAATCGTCAGCACCGATATCGAGTCCCTTGATCATATCGATCTCGGCCGTTTTTGCCGTCACCATGATGACCGGAACATGAGCCGTCATCTCATTTTGGCGAAGCTTTTTCAGAATTTCATTTCCATCCATATCGGGGAGCATGATGTCAAGGAGAACCAGATCTGGCATCTTCTCCGAGACAGCCCGGAAGAAATCCTTTCCGTTCGAGAAGCCCTGGACGGTATGTCCGGAATTCTTCAGTGCAATGCTCTCAATCTCCTGAATATCTCTGTCATCCTCAACAATGTAAATCTCAGCCATGTCCGATTTCGCTCCTGTAAGAAAAATGCTGTCTTCCGTAACAGAGTGATTACAGTGTCAAAAGTCCGCCACCACGCATGCTTGCATGCAGGTGGTGGCAGGACTTATTGACACGCGTAATCATAAATGAGTGTCAAAAGTCGAGTGTAAAAAGTCCGGCACTTAACTCACAGGATACCAGAAGGATGTAAAAAGATCGATAAGCAAATGAAAAATCTGCGTAAAGTGGTCTGGCGCAGGAACAGGGCATGCGTGACAGCCCTCCGGGTACATGGTAGAATTGTTTCAACATGTCAGAATGAAGGGTTGCCGCGTACGCCGGGCTGCCTGAGCCGGGGATATTCAAGTGAGGAGGAACAGTATGCTGGATGAGAGAATGATCAGACAGATGCCGAAGCTGGGCTTTGGGCTGATGCGTCTGCCGAGGGCGGACGAGGAAAAGGATATCATCGACCTTGAGCAGACAAAAAGAATGGTCGATGCGTTCATGAGTGCAGGGTTGAAGTATTTTGACAGTGCCTATGTCTACAATGGCAGTGAGGAAGCGGCGAGAAAGGCGCTGACAGAACGCTACCCGCGCGACAGCTTCTACATCACCTCGAAGCTGAATGTTAATGCTTCCTATATTCATAATGAAGCGGAGGCGAAGGCGGAGTTTGACGAATCGCTCAGGCGCGAGGGAGTCGATTACTTTGACTTCTATCTGCTCCATGCGCTGGGAAGCGGAAACATTCAGAAGTTTGAAGACTGGCATCTGTGGGAGTTTATAAGGAAGAAGAAGGCGGAGGGGAAGATCCGCCACTACGGGTTCTCCTTTCACGACACGCCTGAGCTGCTCGATGAGCTGCTGACGAAGCACCCGGATGTCGAGTTTGTCCAGCTCCAGGTCAACTATGCGGACTGGGAGAATCCGCGTGTGCAGTCCAGGGGCTGCTATGAGACCGCCGTCAGGCATCACAAGCCGGTCATCGTGATGGAGCCGGTCAAGGGTGGAACCCTGGCCAGCCCGCCGAAGGCCGCAAGAGAACAGATGAAGGCAGCAGATCCGGAGGCCAGCTACGCATCGTGGGCCATCCGGTTTGCAGCCAGCCTGCCGGGCGTCATGGTGGTGCTCTCCGGGATGTCCGATGAGGAACAGACAGCGGATAACATATCCTATATGAAGGATTTCCAGCCACTCAGCGAAAAAGAACAGGAAGTGATCCGAAGCGTGCAGAAGATCCTCGCCGAAATCGATCAGATTCCGTGTACCGCCTGCCGCTACTGCGTAGCGGGCTGTCCGAAAAAAATCAATATTCCGGGCATATTCAGCGCGATGAACCTTCAGATGGTCTATGATAACCATACATCCGCAGTGAGAAATTATGCTTTTTCTACAGGAGAAGGGCATGGAAAGGCATCAGACTGTATCCATTGCGGCCAGTGTGCAAGACAGTGCCCGCAGCACATTCAGATTCCGGAATGGATGGACAAAATCGCAGCGATACTGGAGTAAACGGGACGTCCGCAATGAAATTCCATAGACACAGCAGACTCAGGATATGCAGACAGACTGGCAGGAGCAGCCATCTTGCATTTTAGAAGTACAGGAGTATGGGAAAGACTGGTTGCTACATTTTAATTTTGCTATATAATGAAACACTGTAAAGGAAAAAGGACCCTGGTTGGGTTCAAATTGAAAGGAGTTCTGTTATGGATAAGGAACAGTATCTTGCGGTATACCGCCACTCCCTCGCCCATGTGCTGGCGAAGGCTGTGATTGAGATCTACGGGAAGGACGTTCAGTATGCGATCGGACCGCAGATCGAGGATGGCGCGTACTATGACTTTGTGCTTCCCGCAGGAAAGTCGATCACCGAGGCAGATTTCACAGCGATCGAGAACAAGATGCATGAGATCCTGAAGAGGAAGGAAGACTGGACATGCAGGGAGGTCAGCCGCGCGGAGGCTCTTGAGCTCTTCAAGAATCAAAAGTTCAAGACCGAGCTGATTGGGGACCTTCCGGAAGACGAGAAGATCACTGTTTACTATACCGGGGATGACTATGTCGACCTGTGCCGTGGACCTCATGTGTCCAACTCCCAGGAGCTTCTGAGTGCGGCATTCAAGATCCACTCCACCTCCATGGCATACTGGAGAGGGGATGAAAAGCGTGACAGGCTGCAGAGAGTCTACCTGTATGCATTTCCATCGAAGGACGAGCTCAAGGCGCACCTCAAGATGATCGAGGAGGCAAAGGAGCGTGATCACCGGAAGATCGGCACGCAGCTCGAGCTCTTTATGTTCAACGAGACCGCTCCGGGTATGCCGTACTGGCTGCCGAGAGGGTGGCAGATGTACCAGGCGCTCATGAAGTACAGCCGTCAGATCCAGAGAAAGCATGGCTATACCGAGATCGCGGCGCCGCTGATCAATAATAAGCGCCTGTGGCTTGTCAGCGGGCACTGGGCACACTATCTGAACAATATGTTCATTGTGCCGGGCGTTGACGGGTACACGAAGGCGGATGTCGATGTCGATGAGCTTGTCGCAGACCTGAAGGATCCGGATGCAGAGACCTCCAAGACAAAGATCGAAGCTGGATCCGTGGTTTACAACCGCGAGAATCCGGACACGATGGCTGCAAAGCCGATGAACTGCCCGAACGCCATGCTCACCTACAAGAGAAAGACCCGCTCCTACAAGGAGCTGCCGATCCGCTATGGCGAGTATGATGTCCTTCACCGCAAGGAGAAGTCCGGACAGCTGAACGGCCTGCTCCGTGTGCAGGAGTTCCGTCAGGACGATTGCCATACCTTCGTCATGGAGTCCCAGATCAAGGATGAGATCGCGGACATCATCTCCATCGCGGACGAGGTCTACAAGACCTTCGGCGTCAGCTACCGGGCAGAGCTCTCCACTAGGCCGGATGATTTCATGGGAGACATCGAGGTCTGGAACCAGGCGGAGGCTGATCTGCGCGAGATTCTGGATGAGAAGTACGGGAAGGGCGGCTACGAGGTCAATGAGGGAGACGGCGCGTTCTACGGACCGAAGATTGACCTTCAGATAAAGGACGCCATCGGAAGAGAATGGCAGTGCGGTACCATTCAGCTGGATTTCCAGCTTCCGCATAACTTTGGCCTGACCTACACGGCCGAGGATGGATCCAGTCAGATGCCGGTTGTCATCCACAGGGCAATCTACGGATCACTTGAGCGTTTCATCGGAATCATCATCGAGAACTTTAAGGGGAACTTCCCGTTCTGGCTTTCCCCGATGCAGGTCGGCATCGTTCCGATCCGTCCGGAGCACAACGCCTATGCAAAGAAGATTGAGGATCTGCTGGTCGACAGAGGAATCCGTGTGGAGGCCGACTACAACGACATCAACATGAAGACCAAGATCAAGACCTTCCACAACTACAGGGATCCGTACATCCTGGTCCTCGGCGACAAGGAAGCGGCGGAGAACACCGTCTCCATCAACATCAGAGGCAATAAGAAGCTGAATGATGTTCCGGTGGAGAAGTTCCTCGAGCTCTGCGACCGGATGAACAAGACACACTGCCTTGACATCATCGATACACTGGACTGATAATGAAAAGCCATCCGCTGATCATACCTCAGCGGATGGCTTTTCTTATGCGCTTCGCACGTATTTCATTCTCGATCTGTATTTCGGATGGTGGCGTTGAGTGTATTCAATACTTTTTTCTTGTCAGCGCTCCAGAGCGGCGCAATCAGGAGCGCTTTTGGGCCATCCCCGGTGAGGCGGTGGATGACTATTTCCTCGGGAAGAAGCTTCAGACAGGAGATGACAATCCGGCAGTATTCCTCAAGAGTCAGGATATGGAAGGGTTTTTCCTGATATTCCCGCGCAAGCTGCGTGCCACGAAGCACGTGAAGAAGCTGGAGCTTGATGCCGTCCGTGCGGATGCCTTCTGAGTAGCCGACTTGGTAACGCCAAAACAGATCGCTCACATGCCGGACAGTCTGGAGCATATCTGATTCATTTTCATCGGGAAGTCCCAGGATGACATGGACAATGACGGTCAGACCAGCCTCTTTCAGTCTGCGGTAGGCATCGTCAAAAACCTTCAGGGCATATCCTCTGTGGATGCGCTGTGCGGTCTGATCACTGGCGGTCTGAAGTCCCAGTTCCACCCAGACAGGCTTGAACCGGTTCAGCTCTCTGAGCATCCGAATCTGATCACTTCCGAGACAGTCGGGCCGGGTACCGACGGAGAGAATGCAGATTTCCGGCCGCCGGATGGTTTCCTGATAGAGCGAACGGAGCCTTTTCACATCGCCGTAGGTGTTGGTGTAGGACTGAAAGTATGCAATGTACAGCCGCTTTTCTGCCGGGATCGAGGAGGGGATCTTCTGATCCACACGCTGTTTTGCAAGACGGATCTGCTCTTCGACAGGCAGGAGAGGGGAGGCGAATTCTCCGGATCCGCCGTTTGAGCAGAACGTGCAGCCTCCTGTCCCGAGCGTGCCATCTCTGTTCGGGCAGCTGCAGCCCGACTGAAGGGACAGCCTGTATATTTTCTGGCCATAGGTTTCCTTCAGGACGTCTGAAACACTCCGATATTCCAATTTTCTTCTCTCCTTTTCAGATTTTCATTTTTCAAACCTGACGTTCCTATTATGAAAGGATCTGTCTGCCTTTTCAAGGCATGGAAGCAGCGGGGGTATGAAATGGACGGAATCGGTAATCGAAAGGCCGGGATTGATTCAGAGTCTGCTCAGCGGTACACTCATGTCAGGCTGCCTGGACCAGCGGAACTTAAGCCGGCGGTAATAAAGGCTGATGGGATCAGGCTTGCGATATGAGGATGGCGGAAAGAGACCGTCAGTAAAAGGCTGGTGGGAATAATAGGCGGTCAGGATAAAAGAAACAACGAGGAGGAATACGCATGCAGTACCAGATTGAAGATATTCTGGAAGCGGACTTTGGCTGCGAGGAGCGGGAGGAAGGGGCACCTCTTCTGTGCTGCCTGGTACTGTCGGCAGACGGAAAACGAATATACCGGAACATTCCGGATGAACTGGCCAGGAAGTGCGCGCTGGCAAAAGGAATCGTGCTGACAGAGGAGGAGCTGCGAGGGCTTGAGGCAGGAACAGCGCTGGGAATGGATTGATCATTCGGAAGATAGCTGACAGGTTTCCGGAGCCGGGCCTGAAAGGGCTCAAGGCATGCAGATGTGGATATGAAGAGAAACGGAGTCAACGATATTGATGAATATGGAGATCAGAAAAACCGAAGAGAGGGATCTGCCGGAGGTTCTGGCAATCTACAGATATGCGAGAACTTTTATGAGGGAACACGGGAACCCGAGGCAGTGGGGCGACAAATGGCCGCCCGAGGCGCTGATCCGGGAGGACATCCGGAGAGGAAAGAGTTACGTCTGCGAGGCAGATAGGAGGGTTGAAGCGACATTTTTCTATGATGAGGGGGAGAACGTCGAACCGGCGTACTCGGTTATAGACGGAAGCTTTACAGGGCCGGCGCGATATGGCGTCGTGCATAGAATTGCAGCTTCCGAAAATGGTCATGGCGCCGGCTCTTTCTGCGTGAACTGGGCGGTATCTCAGTGCGGGAACCTCAGGATTGATACGCATCCGGATAACCTCATCATGCAGCATATGCTCCAGAAAAACGGGTTCCGGTACTGCGGAATCGTCCATATTCCGGAGGACGATGACCCGAGATACGCCTATGAGAAGGTGGTACGCTGCGGGGAACGCTATTATCTGAAGAACGAACTTTTGACGCGCTATCATGATGAGGAGTGGGGAAAGCCTGAGCATGACGCGCAGAAGCTCTATGAGATGTTTGTCCTGGAGCTTTTCCAGGCAGGTGTTTCGTGGGAACTTCTGCTCAGAAAGCGGGAGAATTTCCGAAGCGCTTTTGACAACTTTGACGTAGAGAAAATTGCGGCGTACGGACCGGAGAAGATTGACGCGCTGATGCAGGATCCGGGCATTATCCGGAACCGCAGGAAGATTGAGGCGGCCATCGGGAATGCACGTGTGGTGCTGAAGCTGAGGGAAGAGTTTGGGTCATTTTCAAATTATCTCTGGCACTTTACGGAAAACCGGAGTATCCCGGAGCGCATGGACGCTGTGACCGACCAGCTGAGTGATGACGTGTCGAAGGATATGAAAAAGAGGGGGATCCGTTTCGCCGGTTCGGTGACAGTGTTTTCCTTCCTGCAGGCGGTCGGCATTCTCTACTGCCATGATCCGGAATGCCTCTGCTTTCACAGAGACCACGCGGAGACATTTGCACAGAACCACTATCAGCCGGAAAATCGCGTGTCCGGCGGGAGAAACGACAGATGATCATTGGAATAGAGGATGATTTCAGTCTTGAGAAGATGGCAGACTGCGGGCAGTGCTTCCGGGCTGTCTGCCTCCCGGACGGGAGCTATCGGTTCATCAGCCGCGAAAAGGTTCTGAATATCAGGGAACAGGTCCCTCATCAGTTCCAGGTGTCCTGCTCTGAGGAGGAGTGGGATGAATTCTGGAGAGACTACTTTGATCTGTCCAGAACATACAAGCGGATCAGGGAGGACCTTCTTCTGCAGCTCAGCGGAGAAAGGACGACCCCTTTCGGACAGACATCCCGCGGGATATCAGAGGGAGATGCCGCCACAGAAACAGCCCGCAGGCAGGGCAGCATAGACCCCGGAGAACGATGTATCCAGGGACTAGACGTGGGTTCAGATGCTGCGATCCGATTCCTGACGCAGGCGGAGCAGGCGGGCAGGGGACTGCGGATTCTTCGGCAGGATCCGTGGGAGATGCTGATCACCTTCATCATCTCGCAGCGCAAGAACATCCCGGCGATCCGGTTGGCGGTTGAGAAGCTGGCGATGTTATACGGACATCCGGTGAAGGAGATGCTGTTTACCTTCCCGACTCCGGAAGAACTGGGAAGAGCATCGGAGGCGGATCTGCGGACGGCGGGACTTGGATACCGTGCGCCGTATGTGAAGGATGCGGCGGACAAGGTGCTGTCGGGAGCGCTTGACCTTGAAGCGCTGGGGAAACTGGATGATGGGGCGCTCTTTGAGAAGCTGATGACCGTGAAGGGTGTCGGAAAAAAGGTAGCTAACTGCATTTGCCTGTTCGGATTCGGCAGAACATCCAGAGCACCGGTTGACGTCTGGATCGAACGGGCAATCACTCTGTGCGGCGGAGTGGATCCATTTCCGGCATTCGGAGAATATGCAGGCATCATGCAGCAGTACGCCTTTTACTACATGACGCATCAGAAAATGTGACGGGGCATCTATCTTCATGCAAGTGTCTTCACAGGGCGGGATACCGGGAATCATCACGTCCGGCTCTGTGACAGCATGAAAAGTCCCGGAGCATCTGATGGTTTTCCATCAGATGCTCCGGGTTTTTTCATGAGTGACCTGTTTCTGGCTGCATTCTGATTATCTGCTGACAACGAAGTTCACGATTCTGCCCGGTACATAGATCTCCTTGCGGATCGTTCCCGTCAGACGGCCTGCGAGCGCTTCCTTTGCGGCTGCAATCGCTTCATCCTTTGTCGCATCCTTCTTGATTGTGATGCGGGTACGGAGCTTTCCGTTCTCCTGGACAGCCACCTCAATCTCGTCCTCGATGGTCTTGGACTCGTCAAAGACCGGCCACGGCGCAAGGGAGCAGAAGCCCTCATGGCCGGTGAATTCCCACAGCTCCTCGCAAAGATGCGGTGCAAACGGGCACAGGAGCTTGACGAAGGTTTCAAACTGTTCCTTCGAAATCGCGCCCACTGCGCTGATCTCATTGATGAGCGTCATCATCGCGGCGATGGCAGTGTTGAACTTGGTCGTCTCGATATCATCGGACACCTTCTTGATGGTGCGATGGACAGCTGCTTCCAGCTTGTCCGTCTTCGACCGATCATCCGAAATCAGATCGGTGAGGCCGGCGACACGGTCAAGGAATCTCCGGCAGCCCTTGACGGAGCTGTCATTCCACGGAGCTGCGGCACTGTAGTCGCCCATGAAAAGCACATAGGTGCGGAGCGTGTCGGCACCGTACTGATCCACGATATCGACCGGGTCAATGACATTGCCCTTCGACTTGGACATCTTGTCGCCGTCGGAGCCGAGGATCAGTCCCTGAATCGTGCGCTTCTTGTATGGCTCCGGACACGGAACCTCACCGATATCATAGAGGAATCTGTGCCAGAAGCGGGAGTAGAGCATATGCCTGGTGACATGCTCCATACCGCCGTTGTACCAGTCAACCGGCATCCAGTATTTCAGCTTGTCCGGATCCGCAAATGCTTGTTCATTGTGCGGGTCGCAGTATCTGAGGAAATACCAGGAGGAACCGGCCCACTGCGGCATGGTGTCTGTCTCACGCTGTGCCTTGCCGCCGCACTTCGGGCAGGTGCAGTTGACAAACTCCGGAACACGCGCCAGCGGGGACTGACCGTCCTGCCCGGGCTCGAAGTTGTCAAGCTTCGGAAGCTTCAGCGGAAGCTGATCATACGGAACCGGGACAATGCCGCAGTTCGGGCAGTGGATCAGCGGAATCGGCTCTCCCCAGTAACGCTGACGGTTGAAAGCCCAGTCCTTCATCTTGTACTGGACGCCCTTCTCGCCGATGCCTCTCTCCTCGAGAACCTCCAGCATCTTCCGGATGGAATCCTTCTTGTTCGTGTAGCCGTTCAGGAAGTCAGAGTTGATCATCTTCCCGTCGCCGGTGTAGGCTTCCTTCTCAATGTCTCCGCCCTCAATGACCGGGATGATCTCGCAGCCGAACTTGTGCGCGAAATCCCAGTCACGCTGATCATGTGCCGGAACAGCCATGATCGCGCCGGTGCCGTAGCCCATCATGACGTAGTCAGCCGCAAAGATCGGGATCTCCTTCCCGTTGACCGGGTCAATGGCAGTCAGCCCCTCCAGACGGACACCGGTCTTGTCCTTGACAAGCTGGGTGCGCTCAAATTCAGTCTTCTTGGCGCACTCTTTGCGGTAATTCTCCAGCTCGTCCCAGTTCCGGATCTGATCCTTGTGCTTGTCAAGCAGCGGATGCTCCGGTGCGACAACCATGAAGGTGACACCGAAGAGGGTGTCGCACCGGGTCGTATAGACGCGGAGGCTGTCATCGGTTCCCTTGACAGAGAAGTTGACGAAGGCACCCTCTGACCTTCCGATCCAGTGAACCTGCTGCTGCTTGACGTTCTCCGGATAGTCGACATCCTTCAGACCCTCCAGCAGCTTGTCCGCGTACTTTGTGATGCGGAGATACCAGACCTTCTTCGGGAGCTGGATGACATCGTTATGGCAGATATCGCACTTGCCGCCCTGGGAATCCTCGTTGGAGAGGACGACCTTGCAGTGCGGGCAGTAGTTGACAAGCGTCGTATCGCGGAACACAAGCCCATGCTCGAACAGCTTGAGGAAGATCCACTGGGTCCACTTGTAGTAGTCCTCATCTGTCGTGTCGATCACACGGCTCCAGTCAAATGAAAAACCGACGCTTTTCAGCTGCTGGGTGAAGTGGTGGATGTTCTTGTCCGTGATCACCCTCGGGTGCGTGTTCGTCTTGATCGCATAGTTCTCGGTCGGCAGACCGAACGCATCAAAGCCGATCGGGTTCAGGACATTGTAGCCCTGCATCCGTCTCTTTCTCGAGACAACCTCGATGCTGGAATATGCCTTGATATGGCCGACGTGCATGCCGGCGCCGGACGGGTACGGGAACTCGACAAGACCATAGAACTTTGGCTTTTTATCAAAGTCCTTCGCCTCGAAGATCCGGGCGTCCTCCCACTTTTTCTGCCACTTGGGCTCGATCTTTTTTACATCGTATTTCATAAACGGACTCCTCCCCTCCGCCGGTCTGGCAGGGGTATGATGCAAGTGTATTTCCGAGTGCTTTCCATATAATAGCGCACTTGCCCCATCCTGACAAGAAAGCGAACAAGCGCCCCATCTGCCTTCATTCGTTTCCGGAAAATGACTGCCGGGGAATCGGGCTTATAAAAATGACTGTCGGAGAATCGGGATTTCTTGACAGGAGAATAGGCCTATGCTACTTTAGCAGGTGTCGAAGGAGGCGTTTGCGGTCTGATCCTGTCCGATAAGGCACAGACTGCAGACGCTTCATGCATTTTTTCTAAGAATTGGTCCGATTGAGGAACGTTCCAGCATTTGGAGGAGAAGGAAAGTGGCGACAAAATATATCTTTGTAACCGGCGGTGTGGTTTCCGGCCTTGGCAAGGGCATTACGGCAGCAAGCCTTGGCAGACTTCTCAAGGCGAGAGGCTTCAAGGTCGCTTCCCAGAAGCTGGATCCGTATATTAATGTAGATCCGGGGACGATGAGTCCGTACCAGCACGGCGAGGTGTATGTGACGGAGGATGGCGCGGAAACAGACCTTGACCTTGGACATTATGAGCGCTTCATTGACGAGGACCTGAACAAGTATTCCAACCTGACGACCGGAAAGGTTTACTGGAATGTCCTGCACAAGGAGAGAAACGGCGAGTATCTGGGGGAAACGGTCCAGGTTATCCCGCATGTGACGAATGAAATCAAGTCATTCATCTACCAGGTCGGAAAGAAGGGAAACGCCGATATCATCATTACGGAGATCGGCGGTACGACCGGCGACATCGAGTCTCAGCCATTTTTGGAAGCCATCCGTCAGGTGCGCTACGAGGTAGGAAAGGAAAACTGCCTGTATATCCACGTGACGCTGGTCCCCTATCTGGAATCCTCCAGGGAGCATAAGTCCAAGCCGACGCAGCATTCGGTCAGAGAGCTTCAGTCCTACGGAATCTTCCCGGACATCATCGTGGCGCGCTGCAACCAGCCCATCGAGAAGAGTATCCTCAGAAAGATTTCGATGTTCTGCAATGTCAAGGAGGATTGTGTCATTCAGAATCTGACACTTCCGGTTCTGTATGAGGCACCGCTCATGCTTGAGGATGCAGGCCTGGCCAGGATCGCGCTTCGCGAGCTTCATCTGGACGAGAACATGCCGGTCGATCTGACCGAATGGAAGGAGATGCTGACACGGATCAACGGCTGTGAGAAGAAGGTACGGATCGCGCTGGTCGGCAAATATGTCCAGCTTCATGACTCTTATCTGTCTGTCGCTGAGGCGCTCAAGCACGGTGGCTGGGAGAACAACGTGGATGTCGATATTGACTGGGTGGACAGCGAGAGCCTCACGGCTGACAATGTCGACTCTGTCCTGAGAGGAGTCAGCGGCATCATCATTCCGGGCGGATTTGGCGGCCGCGGCATCGAGGGTATGGTCAGTGCCTGCCAGTATGCGCGTGAAAACCATATCCCGTTCTTTGGAATCTGCCTGGGCATGCAGATCGCTGTCACCGAGTACGCAAGAGATGTGCTCGGCTGGGCAGATGCCAACTCCGGAGAGTTTGACGAGCAATCTGCTCACAAGGTCATTGATCTGATGCCGGATCAGCAGGGCAACCTGCCGAAGGGCGGCACCATGAGGCTCGGCGCCTATCCGTGCAAGGTGAAGAAGGGAACGGAGCTTTTCAATGCCTATGGGAAAGAGGAGGTGGACGAGCGTCATCGCCATCGCTATGAGGTCAACAATGAATTCCGGCCTCAGATAGAGGAGAAGGGTGTTGTCTTCTCCGGAACGTCGCCGGACAACCACCTGGTCGAGGCAATGGAGCTTCCGGGATATGCATTCTATGTCGGCGTGCAGTTCCATCCGGAGTTTAAATCCCGCCCGAACAAGGCACACCCGCTTTTCCGCGAATTTTTGAAGGCAGCGTCGGGCTTTGCATCTGCCGGAAATGCCACTGGCAAGAAGGGATGAACATGTCATGGATCAGTCAATGATGGATCTGCTGCAGCTGGTCGAGGATGAGGATGTGAAGTTCATCCGCCTCGCCTACTGTGACCTGAACGGGCAGCTGAAGAATATGGCGATCATGTCATCGGAACTTCGGCGCGCGGTTGAGGAGGGCATTTCATTTGATGCGAGCGCGGTTTTAGGCTTTACCGGTGTCGAGTATTCGGACCTGTTCCTGGTGCCGGACAGCTCCACAGTGTCTATCCTGCCCTGGCGGCCGGCACACGAGCGCGTCATGCGGATGCAGTGCGATGTGAAGAATCCGGACGGAAGCATCTTCGAGCCCTACTGCAGGAATGTCCTCCGGAATGCGGTAGACCGGGCAATCAGCCTGGGATACATCGTCAATATCGGAACAGAGTGCGAGTTCTATCTCTTCCGGCAGGACGAAGAGGGCAGGCCGACGCAGATTCCGCTGGACCGCGGCGGTTACAACGATATCTCTCCGATTGACCGGGGAGAGGATATGCGCCGTCGGATCTGTCTTGCAATCGAAGAAATGGGGCTGAATCCGGAGTGCTCACACCACGAGTGCGGACCTGGCCAGAATGAGATTGACTTCCGCTATGCGGATGCGCTGCAGGCGGCGGACAATTTCCTGACGCTGAAGATGGCAGTCAAGTCGCTGGCGCAGCTGAACGACCTTTATGCATCCTTCATGCCAAAGCCGCTTGAGGATAATTGCGGGAACGGACTCCACATCAACTTCTCGCTGATGAGGGGCGGGCATTCTGTATTCAAAAGCGGCGGCGAGCATTCACAGGTCGGGGAGAGCTTTATTGCCGGGATTCTGGAAAAAATTCCGGAGATTACTGCGTTTCTTAACCCGACGCCGAATTCATATGAGCGTTTTGGCAGCTTCAAGGCACCAAAGTATGTGACCTGGTCACACCAGAACCGGTCCCAGCTGATCCGGATTCCGGCGGCAACGGGCGGACATGTGCGGGCGGAGCTGCGCTCGGCAGATCCGTCGTGCAACCCGTATCTTGCATTTGCCCTCCTGATCCATGCCGGACTGGATGGCATTGAGAACGAAACGAAGCTTTGTGAGCCCTACAATGGGAATGCCTATGAGATCAGCGATCCGTCTGTCAGGCGGATTCCGGAAAATCTGGGAGAAGCGCTGAAGCTGGCGGAGCAGAGTGATCTTGTCGCAAGGGCGCTTCCTGAGATGACCAGAGAGGAATTCTTCCAGGAGAAGAAAGAGGAGTGGAAGGAATACCAGCTTTCCTCCGACCGGCATCAGCTTGAGCTTGACCGGTATTTCGGCATACTTTGATTGGAATGGAACGGGAATCGTCAGGCGGCTTCGCCTGTGTCCGGATAGTGCTTCAGTGTTCTGATTGGAAGGAAACTTGATATGATCAAAGGGGATCCAAGTGTACTGCTCGCCGTCAGCGGGCCGAAGACCGAGAAGGTGTTTGCCGACATGGTCCTGGAGTGGCGGAAGGCAGAGCTGACTGTCAGGACGACAAGCCGGGAGGCATGGAAGAGTCTTCAGGAGACAACGTATTCTCTTGTGATTGTCCTGTCTCCTTTATCAGACGGGCAGGGAATCGACCTCGCACAGATGGCGGCACAGACCAGCGCGGGGGTGATCTTCGTCTGCAGACCGCAGGGTTACGATGCGGCGCTTCAGAAGCTGGGTGAAACCGGCGTCTATGTCTTTTCGACGGACATGGGGAAACGGATCTTCCAACAGGCGCTGAGAATGATGTATGCGGTGAACATCCGTCTTGCAAAGGATGCCCCGCAGACGCAGATGCTGCAGGACCGCATCAAGGATATCCGTGTCATCAACCGTGCAAAGTGTCTTCTGATCCAGTATGAGCGTATGAGTGAAGACCAGGCACACAAGACGATCGAGCGGGAAGCGATGAACCGCCAGATGTCCAGACGGGAGATTGCAGAGGAGATCCTTGTTTCCTATGGTGCGTGAAGCCAGGCTGCGGGACTGGGGATTTCAGACAGGAGAGGTTTCAGGTGTGTGCATCCAGGAAAGGACGGATGGACGCAGACATCTGGTGCCTGCGTATGCTGACAGCCGTGTATGCTGGTGTCTGTGTATGGGAAGTCGAAAAAGCAGGGTTTCGGACTGAAGATTGGCCGGAACCCTTTTTTATGAGGGCGACCGCTCATCATCGAGTGCGGAGCAAGAGATGAAGGCGGTGCCGCCTGATCGGGTAGACAGAGTTCATCTGCCCTACTCAATTAGGATGGCAGTGCAGAAGGCAGGCGGGAGGAGAACACGGCTGATTCAGATTCCAACTGCGAGAAGACGAGGCAGGTAAGATGAATGCAACTGACCAGTATATGAGGGCGTGCAGGCTCTGCCCAAGGAACTGTGGCACGAACAGGCTTTCAGGCGCATGCGGCGCATGCGGTGTCCCGGCAGAAGTCTATGTGGCGCGGGCTGCACTTCACGCCTGGGAGGAACCCTGCATCTCAGGACACAATGGCTCCGGGGCCGTCTTTTTTGCCGGCTGCGGACTGAAATGCGTCTTTTGTCAGAACAGTGCGATTTCGGGAACTTCCGTGTCGAAGAATCTGACTGAGAACAACCTTCCAATATGCCGGGTTGCTGTGCCGGGGAAGCCGGTGACAGTCAGTCATCTGGCAGCTGTGTTTCTGCGGCTGCAGAATGAGCAGCATGCCAACAACATCAATCTGGTCACGGCGGCTCAGTACATCCCGCAGGTGGCACAGGCCTTGAAAGTGGCTAAGGCACAGGGGCTCAGGATCCCGGTCGTATACAATTCAAGCGGCTATGAGAAGGTCATTTCTCTGAGACTTCTGGAAGGGCTGGTGGATGTCTGGCTGCCGGATTTCAAGTATATGGATCCTGAGCTTGCCGCAGCGTATTCCCATGCGCCGGATTATCCTGAAATCGCGAAGAGGGCGATTGCAGAGATGGTACGGCAGGCAGGAGAGCCTGAGTTTTATGAGGAAACTCGGTGGGGGACAGATGGAGAACCGATGCCTGCAGGATCAGGGGCGAAACTCATGAAGAAGGGCGTGATTGTCCGCCATCTTCTGCTGCCCGGACATGTGAAGAATGCGAAAGCTGTTGTACAATATCTGCATGAAACATACGGCAATTCCATCTACATCAGCATGATGAATCAGTATACACCGATGGGAAATAACTGTAAGGATCCGCTTCTGGCGCGGAAGGTCACAAAGCGGGAATATGAAAGGTTGACAGAATATGCAGTCGGGATCGGAGTCGAATATGGATTCATACAGGAAGGCGAAACCGCGAAGGAAAGCTTTATCCCGTCCTGGAACGGAGAAGGCGTCTGAAGGACGATGGAAGGACAGTCACATCGGTGAACGCAAAAAGCTGCATCTGGAGGAAAACCTGGAGCAGCCACGGCGGGACAGGGACCGTGCGGCCGGGATGCAGCAGACGCGCAGTGGCAGGGACCGTGCGGCCGGGATGCAGCAGACGCGCAGTGGCAGGGACCGTGCGGCCGGGATGCAGCAGACGCGCAGGGACAGGAGCTGTGGTGCCGGGACAAGGCAGCCACGTTGTGAAGATCGCTGCGCAGCCACAGAAAGGGAGAATATCTGCTCGAATGCGAAGAAGTGTGGCGGCTGCGATTATCAGGGGGTGCCCTATAAGCTCCAGCTCCGGAAAAAGGATGCACACATCCGCTATCTGCTGAAGGACACCGTGCGCAGGATTCACCCCATCATCGGAATGGAGACACCTCTCCATTATCGGTGCAAGGTGCATGCTGTATTTTCTCATGACCGGAAGGGAAACCCGATTTCCGGAATCTATGAAAAAAACTCCCATGTGATTGTTCCGATGGACAGCTGTATGATTGAGGATGAGGTGTGTGACCGCATCATTGTCAGCATCCGGAGTCTGCTGAAGTCCTTTAAGATCAGGACCTTTGATGAGGATACCGGGTACGGACTGCTTCGCCATGTGCTTGTCCGCAAGGGATATGCGACGGGCGAATACCTGGTCGTGCTGGTTGTCGCCGACCCGATCTTTCCATCCAGAAACAACTTTGTGAAGGCGCTCAGGAAGGAGCATCCTGAGATTACATCGATTGTTCTGAATATCAATGACAAGTCAACCTCGATGGTGCTCGGTGAGCGCAACATCACCCTGTACGGCCCAGGTTTTATCAAGGATGAACTGTGCGGACACAGATTCCGGATCTCGCCGAATTCATTTTACCAGGTGAACCCGGCCCAGACAGAAGTCCTGTACCGGACGGCGATTCGATACGCATATCTGACCGGGAAGGAAGAAGTTCTGGATGCCTACTGCGGGACAGGGACAATCGGCATCATTGCCTCTGACCAGGCTGGCCATGTGACAGGCGTTGAGCTGAACAGGGAAGCTGTGAAGGATGCCATCAGCAACGCGAGGGCAGAGCAGCTGAAGAATGTCGATTTTATTTGTGCAGATGCAGGTGCGTATCTGAATCAGCTGACGAAAGCGGCAGAGGCGGAAGAAACAGAGGGATGGTTCAGCGGGAGAAAGGCAGGCCGCAGGAAGGACCCGCGTGTTCGGCTCCCGGATGTCATCATCATGGATCCGCCCAGATCTGGCAGCACTCCGCAGTTTATCCGGGCAGCAGCACGCTCCGGCGTCAAACGCATCGTATATATTTCCTGCGGACCAGAGAGTCTTGCGCGAGACCTGGAACTCTTCGAGGAGCTTGGCTATGCGGCAGAAGAGGCACAGCCGGTAGACCTTTTTCCGTTCACGGGGCATGTGGAGACTGTATGTCTCTTGAACAACCGAAAGCCGGATTCCTATGTGAGCTGGAAGTTGGATATGGAAGATTATTATAAGATCAAAGACAAGGAGAATGCTGCCCGGAGAAGTCTTTGATGTGATCAATTAAGATATAATGTCTTTCACTATTACGAGGACAGGCCTTTCAAAAATGTGTTGACTATGACACAACGTGATAGTTTATACTCATCTTTGTCAGGAGGTGCTGAAGTGTATTTGATCAAAAAGGTCAGTGAAATCAGTGGTGTATCGGTGCGCACTTTACATCATTATGATGAGATCGGTTTGCTGTCTCCTCAAAAAAAGGAAAATGGATACAGGTATTATTCTGATGAGGACATGTCTCTTTTACAGATGATACTTTTCTATAAATACTTGGGGTTTCCCCTGAAGCAGATAAAGGAACTGCTGAAGCGGGAGGATAGCGAATTACTGCCTCATTTAAGAAAACAGCTGCTTTTAATGCAAGCAGAAAAGCAACGTCTCCTGACGCTCATAGACACATTGGAGAGGACGATTGCGTCCAGGGAAAGGAGAACGAGTATGTCGGTGAAAGAAAAATTTAACGGATTCACATATCAGGATAATCAAAAATATAAGCAAGCGGCAATCGATCTGTATGGAAAGAAAGTCATTGAAGAAGCTGTCGAAAAACAAAAGGGAAAAGAACAGGAACTTACGGACGGCTTTAATAAAATCTTCTTTGCTTTTTCTGATAATATGTCAAAAGGGATAAGCGCCACAGCACAGGAGAATGTGAGATTGGCAGCAGAATTGCATGAACATCTTTGCAAATATTCCTTTGATTGTCCGATAGATGTATTTTCAAGTATCGGTTACGGATATGTGAAAAACGAAGAGTTCAAAAGCAATTTGGACAAATTCGGAGAGGGAACAGCGCAGTATGTATGCGACGCCATTCAGAAGCATGTGAACGAAAACAGGAAGTAAAATTATTCTTATGGGTGACAGAGAATAGGATCTCTGCCATCTTTTACGAAAAGCTCTTAACGATGCATAGGCTTTCGATGCCGCATGAATCGTATTGCGGAGGACTATCTCAAGGGAGGTGCACGTGTTTGTCTTATAAAATTACAATCATAGAAGATGACCAAGCGCTTGCTAAACAGATTTCGCGGCTGCTTTCCCGCTATGGCTATGACTGTGAGGAAACAAAAGACTTTTCAGCCATTGACGGGCAGATTGAAGCGGGAAAGCCGGATTTGATCCTGCTGGATATAAATTTGCCGAAATTTGACGGATTCTATTGGTGCAGAAGATTACGGGAGCGCACAAAAGTTCCTATCCTGATCATGTCAGCGCGAAGCGATACGGCAGATCAGATACGTGGGATGGAATCCGGCGCAGATGATTACATTACGAAGCCGTTTGATCCGGATGTGCTGCTGGCAAAAGTGAATGCCATCATCCGCCGCAATTACGGGACTTTGAAACCGGGAATGGCAGCCCAGGGAACGGAGAAATGCGGCGTCCTCTTCCGGGAGAACCGTCAAACGGTTGTCTATGAAGGCGCACAGGCAGAACTATCCTTCACGGAAACGCAGCTGTTCCGGGAACTTTTTGACGCATTTCCTGACGCCGTATCCAGAGGAGAGCTGTTTATGCAGGTTTGGGACAGCGATACTTTCGTGGAGGAAAATACCCTGAACGTTAATATCCGCAGGCTGCGGGAGAAGCTCGCCGCCGCCCGGCTTCCCATAGAAATCAAGGTGGTTCGCTCCCTGGGATATAAGCTGGTGATCGGAGGAAGCGTATGAGACTGTTTTTGAGAGATCACTTGGATATTATCCTTTTCTATGCCTTTAATGCCTTGTTTCTGTCTTACGTTTATCACAGGATGGATGGTTTCCAGACAACCGATGGTATTTTTTATTTCCTGTTTCTGTCTTTCTTCCTGCTAATGCTTCTCCTGCTGCTGCGGTATGTCCGGAAACGCAGACTTTACCGGATGCTGAGCCGCGATCCAGCCACCCTGGAAGACATGATGGATTTGGAGGCTGCTGACGCAGAGACGAACGCTTTCTTACGATACAACCGGAAATGCTATGAAGCCTATGAGCGGAAGCTGAACACATGGCAGGCGGAAAATGGACGGTGGCAGACCCATCTCATGCAGTGGGTTCATCAAATGAAAACCCCTGTCAGCGTGATCCGCCTGATGGTGCAGGACGATACAAAACAGCTGGATTCTTTTGGCGTATTGTATGAGTTAGATCGTCTGCAGAGCCAGATGGATCTGATGCTGGGGCTCGCCCGCGCAGGGCAGGCCAAAAATGATCTGGTCATAGAGCAACTGTCCTTGGACGCCCTGCTGCGGGATGTCATCCGCAAGAATAAGCGGCTGTTTATTCAGCATCAGGTGTTCCCACAGATGGAGCCCGGAGAGGACGGTTTGATCCGCAGTGACCGGAAGTGGCTTGCCTTTGTGATTGAGCAGCTGCTACACAATGCAGTCAAGTATTCCCCTTCACATTCTACAATCGAGCTTTCCATCAAAAAGGATGGAATGTACACAAAGCTCACGGTCCGGGATCATGGCGTCGGAATCCGCGCAAGAGATCTCCCCCGTGTATTCGAACTCTATTATACAGGTTCCAACGGACGAGAAAGCGACCAGTCCTCCGGAATCGGGCTGTATCTGGTGAAGACAATCTTAGACAGCCTGGGGCATGGCGTTGAACTGAAGTCGAAGATCAATGAGGGAACAGAAGTTTCCATTCTGTTTTGAAAATGAAAAAGTGACAACCACTGTCACTTTTCGTCACTTTCTGCGATAGTGATTACGGCCATTTTTCCGTATACTCCCCCTGTAAGCAGTTCTAAATACGAGAAAGGAGACAAGCAATATGAGTGTATTGTCTGTCGAACAGGTGACGAAGATATACGGAAGCAAGGTGAAGATCCGGGCGGTGGATCATCTTTCTCTGTCGGTTGAGAAAGGGGAGTTTATCGCTGTCATGGGCGCCTCGGGGAGTGGGAAGTCCACACTGTTAAACCTGATCTCCGGTATCCTGCCGCTGACCTCCGGCGAAATTCGTATCGATGGCAAAGATATTTCCCGTTTGAATGAGGAAGAAGCGGCGCGGCTGCGCCGTGACAAGTTGGGCTTCGTCTTTCAGGACTATAACCTGGTGGACACTCTGACCCTCGGAGAGAATATCATGCTGCCGCTGATGTTCCAAAAGAAAGACCCGGATACCATGCGCAGGGAGGCGCATATCTATGCGAAGAAGCTGGGGATTGATACGGTCTTTGACAGCAGGACTTACGAGGTTTCCGGCGGTCAGGCTCAGCGAGCCGCGATTGCGCGGGCGATCATCCACCATCCCAGTCTGCTTCTGGCAGACGAACCCACCGGCAACCTGGATTCTGCGTCAGCACAGCAGGTGATGCGGATATTCGCCGCACTGAATACGGAAGAACAGGTCTCTTCCCTTGTTGTTACCCACGATCCGCGGACGGCAAGCTTTTGCGGGCGGGTGGTGTTTATCCGGGACGGAAAGGTCTTTCATGAGCTTTACCGGGAGGACAATCAGCTTCATTTTTATGATGAGATCTTAAGTGTCCTCAAGTTTCTGGGAGGTGCATGAGATGACCTTTGGACAATTTGTGCGAAATAGCGTGCTGCGGGATAAGGATAACTACGCGGCGTACTGGCTGAGCAGTATTTTTACAGTGGTTGTTTTTTTTGTTTTCTCTGCAGATCGTCATCATCCTGAACTTTCAACGGACCTCTCTATCAGGAATATGATGAGCTACGCACAGGTGGCAATTCTAATCTTTTCCTTTGGCTTTTTGACCCTTTCTATCTTTGCCTTCATAAAGAAAAAGAGGCAGACCTACGGAACCCTGCTGATGATGGGGATGAGCAAAAGACAGGTGCGGCGCATGGTTTTTCTGGAAAACATGCTGATTGGCTCAAGCGCTGTCGCGGTGGGTATTGTGATCGGACTGGTCTTCTCTCATCTGACCGTGATGATGATGGGAAGATTCATACACCTGAGTGAAATCCGATATGTGTTTCCATGGCAGACCATCCGGGACACCGTCATTGGCTTCCTGGCGGTCTTTGCCCTGGTCAGTCTGTTCCAGGGAAGGAGGCTCACCAGAATTCCTGTCCGGGAACTCATTTCAGGTCGGGAAAACGAGGGCAGGAACATGAAATTCCACCCTGTTCTGGCGATCCTTGGACTGGCATCTCTGATTTTGGGCTATCTGCTGACGGCTTTCCATGAGATCCCATGGATCAGGAGTGTTTTTGAGCGGAACGAACTATTGGTAAAAAATGTTGCTCCGATGATTATCAGCTGTGTGTGTGTCGGACTCTTCCTGGTCTTCCGGGAGTTTGTATTTCTGTTCCTTGATGAGATCCGCCATCGGTCAAAGCGATATTTGCAGGAAGGAAATGCTATATGGGTCTCCGGGCTGCGGGACAAGCTGAAAAGTTCTGTCACTACGATGTTCATCTCCACGGTCATGCTGACCATGGCTTTTTCGGCCATTATCACTTGTATTACTATCATGACTTCTGTGCGCGCGGATATTACGGCGATGAACCCTGCTGCCATTCTTTATATGTCCTTTGACGGGGATGACGAGGCGGATGCAAACACTTCACTGATCGAACAGGCACTGGTCGAAAACGGCGTGGAATATCAGGCATATCAGTATGATATTCTGGAATATGGCGACGATGAAATGCATGCCAATAAGTTGCTGCGGGCATCGGACTATAATCATCAGGCCGGAACTCGCCTTGCCCCTGCAGATGGACAGGCAATTGACATCAGCGGCAGAAACGCTTATGAGGCGACGGTTACCGTTACAGATACGGACACACTGGAAATCACAGGTTCCGCCAAACCATGGTTGGAATTTCATCGACGGAATCACTCCTATGTAGTCAGTGACAGCACCTATGACCGTTTTCTGTCTTCTGGGAAGATGAAGATTGTAACCGCATACGAATATCAGGCAGACGATGAGGCACAGGCGGAGGAAGTACGCTTTGCCAGCCGTGTTCTGACAGAACGAATTGCATCCGGCTACGGAACGCCCCGAATGTTTCTTGCACGGATCGTAGATATTGACCTGCAGGAGTATGAGTATGGGCTACTTGGGTATGTAGCATTTTTATTCTCTCTGATTTTTATTGTGGCCTCTGCCAGTCTGCTTTACTTTCGTCTGGTCAATGACGCAAGAGAGAACCTGCCTCAGTCAAGAAACCTGTATCGTTTCGGGCTGTCCGTGCCGCAGATCCTGAAGGTTCAGAAACGGCAGATGCGTGTGCTGTTCCTGCTTCCATTGGCGTTTGCCGTGCTGTCCACCTTCTTTGCTATGAACTTTCTGATCAATATCGAAGCAGCGTCCATCCATATCTTTGTACGCGCGGCGCTCGTCCTGATACCGTTGATCCTGCTGGAGCTGGGATATTTTGCCTTGCTGAACCAGCGATTTGAAGCAAAGCTGCGCGTATATCTTGCAGTTGAATAAAAGGAAGGATCGTGATGAATATGAAATTTGAATTAAACAGAGCACAACTGAAAAATATCGCATTGGTTTTCATGGTGCTCGATAATGTCTGGCTTCGCTTTTCCGCGAGCTTTAGCAGCATGGCGCATCTGGCAACAAGATTTGTCGCTCCGCTGTTTGCCTGGCTTATGGTAGACGGATTTTTCCATACTAAGTCCAGAGGGCATTATTGCAGACGCCTGTGGATCGCGGCGATCCTCATGCAGGTGGGGAACGTGATCTCCTTTGCGATCTTCAAGGAGAAAGGGATTACGGACAACATCTTCCTGACACTGGCGCTGGGCTTTACCACCATCTGGATCTTCGATATGGCAAAGACCACGAAGCAGCATGGAAAGAAGATTCGGCTGCGGGCTTTGGCAATCGCTTTAACAGCGCTGGGGCTTGCGCTGAGTATTGTCCTTTATATCCCGCTCCCCTTCGGCAGTGCCATCATGCTGGAAGGCGGCCTGCAGCTCATCCCCTTCATCCTCTTTGCGTATTTCTTTCATGACAGCAAATGGAAGCAGGCGGTGGCTATTCTTGCCTACAGTTTCCTGATGTTTTTCACCTTGTATGGAGGCATCGGAGGTGTGCAGGGATTTGATATGTTCTGCGTGAACTCCGACTGGATGACCTTCCTAGTGATTCCGTTTATGTTTTTATACAACGGCAATGAAGGCAGGAAATCCTCTTTCGGCAAGTGGTTCTTCTACATATTCTATCCCAGTCACCTGTGGATAATTGCGATCCTGAGTGTTGTCTTATGAACGAGAATGCAAGGCACAAAAAGCACTTGATACTGCCACCGGAAAAACAGATTCCTATGTGAAATGGAAGTTGGATATGGAAGATTATCATAAGATCAAAGACAAGGAGGACGCTACTAGAAGAAGTCTTTGATGTGGTCAGTTGATATGTGATATTTCATATTATAAGCACTAAAATTTAAATTGTGCTTATAAAAGTTAGCCCTGTTCTGGAAAATGAAATGCTAATCCAGAACAGGGCTTTGTCTATGTATGCTGGTACAGCACAGCATTACCGGCAATGGAGCGTTTCTGGAATTTGAGGAACGAAGAAGGAGTGCCGATGATCGACAAGAAGATGAGTGAAGCGAAATCGTGTGAACTCGATTGAGTGGCAGAAGCGAGGCTTAAAAATAGCCTCTTTGTGGTAAAGGGATATTTCAAGGAAACCGGGACTAAGACCGTTGAGGATATTATGGCCGACGTTCTAAAAGTAGAGCATAAGACCAGACTGTTGGCAGAAGACGAATGGGGACAGAAAAACAGCAGCCCTGCTATAAGAGCATGGCCACTGTGAGGGCGTGACGGAATACTACAGGTCTTTCAGTTTTGACTTTTCTATATCTGTCAGCCCTTTCCGCTTAAAATATCGATCTTCAACTTCGCACAGGATCCAAGCCAAAAGAATGAAAAGGAGCGGAAAAGCAACCAAGTGAAGCCCTACTGTCGCACCTAAAGGTAAGCCAATAGCAAAGGCTATTATGATGGGGATGAACTTATTTATCGTTGCCTTGCGGATTACAAGCCACTCTGCCCAGAACAATACTACAGAAATCAAAAAGATAATAAATTTCATAATGCTTGCCTTCTTTCTGTTTTTTTGTAGGAGGAAATCAGTTTTTTAGCAGTTTCGTATGACATTTCGCCATCTAAGGCCATGTCCTTGATTAAAGTGACAAACTGATCTTCCTCTGATTTTACGCCGGAGACCTTTTGAATCAGTCGATCTGTTCGCAGTCGGATCGTGGGATAGGAAACATCATAATGTTGCGCCATACTCTTTAACGACCCGGAACACAGGATAAACTGTCGTATGAACTCGAAATCTTCTTCGTCAAGTCTGCGGAGCCAGATAGGGAAATCATCACTTGTCATAATCATCATCTCCTTTCTGGTTACTATTATATAATTTAATATTATTTAAGTAAATATGAACAATATGAAAAATATTATGATATTATTTTTGATAAAATTTATCTCGTAAGAAATAGGTTATGTTTGTGATGACTTATGAGCAGATACTTAGGTGTAATATGGGGAGCAGGCACAAGAACTACGCTAGTGGAAAAAGTGTACTGATCGCTACTATGGGAAATACAGTTTTATAAAGATTATAAATCTTCAAGAGTGCTGTGCTACCCGTCAAGAGGACAGTGAATAATTAAAAAGTTTTGTGCCGCCAGTCGAATGATCGACTGGCGGTATTCTTATGCCGCTACATAATAGTTCTCATGGTATTCAACAGGGGTCATGA
>NZ_VULZ01000011.1 GCF_009696445.1 Porcincola intestinalis
ATGTGTTAAGCACGCCGCCAGCGTTCATCCTGAGCCAGGATCAAACTCTCGAATAAAATTTGATTCGGATCAAAGATGTTACTGACATCTCTTATCCCTTTTACTGTTTAAAGGTCAGTTCCTTAAATAAAACTTTTCAGAACTTTCAAGGTTGTTTCACTGTTCAGTTATCAAGGTACTCATAACACCGATCTGGCTTACTTGTTTAATGAAGTCTGCCTTTTCATCGGCGACTCGGCTATAATAACACCCGGCCAAATGGATGTCAACACCTTTTTCTTGTTTTTTATGTTTTTATGACCTTTTTATGATTACAGTGTTAAAAATCCGCCACCACGCATGCTTGCATGTGAGTGGTGGCAGGACTTATTGACACGCCCCACATGAGGCATGAAGTGGCGCGCAGGCGGCATGAGAATGCCGAATTTGGCAGCGTGATGGGAGTTGCGGAGCAACAAAACCACGCGTAATCATAAATGAGTGGCAAAAGGTACTTTTGACCCTCATATCTTTTATCACTGTTTATTTCACTGTCCTGTCACTGCCGCCGCACCATGCTTCTTCTGTTACATAATGCCTTTCAGGGCAGAGGAAGCCCCCTTCATCAGCGGATTGGCATTGTAAAGCAGCTCCAGGAACGAATTATCGTAGACCTGTGCCATCAGATTTTGTCCCGCAGGTGTTGCTGCAAAAAACGAGAGAACCATCATCAGCATCCATACAATCAGGAGCCCCTGCAGAATACCCGCTCCAAGCCCCAGTGCATGGTTCGCTGTCCGAATAGTCGGAAGCCGCGAGAAAATACCGGCTGCGCCGATCACCAGCCTGATGAGCCCCCAGGCAATCAGCAAGGTTACGATATATGCTGCTACGTTCAGAATCAGACTGGCAAAGTAATTGACAATATACGACGCAAAGTCATCAGCCCCCAGCTTCCTGTATCCCTCACTGTTGTTAAAGGTCTCCATCTGCTCCTGAAGATACTGCGGAATCGGAAGTGATTCGATAAATTTGCGCTTGTCAGCCGCCGTCATATTCCCCATCAGGGCAGAGAGTGCCTTCAGCTTCTCCGATTCTGCAGCTGAACCCTGGTTCTGGCTGTCCGATGTGCTGCCAGCTGCGTCATCTGCAGTCGTCAGAAGCATTTCGGACCGGGACAGATTCCAGCGCCGTAAAGTATTCGAAGCATTTCCCGGAAGGTCCAGTATCAGCAGGGGCGTTTTCCCTACGCCCAGAACACCGGCTGAAATGCCGGCATACTGGGCAATCAGCGCTTTGATCTGGTCATCTGTCAGAGTATCAATCGCAGAGTCATCATAGCCATACTGATTCAGCATGGACTTCACCGCAACTCTGTCGACCGACCCGTCTGCATTGTAGAAGGCTCCATTTCCGGATGAGGATGATCCTGAAGATAAGGACGGCTGCTGTCCAGAGGCGCTCCCGCTCCCCGTCTCACCGGATGCGGAAGAAAAGGTTCCCGCGATGGTGTTCTTTGCTATTTCGCCTGCTGCCGCTGCGCACTGTCCCCTGATCAGCCCATAAAGCGGTGTGTCGTTTCGAAGCCAGCCTGTCACAGTAGGAAGAAGTGCCGTCACAAGCATCCCTGCGAGGATAAATGAAAGAAGGCCGGATGCCTTCTTCAGGAATCCGGCGATCAGACCGCTTACAGAACACAAAAACAGTACCAGGCTTACAATGATCAGCATGATATTCATAGAGTTCCCCTTCTGATGATCCTGCTCACTCCGCTTTGATTCTTGTGATTCCAGAGTTGGACAGAATACAGTATCTTCTGAATCCAGGTATTTTTACGAACAATCCTATTTTCTGGTCAAAGTCACTGTCAAATCGTTTGACCCCGCCTGGCGTGTACGACATCATGTGCCGCTGTGACCAGAGCAGAATCTCGCCCGAGTCAAACACAACAGACTGGTACCCTTCATTAAACAAGGTATCCATTGTCTGTTTTCCCCTCATCGTATACACGGACAGCTCATACCGGTTCGCGGCATCATCGCTCAGGCACACGAAGCCCACATGGTCTTCGTCGTGAAAAACACTTGAAATCTCACCGGTAATTTCTACATTCGCCCGTTCCTTCGGATCCTTTGTTCCGGAGAAAACGATAAACCGGTCATTCGCGACTGCAACCGGGGTCCGGTCATCCGCAAAAAACACTTCTCCAAACAGCTCATCCGTATAGCTGATTTTCCCGGTCACATGTTTTTCTTCCGACTCCGATGCAGATGAAAAGTCATAAAACAAAATCTCCGCATCCACTGTTCCGGATCCGACCTTCGCTGCCGATACCATAAGCCTGGTTGCGTTTTCAGAAAGGTCGAGTGCGATCGGCTGCCCTGTCTGCTCCAGCGTTGGCTTTACCTCTGCGAGCGTAGAGCCGTTCGGTGAATACAGTCTGATCAGGACATCCGAATCGTTCTTCAGCAGGAATGCACTCACACCATTTGACGCAACAGAACCCTTCAGAATCGGCAGGTCGGTTTGATATTGTCCGATTACTCCGCTCTTGTCTGCTACAAGGACCTGGTTCCCCTGCAGCTCATAGATCAGGATTGATTTCCCGCACTGATCAAACGCCGTCGCCTGCATGGTGTAGGCATTGCTCCAGAGTGTCTCGTTGCTTGCATTGACAAGCGTCACACCGTCCGAGCCATATTTCACAAAATCGCTGCCAAGCCTGGCGTAGGATGTGCCCGAAATATCTTCTCCCTTGTAGGAGGCTGTCTTTTTATAAGAGGTATACAGATGCCTCCTGCTCATCCCCTGCCATCCCGCGATGGCGACTGCGCACAGTGCCGCCACAATGAGCCAGATATAGACCGGATTCATCATCAGCCCGGCATGCTTTCTCCCGTCCGAGCCGGAAATATAGTCGTCCCTGGTGTCGAAGTCCTCCCAGTCGTCCTCCTCATCCTGATCCCAGAGGGTTCTGAAGGAGATCATCTCCCAGAGCTTTTTCAGTTGATCCTTCATCAGCCTATCCTTCCGCCAAGACCGCCCGGCGCCGATGCGATCGTTGACCTGATCTTCTCAGAGCTCGGTCCTGCCCTCCAGCGCCCGCAGGAGTGTCACCTCGTCAATATACTCCAGATCCCCTCCGACCGGCACTCCGCTCGCAATGCGGGAAACCTTGATTCCGGTAGGCTTAATCAGCTTGCTGATGTACATCGCCGTCGTCTCGCCCTCCAGACTGGATCCGGTTGCGATAATCACTTCCTTTACATCCCCTTGCAGCCGCTGCATGAGCTCCTTCAGCCGGATATCAGACGGCCCGACTCCCAGCATCGGGGAAATGGCTCCGCCGAGCACATGGTAGACGCCGCTATATTTCCCGGTCTTCTCATAGGCCGCGAGATCCCTGCTGTTTTCCACCACCATGATGGTGCTGTGGTCTCTCTTCCCGTCTGCGCAGATCGGACAGATCTCAGCGTCCGTCATTGTCCCGCATACCTTGCAGTAGCGGACATGCTCTCTCGCGTCTGTAATCGACTTTGCAAGCGCGTCCGCCTGGTCCTTCGGCATCCTTACGATATGAAACGCCAGCCTCTGCGCTGTCTTTCCGCCGATTCCCGGCAGCGCTGCCAGGTGCTGGATCAGATTGTTGATCTGACTTCCATAATACTCCATCTTTTACAGCCCGAATCCTGTTCCAAGTCCGCCGGTCAGTCCGCCCATCGCTTTCTGTGCATCTTCGTCAGCCGCCCGGAGCGCTTCATTTGCAGCTGCCTGAATCATATCCTGCAGCATCTCAACATCCTCCGGATCGACCGCATCCGGATCGATTGTCACCTTCGTGACTTCCTTCTTCCCACTGACTGTGATACTGACAGCGCCGCCGCCCGCCTTGGCCGTATACTCTTTCTCCTCCAGGGCGGCCTGCTGCTCCTGAATCGCCTTCTGCATCTTCTGCGCCTGCTTCATCAGGTTGTTCATATTGCCCATACCGCCTGGAAAACCGCCTCTTCTTGCCATCTCTCTTCTCCTCTTCGTTATTCCTTAATCCTCTTCCTCAATCGGAAAATCAATTCCCTCGATCTTTGCCGCGTCCTGAACCCGCACAGAATCCGTCCGCTGCTGCATCTCGCACTTTGAAACAAACCGGACCTCCGGTCGCACACCGTACTTAGCCTCCAGAATATCCTGAAATTCCTCTTTTACCTTCTGGTTGTCCCGGTACGCTTTCACCCAGTCGTCGTCAAAGGCGACATACAAGGTCTCCTGATCACTGGAATTGTACCACGGCTCTGCAAGATTCGCCATAATGCTTCCCGTTCCGGGGTCCTTCATTGCCTGGAGGGTGTTCTTCCACTGTCCCTGTATCCGTGAAAACAGCTCCGGCGCCACCAGCTTCGGCACTTCCCGTCGGTCTGCGTCCCCCGCCTTTCCCGAAGCCTTCTCTCCGTCCTGTCCTGCTCCGGGAGCAGCGATCATCCTGCCGTCCCGGATGGCCTCCTCCACACGATTCAGGCGTTCTGACAGCCCTGCGGTCTGCTGCGCCACCTCATCAAGGCGGGCGGAAGCAGCAAGGGGATCTGCCCCGGATGTTTCCGGCCGGCACAGTCTGATCAGCCCGACTTCCGCCGTGATACGGGGATTCGAAGCGTTCCGGAGATCGCCTGCAACTTCGGAAAGGACCGCGATCAGGTACATCAGCCTGTCCTCTGAGACATTTTTCCCTGCCTTGAGCAGCTCCTCCGCATCCTCATCCGTCAGATTCAGAGATTCTGCCGTGCCGCCGGAAGCCTTGAACAGCAGCAGGTCTCTCAGATACCAGGTAAAATCCCCGATGATCTGCCGCGTATCCCGCCCGCTCATCAGCAGGCTGTCAAATGTTGTAAGAAGGCCGGAGCAGTCGAACTGCAGCGTCTGGCTCAGCATGACCGCGTACTGCGTCCGCGGCGCCGTTCCAAGGACATCGAGCACCTGCTCATAGGTCAGTCTCCCGCCCGTGTAAAAGGAGACGCACTGATCCATGATGCTTAGGGCATCACGCATGCCGCCCTCCGCCTTTCTGGCAATGTACCGGACCGCCTTCTCCTCCGCCTCAATCTGTTCCTGTGTAAGGACCTCCTGCAGCCTCTTTTCGATCACATCTGACGAAATCCGGTGAAAGTCGTACCGCTGGCAGCGCGACAGGATGGTATCCGGCAGCTTCTGCGGGTCTGTGGTAGCCAGAATGAATACCGCATATGCCGGCGGTTCCTCGAGTGTCTTTAAAAACGCGTTGAAGGCCGCCCCTGACAGCATGTGCACCTCGTCGATGATGTAAACCTTATACCGGCCGTCAGCAGGCGGATAGGCAATCTCATCGATGATCTGTCTGAAATCGTCGACGCTGTTTCTGGACGCGGCATCCATCTCGATGACATTCATGGAAGCCCCGTCCGCTATCGCCCTGCAGCTTCTGCAAGTCAGACAGGGATCGCCATCCTGCAGGTTCTCACAGTTAATCGCCTTCGCAAAGATCTTCGCCACGGTTGTCTTACCGGTTCCACGGCTTCCGCAGAACAGATAGGCATGGCCGATCCGTCCCGTCCGGATCTGATTGCGGAGTGTTCTGATGATCACATCCTGCCCTTTTACATCCTCAAATGTCTGAGGGCGGTATTTCCTGTAAAGTGCCTGATAACCCACGAATTCTCCTCCTGTCAACCCACCTGTACGCTCCTGCCCGGGCGACTGCCTGACAAAATGACTGCCGCCCCAGTGAATCCGGAGCGGCAGTCTGTCACCTTCTCTTTTCTTTATTCATTCCGGCCCGGTCCGAGTCTCCGGTTTTCTTTTCCGGCCGCGCAGTGCTTCTGACGCCTGACCGGACAAGGTTCCCGCCCCCGGCCGTCAGTCTCCCTCCGCGGCAGCGGCCGGTCTGTCAGACATCCTCGTCGCCGAAACTGATGCCAAGCATCTTCGCCTCTTTGACAAACTGGTTGTCCTTCTCAACAACCTTCAGCTTGCCTGCGCTCTCCTTCATCGGCAGGCGAACCGTCTTGTCGTGGACAATGCCGATCATCACGCCGAACTCTCCATCCAGGAATGCCTTTGCCCCGGCGACACCGAGCCTTGTCGAAAGCGCACGGTCGTACGGGCACGGAGCCCCGCCTCGCTGTGTATGACCCGGGACGGTAATCCGCACCTCGTTGCCGGTCTTCGCGAGGATCTGGTCTGCCAGCTCATAGGCAACAGATGGATAATGGTTGCTTTCCATCTTCTTTTTGTATTCCTTCTTGGAAAGCTTCAGGTCATCCGCGCAGACCGCGCCTTCCGCGACGGCCAGAACCGTGAAGCCCTTGCCCGACTTTGTTCTCTTGTTGATGGCCTCGATGACCTTGTCTATCCGATACGGGATCTCTGGAATCAGGATGACATCCGCTCCTCCGGCAATTCCGGCGTACAGGGTCAGCCAGCCAACCTTGTGCCCCATGATCTCGACGATAAAGACACGATTGTGAGATGCCGCCGTCGTGTGGATGCAGTCAATCGCCTCCGTCGCGATGTTGACAGCGCTGTAGAAGCCAAACGTCATGTCGGTTCCCCAGATGTCATTGTCAATGGTCTTCGGCAAATGGATGACATTGAGTCCCTTCTCGCTCAGAAGGTTCGCCGTCTTCTGGCTCCCATTCCCCCCTAAAACATACAGACAGTCCAGGCGAAGCTTGTAGTAATTCTGCATCATCGCCTCAACCTTGTTCAGCCCATTCTCATCCGGGTCATTGATTGTCTTGAAAGGCGTCCGGGAGGAGCCAAGGATGGTTCCGCCCTTTGTCAGGATGCCGGAGAAATCCTTGCTTGTCAGAAGCCGGTAATCCCCATGTATCATGCCCTGATACCCGTTCATGAACCCATATACTTCCAGCTCGTCAATGTTGTTGGACAATGCCTTTACGATGCCGCGCATTGTCGCGTTCAGCGCCTGGCAATCGCCCCCGGAAGTCAGCAGACCTACTCTCTTCATTCCGCTCCCTGCCTTTCCTTACGTGAATCTATCCGTCGTTCCCCTGTATGCCGAAGCATACTGTTTAAACAAAGTATAGTGCTTTTTGCCCTCCCGGACAACTGTTTTCGAGTTGCTCCATCGCGAATGTCACAGGCCATCCGCTCCGTTTTACGAATAACGGCCTTTCAGAAACCCGTTATCACCAGATTTCCACCATATTAAAAGTGCCGCGGGTTCTGCCCCGCGGCACTTTTTGAATCCATCTGTTCTCTCAGAACATTCAATTCTTCAATTAACACTTCAATTACTTCTTCTGCACATACTTCAGGCAGTCCAGTGTGACAGCTGCCAGAATGATGATGCCTTCAAATACGAACTGAAGGTTCGTGTCAATACCTAGAATCGTCAGCGAGTAGGTCAGCGCCGTGAAGATCAGCACACCGACAACAACACCGGAAATCTTGCCGATTCCACCGGTAAATGAGACGCCGCCGACGACGCAGGCCGCGATGGCATCCATATCCCAGCCCTGCCCGTATGCCGCCGAACCGGATCCTATCATTCTGTTGCACTCCAGCCATGCACCGAAGCCATACAGGACGCCGGCCAGCATGAATGCACCGAGTGTGACAGCGAAGACAGAGATGCCGGAAACTGCCGCTGCCTCCGGATTTCCGCCGACCGCATACAGGTACTTGCCGAACTTTGTCTTGTTCCAGATGAACCAGACGATGACGATGGCTGCCACCGCCCAGAGAATGATGGTCGGGAATCCCTTGATCTTCGGAATCACAGCGTTCGGGATGGCATTCTCAATGGCACCGAAGGACACTCCCTTCGTTGCATAGGTAACCAGGCCGAAGATGATCAGCATGTTTGCCATGGTGCTGATGAACGGGTGCATCTTGAACCGTGCAGTGAAGAAGCCGGCGATTGATGTAAAGATCACGCAGAAAAGGATGGTCAGGACAAGCGCGAGGATTGCACGGCCAGCCAGCGGCATGCCGGACAGATCAAAGGCTTTTCCAAACACCGTTCCTGTATTCGGTCCCTTGTGCATGATAATCGTGCAGGTCACCATGCCCATCCCCATCATACGGCCGATTGAAAGATCGGTTCCTGTCAGCAGGATCAGTCCGGCAACGCCAAGTGCAAGGAACATACGCGGCGATGCCTGCTGCAGGATGTTCAGAATGTTGGTCGCCGTGAACAGCTGTGTATGCTTGACTGCCGGTGTGATAAAGCCCAGCGCGATGAAGACTGCCACAATGACAATATACAGCCCGTTTCTGAGGAAGAACTGCTTCCAGGAGAAGGAGTAGCGGGAAAGCTCTCTGCTCTGTGCCCTCTGCTGTGCGAAGGTGAACTTCGATTTTCTGAGCAGGTCAATCAGATGGTATTGGTGCGTGAAAGCTTCATGCTCACGATCCTTGACCGCCTGCAGATCCTTCCTGTAGACCATCTTCGCGTCGAACATCCGGTTCTTGAAGACATAGGTCTCATCCTTGATCTCTTTCTGGAGTGTTGTCTTCTCTTCGCCGGAAGCTGAGGCCAGTTTCCCCTTCAAGGCTTCGAGGCTCTTCTCATGCTCCTCCTTCAGGGCTTCCACTTTCCTGGAATAGGCCGTTGCGGCAGCCTCCCGCTCTCCTGCGCCGGATGCCTTGATTCTGTCAAGGTACTCCGTATTATAGTGCGCCTTCAGGTATGCTTCTCCCTCCGCGATCAGCTTTTCGACCTGCGCCTTGTTCGCCGCTTCCGTCTTCTTTGCCCCTGCCAGCAGCGCCTCATCCTTTCTGCGGATCTTCTCCTTCTGCTCTGCCGTCAGCGTTTTGCTTTCCTTCGCCATTCTCAGTTCATCGGTCAGCTCCGCTACCTTGTCCGCACCGTCAACACGAAGCGCATCAATCTTCTTCTGGATCTCCCCGATATGCTCGTCAATCGGCCGCAGCAGCTTCTCCGCGTCCTCCGCGGACAGAATTTTCGTATTCTCAGCCATATTCTTTCTCCTCAATTACAGATACTTTGCACTGAGCCTCAGAAGCTCTTCCTGGTCCGTCTCCTTTGTATTCACAATACCGGCAAGCCGGCCATTGCTCATAACCCCGATCCTGTTTGTAATCCCGAGGATCTCAGGCATCTCGGAGGAGACCACGAGGATGGTCTTTCCTCTCTTCGCCATCTCGATGATCAGCTGGTAAATCTCGTACTTCGCGCCGACATCGATGCCTCTCGTCGGATCATCCATCATGAAGACAACCGGATCTCTTTCCAGCCACTTTCCGAAGATGACCTTCTGCTGGTTTCCCCCGGACAGACCGGAAATGGAATCGTCCGGTCCCATGCACTTGGTATGCATGATGCGGATCTCGTTCTCCGTCGCCCGGCGCATCTTCGGATTCGAGAGCGCGGCACCCGACATATACTTCGAAAGGTTCGTGATGGTTGTATTGAAAATCAGATCTCCCTTCGCGAACATTCCGTTCATCTTCCGCTCTTCCGTGATCAGCGCAAAGCCGTGTTCCATCGCTTCCTTTGCACTGTCAAAGTTCATCAGCTGTCCATTATAGTAAACTCTTCCGGAAGCTCTTGTCCGGACACCGAAGATGGTCTCGAGAAGCTCTGTCCGGCCCGCTCCGACCAGGCCGTACAGTCCGAAGATCTCACCCTCCCTGACATCAAAGGAGATATCCTGGAGATACGGAGCAAACTTTGTGGAGAGATGCTGCACCGAGAGGATCACCTCGCCCGGTTCATTGTCCACCGGCGGGAAGCGTTTTTCGAGCGAGCGGCCGACCATCGCTGCGATCAGCTCATTGAATGATGTCTCTCCGACCGGTTTCGACATCACCAGATTTCCGTCTCTCAGGACCGAGACCTCATCGCAGATCTCGAAGATCTCATCCATCTTGTGAGAAATATAAATGATGGAAATGCCCTGGGCGGTAAGCTGTCTCATGATTGCGAACAGCCTCCTGACCTCCGGCTCTGTCAGCGAGGAAGTCGGTTCGTCCAGAACAATTATTTTCGAATTATAGGAGATTGCCTTCGCAATCTCACACATCTGCCTCTGGGAGACAGACATTCTTCTCATCGGCTGTGTCAGATTCACAGTCATCCCAAGTCTGCGGAACAGATCCGCAGCTTCCTTCTTCATGCGTGCCTCATCGATCACGCCGTTGTTCACCGGGTATCTCCCCAGGAACAGATTGTCGACCACGGAACGCTCCAGACACTGGTTCAGTTCCTGGTGGACCATCGCCACCCCGTTCTCCAGAGCATCCTTCGGTCCGGAAAAGCTCGCCGGCTTTCCATCCAGATAGATGGAGCCCTCGTCCATATGGTATATGCCGAACAGACACTTCATCATGGTAGACTTCCCGGCTCCGTTCTCCCCCATCAGTCCCATGACGATGCCTCTTTTCACATCCATGCTGATGTGGTCGAGAACCCTGTTTCGCCCGAAAGACTTGGACATATCACGGATCGACAGAATGATATCCTCTTTCTTTTCTGCCACTGCTTTACTCCTCCCGTGCTTGTCAGTTCCTGCTGCATAACATGAAAGAGGGAATCCCGTTAGGAATTCCCTCTTCGTTCACTCCTGACCGTTTTCTGCCTGACTGTTCAGTTTGTCTGGTCAGGATCTCCTATTCTTACTGAAGCAGAGCCGTATAGGAAGCTGCATTGTCCGTCTTGACCATGTTGATTGCGAATGCATCATAAGCACTCGGATCTGCCAGACGGTTGGTGATGTTGGACTCTGTCTGTCCATCGCCCTGGATGTACTCGACATCGAGGTTCAGAAGCTTGTCATACTGCTGAAGCAGCGGGACATAGGTGGATCCGAGGAAGTTGTCAGCAGAATTGTAGATGTCAAGCCATACCTTCTTCTTCGGAGAGGTGGACTCGTCAAGCTGTGTGGAGACTGCATCGTTGATCTTTGTGGAATCCAGGAAATCCTTGTAGTTGTCAGCCGTAACAGCCAGGTTCAGAGCGTAGTAGGAACGCTCGTCATCGACATACTTGCAATCCTGATCGGTCAGGACATTGCCCTTCTCGTCAGCTGTGGTGATACCGGTATTGACATCCACACCGTCCAGCAGGTTGCGAAGAACACGAAGCGTCAGATAAGCCTGGACATCCGCGTGCTGTGAAATAGTTCCGCCGTAGCCGTCCGCGATTGCCGCGACTGCGTCGCTGTTTGCGTCATAACCGAAGGTCGGGCGGTTGTTTGCCTGTGCCCAGCCGTTGAACATCGCCATGCCCATGCCATCGTTGTTCGATACGACAACATCGATCTGATCGCCGAAGGAAGCAGACCAGGTGGAGATTGCGTTACCGGCAGTTGCCGCATCCCATGTAGCGCCGGCGGAGTTCTTCATCTCCTGGGAAGCCAGCTCGCGGACGACATAATCCTTGCCGTTGACTGTGATCTTCCCATCCTGAACATCGGTCGCGGATCCGTCGGTGTTGGTTCCGACCGGATTGGAATCAATTCCGCCGTCCTTCTCGACAGCCGTTCCGAGCGCCTTGCGGACACCTCTGGTACGCGCGATGGAATCGTTGTGTCCGATGTCACCGATTGCGAGGACATAACCGATTGTACCGTCACCATTCTGGTCAATCGTGTCGATGTGATCCTCAATATACTTTGCAACCATCTCGCCCTGAAGCTCGGCGCCCTGGTTTGCATCGAATCCGACATAGTACGTGCTGGTGTTGAAATTCAGCGCATCCTTGTCAAGCTCACCGGTGGAGCTGTTGGACGGCTGGCGGTTAAACCATACCAGCGGCTTATCCTTGTTTGCCACATCTCCTGCCATTGCGAGGGAGCTGACTGCCATTGCGCCGACAGCGGCAAGGGCGACTGCTGAAAGTGCCTTTTTTCTCATAATATTGCGCCTCCTGTGTATTCGCCGAAATATGAGTTTTCGACGTCCTGTAATTTGTTGTATTTAATATATCATCCCCGTTTTTGATGGTCAAGATGTTTGTGGTATTCATATAAATTTATCATAATTCTCATATTTTTTCGTACAATACTGCCATCGTCCTCCACGCAATAACAGGATAATCCTGCCATGATATTTTTCTGTATCATCACGCAGGCAATCAAAAAAGCAGGCAGGTGAGCCGGTTTTTTCTCCATTTCACCTGCCTGCTTGGCAGAATTATACTATTTTCAACACGGAATCAGTTGAACAGAACGGTATCCTCAGCCGGCGGCTCCGCAGACTTGAGATGGCGGGCATACAGAACCGGCCCGGTCCCCTCATATTCCGGGACAAACTCATAGCGGACCTCTGCGGTCACATCCAGCCACTGCTTCTGTTTCAGCCGGTCCGTATATTTCGAATGACAGATGAACCCCATGAACCGGATGTCATTGGCACAGCAGGTCATGCAGTTTCTGCCCGGGATGAACGCATTCTCCGGGAACTTTCTCGGAATCATCACCTTGCCCCTGAACTCCACCGTCTTTCCGTCATAGCGCTCGCGGTTGTCGAGTGCATCCAGATACCAGAGCCCGAACTCCTCGTCCGGAATGACAACCGGATCCTGCGACAGGTCGAACGGAGGCTGCGCCTTCCCGATGTCGATCACCTCTCCCTCGGCATCCTCAAAGGAGCAGACTGCCTGGGTGTTGACCGCCTTCACGGTTCTGCGGAACTTCTGAAGATCCTGATCCGGCGAGCAGCGGTTGAAGATGACGAGTTCTGTGTACATGAAGATGTTGCTCATCATCTGGCGCATGTTCTGGAGGTACACCTCGAATGTCGATCCGTCCACAAGTGTGATCACCTGCGCCATTTCCCAGCGCTTCGCCCAGTCCGAGGAACAGAACTTCATCGAGTCCCAGGTTCCGTTGAACTCGATGAAGACGCGTTCAGGCTTATGTTTCTTCTGGAGACTTTCCATGTAGGCAGCCGTCAGGTCCGCCTCGTTCTCCACGCGCTCAATGTAGATATTATGTCTGCGCAGATCCGCCTCATCATACTCCTCCTCGCCTTCCTCACAGAGAAGAAGCAGAGTCCGCTCGCCGTCCGCGAAATCCGGACTGGCAAGCACTTCTCGGATAAATGTCGTTTTCCCGCTTTCCAGGAAACCGGTAATCACATATACGGGTACTTCCAGCATATCATTTGCTCCAATTTTCGATTTGTGTCCTGCTGCTCCTTCACAGGGTGTCCTCAGACGCCGAACAGCTCCGCAATTTTCTCTTCATTCAGCTTCGACCCGATGACGCACAGACGGCCTGTATAGTCTGCGGCACCGTCGCGGACCTCGCTCTCCTCCGGTACCATGTCAAAGTTGATCCAGGTGCCATCCGCTCTCGGAACCATGCCCTTTGCGCGGAGAATGATGCCATAGCTGTTCTCATCGGACTCTGACAAGGTCTTCAGAATCCTGCGGATCTCATCATCCGTATACTTCTTCGCTGTCTCTCTGCCCCAGCTCGTGAAGACCTCGTCCGCGTCATGACCGTGGTGATGATGGTGGTGATGGCCGCAGCATGTTCCGTCATGATCATGGCCGTCGTGGTCATGGTGATGCTCATGATCATGGCCGCAGCACTCATCATCATGATCATGATCGTCGTGATCATGGTGATGCTCATGATCATGGCCGTCGTGGTCATGGTGGTGCTCATGATCATGGCCGCAGCACTCATCATCGTCTTCTTCATCTTCATCCGGATGAGCTGCCTTGTACTCCGCCATCAGCTGGTCCGCAAGGGAGACAGACTTCTCCATCGCGTCATGGATGGTCTTCCCTGAGAGCTGATCCCACGGTGTGGTGATGATGGTGGCGTCCGGGTTCTTTCCGCGGATCATCTCGATCGCCTCATCAAGCTTCTTCTGATCGACAAACTGAGTTCTGGAAAGGATGATCGTCCCGGCGCTTTCAATCTGGTTGTTGTAGAACTCGCCGAAGTTCTTCATATACATACGGACCTTCTTCACATCCGCAACGGTGACCAGAGAGCCGATCTCGAGACTGCACTCCTCCGCTTCCTTCTCGATAGCCCGGCGGACATCCGAAAGCTTGCCGACCCCGGACGGTTCGATCAGAATATGATCCGGATGGTACTCCTCCACAACCTTCTTCAGCGCTCTTCCGAAATCACCGACCAGCGAGCAGCAGATGCAGCCCGAATTCATCTCCGTGATCTCGATGCCGGCGTCCTTCAGGAACCCGCCATCGATACCAATCTCACCAAATTCATTTTCAATCAGGACAACCTTCTGTCCCGCAAACACTTCCTTGATCAGCTTCTTGATCAGCGTGGTCTTGCCTGCGCCGAGAAATCCTGAAATGATGTCAATCTTTGCCATGCTTTTCCTCTTTTCTTCAACCTGCGCCATGATACCTCTGCCCTGCTTCGGGCACGGCGCTCGTTCATACAGAATAATTGTGCTCAATCAAACGGCATTATAGTACATCCTCACGAAGGTTGCAAGGGGCAGACTGTCACGGTTGCCGTCATCTCGTACTCCGCATTCGATGATGAGCGGTCGTCTTCATAAAAAAGCGCCTGCGGTCTTTTCTGCCGCAGGCGCTGTGCCCGGTCTGATATCCATGTCACTACTGTTTCAGTGCCTGAGTTTTCCAAGGAAGGCCTGCATCCTCGCGTTGTCTGTGTTGAAAACAGACTCGGCGCTGCCCTCCACCTCCACGATGCCTTTGTCCATGAACATGACGTGATCTGAAATTTCACGCGCGAAGTTCATCTCGTGTGTGACGATCACCATCGCGATGTGCAGGTCCGCCAGGGACTTGATCACCTTCAGCACCTCCCCGGTCAGCTCGGGGTCAAGCGCGGAGGTCGGCTCGTCAAAGTAGAGGATCTTCGGGTTCAGCGCCAGTGCGCGTGCGATGGCGACACGCTGGCACTGACCGCCGGAGAGCTGACACGGATAGGCGTCAGCCTTGTCCGAAAGCCCCATTTTCGCGAGGAGCTCCTTCGCCTCTGCATAGACCTCGTCTCTGTCACGCTTCTGATTGTGTATCGGCGCATCTGTAATGTTCTTGATGACAGAGAAATGCGGGAACAGATTGAAATTCTGAAATACAAGTCCGAAACAGGAGCGTACCTTCTTCAGCTCCGCCTTCTTCGGATAGTGCAGCCCGCCATGTCCGTCCGCCCAGGCTGCCCGCTCGCCCATGTACCAGATCTCGCCGGAGTCGATGGTCTCCAGCATGGCTGCGCAGCGCAGCATCGTCGACTTGCCGGATCCGGAGGGCCCGATGATGGAGAGGACCTCTCCCTCATCCACGCGAAGGGAGATATCCTTGATCACCTCGAGATCTCCGAAGGATTTCCGGATGTTTTTCATTTCCAGAAGTGCCATGCTCTTCTCCTTTCCGCCTTATGCCGAATAGTAATTCATCGCTTTCTCAATGCGCTCCATCGCAAAGGCGACAATGGCATTGAACACATAGTAGAACAGTGCTGCCGCGAGGAACGGCATAAAGGAAGTCTCCTTCGCAGCGATCTGCTTCGCGATGGTAAACATCTCTGCATAGGCCAGCGAGAAGGAGAGGGACGTGTCCTTGATCAGTGTGATTACTTCGTTCGTAATCGCCGGAAGGATCCGTTTGATAACCTGGGGAAAAATGATCCGCAGGAAGGTTCCTGACTTTGAGTAGCCGAGCAGTCTGGCCGCCTCGTACTGGCCGGCCGGCATGGAGCCGATTCCAGAGCGGTAGATTTCGGCAAAGTATGCAGCATAGTTCACCGCGAATGCGATAATGATTGCCGAGAATCTCCAGTTTTTTCCCAGCTTTGCCCCGAACAGGTAATAAGGCCCGAAATAAACGGCGAGCAGCTGCAGCATCAGCGGCGTTCCGCGCATAATCGAAATATACACGCGCATGATTGTCCGGAGAATGCCGCTTTTGCTCATGCGGCACAGCGCTACAAGAAGCCCCAGCGGCAGCGAAAACAGAAGCGTCAGGAAAAAGATTCCCATCGACTTCAGCATCCCCTGCCCGAGCTGCATCATCATGACCTGAAAACTCATATATCCTCCTGCTGAACACAAGAACTGACGCAGAGAAGCGGCCGCAGCCGTTTTTCTGCGTCAGATGCTGTCCATATTTCCGCTTCCGCCTGTCCGGCTCTCTCATGCGGGTGCCTGGCTGAGACCTGTCTGCCGTCAGGCAGCAGCACTGCTGTGCTCTTCCCGGGCGCTCGTCCGCTGCACCATCATCCCTCAGACTCCGGTCTGCGCTCCCAGTCTCTTCGTTCGAACCCCCTAAAGCTCCCTCAGGCCTCGGTCTCGGCCTCGGTTGAAGCCTCCGTGGAAGCCTCGCCAAAGCTCTCCCTGAGGCAAAGCATGGTCGGATCGACACCCTGCCCTGCATATTTCTTCGCAATCTTGTCGAAGGTTCCATTATCCAGCAGCGTCTTGAGATCCTTGTTGACCGTATCGCACAGTGCGGTGTTCCCCTTCTTGAATCCGACCGCATACTGTTCTGCGTTCAGATACTCATCCAGGATCTTGTATCCGTCCCGCCCGTTGATCTGATACTGCGCGACTCCGATGTCGATGGCGACTGCATCGAGAGAGCCTGCCATCAGCTCTGTGAAGGCTGTATTGTAATCCGCGAACTGCTGGAGGTCACCGAAGGTCTCCGCCAGGTCTGCCTGATCCCCATCCTTGCTGAGCAATGCCAGCGCTGCTGAATCCGCCTGAACACCGACCGTCTTGCCAGCGAGGTCAGCCAGCGAATTGATGCCGGAATCATCTGCTGTCACAATGACCTGGCTGTTATTGACATACGGTACAGAGAATGTATAGGAATCCTCCCTCCCGTTCATCGTGAAGCCGTTCCAGATGCAGTCGATGTTGCCGGAATTGAGCTCCATGTCCTTGGAGTCCCAGTCGATCGGTGTCTTGACCAGCTCCCAGCCTTCCAGGTCACAGACCGCCTGTGCCAGTTCCAGGTCAAAGCCCGTGTAATCGCCATTGTCATCCATATATCCGTACGGCGGATACTCGGCGTCAAAGCCGACGACAAACTTGCCCTCTGTCGCCAGTCCGTCCGCGTTCGCAGCCGCCTCCGTTCCGGAAACTGCCTCTGTCTCCCCCGCATATGCCATTGTGAAAGACATCGAAACCGCCATCGCTGCACTCAGTACACCTGCCAGAACCCTTTTCTTCATCATCGTCACTCCTCCTGATGCCCTGCATCCTGTATTTGATTCCGTCTCAATCATTCCCGACATCCCCTGCATGCTGTCATGTATGGTGCCGCGCGATTGATTCCGAAATCGCTTTATTGCTTTACCATGCTAAAGTACCATGGACGTGATGGTAACACGAAAACGGCAGGGCTGTCAAGCAGAAGTTCCGCACCCGGAACCTGCCTGCGCCCTGCCATCATTTTCCTGCTGTCAGTTTTGGTTATGCACGCCCCACGTCTGTTACGCCTCCGCAGCCTGCGCAAACTGGGAGTTGTAGAGATCCGCATAGAATCCCTGTTTTGCGAGGAGCTCTTCATGGGTCCCCTGCTCGACGATGTCTCCGTGATTCAGGACAAGGATCAGATCCGCATTGCGGATGGTCGACAGCCTGTGCGCGATCACAAAGCTTGTCCTGCCCTTCATCAGACGATCCATGGCGCTCTGAATCAGCTGCTCTGTACGAGTATCGACGGAGGAGGTCGCCTCGTCCAGAATCAGTACACTGCGGTCTGCAAGCATCGCCCGCGCAATGGTGAGAAGCTGTTTCTGTCCCTGGGACACATTTGTCGCGTCCTCATTCAACACCAGATCGTAACCACCCGGAAGGGTGCGGATAAAGTGATCAACGTAGGCAGCCTTTGCAGCCGCTTCGACCTCCTCGTCGGTCGCATTCAGTCTGCCATAGCGGATGTTCTCCCGAATTGTTCCGGAGAACAGCCATGTATCCTGCAGTACCATGGCAAAATGCGCCCTCAGCTCATGCCGGTCAAAGCGCCGGATATCCCTGCCGTCCAGGCTGATGGAACCGCTGTTGACATCGTAGAAACGCATCAGGAGCTTGACAATGGTCGTCTTGCCGGCGCCCGTCGGCCCGACAATCGCAATCTTCTGCCCGGGCTCTACATGGGCCGTGAAATCATGGATGATGATCTGATCCGGATTGTACCCGAAGCGGACATGGTCGAAATCCACTTTCCCTGAGACCCTCCCCGGCAGGACTGCCTGCTCCGCGCGCTCATTTCTTCCGGCCGTCTGTCCCTCCGCGCCCTGCACGCTGGTCTGACTCGTATTTTCAACGGATTCGTTTTCCTGTGCTTCTGCAGCATTCTGACCAGCAGGAAGCTGGGTTTCCTCCTCCTCATCCAGAAACTCGAACACACGCTCCGCCGCAGCCGTCATCGACTGCACCTGGTTCAACACCTGCGCCATCTGTGCCAGCGGCTGTTTGATGTTCCCGACATACTGGATGAACGCCTGGATATCTCCGACCCCGATCACACCGCGGATGGAGAGCATCCCGCCCGAGATCGCGACCCCTGCGTACCCAAGGTAGCTGATGAAATTCATGACCGGCATCATGACACCGGATATGCACTGCGACTTCCACGCTGAATCATAGAGATCATTGTTTGTCTTCCCGAATTCACTCAGGACGACATTCTCCCGGTTGAAGGCCTTGATGACCAGCTGTCCGGAGAAATCCTCCTCAATCTGCCCGTTGATCATGCCGAGCGATTCCTGCTGCCGCATAAAATACTTCTGCGATTTCTTCACGATGAAGGCAACCAGCACACCGGACACCGGAATCACGACCACCGCAATCAGGGTCATCACCGGAGATATGGTAAGCATCATCACAACGACGCCCACAAGGGTCGCGATGGAGGTAATAATCATCGTGATGCTCTGGTTCAGACCTGTCCCGAGCGTATCGACATCGTTTGTGATTCGCGAGAGGACGTCGCCGTACGGGCGGCTCTCAAAATACTTCATCGGCATCCGGTCGATCTTCTCGGCTATCTCCCGGCGCATCCGGTAGGCGACCTTCTGGCTGACCGTCGTCATGATCCAGCCCTGGACCAGACTGAAGACAGCTGATGCCAGATAAAGGCCGAGTGTCCAGAGCAGAATCCGTCCAATCTTTCCGAAATCGATCCCGCCAGTCCCCTGGACCTTCCGCATCAGCCCCTGCGCCAGCTCCGTTGTCGCATGTCCCATGATCTTCGGGCCGAATACATTGAACACCGTCGAGGCAGCGGCAAAGATCATGACTGCAAAGACAGCCGCCTTGTACCGTCCCATATAACGCAGCAGCTTACCGAATGAGCCCCTGAAGTCCTTTGGCTTTTCAACCACCTGGTTTCTGCCAGGTCCGTGCTTGGGCGCTGAAGCGCGCTGCCTCTTCCGGAATTCCTCCAGCTGCTGCTCCTTTGCGCGCTTTGCTGCCTCCTCCTCAGAGCCCCTTCCGAATCCGGAGGGCTTGTTCTTTCTATATTTATTCTGCATGGCGCGTTTCCTCCAGTTCCTTCTGCGAAAGCTGAGACGCCGCGATCTGCCGGTAGACCTCGCATGTATCAAGCAGCTGCGTGTGCGTCCCGCAGCCGACCAGTCTTCCCTCATCGAGCACCAGAATCTGGTCCGCGCTCAGAATGGTGCTGACCCGCTGCGCGACAATGATCTTTGTCGCGTCCTTCTCCTCCTCAGAGAGCTTCGCCCGCAGCCTCGCGTCTGTCTTCATGTCAAGTGCCGAAAAACTGTCGTCGAAAACCAGCACCAGCGGATTCTTCGCAATCGCCCTCGCAATCGAAAGCCGCTGTTTCTGACCGCCTGACACATTGCCACCGCCCTGGGAAATGAAGCTGTTGTACTGATCCTCCTTCTCCATGATGAAATCATCTGCCTGTGCGATCTGAGCCGCGCGCTTTACCGCCTCATCCGGCGCGTCCGGTTTTCCGAACCGGATATTGGAGGCAACCGTCCCGGAGAACAAGGTTCCCTTCTGCGGCACAAACCCGATTTCCGCCCGCAGATCATGGAGATCCCGTTTCCGTATATCCACTCCGTCCACCGTGATCGAGCCCTCTGTGACATCGTAGAATCTCGGAATCAGATTCACCAGCGTACTCTTGCCGGAACCTGTGCTTCCGATGATGGCTGTCGTCTCGCCCGGTCTTGCCGTGAATGAAATATCATGAAGGGCATCCATTTCCGCACCGGGATAGCGGAAGTTCACATGATCGAACCTTACAACCCCTTTCTTTTCCTGCGGGATCTCCTCATGCTCCGGATTCTCAATTGAGGACTTTGTGGAGGTCACCTCATGAATCCGCTCCGCCGCGACGCCTGCACGCGGCAGGATGATCGACATCGCCGTCAGAATCATGAACGAGGAAATGATGATCATCGCATAGGTGATGAAGGAGGTCATCGCGCCGACCTGGAGCGTCCCGGCATCGACGCGGTGCGCAGCCACCCAGGTGATCAGAACACCGAGCCCGCTCATGATGAACATCATCGACGGCATCATGAAGGTCATAACGCGGTTCGTGAAGAGCTGTGTGCGCATCAGATCGGTGTTGGCATCGTCAAAACGCTCCTCCTCTGTCTTCTCCCTTCCGAATGCCCGAACCACCATCAGTCCGGTCAGGATCTCTCTGGAAACCAGATTCAGCCGGTCCACCAGCTTCTGCATACTCTTGAACTTCGGCATCGCCAGCACGACAAGCGTGAGGATGATACCCACAATCACTGCGATCCCCAGCAGAATCACCCAGCTCATGTTGGCATGGGACTGATAGACCTTCACGATTCCCCAGACTGCCAGCACCGGCGCATAGAGCACCATCCGGAGCATCATCGTCGTGACCATCTGGACCTGCTGGACATCATTGGTCGCCCTGGTGATCAGGGAGGAGGTCTGAAAATGATCCATCTCTGCGTTCGAGTACCCGATGACATTCCCGAAAACCTTCAGGCGAAGGTCTCTCCCGACAGCAGCGCCAACCCTGGACGCGACAAATGATACAGCCACGGCGGCCGCTCCCATCAGGAGTGCCATCAGAATCATCCGCCCGCCGCTGAGCCACAGATACTGCCTTTGTATCTTGTCGATATCGGTCCCGGCGGCCTTGTCCGCCTCCGCGGCATACCGGATCGCCATCGCGCGCATGGTCTGGGAGCCCGTCTGACTGATGGTGTCCGTGATCTGCTTCTTCATCTGGCTGAGGCTGTCTTCGCTCATCCGGCCGCTGTCAATCATCTTCTGAATTGCCGGTCTTACATCGACATATGTAGATGCATTTCCCTTTTCATCCTCTGCCTCGAAGGTGGTGATATCCAGGCCATATGCATCGGCGATCTCCTTCACTGACATTGAATCCAGACGGTCTGCCTGCTTCTTTGCAGCATCCAGAAGCGCGCCCTTCAGCTTCTGTGACTGAAGAGCGTTCTCTGCCTGGGTCTTCATCATCGTGCGGAACGATTCCTCCGACATATGCCCGAGCTGGTAAGCCATCACCAGCGGTGTCAGGAGGTCTCCATCCAGCTCCTTCAGCTTCTCTCTACTGAGGTTCTGAAGGGAATAGTGATCCCCGTCTTTCTCATAGGCATCCGTCCATACCCGTTTCTGCGCATCGTCCATGAAGATCTGCGCCGCCTCAAACTCTCCTGCCGTGATGCTGGACGGTGTGATGTGCTCAAGTCCTTTGTTCTGAATGCCCACATCGATGATGTTCTGCGTGTACTGCGGCATGGACATCTCGCAGAAGCCCTGGACAACCAAAAGCACAGCGAGCAGCAGTACAGAACGCCAGTACTGCTTCAGATTTTCAAATATGTATCTCATTCCGTTTCCCTCTTCAGATTAAAAACAATGTTTTTTCAGGAAGTCAGTCAATCTCAGAAACGCTTTCTGGGCAGTGGGATCTGTTCTCTCTTCAGCGACAAAGCAATGCGGCATCTTTTTTCCCTCTTCCTTCAGCGGATCAACGAGTTCATTCACCACCCCCGCCTTCTCAAGCGCATCGTGCATTTCATTCATATCGGTCCTATATTCGCTTCCAAGCAGGAATGAAGGTGGATAGGTGCCTGTCACATGCAGAATGTTGTTATAACGCGATTTATCCTCTTTCGAAAGAAACGTGGTTCCTTTGACATAGTTTCCGATCAGCAGCCTGCATGCAAAAGAAAACGTATCATAATCCAGCGGCGCATCATCAATTACAACAGCCTTCACCTGATCTGTAGACAGGGATGGCGTAACGCCGATAAGATCCGCATAATCACTGTTCGTGATCACGCTTCCCATCTGGGATGCCATGATTGCGCCAGCAGAGGATCCCATGATTATAACATGCTCCATGTCCAGATGATATTCATCCGCATGCTCCTTCGCCCATGCAAATGCCTGACTTGCCTGAATGAGCGGAACCGGAAAATGGTAATCCGGCACCAGCGCATAGTCGACATTGACGATTGTATAGCCCGCCGCGCACAGATCGTCCAGCAATGCGGTCGCCTCAGTAGCAGCCATCGGATCGCCCATATCCTTACTGCCGCCGAAGAAACCGCCGCCATGAAAATAAAACAGTGTCGGATGCTTCTCTTTGACATCCTCCGAAGGATAAGTGATGTCCAGAAAACTGTTCGGATATTCGGTACCATACTCGCGGTCTGTTATCTTGTAAAGTCCAGATTCTGTCGTTCCTTCAGATGGTTCATGCAAAGGTGCATACGTATTCACAGGATTCTTCTGATACATCAGCTTCTGAATCCCACCTACCGCAAGCTGAGGATGAATGGCTACGGCTAGTATCCCTGCACCCGCAGTTGCAGCAACTATGCTCACAATTATGCCTATGATTCTTAACAAACGATGTTTTCTCATAATATTCCTTGCCTTTCCTTTTCGGAAACTTTATCATAAGAAAATATTTGAGACAAGTGTCTCAAATATAATGGGACAGAAAGGTACGAAATGACTCATGCAGAATGACTTTAATAAGGTATATTATGTTGAACAGCAGCTTGCAGAAACCCTGATTGAATTACTGAAAAGCATGTCTTTGGATGAAATATCCGTTCGGGAGCTCTGTGTCAGGGCGGGTGTCGGACGCGCTTCCTTCTATCGCCATTTTCAGAGTAAAGAAGAAATTCTGGAGCGGCATGCACAATTTCTGATCAAGGAATGGGCAAAAGAATTAGAATCAGATCCCGGCGCAAAACCATGGAACGTATTCGAAAGCCTGTTCAACCACATAAAGAAACACCAGACTTTTTATGAAGTACTTCATAAAACTGGAAGAGATGCCATTTTACGGGTATCTCTCCGCGAGAAAATCGGATTAACAGGGAAACTCCCCAATGACGATGCTTATCAAAAAGTATTCTTTGCGGACGGAATCAGTGGATGGATTGAGGAATGGATTGAAAGAGGTATGCAGGAGACACCGGATGAATTGAATGAATTGCTATGTCATTATTTTAATGAAGTCTTATCCCATCTCGGCAAGGTATTCATACCTGCCTAGCTTACATGGTGCAGAAACTCATACAGGAATATTCTGCCAATGCTTTTATTGCGGCAGAAGTAACCTGAGATCATCGAGATAGTCCTCGATCAGTGAGAGCGTTCCGTCCTCCTCCGTCACAGCCGAGTCTCCGATTTCTTCAAACAGTTTTTCATTGATGGAATCTGCGACGACAGCCGGATACAGATGGTGCGCTCTGATATACGATGCAGGATTCTCTCCTGTAAAGAGAATGCGCAGAATATCAGTCTCCTCCGCAGAGAGCCCGAAGTCTGCCTGCTCTGACACGCGGCACTGCTGCGGTGCTGCAACGGCAGACTCGGATGGCCGGGTGGCTTCATCAGCCGTGTTGTCAGCGGGCTGATGCGCCTGAGAGGCCTGCGCCGGCACTGCGTCAGCGGAGCCAGGCTGCCGGGCGGATGTCTGTGCTGAACCGGCCGTGTTGTCGGCGGGCTGATGCGCCTGAGAGGCCTGCGCCGGCACTGCGTCAGCGGAGCCAGGCTGCCGGGCGGATGTCTGTACAGATTCAGCCTGTCGGGGCCGGGGAGACGGAAAGGCTGCGGCCAAATCTGTTTCATCCTCGATGCCATCAAGAAGCTGATCTCTCGTATAATCTGCATCAGAGCGGATTGCGCTGAGCTTCCCCAGATCGAGCCGGATCTCCTGCCGGGCAGCCTTCGCCTGCTCCTTCGCCCGATCTCTGAGATACTCCTGAACCGTCCGTTCCACCAGCTTCCTCAGTTTCTCATCCAGCGTCCCCGGTTTCAGGTTCCGATACCTGGCTGTCGCTCTCATCTGCCGCTCCGTTTCTCTGCAGACCTCTCCCAGTGTTTTCTGAAGAAGTCTGCTCCCGAACAACCTTGGGAAATACTGCGTGATGGTCCAGTTTCCCCGCCGGCACCAGTAGACCAGAAGCGGATCCACAAGAAAGATGCGGTCCTTTTTTCGGTCCGCCGCCACATTTTCCCCGGATCTGACCCGGCTCAGCAGCCAGGGTCTCGTCTCACTCTTCCCGGCCAGCTCGTCCGCGAGTGCACGTCCATGTTCTGACTGGTACATATCCGCCCAGGTGCGGTAGACGCGCACGAGTACCGCCTTCATATCCTCCTCGTGTGCCCGGAAAAACGCCGACTTGCTCCCCCTGTATCTGCCAAATTCGGATATGGACTCATAGAGCTGGTCCGTTTCCGCTTCCTGGTACAGCATCAGCGCAAGGATCCGCTCATCCTCCGCGATTTCCTTCTCAAAAACCTCTGCAACATATGATCTTGGAAGATCTGCCGTGATGACATAGTATTGCAGAGCTGTCCGGATGCTGTCCGGGTCGAAAACCGACTCCCCGTTCCAGCCAGAGTCTGCGTCCCCCATGCTTTTCAGGACCTGGAATCCATCCTCCGCTGATTCCTTCCTGTCCGGACTCAGTATCTCACGCATCCGCCTGCGGCAGGCATTCACTGTCTCCAGGTACGACCGCTCCTGTTTCCCGCGTTCCTGGAGCCTGCGCTGCAACTCCGGCGCTCTGCCTGCCAGGATCATGCGCCGCAGTTCCTCGTCTTTTCCTCCCCAGATCTGTCCGCTGCTCTGCGCTGCGTGTTCACGCACAGGCCGGATCTGTCTCCCGCTGTCCCCCTCAGGATACCGCTGGCGAAGACTTTCGCGGTTCCTGTCCGGAATCGGTACATCTCTGTAGATTGGATTGTCTTCGCTCTGCATTCTGTCTGCATCCTCCCTTTCTCTCCGCGCACCAGAGCAATCCGGACTCCAGCTTCGACACTTCGTGGCAAATGCTCTCCCGCTGGCTGCCTGATCTCTGATCCGCATGTATGAGCCCTCTGCATCGCCTGACCGGTCGTCTTGCCGTCAGCCCCTCTGATCTGCATAATTTCCAGCTATTGTATCATATCCCGGCAAGCCCCGGATCTGCAGGGATACGTTCTGATTGTATGCCTCCCGTCGTCACTCTGCACGAATGGCAGGGACCTGCCTCCTCCCATACCGCCCGCTGATCCCGCAATCGTCCGTCTTGCAAAATGGGGACACATTCTCTATAATGAACGCATCGTTATATTTTTTAAAGAATAACGCATGGTACGACATTTCAGAGAGGAGGTTTCACGATGCGCAAACGTTGGAGAATGGCTTTCGGATCGGTTCTGCTCTGCACGGCACTTGCTTCCGGCTTTGTACTGTCAGCCGCGGCAGGGGAGACAGAAGAATCTGAGAAGGGTGGGCACCGAACCGAACAGACGGAGCTGACCGTGTTTGCGGCAGCTTCCATGACAGAGACGCTCACGAAGCTGGCAGAGACGTATGAACAGAAACATCCGGAAATCGCCATTTCCTTCAACTTTGATTCCTCGGGAACACTTGAAACACAGATTCTGGAAGGCTCGGACTGCGATCTCTTTCTGTCCGCCGCTCTGAAGCAGATGAATGAGCTGGACAAGGATGCCGCACCTGATACGAATCCGGACGGGAACGATGAGCTTCTGGCCGGCACACGTGTCGACTTGCTGGAAAACAAGGTTGCCCTTGCCGTTCCGGACGGAAATCCGAAGAACATCCGGAGTTTTGATGACCTGGCGGATGACCTGAAGAAGGGCTCAGTCCTGCTTGCGATGGGAAACAGCGATGTGCCCGTCGGGCAGTACACGCAGAAGATTCTCGCATACTACGGGCTCTCGGAGGATCAGCTTACATCAGATGGCTGCATCACATACGGGTCGAATGTCAAGGAAGTTACCGTTCAGGTCTCCGAGGCCTCGGTCGACTGTGGTATCATATATCAGACAGACGCCTTCAGCGCAAAGCTGACCGTAGTCGATACGGCCTCAGCTGATATGTGCGGACAGGTCATCTATCCGGCGGCTGTTTTGAAGAACAGTGCCCATCCGGATGAAGCAAAGGCTTTCCTTGCGTACCTGCAGACACCGGAGGCACAACAAGTTTTTGAGGAAGTCGGCTTTACACCAATCGTGAAAGAACCGGAAACCGAGAGCCTTTCAGAAGAGACAGAAGCCTGACCCGCTGCCAGATGGTCTTTATTCCCAATGCCGGCTGCACAGCGCCAGCATCGCTCCCGGCATCGCGGCGGCTTTCCGGAAAGGATTGCTTTGATATGGTAGAGAAAGAACTCCCATCCTCGATCCTGTCCTGCAAGACATCCTACAAATTTTCCCTGCGGGACAAGAAGACAGGTGAGGTGCGGACTTTCATCATGGGGCCGGGACTTGCGGAGCTGCTGCACGGCGTAGAACGGCTCGGCTCCCTCCGCCAGGCTGCTGCCGCGATGGAGATGTCCTACAGCAAGGCGTGGACGCATGTGCGCCGGGCAGAGCAGATCTGTGGAGCGAAACTGACACGGCCGGCGGCCGGCGGCGAAGGTGGGGGAGGCAGCCAGCTCACAGAGGAGGGACAGTGGCTTCTCGATACCTATGACGCCTTTGTAAAGGAGGCCGATGAGCAGGTAAAGCAGCTCATGGAGCGGTACTTCACCCGCGACCTGCCCTTCTCCTGATCCGATCACCCCTGGCCGCTTTACGCTGCCCTCCCCGGCACTCCGGGAACATGCGGCAGATGCCAAGTCGCATCAAATGGGTCACTCCACCCACTTTACATAGCCTGGCTTGCGCGGTGCAGCCTTCGGCTTTTCTTCATATGAAGGATATCCAAGTGCCAGATGGCCGATGCCTTCATATTCATCTCCGTTCACTCCGGCCTTTTCCAGAATCTTCTTTCCTTCCTCGCTCTCGAACTCTTCCTTTGCCCTGTGGATCCAGCAGCTCCCGAGCCCGAGCGATTCCGCGGCAAGCATCATGTTGCCGAGGACAAGGCTGCCATCGTAGACATGGGTCGGACGCTTCTTCAACGCCAGCACAATCAGAATCACCGGTGCACCGTAAAACGGGTCGGACGTTGTGCCCATGATCTTTGCATTCATCTCTGACAGCTCATCCCGGACCGCCTTGTCGGTCACTGCCACGATCACCGGGGACTGTCTGCCCATCCCTGTGGCTGCCCAGGTTCCGGCCTCTGCAACCGTCTCGATCAGCTCCTTCGGCACCATCTCGCTCTTGTACGCCCTGCAGCTCCTGCGGGATCTGATTGCGTCCAGTACAACATTTGTCTCAGCCATCTTTCTACCACCTTTCTGTCGATTCACTTTGCCATCGCACAGGAAGCACCTTCCTGTGCGTCCGCTCACAAGTCTTTCCCGGTCTCCTGCGGCACTTCCTCCAGCTCAATCTGATCCAGCATCAGCTCCCGGCCGGTCTGTACACGCCCGCGGATGCTCCCGCACCTCGGACATCGGCGTCCAGGCGTCTTCTCCGGTTCATAGACAGTTCCGCAGTCCATGCAGGAGACGGTGACAGGCACCTCTGTAATCTTCAGTACAGCTCCTTCCGCCGGCGTCCCCTTAGATGCCTCCGGAAAGTATTTTTCCAGATAATAGGGCAGAATCCCCGTCATCGCCCCGACGCGGATGGAAAGCGATCTGAGCCTTCCGCCGCCCTCCCTCCGGGCAGCCTCACAAGCCAGATTCACCATCCTTACAATTGTACTCATCTCATGCATGTACGATTCTCTCCGATTGCCGTCCCGCTCTTCTCAGCAGATTCGCGGCAGGCCCTCTCCCTGCAGGACATCCAGCAGGCGTTTTCCGCCGATCTCGGTCTTCATGACCAGAATGCCCGGCTCATCGCCAGTGACTTCCCCGACCTTCACGGCACCTGCGCCATAGCGGCAGCTGCGGATCAGCCGAAGTGCTTCCTCCGCCTCTTCGGCCGGGAGGATACAGACAAGCTTGCCCTCATTGCCCATATACAGAGGATCCAGACCGAGCAGGCTGCAGAAGTCCTGCACCTTTGCTGTCACCGGGATCTTCTCCTGCTCGATTTCAAATGTCCGTCCGGAGGTCTCTGCCAGCTCCTTCAGAACGGTCGCCAGTCCGCCGCGGGTGATATCGCGGAGCGTATGGATATGAAGCCCTGACTGCACGAGCGCTGAGACAATCTCTGTCAGCGGCGCATTGTCGCTCTCAATATCTGTCCGGATGCTCATCCGCTCCGACAGGATGGCTGCATGGTGGTCCCCCATGGTTCCTGAAACCAGGATGGCATCTCCGGTCTGCGCATTCCGCGCAGAAATGCTGACTCCCTCGGGGACAAAACCGACCCCGGCTGTATTGATCAGAATACCACCCGCATATCTCCCGGCCGCATCCCCGGCGCTCTTCTCCGCAATGCTTCCGTCAATCACCTTCGTGTCGCCGGCCACGATACGGATGCCGGCCTCCCGGGCTGTTTCCGCCATCGAATGCGCCATCTCCCGGACCAGGTCGATCTCCGTCCCCTCCTCCAGAATCCAGCCGCATGTCAGATATTTCGGAACCGCCCCGCGCATCAGAAGATCATTCACCGTTCCGCAGACCGCCAGACGCCCGATGTCTCCGCCCCGGAATTTCACCGGCGTCACAACAAAGCTGTCGGTCGTGAGCGCGAGTCTCCCGCAGCCCGCGACAAGCGCGCTGTCCTCCATTTCATCCAGCGTCTGATCCTGAAACTCCGAGGCGAAGATCTGATCAATCAGCTCTCCCGTTGCCTTTCCGCCGCTGCCGTGTACCATTGCTACTCTGCCGCTCATCTGATCCCTGCTTTCTTCCTGTTGAATCCGCCTTCGCGCCGTCCGCATCTGCCGTTGTCTGATACCGGCAGCTTTCTTCCCGGACTGTTCCTGTATCCTGTTTACCGTTTCCGGCCGCCTTCAAACCATGTGCGGCAGCTGCCCTCAGGAGACACCATGCAGGCGCCCTGTGGAGTCAGCGGCGTGCAGACCTTGCCATGCAGCGGGCAGGCTGTCGGCGGAATCTTCCCGCACAAGACCTCCCCGCACCTGCAGGCCTTGTTCTTCCGGACGTCTCTGCTCAGGCCGCGGCTCCCGGCATCCAGCGCCGCATAGGGTCCCCGGAGCGCCAGCCCGGATCCCTCAATTTCCCCGATCCCGCGCCAGACGGCTGATACCGGTTCAAACACCTCCCGGATCTGAGTCTGCGCCTCCTCATTTCCGGCTCTGCTGACGACGGACGGGTAAAAGTTCATGACCCTTCCTCCCGACCGCCCGTTTGTCCACCGTGCAATTCCATAAAGCGCCTCGAGGATCTCGATCCCCTGAAACCCTGCGACAGCAAACGGAATTTCGTACTGCTCCGCCAGCGGTTCCCAGATCCGGCTGCCGGTCACGACAGACACATGCCCCGGCGCCAGAAATGCATTGACCGGTGCTCCGCTGTCCATCAGAGCTCTGATGACCGCTGGCATCGTCTTGATCGCTGTCAGAAGCTTTACATTCGGAATCCCGTCCTCGAGCACCTGCCTGGCCATCAGTGCATAGACAGGCGCCGTCGTCTCGAAACCGAGCGCCGCGAAGACATAGGTATGCGCCGGATCCTTCTTTGCGAGATCGATGGTGTCGAATGGAGAATAGACCATTCTTGCCTTCGCGCCGCGGCCCTTCGCCTCGCTGAGAGATTCCCGACTCCCCGGCACCCGAAGCAGATCCCCGAAGGTCGTGACGATCACGTCCGGCTGCAGGGACAGCTCGATCATGCGGTCAATGTATGCAGACGGTGCCACGCAGACCGGGCAGCCCGGGCCTGAAATCAGGTGGATTCTGTCCGACAATAGCTGAGGAATCCCATATTTTGCGATCGCTCCCGTGTGGCTCCCACAGACCTCCATAATCCGAAGCTCCGGCCCGTCATAGTTTTTGAGATAGTCTGTAATCGCCCGAAGCAGCTCCGTGTTTCTTTTATCCATGATGCCCCATATCTTTCTTTTCTGCCGTTTCTCCCCACACCTGCTGAAGCAGGCTATGTCCATGCCTCCCTGGCCCAGGCTGCCATATCCTGCGTTTCCCCTGCCCTGCGGTCTTGTTCTGAAGCTTTGCCAGACACAGAAGCCCGCAGGATCTCCCCGCGGGCTCTCATCCACTTCAGTATGCGCCAACCTCGGCGAAGATCGCCGACAGGTCGGTCATTTCATTCTGTTCCCTCTGCGAAAGCACCTGCAGGATACAGCCTGCGTGAACCAGCACGTGGTCTCCGGGCTTCACCTGCACGAGGCCGCACTTCGCCGTGACTTCATTGCCATGGAAATCCACGACGGCATCCCGGCCCTCCACAGAAAGGACGGTTCCTTCTGCTGCAACACACATGAAACAAACCCTCCGCCGTCTGACCTTACAGGTCTTCTTACTTTAACCCAAGCTTCTGAAGAACCTTCTCGCGGTTTGCCTCCGGCAGCTTTGACAGATCCATCGTCTTGCCGTTCGGCAGCCTGACAATATCGCCTTCCAGCGTTGCCTTCCCTTCAGCCTCCGCCTTCGGCGCTGGTGCGGCATCAAGCCCGAGTTTTTTCAGGATCTCTGCCTTCTTCTCCGCCGGGAACTTCGACAGATCCATCGTCTTTCCGTTCGCCATCGTCACGATGTCGCCGTTCAACGTTGCTTTTCCGGCCGCAGACGCGGAGCCTGCTGCCTTCGGCGCTGCGGAAGGAGCCGCTGCCGGCTTCGGTGCCGGAGCCGGGCGCTTGAAGGATACCTCCTTCTTCTCACCCTCCGGTGTCTGATACCCGGGAACGAGATGCAGGCACTTCTTCGGGCACTTGATCACGCAGTAGCCGCATGCCAGACAGTCGAACCGGTTGATCGCCCAGGTCAGCTCCTTGCGATCGACCGTGATGGCACCCGTCGGACAGCTTCTCGCGCACATGGAGCAGGAAATGCAGTCCTCGATGTCAATCTCGATGTGTCCGCGGCTTCTCTCCGGGTACTTGATCGGCTCAGCCGGATAGTTTTTCGTGGCCGGTTTGGAGAAGAGGTTCTTCAGCGTTGACCACGTGAACGCCATGATTCTTGTTTTTGGCATGATATCCTCCTCATCTTTCTGTGCAGCTGATGCACGGGTCGATTGTCACAACCAGAAGCGGGATATCTGCATAGCTGCAGCCTTTCATCGTCTCGCACATGCCCGGAATATTGGCGAACGTTGGCGTGCGAAGCCGGAAGCGGTTCAGGAACTTTGTCCCATTGCCTTCCACGTAGTAGATGGCCTCTCCGCGCGGCTGCTCAATCCGGATAAACGCCTCGCCGTCCGGGTTGCCCTTGACCGGAACGGAAAGCTCTCCGTTCGGAATCTTTGCAATCGCCTGACGGATCAGGTCGATGGACTGGAAGACCTCACGCAGACGCACATCGCATCTCGCATAGTTGTCCCCGTCATTCGATACGACCGGCTCAAAGTCGAGCTCTCCGTACGCCTCATATCCAAGCTGACGGATATCGCGGGCGACACCTGACGCTCTTGCATATGGCCCACAGCAGCCAAGATCATGCACCTGCTCCTTCGTCAGGACGCCGACGCCTCTCGTGCGCTCCTGGACAGAATAGTCTGTCATGAAGGTCTTGTACACATCCCTCAGTTCTGCTTCCAGCTCGGAAAGATTGTTCAGAATCACCTTCTGCATATCCGGCGTGATGTCCTTCAGCACACCGCCGACCTTGTTGACCGAGTAGATCAGACGGCCGCCGGTCGTCATTTCCACAAGGTCGAGGTTCTTCTCACGAAGTCTCCAGCACTGATAGAACAGATTCTCGAAGCCAAAGGCATCTGCCATCAGTCCTGCCCAGAGCAGGTGGGAATGAATGCGGCTCATCTCACTCCAGATCGTGCGCAGGTACTTTGCGCGGATCGGGACCTCGACGTTCATGCACTTCTCAACCGCCTCAACATACCCGAGACCATGGCCGAAGCTGCAAATGCCGCAGGTGCGCTCCGCAACGTAGACATACTCGTTGAAATCTCTCTTCTTTACAAGATCCTCCAGCCCGCGGTGGATGAAGCCGATGGACGGAATGACATCCACAACCTTCTCATCCTCAAGGACAAGATCCAGGTGGATCGGTTCTGGAAGAACCGGATGCTGCGGTCCGAACGGGACAACGCTTCTCTTCTTCTCTCTCTCTTCCATCACTTCTCCTCCTTCTTTCCGGACGCAAGCTTCTCGTCCGCGGCAGCCTGCGCAAGATCCAGGTCGCTGTCAGCCCCGCTCAGGCTGATTTCCTGCTCCTGCTTCTTCTGCTCAGCCTTCGCGTCCTCCGGCAGAAACGGTGTCTCTGCCTTGATCCGGTACAGCTTGTTGTGGTAGTCCGGCTCGATCAGCTCGATCTTGACGCCAAAGAGCTCACGCATCTCATTCTCATAGAAGGAAGCGCAGGAATAAAAGTCATGGATGCTCGGAATCCTGTCCGCCAGATCGCAGACAACGCGGAGCGTCTCATAGTCCAGCGTCTCGTCGTCCGAAAATGAATAACTCAGCTCATACTTGCCGTCTTTGTAGGAGGCGCAGGCCTGGGACAGTCTCATTCCGCGGCTCTTCATCGCCATGACCTCGCGGAGCAGGCCGTCCTTCTCGATGACGCGGATGGTTTCCTTCGGGGTGAATTTCGCGCTCATTTCTTCTCCGCCTCCTTGTTTCTGCTGCCTTCCGATGTCTTGGTGATTGCATCAAAGAAGTCCGCCGGATTGCCCTCTCTCGCTGCAGCATCCGGGTCATTCAGGTTGCGCTCCGACTCACCGTGTTCCTTCACATACTTGTCGTGCGCATCCGATCTCTCCTGGAAGATCTGAACAGCCTTGACAACACCGTCAATGATCGACTCCGGACGAGCCGCGCATCCCGGAACATAGACATCAACCGGGATCACTGTGTCGACACCTCCGTTGATGTTGTAGCAGTCCTTGAACACACCGCCGGTACATGCACAGATACCGACCGCAACAACCACCTTCGGTCTTGCCATCTGGTCATACAGCTGTTTCACAACCTCTGCCGACTGGGAGTTGACCCCGCCCGTCACCAGCAGAATGTCCGCCTGCATCGGGTCCGCCGTGTTGACGACGCCGAAACGCTCAACGTCGTAGACCGGCGTCATGCATGCCAGAACCTCGATATCACATCCGTTGCAGCTCGATGCGTCATAGTGGAGCAGCCACGGAGATCTTTTTACTTTACCCATCTATCTGTACCTCCTGTCAGCGAACGAGAATCAGGATCAGCAGGTTCACGCCTGCCGCCGCAATCGTGACCGCCCATGACAGCTCCAGCATCTTCCCGGACTTCATTCTGGCGCTCGTGTTGTCGATCAGAATCTCAAGGAAATATGCAGCGAGGACCACCAGGATTGCTGCCGGAATGCTCCACGGGTTTTTATTGATGATGAACAGCGCGATCACGCTGAGCATCAGGATGTTCTCGTACCACTCCGTGATCTGGAACAGCGCCAGATTCGAGGCGCCGAGCTCTGTCGTGACACCCTTGACTAGCTCCTGATGCGGATGATGGGAGGTGCTCTCATCGAACGGTGACTTGCGCATCTTGATGGTCAGGATGAACAAAAATGCCGCAAAGAACCCGGGCAGCGCAACGATGGCAGAGCGGTCCGCCTGCACAATCTTTGCAGTCTCAAAGGTATCCTCCAGCAGATAGAAGCCCACTCCGGTCAGAAGAACAGCCGGCTCGCAGCACATCTCCTGGAAAAGCTCACGCTGGCCGCCGATATAGCTGTAGGGTGAGTCCGTGACGACAGCCGCAAAATACAGGAAGATGCCGGCTGTCGAGAGCACGAAGAAGCACATCAGCATATCCGCACCTGAGTAGAACATGCAGCCGGTGAAAACCATCAGTACCAGGTAGGTGATCATCAGGAAGGTCTGCGAGTTCGTGACGACGATCCGCTGCTTTGCGAAAAGCTTCTGGACATCATAGAACGGCTGGAGGATCGGCGGTCCGACCCTCCGCTGCATGCGGGCAGAGATCCTGCGGTCAATACCGTCAAGAAGACCGCCGAGCAGTGGCGCCAGCACAAGGTAAAGGATGATCATTGCAATTCTCATGCCACACCTCCCAGAACGATGCAGAACATGACGACAATCACGGCTGTGACAGCAAGCTGACACGGAACCATCAGCGCATGGCGGCCGATCTTCTCCGTGAAGTAGTCATTTGCCATATGGAGTTTCTTCGGCTCACCGAAGGAATCCGTGAAGGTATTGTCGTTGCCAAGGTTGATGCCGTTCATATAGGAAAGCTTCATGTTTGTGTGAAGCCGCTTGCTCGAAGCATAGGCCATAAACGGCACCAGGAACACAACCAGGATCAGCACAACCAGCATGTTCAGGATGTTGCTGGAAAGCACATCCTTGTAGACGCCGAAGGTCTCATTCAGCAGCGGATGCACGTAGGTCGCCGATACCAGTGGAAACAGCGCGCAGAGCGCAACCATCGCGACCGCATGGACCGTGAGCGAGAACATCTCATTGTTCTTGGTGATATCCTTCACCTGGTCATTGTGCATCGTGCGGGACAGAATCTTCCCCAGCCACTTGGACCAGTAGAAAGAAGTCGTCGCGGAACCGAAGACGATGAAGAGGATGACCATCACATTCTTCGAATCGACAGACGCCCTCAGCGCAGACCACTTGGAGATCAGCATGCCGAACGGAGCCAGGTACATGCCCGCAATCCCGATGAACATGAAGACCGCCAGTTTCGGGAGACGGTACAGAAGGCCGTGCATGTCCTCCAGGTTGCGGCTGTGCAGACAGTTCTCGGTTGCCCCAACATCCTGGAACATCAGAGACTTCGAGATGGCGTGGAACATCATCAGGAACACGCCGGCCCAGATAGTCTCCGGCCTTCCGATCCCGGCACAGGCAACCATCAGCCCGAGGTTCGAGATCGTGGAGTATGCCAGAACCTTCTTTGCGTCGACCTGTCCGATCGCGATGATCGAGGTCATGAAGAAGGTAAATCCGCCGATTCCTGCGATGAAATAGCCCGTCGTCGTTCCGGCCATCGCCGGAGCCAGGCGAAACAGAATATAGATGCCAGCCTTGACCATCGTTGCAGAGTGCAGAAGAGCGCTGGACGGAGTCGGAGCCACCATGGCGCCGATCAACCAGGTCGAGAACGGCAGCTGCGCCGCCTTTGTCAGCGCCGCAAATGCCATCAGCATGACCGCAACCGCTCCTGCGCGGCCGCCCTGCTGGGAGGCAGTGACCAGACCCTGAAGCGTTGACAGGCCAGTCGCTGTCTCAAAGTAGACGATTCCAAACGCAAGTGCCGTTCCGCCGAGAAGGTTCATCCACAGAGCGCGGAAGGAATTGGTGATAGCCTCGTCCGTCTTTGTATATCCGATCAGCATGAAGGAGCAGACACTCGTGGTCTCCCAGAAGAAATCAATCCAGACCAGATCCGAGGAAAGCACGAAGCCGAACATCGCCCCGATGAAGACATAGACGACCATGAAGAAGAAGTGTCTTCTCTCCGGCACCTCGGTGTGGTGCTGATGATATCCATCCATGTATCCCATCGCGTAGATCGTGATCAGTCCGCCGACGAAAGCCACGATGAGACACATCAGAAGAGACAGGTGATCAAGCCTGATGTGCGCGCCGCCCAGTTCCCCGAGATGCGCTTCCATGTTGACAATCATGACCGTCGGAACAATGGAAAGGACCGAGATCCAGTACTTTTTCGCCAGGATGCACTTGATGGTCACGTAGATCATCAGTACAATCTCACCGGCAGTAATGAAATGAGACGCGACAGGGACGTCGACGTACAGGTCGACCGGACTTCCGCCGTTGCGGAAATAGGTGACGACCAGATCGATCGTCGCCGCCATAATGGCCGGTGTCGCGATGTACGCAATGCCCTTGCGAATCTTCTGCACGTGAATACAGTACAGAAGAGCCCCGATGCACATCGGGAAGATGATGAGAAATGGAATACTCCACCACATAATAAAAGGCCTCCATGCGTGGTTGACAGTTACCCGTTCGCCCGGCTCTGACGGAGAGGCAGCCGGCAGCCGCCCTCTTTCAGCCGAAACGCATACATAGTGAGTATAGCATGAATGGTGAAGAATTTGTGTCTTTGTGAATTTTTCGTCATTTTGCTCTGAAAAAAATACGCTGAGGGAACGTGTGAAGCCGGGATAGAAGTCTGTCCCCGGGTATGCTATGATGGGTCGAACAGTACGGCAGCACGCGGAGACACAGACAATCACCTATGCAATTATTCAAACACCTTCTTTCCCATATCAACTCTATTCTGCATCCGGTATCAAAGTCATCCCGGCCGGCAGCTCACGCCCACCTCCTGAGAAGGCTGCCTGTATGGGCGCTCGCTTCTGCCCTGGCGCTGTGTCCCGAGGCACCAGGGCTCACTGGCAAAGCCTTTGCCTACGATGCAGGCAAAATCAGCCGGCATGGTCTGATCAAAGGCGATCTCTCCACCTGGACGCAGCGGGGCGACAGCTTTCCGCAGAACAAGCTTCTCTCCGTGGACGGTGATTCTCCGATTTCCTCGATGGGCTGCAGCTACTATGCGACCTTTTTTATGCTCTGCCGGATGGGCATCAAAAATCCTCTGACCGACACAGCCTGGCAGTTTGCAATGGAATGCAAGCGGAAGAAGCTTTCCCGCGAGGGAACCGGCTATTTTGACCCCCGGTCGATCTCGAAGCTGACAGACGGCCGGGTCCAGTTCGTCGAGGAAGGGAATGATCCGGCCAATTACTATGAGGGCCAGACTGCCGTCCTTCAGTGCGCAAATCAGGACGAAGTCACCCGGCTGATGCGCCAGATGATAGAAAAGAAGGGATGGTTTCTGATCGCCTGTGTTGTCGGGGATGTCACCAACTACCAGAATGAAGAGTATTACTCGGAAGGCCACTACATCTTCATCGACTCCTTCCTGAAAGACGGAGACTTTCTGATTGGCGACTCTGCCTTCCCCGGAACCCGCTGGTCTGACAACTGGGGCGCCCACAGCGCGAGGATCGTGAAGCTCTATGCCTACCGCCTCCTGGATGAAAACGGAAAACAGATCCGGCCATCCGAGCGCCAGTCCATGTATATCGTCAGAAGCCGGGACGAGGACTGAGGCTGTTCTGCAGCAATTTCTGCTTGAAATCTGACCGAGATATGTTAAAATATTTTTTGCATCACTTTCGTGGAGAGATATCGAAGTGGTCGTAACGAGCCGCACTCGAAATGCGGTCGTCCATTATTGGGCGCGTGGGTTCGAATCCCACTCTCTCCGCTCAATAAAGCCCGTGACATCAGCAGCAGCTGAGGCCACAGGCTTTTTTCTATAGCTTCGATCTGCCGTTGCTGAAGCCTCTGTGTTTTCCGCGTGCAGATTCCACTCCATTCCCTGTTTCAATGAATGCTATCTGTCCGTGCGCTCCTGCTGCCGCAGCAGGTTTCCCTCAGCTTTCTCCTGCTTCTCCTCCGGCAGATTTTCCGCGGTTTTTCCCTGCTTCTCCTGTCGAAGCCTTTGGAAGAATTCGCTGAGCATCTGGCTGCAGGCTTCCTCCAGAATGCCTGTCGTCAGATCGACCTGATGGTTGAAGCCCTTCACCTGAAGCAGATTCATGACAGAGCCGGCGCAGCCGGCCTTCGGGTTCATGGCACCCACCACGCAGCGGTCAATCCTGGACTGAACGATCGCGCCGCTGCACATCTGACAAGGCTCCAGTGTGATGTAGATGGTACAGCCCTCCAGCCGCCAGTCCTGAAGCTTCCGGGAGGCTTTCCGGATCGCATTGAGTTCGGCATGAGAAAGCGTGTTGTGGTCGGTGTTTCTCCGGTTGTATCCTCTGGCAATGACCTCGCCCTCTTTGACAATGACACAGCCGATCGGGACCTCCCCCAGCGCCTGTGCACGGCGGGCCTGCTGCAGTGCCAGCCGCATATAGTGTTCATCTGTTTTTTTCTGCTCGGCGGCGTGCTCTTCTTCCTGCTTCTGACGCAGCTGCCTTCGCGCGATTCTGGTTGCGATCTTGCTCACAGACAATCCTCCCGCCTTCTGATTCCTGTCTCCACTTTTCTTCCCAGCGCCATCGAAATGTCCGTCCATCCCTGTACACTACCGCCAGCTGCTTGCCGTCCCTCCTTGTCCATGCCTCCCGCCCCAGACATGCACCGCCCCGCCTGTTGAGCCTGCCTGCTGCGGGATCTGCTTGTCCTCTACTTCATATAGGCAAAGCGGCCTGATTGCAGAAATCCAGGAAGCCGACCAAACACAGGACTGAAAAAAGGGGGCAGCTCCCTGAGCTGCCCCTCAACTTCATTCTTTAACCGTGCGCCTCGCTTCGACGGCTCCCCACGGACGGTACCTTCATAGTTAACTCGATCCAGGCGATCCCGCGGCACACAGAATGATCTGCTTAGTGCTGCTGTGTTCCCACCCTGACACGATTCACAGGATCCTGTTGCGAGGGACCCAGACGTCAACATCACTTGTGAAGGGCTGCTCCGCAGAGAAACAGCCTCGGTTCGGCATGACCCCTGCTGTAGCGGATTGCAGGTACAGGGCACCGCTATCTCCCCGGCTGCACGGCACTTGTTACTATACCCGACAAAAAGCCGGTTTGTCAATTACTGCGTGCTGCTGACGTAGTCGGATCTCAGTCCGAGCTTCAGACTGATGTCACTCTCCTTGTACTTGCCGCCTTCTCCCTGCTGAGCCACCGTGATTGTAACCTTCTCGCCACCCTTGTAGTACTGAAGAAGATCAGTCAGATCGCTCATGCTCGAGACAGAGGTATCATCAAACTTCGTGATGATCATGCCGCGAGTCAGTCCTGCTTCAGACGCCGGCGTATTGTCGCCGACATTCGCGATGTAGATGCCTGCCGGCATTCCGTAGAGCTGCTGCACATCGGAAGTGACCTCCTCTCCGGTGATGCCGATGTAAGCGGCATCCTTCTCATCGACCTTCGAGCGGGTCGTCTTGTTCATCAGCTTCTCGATGATCGGAAGCGCCTTGGATGTCGGAATCGCATAGCCCATGCCCTCGACTCCATTCTCACCGGCCTTCGCAGAGTTGATGCCGATCACCTCACCGCTCATGTTGAGAAGCGCTCCGCCGGAGTTACCCGGGTTGATCGCCGCATCGGTCTGGATCAGATCCTCATAGTTGACCTGTGTGCTACCGTCCGTGACGGTGATATCTCTGTTCAGGGCACTGACGATACCGGTCGTGACAGACTGCCCGTAATTCAGCGCGTTGCCGATTGCGACAACCTGCTCACCGACCTTGACATCATCCGAGTCGCCGACATTCGCGACACGAATCTTCTTCAGCGTGTCGTCCGGAATATCCGACAGACTGACAGCCACCACAGCCAGGTCGTTGCTGGCATCCGTCCCTTTCACCTTTGCGCTCACGGACTGTTCATCGATGAAGGAAACCGTCAGCTCATCGCTGTCCGCGACGACGTGATTGTTTGTGACAATCAGAAGCTCATCATCGTTCTCACCCATGATGACACCCGTGCCAGCCGATTCACCCTGTGCCTCGTACGTCCTGCCGCTGAACCAGTCCTGAACCTTCTGGACAGACATATTTGTGATCGAAACCAGCGCCGGCATCGCATCTGACGCAACCTCCGAGACGCCCGAATTCTCAGCCTGCTGCTCTGTCACATCCGGCTGATCAGCCTTCGCGATGTTTCCGGATGGAAGCGCTGCCGCAACCTCCGTCGCACTCTGGGAAGAACTGTCTGAACTTCCTGTGCTTTCTGTCTGATCCTCAGAGGAGGCCTCAGTCTCCCCTCCAGCAATCTGGAGCTTTGCACCATTGTCATTCGCCTGCAGCATCGTTGTTCCGCCGGCAAATGCACCGATCGTTGCAGCCGCAATCAGAACCGCGAATAATCTCTTCTTCATAAATAACAACCTCCTTTGTGTCCAGGTATTTCATCTTCTATGTGTTTCGGGAACATCATCTGTCTGTTCCCTTTTCCTGTTTTCTGAGTCCTATCATAACGGCTGTGTTTGTTCGAATTATGTCACAAATTTGGAAAAAATGTGAACACCGTCACAGTCTCACACAGATCTCCGACCGGAACCAGTTATCACCGGACGAAAACTCCGCAGACCCGCCGTGTGCCTTCGCAAGGGATCGGACGGACCGCAGGCCGATGCCCTCCCCGCTTCGTTTACTGGACAGATACCGGCCGTCCTGCGGCTGCACCGTCCCCCCGCAGCTGTTGTCCATCGAGATGAACAATTGCTCCCCATGAACCTTTGTCCGGAGCCTGACCCACTGTTCACCCTCCTTCATCCGCCGGCAGGCCTCCTCTGCATTCTCAAGCAGATTGCCCAGAATCACACACAAGTGCGTATCACTGATATGGGGGTTGACCGCCGGGATCCGCACGCTGACCTCCATACGGATCTGGTCACTGTGCGCCAGCGCGGCGTAGTAGCTGATAACCGCATTCACCATACTGTTTTCACAGTAGCGGGTGACTGTGCCGGCAGGGATGGCCTGATCCAAGGATTCGATGTAAGCCGCTGCCTCCTTGTCCTTTCCGTCCTGCAGAAGCTGCCGCAGATACCTCAGATGATGCCTCAGATCATGCCGCTGCCTGCGGATTTCCGACTCATAGGCCGTCAGCACGCGGCCTCTCTCCTTCTGGATCTCCACCGACTGCTCCAGCATTTCTATGTCATGCGCCAGCTCCAGATTCCTGTACCGAAGCTCCATGTTCCGCCGCACCTCCACGCAGCCGAAAACCAGAATGATCAGGCAGAAAAGCTGAAGTCCGTTTTGAAACAGGATCGAATTTCGTTCTGTAAAGACAAAATAGTAATTCAGAAGCTCCAGCACAGCCGCCACCGCAAGAACCAGGATGGCAAGAAACATGGCGATCGCCGGCCTGTTCTTCTTCCGGATTCCAAGGTACAGCATGTAGACAGCAATGAGGATCAGAACAGCCGGCAGGAGAACATGGAAAAGATACAGGCTCCGCGTAAATGGAACAACCCCGGCAAGCTGCAGAAACAGGCTCCCCAGAACCGCTGCCTCCAGGATCCACCGGAGCACGCTGAGAAACAGGCTGCCTTCCATCTTCGTGAACTTCTGCACAAAGACAATCAGCGGCAGCAGCATGGCATACATTCCCGTGAATCCCAGAATGTACAGAAGTACCGGTCTGTGCATCAGATAGACGCTCATCGTATTTTCCGAGAACTCCCACATGCCGGCCAGCACAATCAAAAGCCCCGGCAGTGCCAGCCTGAGTCCGTGCCTCTCAAAAGTGATATAGAAGAGGGACAGACCACACATAATAATCCCCGCGATGATAAACAGCAGAGAAGACACCCACGAATACCCGTACCGCTCAAACAGATACCGCAGAACGGCATCCCCCGATCCGGTCACCATTGAATGCAGGACAAGGGAAGACCGTGATTTCGGAGACGTGTAGACAAGTTCTACGTGGAGCAGGTGTTCGTCTCTGTGGGCCGGAAGCTTCACGGAAAACGCGCCCGTCGGCGGATCTGGCATGTAGGACGGCCAGGTTCCCTGAGTCCCGTAACTGTAAATCAGCTTATCGTCCGCATAGATGTCGACCGGGGAATATACCGGATTCAGAAACAGCATGCTGGAGCCATCGCTCTGGAGCCGGAAAGAAACCGTTACCGTCGTCCCGCCCGGCAGATTCCCGATGGTCTCCGGAAGCGTGACCTTCTTCCAGGATGCGTTCTTTCCGGTTCCGACCCGGACACGGACATTCCGCACCAGATTCCAGTGGTTCTGCCGGACCGTCCCGATGCTTTGCCGGGCGCCTCTGATCTGAAGGAGCAGCGCCAGAAGCAGAACCGAAAACAGGCTTATAAAAAGAACAGGCTCCAGCCGGAAAACCATCCGGGCTCCGGATCGAAGACTGTTTTTCACACCAGCTCCCTGACCCTGCCGGTCTTGTTTTTCCCTGATACAGTGTCTCCTGTGCCCCGGATGCTGTCCGCCCATATCCTGTCCTCCCGTCTCGGTTCCAGTTTCTTCCATGTCATCTGCTGTCTGTCCGGCGATGCCCCGCCCTTCCAGGTTCCCTGGTCCATAAAAGGCTGATTGTCACGGATTCTCCCGCAGCTGTGCGAACATAAAGCCTCTGAACGCCCGGACCGCCTCCCTGGTACTCTGCCTGCGGACGTAGACAACTCCGCCCTCGCTCATCTCAAACACATTCAGATCCTCATCAAAGTCCTTCACATGTGCCAGGTTGACCAGAAAACTCTTGTGGCACCGGTAAAATGGAGGCCGGGGGACACTCTGTTCCACTTCGTCAAGTCGTCCTCTGGACGTCAGTTCCTCCCCGCCAGTCAGATAATAGTTCAGGTTCCGATTATTCTGTTCTATATACCGAACCTGCCGGAGCGGCACCTTTCGTTCCCGCCCGTCTGTCCGGATTGTCAGGGAAGGCAGGTGTTCTCTCATCTTCTCCGCCATGGAGAGCAGCTCCTCCACCTCTTCTTTCTTCGGCGGCTTCACCAGATACCGAAGCACATGGTAGTGGTAGGCCTCAAGCGCAAAATCTTCGCTCCCGGTCAGATAGGCTACCGGCACCTCCTCGTCTGTCTGACGGATGCCCGCCACCGTCTCAATTCCGCCCATTCCCTTCATATAAATATCAAGCAGGACAAGATCATATTTGCCCGCATAGAAAGATTTAAGAAGCGCACTCCCCTCCGGAAAGTAATCAATCTCAACTTCCCTTCCACTTTCATCCAGAAGCCTCTTCAGCTTCTCGTATTCCTCCGGTTCATCCTCGCAGACCGCGATTTTCAGTCCCCTCATCATGCCTGTATTTTTCCTCCAGTTGTCCCGACTGACCACTGCGGCAGCATCTCCGTCGGCACTTTTCCCGGCCGTCTCTGCTTGTCTGTCTTTATCTGCATTGATTCATGCCACATTATACCAGAGAAGCAAATGGCAGAAAATAAATCATACATTTTCTCAGTTGTCAAGACCCATTTTCAGCAATTTTACCGTCCTCTTCGGGACTTTTTTCAGCACATGGAACCCCCTATACTCTGTTTGAATCTTGAATCAGAAATCCGGCGGGCAGGCATCAGCAGACTATGGAAGATCCCGCCGCCATACAAAGGAGGAACTTTAAAGATGATGAAGAAAAGACTTGCAGTGATCATGCTCGCAGGAATGATGATGAGCCTCAGCCCGGTCGGCGCGATGGCAGCAGAGACAGAGGTCACCACGGAGAGCAGCGCAGCGGAGATCGTTTTCAACTATAAGGACATGGATCCGAATGCCTATGAGGGAACCTGGATTTCCACCGGACTGGGATTTGATCTCTATCTTCCAAGCGACTGGGATGTTCTGGAGGTCTCGGATGAGAACGCCAAGCAGGGCATTGTTTACCAGGCTGCAGACTCCGCGAAGGGCTGGAACATTGCTGTCTCCTATCATGAAGGCATGCAGGTTACTGTTGACGACATCTACAAGCAGCTGGGAGACGCTGGCTACAAGTCGCTGTACAAGATGGATCTGAACGGCATCCCTGCAGTTGGATTCGATATCGATGACCAGAAGGTCAGCGGTGTTGCATTTGCAGATGCCGACGGCGGTATGTACACCGTCCAGCTCGGACCGAATGACGACAAGGACTTCAAGCCGGTCATGCAGAACATCTTTATGTCCATCAGCCCGACAACTGCAGAGTCGGAGACAGAGACAGAAGCATAATTTCCGGCATCCGAATCAGCCTGTACACACAGAGAGGGTGACTGCACCAGTCCGGTGCAGCCACCCTCTCTTTCGTCAGCAGCCTGGAAGCCTACCGGGTCCTCATCCGGCTGCTCTGATATTATTCGTCTGCCTCTGTTTCCCGGCCGCCTTCCGTCTCCTGTGCTGTCTCTGCTTTTCCTGCGTCTCCCTGCCTTTTTGCGCCGTCTTCCTCTTCTGTATCCACAGCTGTCAGATATTCCATCTTCACCAGGCCGGTCTTCCCTTCATAGAGAACGTGCGCCCACTTGCCGTTTCCCTTTGTCACCTCGACCTTATCGCCGGCTTTGATGGAGCCGATCGCATCGCTTTCCTCGGAGTGGCCCGCACGGATATTCAGGTTTCCCTCTCCGTCGAAGACATACTCGCCCTCGAAGGAATCATTGCAGCCCTCCTCATCCGGCTCATCCTCTGCGCCATATCGCTGCCAGTAGACGTTCTTTGCCAGATAGCCTCTCGTGATGCCTCTCGTGTGTGCGCTGTCCGGCATCTCAAAATGCATGCACCAGAAATATCCGGCATCGTAGGCGCCCTGCGCGTCATCAGAGACCGCCCTCAGCGCATTCAGCGTCGCACTGTAGCCATGCTCCAGCTCCCACTTCATGTACGACAGCTGGCCTTCAAGCGTCTGCCAGTCCGACGTATAAGCGCGCAGAGACGTCCATCGGCCGTTGTGCCACTGGCAGACGCCGACCGATGTCCCGCCGTCGCCCAGCGCATTCGTCCGGAATCCGGACTCGCAGTACATGTTTGCCAGAATGCCGCAGGCAGCAGCCTTGTTCAGGCCCAGCTCATTTATACAGTAATCAAAGACCTTCTTCTCGTTCACCGTCGGCGGAGCGGACGCAATCATCTCAACCGCAACGCCAGGATTCTTTTTTACCTCGATATAGGGCATGTCCGCCGTGAGGCTCATGCCCCGCACGACGTACTTTCCCTCATCAAACGCAGGCACAAAGATGAAATACCCGCCGGAGGAGGACCCGTAGTCTCCCTCTGCACACTTCCAGCTTGTCTTCAGTGTTACCGGCTTGCTCTCGCCGGCGAAGTAGACATCCACCGCCGCCGGAAACTGAGCCGCAAGCGTCTGCAGAGATGGCTTGCTCCCCTCATCAAAGGTCACGCTTTTCACAAGCCCCGGCGTGCGGTAGCCGATGATCATCTTTTTCGAGGACTGCTTCTTCTTTCCGCTTTCGTCGGCAGGAATCCCGTCCCTGGACTGTATATTTGTATTCTGATCCTCAAACAGGCTTCCGCCGGACTGGGCACCGTCATCCTGAACAGCGGATAGAGAGGATTCCCCGCCGGAGGCATCCTCCGTTGCGACCTCATCCTCCGCATATATGCGCATGGCGGACGGCCCGGCTGCGGAGAGCGGAAGCGTGAGAAGCGCCGCGCAGGACAGCGTCAGGACCTTCTTCTGAATTTTCATCGTATTCAAGGTATATCCCTCCTGTAGTTGTCCCAGTATAGCACAGGCAGGAAGGTTTTACACTTCCACCTCCAGATAAGCTCTCCCGGTAAATGGCGGAAGCTCAATGGGCTCCACTAAAGGCCGTATCTTCTCTGTCACCCTTGTTCCGCCGCCATATCGTTCATCATCCGAATCAATCAGAAGCTGAAGGCCAAGGGTACTCCCGGCTGCTGCGCGGGCAGCCCCCTGCTCTTCCCTGTACAGAAACTCCTGCCTCTGATCTGACAGGTTGAAGACACAGAGGATTGTCTGCCCCATCGTCCTCCGCTCGAAGGCGTAGACAACATGCTCCGTATCATCGGCAGACAGCCAGTGGAAGCCATTCTCCACATAGTCCTCCTGCCACAGTGCCGGATACTTCAGATATAAAGCACTCAGATCCCGGAAATAGCGGTGAAACGCATCATGTACCGGGTATTTCAGCAGCATGAAATCCTGCTGGCGCTTCTCATCCCACTCGCGGAACTGCGCAAATTCATTGCCCATGAAGTTCAGCTTCTTGCCCGGATGCAGGAACATGTACAGATAAAGGGCCCGCGCCTGCGGGAACTTTCTGTCATAATCCCCCGCCATCTTCTGGATGATCGTCGCCTTCCCATGAACCACCTCGTCATGGGAAAGTGGGAGCAGATATCGCTCGTTATAGAAATAAGCCATCGAGAAGGTCAGCTTGTGATACTCCTGCCGGCGGTACGGCGGATCGGTCCGGAAAAAGTTCAGTGTGTCATTCATCCAGCCCATATCCCACTTATAGTCAAAGCCCAGGCCACCCTCCGGGACCGGTTTTGTGACCCCCGGATATGCCGACGAGTCCTCCGCTATCAGCATTGTGTCCGGATACAGCCGCTTCAGCCCGCTGTTCATCTTCTTCAGGAATTCGACGGTATTCGTATTGACGCCCCGCCGCTCGTCCCCCATCCAGTAGATCAGATTGCCGACAGCATCAAATCGCAGTCCGTCGAAATGATACTTGTCCAGCCAGAAGGCGCTGGCGGAATTCAAAAAGCTTGCGATGTCTCCTCTTGAATGGTTGAAGTTGCAGCTCCCCCACTCGCTCACATTGACCGCGTCATTCGGGTATTCATACAGCTGCGTCCCATCGTAGCGGGCAAGCGCGTAGTCATTTGTTGCAAAATGGACGGTCACGACGTCCAGAATCACGCTGATATCCGCCTGATGAAGCCGGTCCACCAGCTTCTTCAGACCGTCCGGCGTGCCATAGCGCGAGGTCGCGCTGAAAAACCCGGTCGCCTGGTAGCCCCAGGACTCGTCCGCCGGATATTCATTGAGCGGCATAAATTCCACCGCATTAAAATGGTTTTCCTTCAGATACGGGACCAGGAGATCTGCGATCTCCTCATACCGGTACCAGCCGGAGGAGACATCAATGCCCTCCCCCTTCTCCTTCGCCTCGTCAAGCTTCCTGGCCAGCTCCTCCGGATCGTCCCTGCGCTTCCAGGAGCCCAGGTGAAGCTCATAGATGTTGAGCGGTCTGTCGAAGAACAGCGGCTGCCCCGGCCGGACAGTCACGTCTCCACTGCCTGGAAAACTGTTTGCATCGGCCGCCCCGGTTCCAGTCATGCCGGCTCTGCCGTTTCTGCGCCGTTTCATATAGGCGCCGTCGCGGAACCTGTAAGCATCCATATCCCAGATGATGGAGGCCGTCTCCGGGCGAAGCTGGGAGCTGAAGGCATACGGATCGGCATGATCATGCGTCCCAGCTCCGGAAGTAATCTGAAACTTATACATCTGCCCCGGCTTTGCCTCCGCAATCTCTGCCTCAAAAAACTGGCCATTCAGAATCCGGTGCATCGGTGTCCCCCTCCAGCCGTTGAACGCCCCGATCACGGATACCTCCCGCGCCGACGGCGCGTAGGTTCTGAACACTACACCTGACGGGGTCACGTGCGCACCTAAGAATTCATAGAGAGAAAACTCCTGCCCGTCATAGAATTTCTGAAGATCCATCCTCCACCTCCAAAAGGCCTGTTTACAACTGTATATATCATACCCGAAAGCACACAGGCCAGCAACCGATATGTTCGAACATGAATGTGGAATTCCTGTGAAAACAGTGGCAGAATAGATCCTATGCGCTATAATAGCAGTGAATTCTGATGAAAATCTTTCATATGGAGGAGGTATATATGTACAATTTCACACTTCAGATGCCCACCCGGATTCATTTCGGGAAGGGACAGATTTCTCACCTGAGCGAGCTGAAGGAAAGCGGCAGCAAGGTTCTGCTCGTATATGGCGGCGGAAGCATCAAGCGGAACGGCATCTATGATGCTGCCATGAAGATTCTGAAGGAGGCAGGTCTGACGGTCGAAGAGCTGTCCGGTGTCGAGCCGAACCCGAAGATTGAAACCGTTCGAAAAGGTGTCGCGCTCTGCAAGGAAGACAGCATCGATATGGTGCTGGCCATCGGCGGCGGAAGCACCATCGACTGCGCCAAGGTTGTTGCTGCCGGTGCAAAGTATGATGGCGATGCCTGGGATCTGGTCATCCACCCGGAGAAGATCCAGGGTGCCCTTCCGATCTATTCTGTCCTGACGCTGTCGGCAACCGGCTCAGAGATGGATGAGTTCGCCGTCATTTCCGATATGACAAAGAATGAAAAGTGGGGAACCGCTGCTCCGTGCCTGAAACCGGAGATGTCCGTTCTGGATCCGACCTACACCTACTCCGTCTCAAAGAAGCAGACGGCGGCAGGAACCGCAGACATGATCAGCCACACCTTCGAGAATTACTTCAGCTTTGAAACCGGCGCTGATGTCCAGAAGCGCTTCGGTGAAAGCCTGCTGAAAGTCATGTTCAAGTATGGCCCGGTGGCGCTCCACGAGCCGGAGAACTACGATGCCCGCGCGAATCTGATGTGGGCAGCCTCCCTCGCAATCAACGGACTGACCCGTGTCGGCAACGCACCTGCATGGTGTGTCCACCCGATGGAGCATGAACTCTCCGCGTTCTACGACATCACCCATGGGCAGGGGCTTGCAATCCTGACCCCGGTCTGGATGGAGCACATTCTCTCCGACAAGACCGCACCGATATTCGCCGAATACGGCCGCAATGTCTGGGGGATCACAGCTGCCAATGACATGAGCGCCGCGAAAGAAGCCATCGAGAAGACCAGAGAATTCTTCTTCACAACCATGGAGCTTCCGAAGAACCTCCGCGAAGTCGGCATCACCGAGCAGACGCATTTTGAGAAAATGGCCGAGAAGGCCGCTGCCGGCTGCGTCGGGTGCTTCGTCCCGCTGAGCAAGGAGGACATCATCGAAATCTTCAAGGCAGCGTTCTGATCCTGACGCTGATTGATCGGTGTCTTAGAGCTGAAAGATAATTCCAGCTGCTGCGGCGACCGCGATATACAGGATCGGGTGTTTCCGGAACTTCACCAGCGTGATGTAGATCACCGCTGCCAGAAGGATCAGCTTCCAGTTGAAGAGACTGAGCACAGAACCCGTCTGGCGGAACAGGTCGATTCGGAGCAGGGCGATCTTCGCGACCCCAATGCCGGCGGCCGCGATCAGACCGGTCGATGCCGGGCGAAGTCCATAGAAGGTATCCTGAACCACCTTCGCCTCCCTGAAGGCAGTCAGAATCCTCGCAATGATCATAATCACCACAATTGCCGGGGCTATCAGTCCGAGGGTGGCAACAATCCCGCCTGTGACCCCGGCTGTCTTGTGCCCGACATAGGTCGCCATGTTGATGCCCAGGGGGCCCGGCGTTGATTCGGAAACCGCGACCATGTCGGCGATGTCCGCCGTCGTAAACCAGCCTGTCTTGGCCGAAATATCATACAGAAACGGCAGCGTTGCAAGCCCGCCTCCGACAGAGAAGAGCCCGACCTTGAAAAACTCCCAGAACAGCTGAAGATAGATCATCACGTCCTGTCCTCCTTCTCACCATCTAGTGTGCCGGATGCCTCTGGCTCCGTCCCGGATTTTGCAGCATCGTCAGCCGCCTTCGCTGCGCTTCTGTCTGCCACCGGCTTCAGAACAATACCCGCCACACCAGAGAGCACAACGAGGAGAACCGGTGAGATGCCGCTCAGCAGAGAAGCCAGCAGCACACACAGAAAGATGATCCATCCCCACAGGTCCCGGATCGACTTTTTCCCCAGCTTGATCACAGAGTCCATAATCAGGACACAGACGGCCGCACGGATTCCATTGAATGCATGCTTCACAACCGACAGGTCCGCAAAATTCTGAAGAAAGATCGAGATGATGGTGATGATGACGACGGACGGCGATACGACGCCAAGTGTCGCGACAATCCCGCCGATCATGCCGGCCTTCGTATTGCCAATGAAGGTCGCGGTATTGACCGCGATAATTCCCGGCGTGCACTGGCCGATTGCGTAATAGTCCATCAGCTGCTCTTCCGTCGTCCAGTGCCGCTTCTCCACCAGCTCCCGCTGCAGAATCGGAAGCATGGCGTATCCGCCGCCGAAGGTTGTCGCTCCGATCTCCGCAAACAGAAGAAGCAGCTCCAGAAGAACAGGCATTTGCTTCTTCTCTTTCCTTTTAGTTTCCATTCTGATTCCCCTTGAAATGAATATTCAGAAGGTATCGTATCACATTTTTAAAGCAACGTGTGTAAAGTGTCCGTATCATCACTGTCCTCCCGGTCTGCGCTGACAATCTGTACTGTCAGGCTGCGGGTGACAGGCTCTGGATGGCAGGCCGCGGGTGACAGGCTGCAGGTGACAGGCATCCAGCGGAAAGATCGTGTATCTTGTTGAAACATTTTCCAGCTTATGATATGTATAAGATAATTTGGCGCAATGCCGCAGAAAGAGAGGTCTGTACCATGTCAGACACGATGCATCACAAAATTCTTTGCTTCGGATCCCTGAACATCGACCATGTCTATTCGGTCGATCATTTTGTTGCAAAGGGGGAAACTCTGTCATCCCAGAAGCTCGAGACCTTCACCGGCGGAAAGGGGCTCAACCAGTCTGTCGCCCTCGCCAGGGCCGGGGCTGAGACATACCATGCGGGCGCCATCGGACCAGACGGATCTTTTCTTCTGGATATGATGAAAGAAGCTGGCGTCCACACCGACTATGTTACCATGATCCCGGATGCGCACACCGGACATGCGATCATCCAGCGGGACAAGGAGGGGGATAACTGCATCCTGCTTTATGGCGGAACCAACCAGCTGATCACAAAGGAGCAGTCTGACAGCGTACTCAGCCACTTTTCAGCCGGGGACTATCTTGTCCTGCAGAATGAGATCAACCAGCTCCCCTATATTGTGGAGAAAGCGCACGCGCTTGGGATGACAATCGTCCTGAACCCGTCGCCGATGAATGAAAAAGTCCTCCAGCTTCCGCTCGATGAGATCGATATCTTCCTTCTCAATGAGGTGGAAGCCGGTCAGATTCTGGGGAGCCATACAGCAGAAGGCAGAGCGCTTGCCGCCGCTTTAAGAGAACGGTTCCCGAATGCCACCGTCGTCCTGACACTGGGCGGGGATGGCTCTGTCTGTGTCTGCAGCGATGGAACCTTCTTCCAGCCTGCGTACAAGACCCATGTTGCGGATACAACCGCTGCCGGGGATACCTACACAGGCTACTTCCTTGCCAGTCTACTTCATGGCAGCTCCGTTCCGGACTCAATGAAGGCTGCCTCCGCTGCCGCATCGATTGCCTGCTCCAGAAAAGGCGCGGCTCCGTCCATTCCAGCCGAGGCGGAAGTGACAGCATTTCTGAACGCACAGGACAGTTAATGCGAGAAAACAGGCTCAGAACAGACAAGATCCATCAAAAAAGAGGGAGGGCGCCTCAGACGCTCTCCCCCTTTCTTTTTCTCCCTGCCATTGCTGAAGTTACTGGTCGACTGTCACATTGAAAGTGGCCTTTTGTTCAACATCGTTTCCATCATAATGTTCCACATTGATTTTGAAGCTGCCTGGATGATCCACACCAATGCACACCTGTCCCTCACAGGTTGCGCCGACAGGAGTTTCCTGAGGATACATCGTGACCTCTCCCGGGTATGAGTAACCCATCTTTCCTCCAGCATCGACAATACTGTCATCAAGTACAAAATATAAACCATCTGAAAATCCATCCGGATCCTCAAATCCAATATTCTCGTACGTAAAGGTTACAATGTAAACGGCTGCCGGATGATAATCAGAGTATTCATTTCTCTCGTCCGTCTCTTCAACAGAATCAACCGTCAGCTTCCACTGTCCCTCGACGACCCATGGTTCTCCAATATTGTATTCATCCTGGCTTGTTGGCTTTCCAGCAGCCAGCTGTTCCTTCAGATCAGCGACCGTTTCCTGTAATGCCGCGACCTCTGATTCCAGTTCTGCAATTCGATCATCCTTCGAATCTGCCAGCGCTGTAATCGGTGCTGTAGCAATCAGCCCGCAAAGCAATCCAGCAATCATCCTTCGCTTCATCATACTTCCTCCCTGATTGATTGTTATGTTCATCATATAAAACGGTGAATATACTGTCAAGCTGCCTTTCATCGCTTCACTGCTGCCCATGGGCACAGACACTTTTGCTGCCTTGTCCTACACACAAAAATGCATCCTACAGGGAAAAAGCCATCATTCAGAAACTTTTAGAGAACAAAAAAGCCGGAGAATAACTTGGAAAAGTTATTCTCCGGTACCCCTGCCAAGAGTCGATGCTGATCCTGAATAACTGTTAAACCCAACTTCACCATTTTCATTGTGCCACACCTATGAAGCTCCAGTGTTTGATTATTAATGCAGAGTTCTTAATCATCAGCCTTCTCTGTCACATTTTCTGTCACAGGCTCATACTTTTCCAGAATAAGTGGCAACGTCACTTCCTGTTTTCCACCCTTCCAGTGAACAGATATGGATACATTTTTCAGGGCCTCCATGATCTCTTCTGGGGTATAATGGATTTCTTTACCTGTTTTATCATAATAGGTAACTTCCTGAAATTCCTCTGTGGTTGTTAACAGGGATCCCCATTCATATGTGAAGCCCCATATTTTAGGAGAATCCTCTTTATCCTCGATGGAAGGGTCAAATGCATGTTCTTTTGAAAGAATATCCATTTTATCACTTGTGAATGTTACGATCCCGGCTGCCAGAAAAGGCTTGACTTCCTCGTTCAAGGATATTCTATACCATACATTCTTATAATCCTGGTTCGTGATGTTATTGATCTCCACAGTAAAGTTAAGCCGGTTCTGAGTTCCTTCTGCTGCCGTTTCCAATTTATTGTTATCATTAAAATATTGTACCGACTCTTCAGAGATATAAGGTTCGGATACAGTGATAGAAAATGGTTGATCAGGATTGTCCACTATGCCCTTTGCATACACCGTACTCGTCATGCATGCAAATGAAATGATTAAAATACCTATTATTCTCAATTTGTGTGCCATTTTTTCCATAGTTATCACCACGGCAGATCAATCAGCATACTGCCAGTTAATCTCTCCCTTATCTTTAATACACATGTAATGAAGCAGGTACTCTGACTTTGTTACCTTAAGGTACTTTCTTACACCCGATCAATGAGGGCATTTATTATATTTCGTTTCTGATAAGAGTTTTCCCAATCTTGAGTATTTGCACTTCGTGCAGATATCGGCGCTGTATTTTTTTACAGTGCATCCCCCTTGTGATTCTTGATATGCCTTACAATGAAACCAGATATAAAGCTGTGTCTACATAATGCTTTCCTTTGCTCGTTTCCAGATAATACCGCCCTCTGTTTACCGCTTTCTTCTATAAAAATTTCATTGAAAACGGAAAAATTATATTGTTCCTCAATAACTGAATTTTTCATTAGTTCATTATTATGTGAGCTTTCTTCACTACCACTTATAAAGATAGTATCCGTATTAGAAAAATCATACTGCTTTGTTATGGAACAATCCGCGATGTATTCTCCTTCCGTAATTGATTGAAGAAGGAAAGTCGCGTACCTTTTCCTCTGTTCTTTCGTTGTATATGTATGAATCACACATTCATCGCAGACTATTTCGGATACATCTGCGTACTCCTGCAGCAAAAGCCATGCAAATGGATTAAACCAATGGATCAGACATATCACAAAACACAATGATTTGTATAATAAATCCTTATACCTTACGTGCGCTGTCTCATGAAGGAGGACCATACTAAGCTCCTCCTCCGTCAATTTCGTATCCGGCAAAAAAATTTCAGGTGTCAAAATGCCAATCACAAATGGCGTTCGAATTAGTGTGCTTATATTACAGTGAATATGTGCACTATGATTCGAATATATGGTGATATCTATCTGCTTCTCCGGAACAGGATTACTTTTTTCTAATAGCAGTGTTTTGAATTTTCTGTATTTTAGGGAATATATAGTAGCAATACATATTACAGTTGCTGTCCAAACTATGGCTATGATCAGCATCCAGTTAGGTACAGGATAATAGCTGCCATCATACATTTTGATTATGGTGTACCCTTCGCGCTTCAAATATATCTTATTTGACAATTGATACATAAAAGCTGGGAATTTAAATGGGAAAATATATTTTAACACTTGAATCGGGCAGAGAAAGAAAAAAATGGAGAGTTTCAATAATCTTCTAAGCTGAATTCCCGTACAAATTCCCGTTGCCTTTAAAAAATAATATGGTACAAGTGGGATAACCCCCGCCAGTGACATTGTGAATAGCAGATTCATTCTTACTTCCTGCTCAATATGTAGTCAAGTAATTCGTCTTTATCAATTTCAGTGATAGAATCTTTACCAGTCAGTGCAGCAATAAAATTAGCTAGTGTGCCGCCATATGCTTCCTGCAATATTTCCTCGGCACATTTCTGTTCATATTCCACACGCGTTAGGGTTGGTGTATAAAAAGATTTTGTTCCAATTTTATCCTGCTGAAGTAACCCTCGTTTTTTTAACCTTAGCAAACAGGTATTCAATGTTTGTCTGCACCACTGTTTGTTCTTTACCGTATTGAAATGATAAAGAAGAGCTGCAAATGTGCATGCTTCCCTTACTTTCCATAGATATTCCAAAATCTCCAATTCCGCTCCAGATACTTTAGTTTTCATGCTTCTTTCTTGTATTACATTCGTTTCTTACAATCTGCAATATACTATTCCTTTATGCTTATGCCCATATTAAATATTGCTAAACATTATTGCATTTTTTTATATGTAATCACTATATTTATTTAGGACTTGCAATAGTCTGTAGCTGTAAAAGTATTCGCTCCGATTCAAAAATAATACACCGTCGACTGACGGTTATAGGGAAGACGGCATGGCTATCTTTCATTTTCATACAGGCATCATCCGCGCCAGTTCCGGGAAATGTGCCGTTGCCTCAGCGGCATATATTTCAGGGACAAGGCTCTATAACGATGATGCCAGAGGTCTGACCTTCTCCTACACTCACAAGGAGGAGGTCATTTTTTCGGAAATCTGCCTGCCTGAGAACACTCCGGCATCTTTGAAAGACAGGCAGACTTTGTGGAACGAGTTTGAACGGGTCCAGAACAAAGCTAACTCGCGAAATGCCCGACAGTTTGATATGGCGCTGCCGGTAGAACTTGACACAACACAGCAAATTGAGCTGGCCCGGCACTTTCCCGGCACTTTATACAGGAAAACTCTGTAGCTGCCGGCATGGCGGTGGACTGGGCTCTTCACAATAAGCCCGGGAATCCGCACGTCCATGTCATGTGTACGGTCCGCGGCTTCAACAGAGACAGAAGCTGGGCGAGGATGGAGAAAAAAGTTATCGCACTCGATGCGGACGGAAACCGGATCCCGGTCATTGACCCGAAGACCGAAAAGCAGAAAGTCAGGGCGCGTAAGGGAAAGGAGTGGGAGAAAAAACTCTGGGGACATAAAGATGTTCAGTCCAACGACTGGAACTCAAAGCAGAAACTTCTGGAGTAGCGCAGAAACTGGACGGAGGAATGCAACCGCTATCTTCAGAGAACGGAGGGAGCGATTAAATGACAGGAAAGTATCAGATTTCTTATACACAATAGCGCAGTGGAAGCTGTCGCACTCCCGCTGATCACAGTCAGAAAGGAAGAATGCCTATATCTGATGAATATCCTGATATTCTGACCGTTCAGGATGTCAGTAAAATACTATGATAGGATCATTGCAAGCAAAAAAACTGCCGTCTGGCAAGCAGTATTACTATGCCAGAATTTCTTATACAGATCCACTCAGCGGGAAAATCTGCCACAAATGCCTGGCCACCGGCCTTGAAACAAAAAATAACAAGCGGCGGGCAGAGCAGGTTCTCATGGAATTGCTGGATACCAATGCCTATCTTAAACAACCGCCGAAACAATTAAACGCGAACGTTGATCCGCACATCAAACTGACATGCTATCTTGACCGCTGACTGGCCGAAAAGAAACGCGATCTGAAGGAAGACACATGCGCCGGGACCGCTCTCCGTCCGTTCCGTGAGGAGCTATAAAAGCATCCTGTATGCCCTGTTTAATCAGGCCATCATCGATGGTTTGATCCCGACAAACTATGCTGCTGCCAGCGTGCAGGTTCATGGCCAGAAAAACAGAGCTTACAGTGAAGAGATGCTCCTTATGACCGAAGATGCCTCAACCACGTTGAATATTTATTCCCACTTTAACAAGGAGCGGCTGAATACCAGCACGAACGACCTTGCCCCAATATCAGAGGCTGCCGGAGATATATTTTCATGATAATGCCGGATCGTTTCTTGAGGAAAGATGGGAACGAAAATAGGAACGCCCTGTTTTGGGATAATTTCAGAGGAAAAAGCAGGAACTCCGGAAATATAAAAATAACCGGGAGATGGCTTATCTAAAACCATCGCCCGGTGCCCCTGCTAAGAAGTCGATGCGACTGGATTTGAACCAGCGGCCTCTGCGTCCCGAACGCAGCGCTCTACCAAACTGAGCCACGCATCGATACTCGCAATTTCTTAAGCAAGCTTCGTTAGTATACCGCTATCTTTCAGAGATTGCAAGTATTTTTTTACAATTTCATACGTTTAATTCCGTTCAATTCCATTCATCGCGAACCCTCCGCTACAAATCCATGCCATCCGGGAGGCTCTTTATGCTTCCAAAATACGTATACGTATTGGGAGAAAGTCATTCCGAACCGGATCATCGCTATTACCCGGGAATCCGCCAGCCTGCCGGGAATTTATTCTTCAGCTGCCCACCTACGAGCTTGCCCCAGCCGATCGGATATCTTCCGGCGCACAGCAGTCTCCAGCCATTCTGGCCGGCTTGCCGGACAGGGATTGTTTCTCCATGGAGATAGCGTTCGAGCCTGTCATCCGCCGGATCGAGGCAGACATAGTGGTCTTCAACATCTTCCCTCAAGTTCTCCTCCACAGGCAGTGGCTGTGCTGCATCCGTCTGCAATTCTCTATCCGGAAATGGAACCTCCGGCAGCACCATGGCGAGCTCCTGTGCCGGTTCGAAACGGTTTTTCTTCAATTCTCCAAGGTACAGACCTGCCCGCAGGGTCGGGATCCCAGGCATCCACTCCACGCCCGCAGGCATCAGGTACACCTGGCCGTCATGCACCTCCAGCCTGCCTTCCTGCAGTCCTTCCCGGAGCAGCCCGGCCAGGCTTCTCGTAGTTTCTGAGGCAGACGGCCGCCCAGGCTGCGGCTGCTCCAGATAACCGGCCATAAAGTTCTGAATCATCTGCGTCTCGGCTGGCTGAAGCTTCTCCTGTCCTGCCGCGCGAGATGTGTTGCCGGAGCCACCTCTCCTGCCAGCCTTGCCTGACCTGTCCGTCCGATACGTCCTGTCCGTTTTTCCCGCTCTGCCCACTCGATACGTTCCGCCGCGCTTCTCCGCTCTGCCGGCTCCATGCGCCCTGCCGGCTTCCCTGACTGCTTCTCCGGGCTGCTGTTCTTGCATCTCCTCGTTCTCCCCGGGCTTCCGCTTCCTCAGAAGAGCACAGAAATGCCCTTCCCCCTCGATTTTATGCGGCCAGAGCCGGCAGGTTTTCGTGAGGTCCACGTCCAATGCTCCCACCGTCCCCGCCTCCAGAACTCCAAGTCTTACGAGCTGCTCCAGGCTCAGTCCTTCGGAAAAATACCGCCGGAAGGCATCGTACGGAATCTCCATCAGCTCCATCTCCGGACGCTCTTTCAAAAGATGCAGGATGGTCAGCTCGTTTTCCTGCGGTGCAAATGTACAGGTTGAATACAGCATCATTCCGCCCGGTCTGAGCATATCCGCCGCACATGTGATAATCTCACGCTGCACGCGGGCGCACTCCAACACTTTTTCGGGATACCACGCCTGAACGACCGCCGTGTCCTTCCGAAACATGCCTTCCCCTGAGCACGGCGCGTCCACCAGGATCCGGTCAAAGAAGGCCGGACAGCGTTCCAGAAGCCGGGCAGGCTCTGTGTTTGTCACACAGGCATTCGGAATGCCGAACAGCTCCAGATTCTTCATCAGAACACGAGCACGAGGCGCCGAGATCTCGTTCGCCACCAGGAAGCCCTGCCCCTGAAGACGTGCTCCCAGCTCGGTTGCCTTGCCGCCCGGCGCCGCACAGAGATCCAGAACGGTCTCCCCCGGGCTGACCGGCAGGATCTGCGCAGGTGCCATCGCGCTGGCCTCCTGCAGGTAGTAAAGTCCCGCGCTGTAGAAAGAATGGCGGGAAGGCTGGTCTTCCTCCTCAAAGTAAAACCCATTCTGTGTCCACGGCACCGGTGTCAGATGGAATCCGGTCTCCCTCCCGAATTCTTCAGCAAATGCTGCTGCATCCCTGACGCCCAGCTTCAGCGTATTGATCCGAAGAGCCTTGCGGCAGGGACGGCTGTAAGAATCCAGAAAGGCCTCGTACTCGCTGCCAAGTATCTTTTTCATGTCATCCAGATAGACGGAAGGAAGGTTGGATATACTCATATGTGTCTCACATCATCTCTATGCCGCACGGGCAGGGTACTCTGATATTCTTGTAATCTCAGACCAACTTTTATCATCTCAGGCCATTCTTTCCCATCCTGGGTCTGTGATCCTGATGATAGCACAGATTCCCGCCATGCGGCTCTCCGAATGTGTTACACTCAGAACAGATGTCCCCACATCCTGCCAGATCGTCTAGCAAATGGCTGCTGCGCACAGGTCCGGACATCTGAGTGAAAGGAGGAAACGATCACATGAGTTTGTTTGAAAAGAAGATCCCTGTATTCAGGAAGAGAGACAGGGAAACCTGTGAGAAAATCAGGGCTGCACTCAGGGAGGCGGGGATCCGCTGCAAGAGCGGCCACTACCAGATGGAAAATATCGTCCAGGCCGGGTACGCCGGTCTCGACATCCGGAACCTTGGACCAAAGGGTAGAATTGACCGGGACATCTACTATGTCAATGTCCCGGTATCTGAGAAGGAGCATGCGCTCGACATCATCCGCGCGGCCGGACTCGTAACGGAAGTCCTGACCGTCGACCAGATGATGGAGGATGCCCCGAAAAAATTTCCTGAATTAAACCGCTAAACTACGGCCTGGTGGCTGTGTCCTTCAGGTCTGTACTTCCATCCCAGTACGCTCCTGCAGAACAACCGTACAGCCATTCCGGGCTGTCATGATTCTTATCGGTCCTGGATGCGTTCAGGCAGTCCCCCTGTCTTCCAGTGCTCTCTTGAGCAGGGCGCCGACGGCGTCTGAGAACTGGCTCAGGCTGCGGATCCGGGTGTAGTTCTGTCCGTAGATCCGGTGGACATTGTCAAGATGGGCGGATGCCCCGAAGAATATCGCTGCTGTCCGGATGCCGTCCCGCTGCATCTGACGGACCGCATCCGCCGCGTCCTGAACCGCCAGATCCCCCTCATATTCTCTGGCAAACAGATGCTTCTCATCAGGCGGAACCTGCATGGAGTCATTCGGGCTGGCATCCGTGAGCACCAGCAGGATGCGCTGGGAAGCCATCGTGTCCTGCTCATCCTTCATCAGATAATCCATCATCTTCAGGCACAGACCATCCCTGTTCCACCCACCGGCATAATACTGGAAAATTCCCTCGCACTTCTTATCCTTGTACGGCTTCAGCCGCTGCAGAACCGTGTAACCGCGCAGCGAGCGGAATGCGCTGACCCGGACCGGGATGCCACAGCTCTCAAAACTCTTTGCGATGATATATGCCTGTGAGGCGATCATTTCCTGATTGTTCATCCGGGACTGGGAGGCATCGAGCAGCAGATCGACGGTCACGGAGAACTCCGTGATATCCGAGTCAGACCAGAACACATCCGGATCCGACAAAACCGGAAGTCTCCAGGCCTTTTCCGCATCGATTCTGCCCCTCCTCGACCGCTTCGGCAGATCATTCATATAGGATGCAAAGATCGTATCCGTCTGGGCCGTCAGATCGCGGATGTTTTCCTGAATCCGGAAGATATGATCCTGATAGAACCGGACATTCCGGAGCCGCTGATTTTCCTGCTCCTGCTGAAGGAGCCTTTCCTGGCTCTGAGCAGAACTTGCGTCCATCACAGAATGATCTGTGTCTGGCACTTCTGCAGCAGCGCCCCCATGCCTGGATCCACTACCATCCGCAATCCACAGCCTGCAGGCGGCATCTGTCCCAGTGCAGAGCGCATTTTCCAGAATACGCATCTCCCTGTCCGAATACAGGCAGGGGCCGAAGCAGTCCCGTATGTAAGACTGATCCTTCTCCGAGCTGCCGGATGTATGCGCCTGTCCGATCCGGTGCCCCAGCTGGATGCTGCCCTTCCGGTCTCCATTTCCGGATCCCTTCCTCAGAATCAATAGGTCTGTGCTCCGGAGCTCTCTTTTCATGAATCGTCTTGCAAATGCATCCGCAAGTCCTCTGACCGCGATCTTCCTATAAGACAGCTCTGCTCCATAACCGCCTCTGAGCCGAAACCTCTCCTCGCAGATCCGGGTCATTTCCCTGATGACACCATCGGTATCGAGATCTCCCGAAAACATCAGCTCCTTTGACAGGCTCACTGCAGCCGGCGACAGCACAGCCTTCTTCCCGAGCACATCTGCCCATCTGGCCTGTTCCTGGTCGAACACCTTCATGCTCTGCAGCATCATCTGCTGCCTCGACAGCCCCGCAGTGTATACGTAAAAGGCTTCTGCCCGTTCTTTCCGAAGCTGCGCCAGGATGGGACGATCCGGGAACTCCTTCTGATAGACACAGCTTTCAATGCCAAGCCACAGAACCGCAGATGTCTCCTGCGCCGTGTTTGACAGTCCAAGCCCGTCAAAAAAAGCGTTCAGCCGGTCGAGATCCAGCCATTTTGCCGCAAGACCGATCACGAGATTGAAGTAATCGTCCGCATCCCCATTAGGAAAAAAGGCCAGAAACGGAGGATCAAAGTCATATCTCCCGGATGCATTCCATATGACGTTGACGGCCCTTCGGCTGCTTCCCGTATAGTGCTGTCTGATCACCGCTCATTCTCCCTGTCCTGCCGTCTGTTCAAACACATCCTCCCGCTTCAGATCGGTTGGAATCCTGCTTTTGATGACATCCGTCACAAGCCTGCGCTCATACGCGTCGAAGGTCTTGTTGACAATACACATCTCCAGCGCATCGCCCGAGCTGATCCCCTTCTCCACCAGCCGGATCGCGTCGATCAGGCCTCTCAGGTCCAGCGCCCGCTCGGAAATCTCTGCCGCCTGCGCCTTCCTCTCAATCTCATAGAACAGATAGACAAACTGCTGACAGATCTTCGGCCTGATTGTCGGGAAAACATCCTGCAGAAGCCGCTGAAGATCCCCCTCCCCGATCAGCGGCATGTCCAGAATCGCAAACCGCGAGCAGAGCGCCTCGTTCAGATCTCTTGTCCCTGCATAGCCGTAGTTCATGGTTCCGATAAACCGGGCAGCCGGACTGACCGAAATCCGGTCGTATCCGGCCACATCGATCACATGACGAAAATCCAGCGTGGCGTGAAGAACCGCCAGTGCTTCATTTCTTGCCATGTTGATCTCGTCGAGTATCCCGAAGCCGCCGTAAACCGCACAGTTGTAGATCGGGCCGGGGCGAAATGTCACCCTGCTGCCATCGTAGGTATCAGTTCCGATCAGATAGGATGCGTCAACGTTGACATGGAAGCTGACATCCCAGAGCGGACGCCCGAACAACTCCGCCAGATTCTCGGCAAGGACATTCTTGCCGGTCGCCTTCGGTCCCGCCAGCAACAGATTTTCCCCGCTCAGCAGCGCGGCAATTGCCTTCTCCCAGACGCCTGTCCCATAGTAACGAACCTCCGACTGCGGGATCCGCCGGCTGGTATCCTCCGGAATTTCCATGGCGTCATATGTCTTTCTGTATTCGGCTACACGATCCAGCAGCATGCTGCTGACTCCTTCCTGACTCAGAAACTCCATCAGGCTTTTCATAGATTCGCTTGCACTCCTTTACTGTCCTGTTTCTTCTTCCCTTCTCCTTGCCTGTACCTGGATCATCACTGATAACCGCTCACGATGAACAGCGGCTTGATCGTCACAACCTCATCATATTCCTGCTGCGAGACGGTCACACTGGCGTTGAGCGCCTTCAGATCCTTCTTGACAGCCTCCAGCGCGCCTTCCTCGTCCGCCGCCCTGCCCTCCCGCACGACGCGGATCATCCGGTCCAGCACGACCGGGTGCGCGTACTGCGGTGGCACCGGGAATGTATCTGTCTTCCCGATGTAACCCTTCATCTGCCTCAGGGCCTCTTCCCAGTCCGCCTGCGCCGTCTTCCGGTTGCGGTGCGGCGTCGGCAGAATCTGCGAAGCCGCCACCGACAGGATAAATGCACCGCCGAACAGGGCAAGGTAAATGCCCATGCTGTTCCCTTTTACCATCCTGAGATACAGCCCTGCCGCGATGAGCGCCACAGAGCCGGCATCAATCAGGGCAGCCAAAGTCTTCAGGGATGTCTTTGTCCCGTCGAGCGAACGCTTCTGCTTTGCCGCAAAGACAATCAGCTTGCTGTAGCGCTCATCCTTCTGCAGATATGCCTTCGCTCTCTCCAGCTCCTGAATTGTTTCAAGCGCGTCCTCCGGCAGCTCCTTCAGGTACCTGGCTTCCTGCTCTGCCTTTGCCTTCCGCAGCTTTTTTTCAGCCTCCGCACTGTAGACCGGAATCTCCGGATGCCTTTTGTGAATCTCCTCCAGAGCCTCGTCGACCTCCGCCTCGATCTTGAAGTTGCACTGCTGCTCAGTGCCATCGCTTCTCTGGACAACCAGGTACGGTGTTGTCGCAAAAATTCCTTTTCCTGTAAAGCCGCCCTTCGACATGGCGACTCTCTTGAATACCCTCCGGATGTCCTGCCAGCAGGTATAGTAGCATCGGCTGATATAAAAACTGTTTGTATACAGGGCACGCCCGCCGATTCCGACCGGGCCGATTTTATGGCACTGCTTCTTATCCTCAGCCAGTGTCTCCCGGCTCAGGGCTGTTTGTCCAAGTCTTGTAGGTGCGACTATCATATCTCGTTCGTTATGCTCCCGCTTCCGTAATTGCCTGCGTCGTGTATTGCTTCGTTCATTTTGAAAAAGGCGGGAGGCTTCCGCCTTCCGCCTTCTTCCGCGCAGGTCCAGGCGCCTGCGCCGTACAATTCAGTTATTCCCTTGTTCCGTCAAGCCTTGCGGTACTTCTTCGAGTTGACCATAAACAGGCACAGGCAGAACGCTGCGAAGATGATGCCAACCGGATAAGCGACTGCATGGTTGTCATTCAGTGCCTTGATGTGGCCGAGTGTCTCCGGAGCCATCATGAAGTAGGTGGATGTCACCGCGCTCATGAAGGTTGCCGGAACTGCGGCAATCCAGTAGTTTTTCTTCTCCTTCGCCAGGAACATTGCGCCGGCCCACAGCACCAGCATTGCCAGTGTCTGGTTGGACCACGCGAAGTAGTTCCAGATGACGTTGTAGTTCAGCCATCCGAAGGTCTGACCGAAACCAAGAAGCGCGCCGACGCCCAGCACCGGGATGCAGACTGCAAGCCGCTTGCCATAGCCCTGCTGGTCAATCTTGAACCAGTCGCAGATGGTCAGACGGGCAGAACGGAACGCTGTGTCGCCGGAAGTGATCGGGCAGGCAATGACACCGAGCATTGCAAGCACGAATCCGATGCCGCCCATCGTGCTCTTGCTCATGAAGTAGACGGTCGTGGAATTACCGCCGCCGGCCGCAAGAAGATCCGCTCCTGTGTACCAGGTGCAGGCTGCAGCCGCCCAGATCAGAGCGATGATGCCCTCCGCAACCATCGCACCGTAGAAGACGAAGTGTCCCTGACGCTCGCTCTTCATGCAGCGCGCCATCAGCGGAGACTGTGTGGAGTGGAAGCCGGAGCAGGCACCGCACGCAACCGTGATGAACATGTAAGACCAGACAGCCTTTCCTGCCGGATGCATGTTGTAGAAATGCGTGAACAGCTCCGGGATGTCCTTTCCGCGGAGGATCAGCGTCCCGCCGCCGACACCAAGCGCCATCACAATCAGCGCAACACCGAAAACCGGATAGATCTTTCCGATGATCTTGTCGATGGAGATGAAGGTCGCGATGAAGTAGTAGACCAGGATCACTGCCAGCCAGAAGGTCGAATTGACCAGGATGCCGGACTTCATGCCGGTATCGGTGAACAGCGCTTTCAGAAGGCCTGCCGGGCCGACCGCGAAGACCGTGCCGGTCATAATCAGAAGGATGACACAGAAGACACGCATGATGTTCTGCATCACCGGACCGAGCAGTCTTCCGGTTACCTCGGAGATCGACGCACCGTTCTCACGCTCGGACATCATCCCGGACAGATAATCGTGTACGCCGCCAGCAAAGATGGTTCCGAAGGTAATCCAGAGGAAGACAATCGGTCCCCACATCGCACCGGTGATGGCGCCGAAGATCGGTCCCAGACCGGCAATATTCAGCAACTGTACCAGAAACAGCTTCCAGGCAGGCATGACAACATAGTCCACACCATCGTTGATCGCAACCGCAGGGGTCTCACGGTCATCCGGCGCGAATGTGTTGTCCACAAACTTGCCGTACGTGAAATACCCGGCGATCAGGATCACCAGACAAAGCAAAAAGCCAAACATAATGTTTTCCCTCCCTTTTGTGCATCCGCATAGCGCGGTGTCGCACAAAATATCCGGCGCTAACCCTGTCCTGGAATCAGAGCATTACGCCGGAAACAATTGAGCAGCCAGGCACTTTAACAAGTTAAACTGATGATAACACGGAGGTTTATTTTTTTCAATATGCTGTTTTCAGGCCGGTATGCCGTATCTGTTTTTGTAAGATATTCACCCTTTTCCGCCGGATTTCAGGCTTTCACAAATCAAATTTTCTGAATAACGCTGGATCCCGGAACAGACTTTTCAGTCACTCATCGCTGCCGCAGTTTCGTGATAAACGCAGAAAGCCGCTCCATCGCCACCTTCAGGCTGTCCAGTGAGTAGGCATAGGAGATCCGCACGTAGCCTTCCCCGCTGTCACCGAATGCGCTGCCCGGTACGACCGCCACCTTCTGATCCTTCAGCAGCTCCGTCGCAAACTCATCGCTGCTCATGCCGAATTCCTGAATCGACGGGAACATATAGAAGGCGCCGAAGGGCTCGAAACACGGAAGCTGCATCTTCTCAAACTCATGCAGAAGGAACCGTCTTCTCTGGTTATAGGCCTCCCGCATCTTCACTACCTCGCCATAGCAGTCCCGAAGCGCCGCTACCGCGGCATACTGGCTGTTGGTCGGCGCGCACATGATCGCGAACTGATGGACCTTTGTCATCTGATGAATGATCTCCTCGGGACCGCAGCAGTATCCGAGCCGCCAGCCCGTCATGGCGTACGCCTTGGAGAAGCCGTTGATCAGAATCGTCCGCTCCTTCATGCCAGGAATCTGGATGATCGAGCAGTGATCCTCTCCCGTGTAGGTCAGCTCCGAATAAATCTCATCGGAGAGCACGTACAGATCATGCTCGATACAGACCTTCGCGACCGCCTCGAGGTCCGCCCGTGTCATGACCGCCCCGGTCGGATTATTCGGAAATGGAAGCACGAGGATCTTCGTCTTCGGTGTGACCGCCGCCTCCACCTCCTCCGCTGTCAGCCGGAATTGATTCTTTTCCTTGAGCGGGATAACGACCGGAACCGCATCCGCAAGGATCGCGCACGGCTTGTAGGAAACATAGCTGGGCTCCGGAATCAGCACCTCGTCTCCGGGGTTAATCATGGCACGAAACGCCAGATCGATTCCCTCCGACCCGCCGACCGTGACGAGAACCTCGGATACCGGATTATAGTTCACGCCCAGCCGTCTGCGGATATAAGCCGCAATCTCCGTGCGGAGCTCCTTCAGACCGGAGTTCGATGTATAGAAGGTCCGTCCGCGCTCAAGAGAGTAGATGCCCTCGTCCCGGATCGCCCAGGGCGTGTCAAAGTCCGGCTCCCCGACGCCGAGCGAGATGACATCATCCATCTCTGCCACAATGTCAAAAAACTTTCTGATGCCGGAGGGCTTCAGCTCTGCGGCCTTTTTCCCGATTGGATCTCTCACGGCTCCACCAGCATCCTTTCATCTTTTTTCTTCTTGTCGAAGATGATTCCGTCATCCTTGTACTTCTTCAGAATGAAATGGGTGGCTGTTGAGATCACAGAATCCAGCGTGGAAAGCTTGCTCGATACAAAGTGTGATACCTCCTTCAGCGTCTTTCCCTCAAGAATCACAAGCAGATCATACCCGCCTGAAATCAGATAGACAGACTGAACCTCGGGATAGTTGTAGATGCGCTCCGCAATCTTGTCAAAGCCCTGTCCTCTGGTCGGGGTCACGCGCACCTCGATCAGCGCCGTAATTTTGTCGGCACCGGTCTTATCCCAGTCAATCAGTGTGTTATACCCACAGATGACATTCTCTTCCTCCATCTTTTTGATCTCGGAGGCGATGACTTCCTCTCCCGACCCGAGGAGGACGGCAATCTCAGCAGGAGTCATTCTGGAATTGCGTTCCAGAAGCTCCAGAATCTGTTCTCTCATAAATTTTTCGCTCCTATCTGTCTGATATGAATATGCCTCGAAAACTTTTCGGTAAGTCACCTTTGTTTTCTATATTTTTTCATTCTACCTGCTGGCACAGACTCTGTCAACCGGCTCATTCCGTGCCTCAGCCCTCCTCAAACAGGGCGTCGCACTGCGGCTTCTCCAGGCACCGGGTGATATCCCGGTTGCGGATATACCGTCCAGGTCCCTTCGTCAGCTTTCCGATCACAGCCGCCTCAAGACCTTCCTTCTCCAGCTTCCGCAAAACGGCTTCCCCGCTGCGCACAGTAGCCAGAAGATCGCCCACCCCATACAGCCTGTATGGATTCCGGTTCAGAGCCTCGCAAATCTCGATCGTCTCCTGCCGGATCGGAATCAGATGAATATCCGCATCCATCCCGCAGGAAAGGCGCCCGCACAGCGTCCACATCGCCGAGAAGACGCCTCCCTCTCCGATACACTGAAGCTGTGCCTGCTTTTCCTCCGTCCGGATCAGAGCCGCCGCCCTTACCGTCAGCAGGTTCTCTTCCATCCGCTCTGCGCCCTTCAGGAATCCCGCCGGAAAATGTCCGGAAAGCCGTTCCTGGAAGCTCCGCAGCAGAACGGCTGTCCCGGCGGCCCCGCACGTCCCGACCATCAGGAGATCACAGCCTTCTGACATCCTGTCATCTGTGAGACCGCTTTTCTCCATGAATTCAGTGGCTATACTGCCAATCCCTGCAGACTGCATCGCAGGCGCAGCCGGTTCGAACGCCCATGTTCTCCCCGCTGAAACGCTGATAACCGGATTCAGCACCGATCCACTGACAGATGCAGAAAATGCCTCCACCTCCACGCCGGCCTTCTTCGCTTCCTGTCCCAGCCGCTGTACCAGTTTCTTCAGACCGTCTTCCTCCATATCCGGCGGAAGAAGCACAGAAACGGATACCACTGTCATCCCACAGCCGGCACCCGCTTCTTCTGCGTAACTAATTTCCGATGCCGGCATCCGCTTCTGTATGCAGTCTGGTGTCTCATCCAGCCTGTTGACCGCTTCATCAAAAATCATTTCCGCCCCGGGAAGGCAAAAGCCGTCCACAGCACCGGATGCGGTGCTGTGGACGGCCAGTATACGCCCGGAAAGGTCCCGGCAATGTCCCGCTCCTCCGCTGAAAACGCCTGCCGCAGAAAGCGGTCTTTCGATGGAGCGCTCATACACTGCCTGACTGACAATTCCTCTCCTCATATGATTTTTTCCTCATCACTGTACAGATATCACGGCATTCCCGGATGCATCGGTCTGCGAGGTGCCTGACTGACCGGATGCGTCTGTCTGCGTCTGGGCATTCGTCTGTCCCTGTGCCGCATCCGTCTGGCCGGATGCACCGTTCTGCCCCTGCGCATTCGTCTGCCTCTGCGCCGCGCCTGTCCCGTACTTGATCACGTTCTGAACCTGGCTGACATCCCCGGAGGCAATGGCGCTGTACATCGCCTGTGTCACCGCACTGCTCTGACTCACGACACCGACGTCATAGATTGTTCCGACAGCCTGGTACGTGCTGGAATTGACCTGCACGGAGTCGGTCAGCTGTCCGTCCACATAGATATTCTTCCACAGCTCCGCCGTGTAACCCGTATGAGGACTCTGTACCTGATTGATGTACCCGACATTCTGGGAGGTATCCGCCACAAGCTGGATCCCCTGCGGATCGGTCTGTGACGTGACCTTGCTTTCAAACTCAATGCTTCTGTTGGAAGGCCTCGTCTCATGCCCGTAGATGGTGAAGGTGATCTGTCCGCCGTAGCAGTACCCGTAGATATAGATCGGAGAGTCCGTGTTGTTCACGAACGCCATGTCCATGATTCCCTCGGCGATCGCCGCATCCTTGCTCGGCTGGACATAATTGACAATCATCGTGTGGTTCGATCTGGCTGTCACATCAAGCTCTGCCTTCAGCACCGCGTTGTACAGTGTCGTGGAGACCTGACAGATTCCGCCGCCATAGGAATCAACCACCCTGTTCTCCTCATAGGACGGGGCCTGCTCATACCCGTTCTCCGCCGCGAACGGTGTCACCGCCCGGGTGACGGAAAACTCATCGCCCGGCCAGACCAGGGTTCCGCTGATCAGTCTGCAGCCATTCTCCACGTTGACCGCCCGCGCGGCAGTGGACGCCGAGTAGTCGGTCGTGGCCGTTCCCAGCACATCCTTCACTTTTGAGAGTGTTTCAGCCGATACATCGGGGCTCTTTTTATCGACAACGAGATCCACCTTCAGATCGCCGCCCGTCCATCCGCTGATGGCATTCTCAACCGCCGCGACGGACTTGTCGACATTCAGCGTCAGGCCGTCCGTTCCGCCCTCCACATAGGGGATCCCGTCGCTGCCCATCTGGATCGACCCTTCTACCGGATCTGAATTGTAGGCCGAGCAGCTTTCCACAAATGACTGTACCTTCGCGTTATCCGCGCAGAAGGTCATCGTATAAGCTTTTGGTTCCTTCTCGATATCCTTCTTTTCCTTGTACCGCTCGACAATATTGCCAGACGATGCAAGCGTGAGACACTTTCCGACGATATCGGTATTCGTCCAGGTATATCCCAGCTCGCCCAGCGTCGTCGTGACCGGGTTGTCTCCCATCATCAACGTCACTTTCGTCTGCCCCAGCTGCTGTGCCTTCTCTTCAAGGGCCGCCTCCGCCTGGCTCTTTGTCATACCTCCGACGTCAACCCCCTCGATGCTGACGCCCTTTGTAATGGTTGCCTCCGACGCCTGTGCGCTCCCCGCAGCTGCCGCGATCATCATCAGACCGCCGCAGACGGCAAGCGCCAGCCGTCTTCCCTTCATATTCTGTAGCCTTATCCGCAATCTATACTCCTTTATTCCTGCCGCCTGTCCGCTGCTCCTTTACATGAGGAAGCTCGGGATCAGGGTCGCGACCATCGCGCCGGCTAGAATGATCGCAATCACGGCAGCGATGATCTGCTGTCTTCTCTGCCGCTTGTTCCCCTTCGGTCTCCGGGCGGTCTCCTCTGTATTTTTCAATCTGCTGCTCATATGCATTCTCCTGTTTCAGATCTGAACGGATGCGTTTCATCCACGCAGCGCTCCGCGCTGTTTCCTAATCCTAACTCATTTCCCTGTCCGTCACAAGGAAACCTTTCTTAAAAATTTGTGAACACAAAACCGCCGGGCTTCCTGCTGAAAGCGCCGGCGGCTGATTTCTCCTGAATATTCCTGACTTTATCCCCGCTGATCGGGCACCCCTCACAGACTGCAGCCTATTTTGTCGTTACAGAACCACCTTGGCTGCCCCGTAGATACCTGCGTCGTTGCCAAGCGTGGCAAGTGCAAACTCCACTTCCTTGCAGGCCGCAAATGCATACTGGCGGTAATACTTCTGGATATAGTCCAGAACAACCGTCCCGGCTTTCGACATGCCGCCGCCGATGACAATCAGCTGAGGATCAGAGACAACCGTATAGATCGAAAGCTCTCTCCCAAGATAGAAGCCGAACTTCTCGGCAATCTCATCCGCTACCTCATCGCCCGCCTTGACTGCATCCCAGATGTCCTTTGCGCTGAAATTTCTCCCGCGCAGGACAGACGGCTTGTCATCCTTCTCAAGACGCATCTTCGCCAGCCGGACAATCCCGGTCGCGGAGGCAACCTGCTCCAGACAGCCGACATTGCCGCAGTTGCACGGTTCCGTCAGCTCCTCCGTCGCATGCCCGTGTCCGATCTCTCCGCCGGCTCCATGCGCTCCCGCAATCACCTTGTCGTTGATGACAATTCCGCCGCCGATGCCCGTTCCGAGCGTCACCATAATCAGATTGTGATAGCCGGCGCCGCCGCCTTTCCAACACTCGCCGAGCGCCGCCGCATTGGCATCATTGAGTGCCTTTGTGCGAATCCCGGTCAGTTTCTCCATCTCTCCGACAATATCCACGACACCCCAGTGGAGGTTCACCGCGAAATCCACATGCCCGTCCTCATGGACCGGCCCCGGCACATCGATGCCGATTCCCTCGATCTCGCCCTTGTCGAGTCCTCTCTCCGCGATCTTGTCATTGATCGTCTGCGCGATATCCGGCAGGATCCTGCTGCCGTTCTCCTCTGTCCGCGTCGGAATCTCCCACTTTTCCAGAAGATCGCCTTCTGTATTAAAGAAACCACACTTTACCGTGGTCCCCCCGATATCGATTCCAAAACAATATTTCTTCATAATGCCCTCCACTCCTTCTTCAGTCACCGTTCATGTTTTTCTTCAGGCCGGCCTGGACTCTGTCATAGAGCTCCTGAGCGGCATTATACCCCATTTTCTTCTGTCTGTGGTTGACAGCCGCCGTTTCGACAATCACGGCAAGATTTCTTCCCGGCCTGATCGGCAGGGAATGACAAGTCACCCGGTTCCCGAGGAATTCCGTGTACTCCTCCTCAAGACCAAGCCGGTCGTATTCCTTGTCCTTGTCCCATTCCTCCAGCTTGATGACCAGGTCGATATTCGACGTGTCCTTGACAGACTCGACACCGAACAGTGTCTTGACATTGATGATGCCGATTCCCCGCAGCTCTATAAAATGTCTCGTAATATCGGGCGCCGTTCCGACAAGGGTAGTGTCCGACACTCGGCGAATCTCGACGACATCGTCGGATATGAGTCTGTGTCCTCTCTTGATGAGCTCCAGCGCAGCCTCCGACTTGCCGATCCCGCTCTCGCCCATAATGAGAACACCCTCGCCGAATACGTCCACGAGTACGCCATGAATCGTGATGCTCGGCGCCATCTCCACATTCAGCCAGCGGATTACCTCGGCCATAAAGGCACTGGTGCTTCGCTGCGTCGCGAAGATCGGAATGTTGTACTTCCCTGCCAGATTGATCATATCCTGGTCCGGCACCGTCCGCGTCGTATAGACCAGGCATGGAATCTTGTAGGAAAGCAGCTTTTCATAGATCGGAAGCTTCTGCTCTCTCGTCAGATGCTCCAGATACGTATACTCGACGTATCCGATGATCTGGATACGCTCCGCGTCAAAATGATCGAAGTACCCGGTGAGCTGAAGCGCCGGCCGGTTGATCTGCGGCGTTACAAGCTGTTTGTTTGTGATGTCAATCTCCGGCGTCAGGCACTTGAGCCTCATCTGTTCGACCATCTTTGTCAGCGGTACGGTAGACTGCGTGTTCATCCGGCACACCCCTTTTCAGCATTTCCGTCTCCTGCCAAAGTCCGCTTCGGATTCCTCCTGACCGCGCCAGACACAGCAATCGCTCCGCCTGCACCCGCCGAACCACTCCGCAGAATATACAGAAATGCACTGAAGTTTAAACATGTAAATCAATTTATCTTATCACGTCCGTCCTGTCCGGGCAACTGCCCGGATAGAAAAAGACTGCCATCTGCATCTGCTTTTTCTGCAGATTCTGCCGGATGAAAGAAATCCCAGACACTCCTTGCGCTTCTGGCATCCATCGAGGGCGCATGGGCAAGCTGGTCAAGTCCGGCATCCCGCACAGCCTCCGCGGACCCGAACGCACGGAGCAGCGCCTTGCGTCTTGCCGGCCCGATCCCCTTGATCTCGTCCAGCACAGAATGGGTCTGCGCCTTTGAGCGAAGTGAGCGATGGTACTCGATGGCAAAGCGGTGCGCCTCATCCTGGATCCGTGTGATCAGCTTGAACCCCTCCGAGTGGGTGTCGATCGGCAGCTCGACATTCCGAAAATAGAGTCCCCTGGTCCTGTGGTAGTCATCCTTGACCATTCCGCAGACAGGGATCGGCAGCCCCAGCTCCCGCAGAACATTCTCCGCGATGTTCACCTGCCCGCGTCCGCCATCCATCATGACCAGATCCGGGAACACCGAGAAGCTGCCGAGTTTCGGATCCATTCCCTTTTCCTTCAGCTGTGCTGTCTCCTCAAGCCCGTGTGTGAACCGCCGGGTCAGAACCTCCTTCAGCGAGGCATAGTCATCAGGCCCCTGCACTGTCCTGATCCGGAACTTCCGGTAATCGCCCGGCTTCGGCATCCCCTTCTCAAAGACAACCATCGAGCCGACCGATTCCACCCCGCTTGTGTTGGAGATATCGTACGCCTCGACCCGGCTGATGTGGCTGATCCCAAGCAGCGTGGCAATCTCCTGCATGGCGCCGATCGTGCGTCCCTCCTGCTGTCTGATCCGCTCGCGGTCCTGCCTGAGGACGATCTCAGAGTTTTCCCTGGCCATCGCAACCAGCTTTTCCTTGGCGCCTCTAAGCGGAACCCTGATGTGGACCGCCCGGCCTTTCCTTTGACTCATCCACTTTTCAAGGAGCGCCCGGTCGCTGATCTCCGTCTCCAGCATCACCTCGGACGGAAGCATCATGTTTCCGGCATAGAACTGACGGACAAAATCTGAAAGAATTTCCTTTCTGTCCTCGTCCAGTCCGATATGGAGGAACTGATGGTCCCTCCCGATGACCCGCCCGCCGCGGACATAGAACACGGAGACCACCGCCTCCGTCCCGTCGGCCGCCATCGCGATCACATCCCGGTCATTTCCATCCTCCGACTCCATCTTCTGCTTCTCGGATACCTGGAGGACGCTGGCGCGTAGGTCCCGCCACTCTGCCGCCTGCTCAAAATCAAGCTCGGACGATGCCTTCTCCATCCGCGCTGTCAGAAGCCGGACCACCGGCTTGTAGCTCCCGCCCAGGAAGCTGACCGCCTCGTCCACCTTTTTGCGGTATTCCTCCTCGGAGACATACCCCTGGCAGGGCGCCTTGCACTGGCCGATCTGATAGTTCAGACACGGCCGCTCCTTCCCCTGATCCCTCGGCAGATTCCGTGTACAGTCTCGAATCTGAAACAGCTTCCGTATCAGCTCGATCGTGTCCCGGACCGCCCCGGCGCTCTTGAAGGGACCGAAGTACCTGGACCCATCCTTCTTGAGTTTTCTTGTAAACAGCACCCGGGGGTAAGTCTCCCCAACCGTCACCTTAATGTACGGGTATGTCTTGTCATCCTTCAGAAGCGTATTGTACTTTGGCCGGTGCTCCTTGATCAGGTTGTTCTCGAGAATCAGCGCCTCCAGTTCGGAGTCGGTCACGATGTACTCAAAATACGCGATCTTCGTGACCATATACTCAATCTTCGGTCCGCGATTGAGCTTTTTTACAAAATACTGATGGACCCGGCGCCTGAGATTGACCGCTTTCCCGACATACAGAATCGCATCGGTATGGTCGTGCATGATGTAGACGCCCGGTTTCTCAGGAAGCTTCCTCAGCTCCTCCTTCAGATCAAAATGAAATTCATTTTCCATAACCCATCCTGTCATTCATACGCAGCCACCTGCCGGCCATGGCACGGATACTGAAATAAAAAGGCCCTTCCGCCTCTCCGGCGAATGCGGAGTCTGGTGGAAAGGCCTTTCGACATGCTCATGATTCAGGCCCGCGAGCCTGACTCTCCCTGTTTTGAAGAATAAATCCGGGCATCTGCACCCGCACGCTCCGGTTCTGTCTCGAATATATGATCGCAGATCACCTGGAGCACAACGCTCATGACCATCCCCGTCGTGACGTCAATGACGGAATGCTGCTTGAGAAACATGGTGGACAGCACGATCAGAAGCGTCAGGACATCTGTGCCCGCAATCACCCACTTCTTCCTTCTCAGTGTCTCGTTCGCATTGACCGCGTAGCAGACTGCCATGGAGTTGTACACATGGATACTCGGCAGCACGTTCGTCGGGGTATCGGTCCTGTAAAGATATCTGCAGAGGATGGCAAAGATATCATTCCCCTCTACCTGGGCTGGTCTCAGATCCAGCCTGTTCGGATAGACAACAGAGACAACGATAAAAATGGTCATCCCCATCATCAGCATCGTGATCAGCTTATAGTACTCATCCCTGTTTTTACAGCACATGATAAACCATGTGACGGCCGCGCCGATGAAGCCGAACCACAGAAAGTAGGGTATGATAAAAAATCTGCAGAACGGGATCTGCTCATCCAGCCAGGTGTGAATCACATGATAATGAACATGTCCCGCCTTCTCCACGGCACTGAACGCTGTCATATAAAAGGCACTGTACAGAAGAAACCACAGTGCATGCTTGTATGTTTTCAGTTTCCTGATCATCTTCATCTGTTTCACCGTAAGCTCTGCGGACGCCTGCGCCGTCCGGACATATTTGCACGGATATCAATTTCCCCGGTCAGCATGACAATATTCACTATTCACATATACACATGCCCCGGGACTGCATCTTACAGCCCCGGGGCTATTCTTGTCAAGCTTCCTGATCCGGCTGCTCCGGACGGTCCGAACCCTGACTTGGGCTTCCTTCCCTCATCCTTCAGCTTTCAGGCTTCTGTTTTTTCTGTACTCTCTGAACCCGCTGTGTTGTCCGGCTGTTCAACCTTCGCCAGGATATCCATGAACTCCTTCCCGGTGATGGTCTCCTTCTCAATCAGGAACGCGGCGATCTGATCAAGCGCCTTTCTGTGCTCCGTCAGGATCTTCCTTGCCTGTTCGTAAGACTGCTTCATGATGGTCATGACTTCCTCATCCACCTCTGCGGCAGTCTGCTCAGAACAATTCATCACGCGCCGGCCGTCATCCAGGTACTGGGATGTCTGGCTCTCCAGCTGTACGAAGCCGAACCGTTTGCTCATGCCGTACTGGGTCACCATCGCCCGGGCGATCCGGGTTGCCTTCTCGATATCGTTGGAAGCGCCTGTTGTGATGGAGCCGAAAACGAGCTCCTCCGCCACACGCCCTGCTGTGAATTCCACAAGCATGGCCCGGATCTCCTCCTCGGAGTTGAGGTACTTCTCCTCCTCCGGAACATTCATGACATAGCCGAGCGCTCCCATGGTTCTCGGGACAATCGTAATCTTCTGCACCGGCTCCGAATGCTTCTGAATCGCAGACACCAACGCATGTCCGACCTCATGGTAGGATACGATCTTCCGCTCCTCCTTGCTGAGAACGCGGCTCTTCTTCTCCTTTCCGACAAGGACGACCTCGACGGAATCCAGCAGATCCTTCTGACTGACCGCCTGCCTGTGGTTCCGGACCGCCAGGATGGCTGCCTCATTGATCATGTTCGCCAGATCCGCGCCGACTGCACCGGAGGTTGCAAGCGCCACCTCGCGGAAATCGACCGTCTCGTCCATCTTCACGTTCTTTGCGTGAACCTTCAGAATCTGAATCCGTCCCTCCAGATCCGGCTTGTCAACGATGACGCGTCGGTCGAATCTGCCCGGACGCAGCAGGGCCTGATCCAGTACCTCCGGGCGGTTGGTCGCCGCCAGGATCAGAATTCCCTTGGAGGAATCGAAGCCGTCCATCTCGGACAGCAGCTGGTTCAGCGTCTGTTCCCGCTCGTCATTGCCGCCGTAGCCGCCGGCGTTTCTGCTCTTTCCGATGGCATCAATCTCATCGATAAAGATGATGCACGGCGCGTTCTTCTTGGCCTCATCGAACAGGTCGCGGACACGGGATGCGCCGACACCGACGAACATCTCCACAAAATCTGATCCGGTCAGGGAGAAGAACGGGACCTTCGCCTCCCCGGCAACCGCCTTTGCCAGAAGCGTCTTGCCGGTTCCTGGAGGACCGACCAGAAGAGCGCCCTTCGGGAGCTTTGCGCCGATCTCCGCATACCGTTCCGGATGCTCGAGAAAGTCGACTGCTTCCTGCAAAGACTCCTTGGCCTCATCCTCGCCGGCGACATCCTTGAACGTCACGCCGGTCTCATTCTGCATATACATCTTGGCGCGGCTCTTGCCAACGCCCATCATGCCGGTGCTGCTGTTCATTCTGCGGAGCAGGACGCCCATCAGAACCCAGATCAGAACCAGCGGTGCAAATGAAAGAAGCACATTCAGAATCAGGCTGGTCGTATTGTCCGGAATCTCCTCCTTGAACTCCACGCCTGCCTTCTGCAGCCGGTCGACCAGCTTGTCGTCATCCATGCGGCCTGTATAGTAGGTCACCTCGATGCCCTGGCTGGCAAGCGGCTGATCCTTCTTTGTGACGATCTCCAGCTTGTTCGTATCGACCGTTACCGATTCAACCAGGTTGTTGTCCAGAAGGTCGAGGAACTGGTCGTACGTGATCTCCTTGGTTGTTGTGCTCGTCATCGCCCGGTTCACCAGACTCATGATGCCGAGCGTGATAAAAGTTACAATGAGAAATGCAAGGATCGATCCGTGGTTGTTTCCCTGTCCGTTCGCCGGTCCCTGCTTTCTGCGGTCATCGTTCATATATTACCTCCGGCTGAGCGCCCTGATGCTGATGCGGCTGTGCGGATGCCGGCTGCTGCAGCCCTCCCGGGTCCTCAGTTCTGTGATTTGTGCTGGCCTTTTTTCTTCTGCTCAAGATACAGCTCAATCATCCTGACGCAGCCGTCAATGCCAATGTCGCTTGTGTCGAGCGACAGATTGTAGCTGGATGCCGCTCCCCACTTCTTTTCCGTCTGAAAGTTATAGAAGGATGCCCTCTTCTTATCCGCCTTGAGGATCATGTCCTTCGCCTTGTTCTCATCAATATGCTCGAACTCCATCACCCTGTCAAGCCTGAATCGCATGCTGGAGTGAATGAAGACAGAAGTCAGCCTCGGGTTATCGCGAAGGATATAGTCTGCCGCGCGGCCGACGATCACGCAGCCCCCCTTCTCTCCCAGCCGCCGGATCGTTTCGTACTGTGCCTGGTAAACCTGCTGGCTGAGGGTATTTCCCACATAGTTCATGGACGGATAGACATCCATCACGATGGAGTAAAGCAGACTGTTCGTCGGTTTTTCATCGTAGTCCTGTAAAACCTGCTCGCAGATATTGCTCTGTTCCGCGACCGTCTTCAGCAGCTCCTTGTCGTAAAGCTTCAGCCCGAGCTCCGCCGCGATGCGTCTTCCGACCTCATGTCCGCCTGAACCAAACTGTCTTCCAATGGCGATAATACTGTTTTCTGCCATAACTGCTCACACCTTTCTATAGAGGGATGCGTTGTGACTGGTCTATATACAGTATAGCACTCAGCAAAGCGGTTTATAAGCTTCAATCCCACATTTCCCGAAATGAGGCAGATTCCGGTATACATAAAGAGCCTCATCCAGAAGCGGAAGGAGGAGCGCCGCCCCGCTTCCTTCTCCGAGGTGCATCCCGAGGCGGAGAGGCGGAGCAAGCCCCAGCGCTTCCATCAGGATCCGGTCTCCCGGCTCCGTTCCCAGATGCCCCGGGATCAGATAATCCCTCACCGGGCCAGCCAGTCTTACGGCGATATAGGCAGAGAGCGCGGCGCTGAGCCCGTCAATGATCGCCGGAATCCCTTCTGCCGCGCTTCCGAGGAACAGCCCGGTCATTCCGGCGATGTCCAGCCCCCCTACTTTCGAAAGAACATCGAGAACGTCCCCCCGGTCCGGACGGTTGACGCGCAGCGCGTCCCGGATCACCTCCGCCTTATGCCGGACGCCTTCCTTCGTCAGGCCGGCGCCCGGCCCTGCGATTTCCTCCGGCTCTTTGTCAAAGTAAGCGCAGACACAGGCCGCACTCGTTGTCGTGTTGCCGATTCCCATTTCCCCGGGAATCAGGATCTGACATCCCTGCGCCTTCCGCTTTTGCACGATCCGGATCCCCTCTCCGATTGCCTGAAGGGTCTCCTGCCTGCTCATGGCCGGTCCTGTACGGATGTCGCCGCTTCCTCTCCGGACAGCCCGGTTCAGGACACCGGGGCTTTCGGCCGGCTCGTTCAGCCCGATATCGACCGCAATCACCTCCGCCTGCCGGAACCGCGCCATCTGGCAAACGGTGCTGTCCCCCCTTGCCATGTTCCGCAGCACCTGCGCCGTCACCTCGCTGCCGCACTGACTGACGCCCTCCGCGACAACACCGTTATCGGCGCCCATGATCACGATCTCCGCTTTGCTGATGTCCGGCTGCTCCGTCTGCTGGATTGCGCCGATCTGCGATACCAGATCCTCCAGGGCTCCAAGCCCGTGAATCGGTTTGCAGAGGCTGTCCCAGCGCGCCTGGCAGCGTCTGCGGAACGCGTCCTGCGGCGGGCGAATCTGTCTGATTGTCGCTTCCATCAGCGTAAGGCTGTCCATACACTGCTCTCCCTGTCCGGCTGAAACTGTTTTTCACTCAGATGCAGCAGAAGACTCCCGGTCCGCAGACACTGCACAATGCGCTTGTCAGACAGGCATTGGAGCACACGTCCCCTGCCGAATCCATCGGTGTCCCGTAGAAATCCCCCATGCCTCTGTACCAGGCTGAGCCGCTGTCAAGCTGCTGCTTCAGCTGCTGGTACTGTGCATTGGACGGCTCCATCGAGACCGCCCGGTCCGCCATCTGTCTGGCCGTCACATTGTTGCCAGCTCCTGAGTTGGCCAGCGCGCTCAGGAAATACCACTGTGCGGTGCGGGAGGCCTCCGGAATCGAGTCCAGCGTATTGAGCGCTTCCCGGAAATGCCGGCTCCCGATGTAGTTGGAGGCCGCCCGCAGCCGGATGTCTCCCTCATCCTCCTGCCCTGCGGCGCTCTGACCGCCGAAGCCGCCAAATCCGCCGAAGCCGCCAAACGGGCCGTAGCTGCCTGCTGCGCCGCCGAAAGGCCCGCCGCCATAGCTGTAGCCGCCTGTTGAGCCTGTCCCGCCATACCCGAAGCGTCCGCTCTTCTCGTCCTGGATCTGCTTGTAGGCCTGCTGGACCTCCTTGAACCGCTCCTCGGCAGATGCCTTATCCGGATTGTTGATGTTGGCATCCGGGTGGTACTTCCGGCTCAGCTTCCGGTACGCTTTCTTGATCTCATCATCGGAGGCTCCCCTCGGAACCCCCAGCACTTCATACGGATCTCTCATTGAACCTCACCCAGATTCCGGAATACAGAATATTTCGGAGAATCTCCACATTCTTCACGATCGGAAGCCGCTCAAAGCTTCTGCAGCACCTGGCTGCCATGTCGCACAGGACTTCCTTCACAATCTCCTCTGCGTGCTCCGGCTCCGCCGCCTCCAGCGCTGCCAGCAGGTTATAGCTCCCGCTCTTCCGATCCTTTTCCCTGTCATCCCAGGCATCCAGGATGTATATAAACTTGCCGAGGTAAAACCCTGTGCCCCGCAGATCCTCCGCCCACAGGTCGTTCCGCGGGGCACAGACCTCCGCAAGGAAGCGGCCTGTACAGGCGGCTGCCTGATCGAGCCGCCGAAGAATCTCGTCCTTCTCCTCCGGAACCGGCACACTCTCCAGCCTGCCGAGATCTGCCACCGCCTTCCGGATTGCCTTCTCCTGCCTTGGCCAGAGACTTTTCAGCTTCCGGTAATCCTTGGCATACGCCCGGAGCATCAGACGCGCTGCGGGTTTCCTTTCGTCCTTCCAGTCATCCGCCGCCTTCAGGTATCCCAGCAGAACATTCATGTCCGCTGCGTACGGGGTGAACCGGCTGACTGTCTCCCGGTGGCGGACGATCGGATGACGAAGGCACCGGACAGACCGCTCCGCCTCCTCCGGCTCATAGACTCCGTCCAGAAGCAGAATCAGAAACGTACAGTCGTAGCTCAGCAGCAGCTGCGCCTTCACGCCGAAGCGGTGCTGGAGCTCATGACACAGGCCGCAGTAGCAGGCCTGATAAACTTCCAGGTTCTTCACCTTCATCTCCGGCTTGTTCAATGTGATATACCCAAACATTCATCCCGCCGCCCTTCCGCCTTCCGGTTTTTGATACAAAAGCGGTTCCGCAGCGTCCCCTCTCAGGTACGCTTGCGGAACCTTGTTCTGCACTTCGGACAGGTAATCTCCACCATGCCGTGTCCCTTAGGAATGCGGATCTTCTGTCCGCACTTCGGGCAGCGGTAGATGCGGAAATCCGCCTGTGCGGAGGAATCATGCCCGCTCCGGCTTCCGAATCCTTTGAAAAATGAAACTACCCTGTCCTTCACATCCAGATAGCGCCTGTTTTCCTCTGCTCTCCTCGCGGTGTCCTTTGAAAGCATCCGGACGTACACCCAGACCAGAAGAAGCCCGGCGACAATCCCAAGAAAGGCTGAGTGCGTGAAGAAATTGATGATGATGACAATCAGAGTCACGACGAGCAGAAAATGAGACAGCTCGTCCTGCCCGTACCGTCCCTCCATAAAGTTCTGAAAGCGCTCCCGCCAGTTCGAATTTCTCAAAATCTCCCACTCCTTGCAGATCGTATTGCCCCGCCCGGAAGCATCCCGCGTCCAGGGTACATCCGGGCCGAAGCGACTGTAATCACGATAGCACAATTAAATTTATCTGCAAGGCAAATGCGGCAGAATTCACCAAACTTTCACGAAAACGCCGCCACCGGTACCGGTGCTGCGAACCGGCTCTCCGGCGCAGGTGCCGGCGCTGCCAGCCGGGCCTCCGACACAGATGCCGGTACTGCCAGCCAGGCCTCCGACACAAGTGCCGGCGCTGCCAGCCGGGCCTCCGACACAGATGCCGGTACTGCCAGCCAGGCCTCCGACACAGGTGTCGGCGCTGCCGGCCATGTCTCCGGCGCGGAGCCTGAAGTTACGAGCCGGACTCGGAAAGCACCGGAAACCTGAGTGAGGTTTCAAACGTATAGCCGCAGGCTTTTACGCCGAACTGTCCGCCCATAAGCTCCGTCAGGTTCTTTGCGATGGAAAGTCCGAGGCCCGAGCCCTCCGAGCTGCTCCTTGCCTGGTCGCCCCGGACAAACCGCTCGAGGAGCTCGTCTCCGCTCTTCTCCAGATAGTCGCGGGAGGTATTGGAAAGCAGCACCTGTACATACCCGTCCTCCTGCGTCATCGTGAGGCGGACCTCCGTCCCCTCCTTTGCATACTTCGCCGTATTGGAAAAGAGATTGTCCAGCACCCGGTACAGCTGGGAGCCGTCCGCAGAAATCATCTCCGCACTCTCCGGAAGCGACATCCGGACCGTCAGCTTCGCATCCTCTAACCGCTCCTCAAACTCACCCTCCGCCATCATCAGCATCGACCTCAGATCAAGCGGCTGCATATCCAGCTCAATGTTGCCCGAACTGATCTTGCTGGCATCGATCAGGTCCGAGATCAGCGACTTGAGACGCTGGGATTTATGGTCCAGGACATCGATGTACTCCTTCGCCCGCTCATCCTTCAGATCCAGCCGTTTCAGCAGATCCACATAGTTGATCACAGAGGTCAGCGGTGTCTTCAGGTCGTGGGACACATTCGTGATCAGCTCCGCCTTCAGGCGCTCATTTTTCACAATGGAGTCGACGGCCTCCTGAAGGCCGTCCCCCATCTCGTTAACCGCTCTTGCCATCTCCAGGCTGTCCCCGGTCAGCCCGTGCGTGTCGATCTTGTAGTCCAGCCTGCCCTTCGAAATCTCCCTGAGTCCCTGCCGGACGCTGAGCTTGCCGACCTGATCCCGCATCAGGTATAGAATCAGGCCCATGTCCAGCACTAGGACTATAACGATGCCGATGGTGCCGAAGACGCGCAAAAACAGGAAGTTCGCGGCAATAAAGAGGGAGTAGACCATCAGAAGCTTTCCGGATGTCACGCGGGCATTGATCACCTGCTGACTGACATGGACGACTGTGTAGATGACAGAGTTGGTCGCAAATGTCTGATGCCGGCGTCTCCTGATGATGCTGTAGAGTCCGCTCACACCGAGCAGATACTCCGTCACGGTCAGCACAACATACCAGCTTTTCAGGTGATCCGCCGGGAAAAACATCGTTCCCTTCAGACGCTGCATCACCCAGTACCAGATCATAACCACGCCGAGCAGCATTCCGGCCGCGATTTCCGTCGGAATCCGGTCAAACCAGCCCTCCTGCTCCAGTGTTTCCGAATCCCTCCTGCCAGTCACCATTCCTCCGAGCACCAGCAGTGCCAGCAGGCACAGAGCGGACAGCATACCCAGGACGACAGCGCCGACCGCAACCGGTCTGCGGCTCTGATACGCCAGGTAGTCCTGATGCAGGGTGTCCCCGACCGGATATCCCGGCTCGTAGGCGATGACAATCCGTTCATTTGATCCCAGGAACACTGTATCGATAAACTTCGATGTAACTGTCTTGTTCAGGGAATGCTCCGTGTCCGCAACCATGATGTTCATCGTCCGGACCCCCTCGAACAGAAACTTCAGATCATCCGACTTTGCGATCAGACTCTTCGCCTCCGAGCAGCTTCTCGCATCCAGATTCGTATAGTACGCCTTGGTGGTCGTGTTCTCCGCAAAATAGCAGATGTTCCCCGGCGCCTTCTGGTGCGCCTCCCCCTTCGGGTTACTGTGCTCGGCCGTATAGCTCTGGTACCGTCTGTACAGGTCCGCACTTGTCTGGCACAGATCGCTGTAGTACTCAGACAGCTTCGTGTACGGACTCCCGGACAGCTTCGCCGTGTCCGCGAGCGTGCTGCCTGACACAGGAAGGATCTTCTCCATCCCGGATGCAAGGGATGCCAGGTTGTCAAATGAGGCATCCGACGGGTTTTCCGAGTTGTCCAGCTTCTCGACGATCTCCTCGAGCGCCCCGGTATTCGGGTAGAAATTGATCAGGTCCGAGAGCAGATAGGTCGTATTCTCATTCTGATTGGCCGTATCGCTGACGCCCGCCACATACTGGCGGATATCGATCTTTTTGCTGAGATCCTCCTCGCCGCCGGTCTCGAACAGGACTTCATTTCTCGTACAGTCGATCTTTGCGCGGACAATCCGCTCCACATCATTCAGAAAGATGGACGTCTCCTCGAAGGGTCTCCCCAGCTCTGCCAGGTTATACGTATTGTCCGTCCAGTAGCCTACTGTCAGCGTGCAGACCGTGATGATCGCAACGCACAAGGCCTGAAGGCAGGCAATTCCCGTCTTCAGGCCCATGCTGAACTGTCTGCTGTTCTGTTTTCTGTCCGCTGCTCTGGTCTTGCTGCTCTTACCCGCTTTTTTCTTCATGAATCGCATCTTTCTGTTTGTCCGCCCTGCGCCTGCAGCTGTCCGGAGGCGGCCCGCATCCCCGGGCAGCCTCTGCTTCCGCCCTCTGCGCTGTCTACCTTCAGGAATCCAGGTCCTCCACCTTGTAGCCGATTCCCCACATCACCTTCAGGTACTTCGGGTTCTTCGGATCGATCTCGATCTTCTCCCGGATATGGCGGATATGCACGGTCACCGTATTGTCTGCGCAGAATGCCTCCTCCTTCCAGATCTTCTCGTAGATCTGCTCGATGGAGAACACCTTTCCCTTGTTCTGCAGTAGAAACAGCAGGATGTTGTACTCAATCCGGGTCAGACGGATCGGCTCTCCGTCCACCGTCACTTCCTTCTTGTTGTCGTCAATGACCAGTCCGCCGGAGTGGAAGACATTCTCCTCCTCTGAGACGTTCTCTGCGATGTTTCCCAGCGCCGTATACCGTCGCATCTGACTCTTGACGCGCGCGACAAGCTCCAGCGGGTTGAACGGCTTTGTGACATAATCGTCCGCCCCGACATTCAGGCCGAGAATCTTGTCAGCATCCTGGGACTTCGCCGACAGCACGATAATCGGAATGCTGGATGTCTTCCGGATCTCCAGGATCGCATGAATGCCGTCCATCTCCGGCATCATCAGATCAATGATCAGAAGATGGATCTCTTCCTTCTTCATGATCTCCAGCGCCTGCTTCCCGTTGTAAGCCTTCAGCACCCTGTAGCCTTCCTGGCTGAGGTAGATCTCGATCGCATCCGTGATCTCCTTCTCATCGTCGCAGACAAGAATATTGTACATCCCGCACTCCCTTCCATCAGACTATCCCATGATCATCGTGTCAAAAGTCCGGCACGACGTGTAATCATAAATATATATTAACAAATCTTCCCGGCACGATCCCTGAAGAAAGACTTAAGACTTTCTGAATCGTGCCTTCTCCTGCCGGGCCTTCCAGGATTCAAAGCCTGTCATGGTTCTTCACGACCATCTCCTGAACGATCTCCCGGGTCTTTGCGCCGATCCCCTTCAGCTCCTCCCGGGACATACCGGCTGTCTCAATCGGTTTTCCGTATTCGATGATGACATGCCCGCCTTTCACCTTCGGGAAATGATTCTCAAAGAGATCTCTCGTCCCGCAGATGGCTACCGGCACGATCGCGCACTTCGTCTTGGTCACGATCTTGAATGAACCCTCATGAAATGGCAGAAGCTCCCGCTCATCATCGCCGGTGTTCCGCTTCCCCTCCGGGAAGATGAACATCGAGACACCCTTCTTCACGGTTCCGATTGCCCTCACAATGCTCTCAAGGTTCTGTCTGATGTCATCCTTTACGAGAAACTCGCAGTACAGCCGTTTCATCCAGATCGGCAGGATCGGCACCTTCTCAAAGTCGCTCTTGGCCACGAACGCCGTGATCGGCGGCAGCTGCGGATAGGTCAGGATCACATCAAAATAACTCCTGTGGTTCCCGACAAACAGCACCGGCCTGTCCTTCGGAATATTTTCAAGTCCGCAGGTATCCAGCCTGATCCCGCAGGGCAGCTTTACCATCCGGAAGCCGAACTGCACCATCCGGAAGCTTGTCCGGTCGCCGAGCGTCGGCCACTTTTTCCTGAGCAGTCCCAGAATTCCCAGATACGGCAGTGTCACAATCAGATAAAGGGCCGCCATGATCAGCGCGCCGATTGCTCTCAGCATCTCATTTCCTCCCGGTGCATCTCCTGCACCCCCCTCCTTACAGCCCTGCCACTTTGGGCAGACGACTATGCATGATATCGGTATCCATTCCTGCCGCAGATGCGAATCAGACCTTTTCGCAGGCATCCGGCTGCGCAGGATCTCCGGCCTGTACAGTTCTGCCCCGCCGACAGTCGTTTTCCAGTATACTAGCTCGCCTGGGCGTTCGCAAGAAAAGCCGCAGGACCCTTGTCCCACGGCTCATCTCACAGATCTATTACTGTTTGTGTTTGTGATGGATCCGTCATCAGAAATACATTCCGGTCTACTCTTCGGTCGTCTGAATGGCTTTCTCGTACTCGGTCAGGATGATGTCCTGCATCTGCTGGCGGGTCTCGGAATTGATCGGATGCGCGATATCCCGGTACTCCCCCTCCGCAGTCTTGCGGGAAGGCATCGCAATAAACAGCCCCTTCTCGCCTTCGATCACCTTGATGTCATGGACGACGAACTCGCCGTCGATCGTGATCGAAACCACAGCCTTCATCTTGCCTTCTTTGGAGAACTTCCTTACTCTTACATCAGTAATCGTCATACAAATCACCTATCAGACATGCCTTTCTATCCCTACTTTTGATTATAGGACGTAACGTTCATCTGACTCGATGACGATCTTGATACCATCATCTCCGTTATAATAAGTATTGGCGCGAATGGTGTCGCGACTTTCCACGATGCAGTTTTCCAAATGAACATTGTCACCAAGATACACATCGCTCAGCACGATGGAGTTCTTGATTACACAGTTTTCTCCTACAAATACATTGCTGAATAAAATCGAATTTTCAACAGCGCCATTGATGATCGATCCCGCGGAAATGAGACTGTTTTTTACCTCGCTTCCCGGATTGTACTTCGCCGGCGGAAGATCATCGACTTTTGAATGGACTTCCGGGTATTCCCGGAAGAAGTAATCTCGGACCTCCTTCTTCAGGAAATCCATGTTCGTCCGGAAATAAGATTCCACTGACGCAATGTTGCTCCAGTAGCTGTCAATCTTATACCCGAAGATCTTCCTGACTCCCTTGTAGCGGATCAGGATGTCACGGACGAAATCAAACCTCCCTTCCTCTGCACTCTTCTCAATCAGCTCGATCAGCTGCCGTCTCCGCACCACATAGATTCCGCACGATATCGTATTTGCGTCGGAAGCCATCGGCTTTTCCTCAAACTGCTCAATCCTGCAGTTCTCATTCATCCTCAGGACGCCGAACCTGGAGACGTCTTCTCCCGGCGGGAGCTGCTTGCACACGACCGTGATATCCGCCTTCTTGGCGATATGATACTCGAGCACCTTGTTAAAATCAAGCTTATAAACCCCATCCCCTGAGGCAATCACCACATACGGCTCATGGCAGTTTTTCAAAAAATCCAGATTCTGGTAAAGCGCATCCGCCGTTCCTCTGTACCAGAAGCTGTTGTCTGCCGTCACGGTCGGCGGAAAGACAAACAGCCCGCCCTGCTTTCTTCCGAAGTCCCACCACTTGGAGGAGCTCAGATGCTCGTTCAGGGAACGTGAATTATACTGCGTCAGGACCGCTACCTTCTGGATCCTCGAATTAGACATTGAACTGAGTGCAAAGTCAATGCTTCTGAAGCTGCCCGCAATCGGCATCGCCGCGATCGCTCTCTTGTTGGATAACTCCCTCATGCGGTAGCTGTTGCCGCCCGCAAGGATCATACCTACCGCTCTCATGACACAACACCTGCCTTATCCAGAATCCCGCCGCTGGCGAGCTGTCCGTCCGGGTAATCCTCCGGAACTGTCCTGCCGGTTACAGCAGTATTGCGCCCGATGCGCACATTCGGGGGAACCTCCGTGTCCTCCCCTACAACTGCAAGGCCATAGCCGTAGATCTTCGGCTTCACCCGGTTCGGTACCGCGTCTCCGCAGCCTATGACCGCTCCCTGTCCGATATGGGCATTCTCCGCAACGATCGCCTTGTCCAGGACCGCCCCGTCTTCGATCACCGCGCCATGCATCACGATGGAGTCCCGGATCTTTGCTCCGCGTCCGATCATGACCCCGTTGCCGATGACGGAATTGGTCACCTCTCCGCTGACCTCTGTCCCGTTCCCGATCAGGCACCGGTACAGCCGCGCATCCGGCGAAATGTACTGCGGCGGAATGATGTCGTTCTTTGTATAGATCTTCCAGAATTCCTCGTAGAGATTGAATTCCGGCACGATATCGATCAGCTCCATGTTGGCTTCCCAGTACGAGCCGAGCGTCCCGACATCCTTCCAGTAGCCATTGAATTCATATGCGCACAGATTCCGTCCGCTGTTGAAGCAGTATGGAATGACATGCTTGCCGAAATCACAGTTTTCCTGCTCGGACAGCGCCACCAGCGCATCCCTCAGGACCGGCCAGCTGAAGATATAGATGCCCATCGATGCCAGATTGCTCTTCGGATGTTCCGGCTTCTCCTGAAATTCCTGGATTTTACCCTTCCCGTCCGTAATCACAATTCCAAACCGGGAGGCATCCTCCTGCGGAACCGGCATGACGGCAACTGTCACATCCGCGTTATGCGATTTATGGTAGTCAAGCATCACCTCATAATCCATCTTGTAGATATGGTCGCCGGATAAGATCAGCACATAATCCGGATGATACTGCTCCATGTAAGCCAGATTCTGGTAAATCGCATTCGCAGTTCCTGTATACCACTCCGTCTTCCCCGCCTTCTCATACGGCGGGAGAATTGTGACGCCGCCCTCATTGCGGTCCAGATCCCATGGAATGCCGATGCCGATATGAGTATTGAGTCTCAGAGGCTGATACTGTGTCAGAACACCGACTGTATCGATTCCCGAATTGATGCAGTTGCTGAGCGGAAAATCGATGATCCGGTACTTTCCCCCGAACGTAACAGCCGGCTTTGCAACCTTCGCCGTCAGTACGCCGAGGCGTGACCCCTGACCGCCCGCAAGAAGCATTGCGATCATCTCTTTTTTCATCACGCTATCACCCCTACCCCCTGTCATTTATTTGTTAGATGACAATATTATACCACAATCGCTTTTGGCATGTGAACAATTTTCACAAATTCATAAAACATATCGCGCGTTTTTTGTTCTTATTGTTCAGTTATTTCAAGATACATACACACTTGCAAATATTTACATTGTATATGCATATGAAAGCAGTAACTCCCCCGCCTTTTCCCCTTCCAAGGGCCTGTGCATATTGCCCCGGTAGCTGTGCATTCCGTCCGACTCCTTTTCTGCTTTTCCCTTCCGGGGTCCTGCGCATGTTGCCCCGGAAGCTCTGCACTCAACTGCTGCTATTTTCAAACCACGGACAATAGCGTATACTGTGGATGCATCATTCAAACGCAAGGAAGGAGTTTCACAATCGTGTATCAGATTGATTTCATTCATCCCTGCCATGTCCATTTTATCGGAATCGGCGGGATTTCCATGAGCGGACTTGCATCCGTTCTTGTCAAGGAAGGATTCACCGTCACCGGCTCGGATGCGAAGAAGTCCAGGATGACGGAGGCGCTTGAGGCAAAGGGAATCCGGATTGACTATCCCCAGAAGGCTGAAAATATCCGCCCGGAGGCTGACGTCATCGTCTACACCGCAGCCATCCATCCGGACAATCCCGAGTTCTCAGAAGCTGTACGCCTCCGCAAGCCGATGCTCACGCGGGCACAGCTACTCGGTCAGATTATGGCGAACTATGACAATTCCATCGCCATATCCGGAACACACGGCAAGACAACCACGACCTCCATGCTCTCCTGCATCCAGCTGCAGGCCGCCATGGATCCGACCATTTCCGTCGGGGGAATCCTGAAGGAGATTGGCGGAAATATCCGCGTCGGGGATTCAGAGAATTTCATCACGGAAGCCTGCGAGTACACGAACAGCTTCCTGAGCCTCTACCCGAAAATCGGACTGATTCTGAACATCGACGCGGATCACCTGGACTTTTTCAAGGATCTGGACGACATCCGCCATTCCTTCCACCGTTTTGCCTGCAATATCAGGAAGGGCGGAACGCTTGTCATCAGCGGCGCAATTCCGAATCCTGCGGAGATCACAGAGGGCATCAGTGCCGATGTGGTCACCTACGGCACAGAAGGCTCCGACTACTATCCGGTGAATATTACCTATGATGAGCGGGGGATCGGTTCCTTCGACGTAAGCCATCACGGGAAAAACCTCGGCCATTTCCGTCTCGAAATCCCGGGTGAACACAATATCCAGAACGCCACAGCAGCCATCGCCGTCTCCGACCTGCTCGGCATCTCCATGGAAGATGTCCGGGAGGGCCTTCTTTCCTTCGGTGGGGCAGACCGCCGTTTCCAGATCAAAGGCGAGTGGAAGGGTGCGACCATCATTGATGACTACGCGCATCACCCGACGGAAATCCGCGCAACGCTGAAGGCAGCGGAAAACTATCCGCACCGGAAGATCTGGTGCGTCTTCCAGCCTCATACCTATACCCGGACAAAAGCGCTCATGAATGACTTTGCGGACGCGCTGTCGATGGCGGATACGGTTGTGCTGGCAGATATCTTCGCCGCCCGTGAGAAGGACAACCTGGGGATCAGCTCCGACACGCTCCGGCAGAATATCGCAAACCTCGGAACGGACGCCTACTATTTCCCGTCTTTCCACCAGATTGAAGACTTTCTTGCTGAAAGCGTTCAGCCCGGAGACCTGGTCATCACGATGGGTGCCGGCGATGTCGTGAAGATCGGAGAGGAGCTGCTGGCAGGCGGACAGTAAGGATGCCGCCCTGCACTGTATGATCCACACTCACCCCTGCGTTCCCGCAGGGGTGTTCTTTTTACAGCCGCCAGCACGGGTGTGGATTTTTCTGCGGATAAAGTGGGGATAAGTCGCCGCCTTCCCGGCGGCTGTCTTCCCGGTTCCTGTGTTATACTGTTCGTCACAGACAAACCGGAATCAGATTCTGAAGGGAGCTCTTGATCCATGATCGTAACCAGTCCGTCCGATAATGGCGTCACGCTGATTGATAATTTGTTCATCGACCACTATATGGCAGACGCCAATGGTGAATTTGTCAAAATATACCTGTATCTTGTCCGCTGCGCCTGCCCGGGCCGGGATGTCTCGATCCCCGGCATCGCAGATTTCTTCGAGCAGACCGAGGGAGATGTCCGCCGGGCGTTGAACTATTGGAAAACACAGGGACTGGTGGACCTGGTGCAGGATGCCTCCGGCCAGATCTCCCAGATTGTTCTGAGGTCATGCAGCTGTGCCCCTGCAGGCGCAGCTTTTCAGACAAAAGGTGCATCCGTCCGCGTCACCGCCGCTTCTATGCCTTCTGAGACCGGTCTGCCTCAGTCCGGCGCCGGGAGCCAGGCAGAGACTCCTCTTCCACAGTCTGATTCGCGGCAGCAGACAAATGAGATGCATCCGGCAAATATCCCGGCATCCACCGGCTCAGAGGCCTCCGGGACACCTCCGGTCGAGGAGGCTCACCAGCACAAGCAAAGCCGCCAGCTCAAGCGTGCTGAGCTTGGAAAGCTGTACTACGTTGCCGAGATCTATTTCCAGCGGAATCTCTCGTCCGCGGAGATGAGCATGATCGACTATTTTGTAAACGATCTGGACATGTCCGCCGATCTGGTCGAGTATCTGCTCGAATACTGCATCGGCAAGGGGCACACAAGCGTGCGGTACATGGAGACAGTTGCGCAGAACTGGGTTGCGCAGAACATCACGACCGTCCAGCAGGCGAAGGATGAGTCGCGCAGCTTCGGCGGTGACTACACCGTGATCCTGCGCGAGCTTGGGCTGACCCGGAAACCGGCTCCCGCCGAGACTGCCCTGATGGACAAATGGCTGTCGGAATATGCATTCTCGCTCGATCTCATCAAGGAAGCCTGCCGGCGGACGGTGCTCCAGGCCTCCTCCCCCAGCCTGAGCTATGCAGACAGCATCCTGACGCGCTGGCACAATGCTTCCGTCCGCTCACTGCAGGATGTTGCCAGGCTGGACGCCGACCATGAGGCCTCCAAGTCCGACCAGAAGAATGTGGAAAAGCCGAAAAGCGGGCAGAAACGAGCCGGACAGTCAAAAAGCCGGCTTCAGGCAGGCGGGCATTTCAGCAGCTATGGCCACGAGGATCTGGACTGGAACGCAATCGGGCTGCAGATCATGAAGAATCAGAAACAGGAGTCTTGAGAATAGTATGAGTCTTACCAGATCACAGTACGATGCTGTCATGCGTCTGTATGACAGAAGACAGATTGAAGACCACCGCATCATGGAGGAGCGCCGGCGCAAGGCCTATGCGGCCATTCCGGAGCTTGCATCGATCGATGCAGGCGTCGCGGACGCTGCCGTCAGGCGGCTGCGCGGACTTTTCGGACTGGAACCGAAGGAAACCGTGGATGCCGGGTCCCCAGTCCAGTCAGGTTCTGCTCCGTCCATAAGGTCCAGGGCGCAGGGCGAATCCGGCGCGCTGATACAGGCAGGCGCTTCTCCGCGTCTGGACCCAGAGGATGCGGAAGCAGCTGCCTCCCCGGCAGCCATGTCCCCGGAGGCTCGGAAGCGGTCGCTCCTGAGCCGGCACGGTTTTCCGGAGGACTATCTGGATCCGGTCTGGCAGTGCCCAGACTGCCGCGACACCGGCTTCGTCGGGCAGAAGCAGTGCCACTGCTTCCGTCAGGCAGTTGTGAATCTTTTCTACACGCAGTCCGGTCTGGCGGATATCCTTCAAAAGGAAAACTTTGAGACGTTTTCCCTGGACTGGTATCCGGAGGATCTGATCAGCCCGGCGACAGGCATGTCCTCCCGCAAGTCGATGGAGCATGTCCTGAGCGTGTGCCGGGATTTTGCCACGCGGTACGATTCACAACAGCACCCTTACCTGCTTCTGTACGGCGAGTCCGGAAGGGGAAAGACCTTTCTCTCCCACTGTATCGCCAGAGAGCTGATGAACAGCGCCCACTCCGTGATGTACTACTCGGCGAAGGAGCTCTTTGACCGCCTGGCGGATCTCCGCTTCCGCTCCGGAGATGCTGACCGTCAGGGGGCGGCTGACCCCGTCTCCTCGTTTGATCCGGAGTACCTACTGACAAGTGACCTTCTGATCATCGACGATCTCGGAACCGAACTGCCGAACGATTTCACCAAGAGTGAATTCTTCGGAATGCTGAACGGAAGGCTCAGCGCAGGGAAAGGCATCATCATTTCGACGAACCTTTCTCCGCAGGAGCTGTCGGATATCTATTCGCCGCGCATCATGTCACGGATTCTGGAGAATTTTCAGCTGCTGAACCTCTTCGGAAGGGATATCCGGATTCAGAAACGGATGGCAGACAGTCTGGGACACACTTGACCATTTCCCCCTTCATGGTAAAATGTACGCGGCATGGGAACTGCACCGTGATGAACTGCCCGGCGGACGGTCCGGATGGCAGCCCTTATGGGGTATCCGGACGGCTGCGTGCCATGCAGGTGTAAAGCAGCGTGCCGGCGCCTTTGAACTACATATACAGGAGAATACTATGACTACAGCCGCAAAGCGAAATCGTGAATCTCTTCCGGTCGGCGACCTTGGGATCATTGCTCTGCAGTCGAGCAAAGAGCTCGGCAGCAAGGTGAACGATTACATCGTAGAATGGAGGTCCGAGCGGGATCACCGGCACAAGGCCCTCCCGCAGCTTGAAGGATACGCCCGGGACAACTACCTGATCCGTACGGAGAATCCGAGATTCGGAAGCGGGGAAGGCAAGGGAATCATCTACGACTCCATCCGCGGTGAAGATCTGTATATTCTGATCGACGTCTGCAATTACAGTCTCACCTACAAGATGCGCGGCAAAACGAACCATATGTCCCCGGACGATCATTTTCTGGATCTGGAGCGGATGATTTCCGCCATCGGCGGCAAGGCCAGACGGATCAATATCATCATGCCGTACCTGTATGAGAGCCGCCAGACCGGCAGAAACGGACGTGAGTCGCTGGACTGCGCGCAGGCACTGAAGGATCTGGTCCAGATGGGCGTCGAAAATATCATCACCTTCGATGCACATGAGCCGAGAATCCAGAACGCGATCCCGCTCTCCGGCTTCGAGAACTTCCGGCCGATCTACCAGTTCATCAAGGGACTGTATCGCGCGTGTCCGACATTTGACGTTTCTCCGGACAGACTGCTGATTGTCAGCCCGGACGAGGGAGGCGCTTCACGTGCCATCTATATGGCCAACGTACTCGGCGTCGATATGGGCATGTTTTACAAGAGAAGAGATTATACCACCACCGTGAACGGGCAGCACCCGATCGTTGCACACGAATTCCTCGGTGCGGACGTGGCCGGTAAGGATGTCGTCATCATCGATGACATGATCTCCTCCGGCGAAGGCGTCATTGAGATTGCGAAGCAGCTCAAAAAGCGCAAGGCAGAACGGATCTTCATCTGTGCAACCTTCGGACTGTTCACAGACGGGCTGGAGAAGTTCGATAAGGCCTACAAGAAGGGGCTGTTCAATGCCATCCTGACGACAAACCTGACCTATCAGAAGCCGGGCCTTCTGGAGCGGGAATGGTACCAGAGCTGTGACCTGTCCAAGTTCATCGCGCTGATCATTGATACCCTGAACCACGACGGTTCCCTCAGCGAGCTGCTGAATCCGGTGGACCGGATCAACAAATTTCTCGCCAAGAAGGGCGTAGTGAGAGCCACAGACGCGGAAACCAGTGTCTGACCGCCACATGCTCCTGACTGCAGAGGACATGACTTGGCATTGCCTGATCTTCTGACGCACCGGAGGAGACAGAACCAGATTGGACGAATACCGACGGAGGAGACACCCCTGACGCTGCGGAGGGTACTCCTGGCGCTGCAGAAATGTAAAGCCTTGTTGATTATACCGTTGAAAGAGCAAATAAGGGGTACTCCCGCTGCTGCAGGTGCAGCGATCATACCCCGGATATATAAAAACAGAAAAAGCGGGCTGCCCGCTGCGGATGGATTTCCGCAGAAGGCAGCCCGCTTATCATTTGCTGACAATCGGTTTTCTATGGATGCGGGATGCGCCGCTTTCAGTGATGGAACAGCCGGATGCCTGTGAAGACCATCGCCATGCCATATTTGTCACAGCACTCGATGACAGCGTCGTCCCGGATCGATCCGCCCGGCTCCGCCACATACTTCACGCCGCTTCTGTACGCCCGCTCGATGTTGTCGGAGAACGGGAAGAAAGCATCTGATCCCAAGGTGACATCCTTGAGCTGACTCAGCCATTCTCTCTTTTCCTGCGCTGTGAGCGGCTCCGGTTTTCTTGTGAAAACACGCTCCCAGGCACCGTCCTCGAGCACGTCCTCCGGCCACTCTCCCATGTAGACATCGATCGCATTGTCGCGGTCCGCACGGTGCACATCATCACGGAAGGGCAGGTTCAGCACCCTCGGAGACTGTCTCAGCCACCAGTTGTCCGCCTTGGAACCTGCCAGGCGGGTGCAGTGGATTCTGGACTGCTGCCCGGCCCCGATTCCGATCGCCTGTCCGTCCTTGACGTAGCAGACGGAGTTAGACTGCGTATACTTCAGTGTAATCAGGGAGATCTTGATATCCCGGACCGCCTCCGGTGTCAGCTCCTTATTCTTTGTCACAATATTCGAGAGAAATGCATCATCGATGACCAGGTTCTGTCTGCCCTGCTCGAAGGTCACTCCGAACACCTGCTTGTGTTCGATCGCAGCCGGCTGATAGGAGGGATCGATCTGAATGACAACATAGCTGCCCTTCTTCTTTCCCTTCAGGATCTCCAGCGCCTTCTCCGTGTATCCCGGTGCGATGACGCCGTCGGATACCTCCCTGCGGATGACGGAAGCAGTGTCCTCATCGCAGATGTCCGAAAGAGAGATGAAATCCCCGAACGAGCTCATCCTGTCCGCACCTCTCGCCCGGATATAGGCACAGGCAAGCGGGGAAAGGTCTTCCTTCATGTCATCTACCCAGTAGATTTTCCGGAGCGTTTCCGTCAGTGGAAGACCGACTGCCGCGCCTGCCGGAGAAACGTGCTTGAAAGAAGTGGCCGCCGGGAGGCCGGTCTCGCGCTTCAGCTCGCTGACAAGCTGCCAGCCGTTGAGCGCATCCAGGAAATTGATGTATCCCGGGCGTCCGTTCAGAACGGTCACCGGAAGGTCAGATCCATCCTCCATGAAGATTCTGGCCGGCTTCTGATTCGGGTTGCATCCATACTTCAGCTGAATTTCATTCATACTGCGCCTCCCTGGTTTTTATTGACAATTCTCGATTCGTATCGTCCTGTTTCGATGTTGATGTAACGGACAAACAGAGACACCTTGTTCTCCGCATTCAGATTCTTCCAGACCAGAGTCGTGAAGGCATCAATATCTCCGGAAATCCCGACCTTTGTCGGCTCTCCCTCAAAGCTCGGGAGCGGATTGCCATCCGAAATATACGTGTGGATAAAGTGCCCGACACCTGCCTTCGGATGTTCATAATCGAATGTGAACCGCTCGCAGGAGGACGGATCCCCGTCCGCGCTTTTCAGGATGGACATCCTGTATTCAAAATAACCTTCCCGCACACTCAGCAGTGCGGATATCCTCGGCGTATAATTCGGACCGTCCGGCTCAAACTCGCGGCATCTGAGCGACTGGCCAAAGGTCTGTCCCTTCTGAAGTCCCTCCCACACCGTGTCGGTCTGATCTCCATTTGTCACGATGGTATTGGTTCCAAGCACTCTGACCGGCGCATAGATGATCAGGCTCGGGTCTTCCATCTTCGACGGATCAAATGCCTGCGTCCGGATCCCCTCTCCATCCTGAACAAATATGCGGTTACGGCTGTTTGCGCTTCTGCCCATGATGAAATACGCTGTGACGGCGCTTTTCCCATCCTCGGAAACCCCGACAACAATCCCACGCCCCGGGTACGGATTTCCTGAAAGTTCTGCGGCAAGTGATCTCAGTTCCATGCAAGCCTCCTGTCCCTGTTCACTGTTCGATATGCCTGTCCGGCATCTGTCCAATTCCAGACCGGCATCTTCTGCCGGCACGGTTAGAATAAGAAGAAACAATCCGGCTGTCAAGCTGACAGTTTTTCGGCTGATGCCGGGCCGGATTCTGACCCGCGATACGGTTTTCCGTAAGCCCTCCGCCGACTTCACAGGGCTTCGAGCTTTCCTGTCAGAAACTTCTACCCTCTTTACAGAGCTTCGAGCTTTCCGGCCAGCAGCTTCTCCCGGCTCTGGCAGGTAAACAGCAGTGTCTGTCTCCCGCTTCCCGCCAGGAACGTCAGCGCGTTCTTCAGACGCTCGTCATCGTACATGGCAAAGGGCTCATCCAGCAGAAGCGGCAGATTTTTCCCTCCTGATAAAAGCTCTCCTGCCGCAATGCGCAGCGCAAAGTAGATCTGGTTCATCGTCCCGAAGCTCACCTGGGAGATTTTCAGCAGCCGGTCCGGGGTATTGATGTTGACATCCATCCGGTCGTCCAGAGAAATGCTGCTGTACCTGCCCCCTGTCATCTGAACGAGCAGCTCGGATACCCTCCGCGAGAATTCTTCTCCCGTCTCCCGGTAAATCGCACCGGACAGGCGCTGAATCCGCTCAATCGCAAGGCTCAGCGCATCCAGATCCTCATCCTGTTTCCGAAGGCTGTCCTTCTCCCCGGACAGCTTTCCGAAGGCTTCGTCCAGCTGAACCAGCTTCTGCTGCTTTTCCGTCAGCTCTCGCTCCAGCGCATCGTTCCGCCCAAAGGCCGCCGCCTCCCTCAGCGCTGCAGTCTCCTGTCCCTGCGCACCGTGCTGGCCGGAAGCCGCCGCCTGCCCCTGCGCGGTATTCTCTTGTCCCAACGCATCACGCCTGCCGGCTGTCGGCTGCTGTTCAGTCCCCGCGGGCTGTTCAGCTCTTCTCTGCCGTTCATCTGCCATAATCCTGGCAACATCCGCCGCCATCTCCTGCCGGGAGCGTTTTTCCTCCTCGCGCATGACGTCCTCGCGCCTGCGGTCAAGTCGGCGCATCCGCGCCTCCAGCTCCGGATCAACAGAATGATCCCTGTAGCCAAGCAGACGATTCAGAACTGTGTATCGTTTCACTGACCGCTCGGCCTTTCGAAGTCTGCGCCGGCTCCGTTCACTCTGAAGCTCCTCTTTCCGGATCCGGAGCGCCGCGAGAAGTCCCAGGACCGCAAAGATGCCGGCAAGGGCAAAAAGAAGAATGCGGAGAATGCCACTCTGTGCAAAGACGCTACACAGCACCGCCATCACAGCCGCCGCAGCAAGAAGGACCGGCAGAACCGGCGGAACCCGCTCCAGTCCTGTGTCCGCCTCGCCGCCTGATGACTGCGTGGCTGCACTGCTCTGCCCCCAGCCTGTGTCCGGCTCGCCTCCTGCTGACTGTGTGGCTGCACTGCCCTGTCCCCGGCCTGTGTCCGGCTCGCCTCCTGCTGACTGTGTGGCTGCACTGCCCTGTCCCCGGCCTGTGCCCGGCTCGCCTCCTGCAGATTGTGTGGCTGCGCTGCCCTGCCTCCAGCTTGTGTCCGGCGCTATGCCCGCTGTTTGCCCGGCTAACGGCTGTCCGTCTGCATGGCCTTCCTGCCTGTTATCTGTCTCAGGCGCGGCAGACTGCCCGAATCCGGTCTGGAGCCTCCTCTCAAAGGTAACCGGGCGGTCCTGCTGACTTTCCCTAAGCCGAGCCTGCAGGCGTCCGATTTCCGCGCGCACAAATTCAGCCTCCTGCAGGTTATCGGCCACAAGCCCGGAAATCTTGTCAAGCTTCTGTTTTTTTTCCGCCTGAAGCTCCCGATGTCTCTTTTTCAGCTGGTCAACCGCCGCCGTGACATCTGTCTGCGTGCTGCCCGCCTGCTCCACACGAACCAGGTAATCCCTAAGATGCTCGCCCAGCTGGCTGTCAGTCCGGGCTTGTGCCTGCCGGATATAGAATGTATTCAGAAAATCCCCCTCACTCATGCCGCCTGTCAGCTCTGTGAGAAAGGCCTCCGGATTCTCAAGCTCCCGGCTCTCTGTCTCACAGACAACGCGAAGACTTTCATCCTTCTTCAGAAAATTCCGCTCGATCCGGTAGATGGAATTCCCCTTATGCACCTTCATCACACCTGCAAAATAGTCCGGATTGTCCCACGGCTGCCGAAGCTGATATTCATCGAGATTCTTCGATCTTGTTTTCTGGATTCCGTACAGCATTGCACAGATAAACGAAAGAATCGTACTCTTCCCGGATTCATTTCCGCCTTCTATAATGTTAAGCCCCGCATGAAATGAAATCCGCATATCCGAGAACTTCCCGTAATGCTTCAGCCAGCACTCAAGAATCTGCATACCGCTCTCCTCCTGCATCGCCCCGCGCGTTATTTCTGCTGCCTGCCACGCCGTTGCTCTGCCTGATCAATCCACCGGTTGCCCCGGTCATGCCATAGTCCTCCCTGGCAGCGTTATTATTCTGCCCGGCAGGACCGTGCCGGTATCCTCAGTTTCTCCCGGCAAGCAGCGCTTCCAGGCCGGCCATCAGGGCCTTTCGCTGCACATCCGACAGCCCCGCCAGCAGTCTCTGGTCATAAGACGCATCCGTCTGGCTGGAAGAAATGTCAGAACCGGCAGGCTGGCGTTCTGCCACGCAATTCCGCTGCGCATCCTGCTCGAAGCTTTCAATGTAGCGGCCGATCAGCTGCCCCTTGTATGTCTGCCGGAGCATTTCCAGATGAAGCGCCGGCGTTGTCTGGTCACTGACGCTCAGAATCATCCCACAGCCGGCAAGCAGCTCTGTGTCAAAATGAACCCCGATTCTGCACTGTCCCCTGAGCACGATCTTGTAGATATTGTCACTGCCGCGTTTTCTGATCGCAGATACGACCTCGTCCCGGAGCGAAAGCGCTGTGTCTTCCTCATTCACCGTAACCGTCATCGTGACATACTCCCGCTTCGCCTTCTCCACGAACCGAAGATGGACGGAATGCCCATGTGTCTCCCCGACGATATAGCCATGCGGTCCTTCATCGCCCGCATCAATTGGCGAAAGCGCCCCGCTGTAGGCGGCTCTGTCCTTCAGAAGGATCTGCGGCTTGTGGATATGTCCCAGCGCGATATAGTCAAACCCGGAGCGCTCCATCTCCTCCGTCCGATACGGAATGTGAAGCGCATCACCCCCGTGCGCCAGCAGGATATGAAAGGCACCATTCTCATCTGGCATAAGCCCGTCATAGAGCGGCTTGTCAATCTGGGGACGGTCATACGAAAAACCGTACACCTCGCAGCCAAACTGCGTGAACGTAATACACTCGCAGCCATCAGAACCAAGCACAGCGACATTTTCAGGGAAATGAAACCGCCGCCACGCACTTTCCTTTGTCATGCAGTCATGATTCCCGGCAATCAGCGCAAAGCATACGCCCGGGCAGGACGAGAACAGGTAACTGACCTCCCGGAGCATCTGCTCATCCGGTGGGTTGTGAAACAGGTCCCCGGCAATCAGCACCAGGTCTGCATGCATATCTGCTGCGTCATGAACAGATTCCTGAAACGTCTCCCAGATCTCCCGGCGCCTCTGGCTGCCCCACTCCGTCTTTCCGTCCGGGGTGCAGCCCAGATGCACATCCGCCATATGAATAAACCGCATAGAATCTGCTCCTTCCGTCTGACTTCAACATCTTTATTTCATAGCATATTGATGCTCACTTATGGTAACATAATCATATCAAACGAAGGAGAAAGGTGGAATCACCCAGAATGAATCATGAAGAGATTTTAAAAAAAGTCGACCACACACTTCTCAAGCAGACTGCCACCTGGGATCAGATCAGATCGCTCTGTGACGATGCGATTCGCTATCAGACAGCCTCCGTCTGCATTCCGCCCTGTTATGTGAGACAGGCAAAGGAGTATGTCAAAGACCAGATGCGCATCTGCACGGTAATCGGCTTTCCAAACGGAAACACAACCACTGCGGTAAAAGCATTCGAGACAAAGGAAGCGCTTGACGGCGGTGCGGATGAGATCGATATGGTGATCAACATCGGCGCGCTGAAAGAGGGCGATGATTCATACGTTCAGAATGAAATCCGGACCCTGAAGGAAATCTGCGGCAGCCACATCCTGAAGGTTATCATCGAGACCTGTTTGCTTACAGAAGAGGAAAAAATACGGATGTGCAGGATCGTCACGCAGGCCGGAGCAGACTTCATCAAAACCTCGACCGGGTTTTCGACGGCCGGTGCCACCTTTGAGGATGTCAGGTTGTTTGCGCAGTACGTTGGCGGGCAGGTGCGCATCAAGGCAGCCGGCGGGATTTCCTCATTTGATGATGCAGAGACCTTCATCCGGCTCGGCGCAGACAGACTCGGAACCAGCCGCCTGGTGAAACTTGCAAAGGAAGAGCAGGAGGCCTGACCTCCCTGGTTCATTCATCATCCTGCTTGGCAGCTATCTGGCGTGATGCTATACTGTGTTTGTTTATGGCAGCCATGGCTTGTGTGACAGGAGGAATCCCTTCCGGCCAGGCGCCGCAATCCGTATCCGTTCGCTATCTGCAGAGGGAGGAAGATTACCATGAGTCTTATGAAGGAATTCAGAGAGTTCATATCGCGCGGAAACGTCGTCGATATGGCTGTCGGTGTCATCGTCGGCGGCGCGTTCAGCACCATCGTCAACTCACTGGTCAACGACATCATCATGCCGGTGATTTCGATCGCAACAGGCAAGATCGATTTCTCCAGTATGTTCATCGCACTGAACGGTGAACATTACGCCAGCCTGAATGCCGCGAAGGACGCCGGCGCTGCTGTATTTGCCTATGGCAGCTTCATCCAGAATGTCATCCAGTTCCTGCTGATTGCCTTTGTCCTGTTCATGGTCATCAAGGGAATCAACAAGGCTCACGATACCTTCGAGAAACCGAAGCCGGCAGAGGCTCCAACCACGAAGATCTGTCCGTTCTGCAAGAGCGAGATTCCGGTAGATGCAACCAGATGCCCGCACTGCACCTCAGAGCTTCCGAAGGAATCCTGAATATAAATCCCGAATATAGAAGCGGCGGCCAGTCCACAGGACCTGAAATATCCAGTTCCCGGACTGACCGCCGTTTTTTATTTCACGTTCCTACTTCAATTTGATCAATTTTCCGCTGCAGGGTACTCATTGCACAGCAGCCGATACGGAGGTTCATCCTCGTCGATGGCCGGGAACCTTCCGACACGCTTATCATAGAAGAAATTATCGTGCTCATCATCATTGCACTGCGAGACTTCCCCGATCAGGATATTGCCTGTTCCCGGTACGCCATGGAATTCATGATACAGGTGCGGATAGATTGTGATCGACTGACCCGGGTTCAGCGTAACCGCTGTACCCGCCGGCACCATGTACCTTCTTCCATCCGACTGCACTTCCACATCCTTGTCAGAAAGGCCGCCCTTGCCGTCATCCAGGTAAACCTTGATCTGCAGAACGCCGCCGCCACGGTTGATAATATCCTCCGACTTATAATCATGGTAATGCATCGGCGCATACATATCATCCCGCATGTAGATATACTTCTCTGCATATACCTTCTTGTACTTTGGGTTGTGCTGGTTCCCATTCCGAAGGGTAATCAGCGCAAACCCGCACTTGTTGAAGTCTCCGAGGCCGAAATCCGTGATGTCCCATCCAAGCATATTGTCACGGATCTCATCGTACTCATGATTCTTGCTTTTCCAGTCCTCAGGTGTAAAAGTGCAGAAAGGCGGCAGAAAACATCTGTGCTCCCTCAGCATCCCTTCCATCTCTTTGATGACCGCATTGATTTCAGATCGCTTCATATCCTCAGCTCTCCTTCAGATTCGAGAATACCGAAATTGTATGGATGTATGTCTTTTTCATCGACTCCATCCCCCAGGTCGCGATATCATGGAAATATACGTTCCCGTCTCCTGCCTCCGACACGTGCTCACGGACAGCATCCCCTGCGAATTTTGCAGCATACGTGTAGAAGTTGATCTTCCGTACACCATTCTGGATGCATCTGCGGAAGTCCTCATCGCTCAGACCGGATCCTCCGTGCATCACCACCGGCTTTCCGGTCTTTTCAAGGATCACCTTGATCCGGTCGACGTCCAGCTTTGGGGCCTTGAGATAAATACCGTGGACCGTCCCGAAGGAGCAGGCCAGTATCTATTTTAAATATTTTTCCTAAAATGCATTACTTCTCATTTTGTATAGAAAGGTCAGATGTCAATACAATGATGCCTTTCCTTCCGAGCCGAACCAGCGAATTCTCTCGGCAGCCACTACCTGCATCGACTGAACGCAAGGCGGCTGAATTGCATTCGGTTCACGAAGCGATGTGTCCTGAAGAACCTCTCGCATCTTATTGTAGTACGGTTTTTTTATGTCTGTTGAAATATTGATTTTATTGATTCCAAGTCTGGATGCCTCCTGCAGCTCCTCTGGCTTATTGCCAGATCCTCCATGAAGAACAAGCTTCGTGTCCAGTCCAGCATCAACTAATGCCTTTTTAATCGCCTTCAGACGATCAAGTTTCAGTTCTGGAACCTGATCCTTCGGATAGTCTCCATGAGAAGTACCAATTGCAATTGCCAACGTATCGCATCCTGTTTCCTTTACGAATCTCAATGCATCTTCCGGCTCTGTGTATTTAATAACTGAGTTATCGACAATCTTGTTTTTCTCATCAATGACACCAATCGTTCCCAATTCAGCTTCTACTGAAACATTTGCAAAATGGTACGACTGTGCATAATGCCAATGATTCTTATCTTCTGGATCATCTGCCTTTCTGGGATCATCTTCTGCCTCTACAGTCGTATAAGAAACCGCTGCATGGGCTGCTTCAACGACCTTTTTTGTTATCGCAACATTTTCATCAAACGGAAGTGCCGATGCATCAATCATGACCGAAGAAAACCCTGCCCTAATTGCTGCCATAACACTTTTGAAGGAATCTCCATGATCCAGATGGATTACAACTGGAATCGGAGATAGAGATGCACGCTTAATCATTCCTTCAATAACGTCTGAACCGATATGCTTTAATTCTGTTGGATGAATCTCTACAATCACTGGTGCATTCATTCTCTCAGAAATATCCATGATTCCGTTAAACATTGCATAATCGGCAATATTGAATGCTGGAATCGCAAACTTATTTTTATCTGCTACCTCGAGAAGTTCCTTCATGTTCAATAACATAATTACTATCCTCCTAATATTTGTGCTTGAACTAATATGTTATCATGACCTGAACACCTTTTATGGAATTCAGTCATTTACCAGGAAATTTAATAAGGTGTCCACAATTACTATCTCATTGAGATATGAATAGACCTTATGAAAACACTCGGAGCTTGCCACACCATTGCTTAGAAATACATAGTCTGACAACTTGGAGAGAGATGAACTCGATACAGCGGTGATAGCAATAATCGGAAGCCCTTTATCCTTCGCAAGCTGTGTTCCTTCAATTACAGATGAAGACTCTCCAGATTTTGAGATCGATATCAGAATATCGTCTTTGTCCGCAAAGCTTAACTGGCTAATCGTATACAAAGGATCGCGATAATATGAACTTTTTATCCCAATTTTTTCTAACCGGAACCCCATATATTGTGTAATATTTGCCGTATTTCCCACTGCCAGTAAATGGACACATCCAGCATGTTTGATTAACCCGGTGCTTAACTCTAGTGTCCTTTGATTGATAGATTTTCCGACCGCTGTTATAGAATCACAAAAATCTTCAATCATCCCTTTGATATCACCTCCAGGCGATGACGGCCGTCCGTCTATTTTCTTGCTCCCAAGATCCATTGCGAGTGATAGACGAAACTGACTATATCCGTTATATCCCAGGTTATGACAAAGTCGTACAACTGTTGCATCACTTGTCCCACTTCTTCCTGCCAAGTCTGAGACATTACAGTTTATTATCTCCGTCGGATGACGCATGATATAATCCATGATTCTTCTCTCAGCCGGCGAAGATTTCATATAACTCGTTCGGATTACTTCCAATACTTCTTTATCTGTCACTCTACCACCCATAATAATTCAGAAGCACATCTGTAGACCGCCCACAAAAGAATCGCCTAAGCCAATAGTATATTTAGGTTTGTCAATATAACGAGAGGGTACCAGAACTACTTCCTCGTTATAAGTATTCTTTTCAATCACTGCTCGATTTTCCAGACCTTTAGCGCTCATCTCCAAGCCAAGAACAGCTTTTACCTGCTCTGGAGTTCCATACCACCCATTTTTTGCCTTTGCGGTTGCCAGAATATTACCATACATTAATCCGCTCTCAATATCCGCACCTAACGGTCTTCCAACATACATTGCATAGTCTTTAGTATGAACAATAATTCCCTTTTGGATTCGAAACTTGTTCAACAATATATGTATACCTTCAATACAATCCAATATATTATCAGTATCAATATTCAAACTATACATTTGATCCAACGTATAGCGAAGCTCTTCCTCATTCATACCGACAATATCTACACACGGGTAGAGATTATCAAGGACCATCCTTCTGACAATCTTATCATGATAATGTGCGTCCTCATAATAAACTATTCCCGAAGAATTAGATGCCTTGTATTGCTGCACATGCTGTTGAACCCGATGAATCCTATTCAGTAAGATCTCTGGCTCCAATATGCAGTTAAAACTTGAAAGTACGATACTTGATACCCTCTTTGCATTTCGTTCGATCCACCCAAAATATTCCTCAGATAATGGAACCGTCTTATTGACTGTATTTTTTGTCAAAATCAAGCGATTAGAAGTCGGAATCGTCACTTCTTCACTTCCTAGCCTTATCACTTCTCCCTTCCGAAACTGGATAATGAAATGCAGCTCCTGTTCATGCGTCTGTTGAAGATTCCCTGTATGCGTAAGTATGTCATGATTTACCACAAATATATTCGACGTATCTAGTAACGCACACACTTCCTTCGAGTCATCTGTAAGGTGAACTAAAGATTCAGCTCCTAGTTCTGATAATGCAAGTGCTGCCTGAACCGCAGTCCCTCCCATACCATTTTTAAAGTGAAAAGCTTGCCGAATGATCTCCGTATTTTCAACATCCACCTCTCCGCCAATTCCATTCATGCAAAAGTAACAAATCGTGTGTAACAAATCCTCCATCGAATGAATGCATGAAACGCTTTTAAACTCAGATAAATGTTCGCCCGAAAGGAATTCATCAAGAAGTGAATTAAGCCGACTCGTGCTAAAATCGCAAAGTAAATCCAAGTTGCTTGTAAATCCCATTGCTGTTAATACATGGTTACTCCTTCGTTTTGCTATATTCTGCTCTAAGGATTGAAATGCACCTGCATACTTTTCTGTAAATGATTTCTCCATCTTTCACACCTGTTGATCAATTCAATCAGTTTTTAACAGCGCCAGCTGTCATTCCTGCGATAAAGTACTTCTGGAAGATAAGGAATAATACTAACACTGGGAGTGATCCCAGAACACTCATCGCCATCATCTGATTCCACTCATATGCATGCTGCCCCATTAAAAGATTAATCCCCACTGGAACAGTTCTCATATCATTCGTCTTTGTTAATGCTAACGCAAACAAATACTCATTCCAAGCATTCATGAAAGTATACATTCCCACAGAAACCATTCCTGGAACTGCCGTTGGAACAAGTATCTTCCACAGTGCTGTCCATGTACTGCCTCCATCTATTTTTACAGCCTCATCAAGTGACTTCGGAATCGTGTTAAAATATCCCGTCATCATCAGGATGCAATATGGAAGCGTTGTCACAAGGTAAGTTAGTATTAGTGCAAACAGAGTATTATATAATTTTATTGCAACAATGAGACTCAGATACGGGATCAGCAAAGTAATCGGTGGTACTGCCTGGACCGCAACAATAATTGTATTAATCACTTTTTTTCCAGGAAAATCAAATCTAGAAAAAGAATATGCTGCTAAAAGACCTATTACCAAAGTCAATACCACAACACAAGCCGTAACCAAGTATGAATTCAAAAAGAATCTGATCTCTGTCGGATTCTGGAAAATTTTTGCATATGCTTCGAAGTTAAATGACTTTGAAAACCAAATTGGCGGTTTCGCAAAGATCTCCGCATTTGGTTTAAACGAATTATCAATCATCCAGAAGATTGGAAATCCCGCCCAGATCGTACCAATTATCAAAATAATTAATACTATTATTTTACCTGATACCTTTTTCCGTCCAACCATACCTTACTCCTCAGCTATCTGACGTTTTACATAGAAGATACCGATAATCGTACATACAATCAGAAGAATAACTGCACCTGTTGAAGCAATTGAATATTGGTACTTTGTAAAAGCATATTTATAAATATATGTGCTTACTGTCTCTGTTGCATTTACCGGCCCGCCTCCTGTAGTCATCCAAATCAACGCAAATTGTTGCAAAGTCCATACAAAGTCCAGCATGATTAAACTGATTAGAATCGGTTTAATTGATGGGATTGTAACATGAAGAAACGTTTGGACACTATTTGCACCATCTAATGCGGAGGCTTCATAAATATCCGTTGAAACTCCTTGGAGTCCGGCTAAAATACTAATCATATAAAATGGATAGCCTGACCATATATTAATTAAAGTGACCGACCGTAATGCAACGTCTCTAGATGCAAGAAAAAGAACCTGTTGTTTCGAGAGATGAAGTGCCTGGATGAAAAAATTCAACACTCCATTCGGATCCAGTAGCATTCTCCATAATATAGCTATGACAGATGCTGTAAACATCCACGGAAGGGCAAATAGCACACGAAAAATTCCTTTTGTTGTGCTACTAAGGTATCTAGTGTTCAATACTAATGCAAAGGCCATTCCTATAATCATGTGAGCAATAATGCTTACAATGACAAAATACAAAGTATGACCTACCGCTTCCCAGAATTTTTTATCTGTTAAAACAGTCTTATAGTTTTGAAGCCCAACAAATACTGGGTTTTTATTTACGATAACGTTATCAAAAAAAGAATACCTAATGACCATTATGATGGGGACCATTAAGAGAATAACCATCAAAATCAGAGTAGGAGCCAAATATGCATACGAGATGCCGATCCGTCTTCTCCCTTTCTTATCCCATTTAAATCGAGTATTCGACATATTCCATGCTCCTTCATAAAAGGGGGCTGCACTGCGCTGCAGCCCCCACATTATCTATCTAAATACATCTATTATCTATTCAGCTTCCATAAACGCTTTGCCACTCACCCTGGATAGCTGAAAGTGCATCCGCAGATGAAGAAGTGTCGCCATCGAGGAAAAGAACAAGCTGTTCATTGAAGCTCCTCATCAGATCTTCAGCAGTAGGTGCTCCAGTAAACTCATTAATTGCATAACCTTCATTAAAGAACTCGTATGCCTTCTGGAAACGCTCATCATTTGAAGAATAATCTGGCTTCGCATTACTGTTACCCGGGAAAGCATTTGCAAGCTGTGCAAGCTTTGCATTGATTTCGGGGCTCATCAGATACTCAACAAACTGCATTGCTTCGGTCTTATGTTCGCAATTCTCTGCAATACCAATTCCCCAGTTTGCAACATCCATTCCGCTCTTACCAGTAAACCCATCCATTACAGGCATCTTTGCATAGTCAAAATTGATATCTGGAGATTCTTTTGTGATTGTTGTAAGATGGGATATTCCATCAACCATGAACGCAAGACGGCCATTTTCAAATTCATTGACCATATCCTGTTCCTTCATTGCTTCAACACCAGAAGAAAGATATCCCTTATCATACATAGTCTTGAAGAGTTCTGTCACTTTCGTCAATGTTTCATTATCTGTCAATGACGGCTTTCCATCCTTCAAAAGCGATCCACCCGATGCCCAAACCCAGGAAGAGAACTGATTCTGAATTCCATTCGGAGCCTCTGTGTTCAATGGAATGCAATATCCTGCCGCATCAGTATTATCTTTTATCTTCTGACATGCATCCAGGAATTCCGTCCAAGTTGAGGGTACTTCTGTTACGCCCGCTTTATCAAGAATATCCTTATTGTAATAAAGGGGGTATGCAAAATTAACAACTGGGATCATATAAGTGCTGCCTTCGTATTTAATCTGATCCGAAAGCTGACTATCATCATAGCTATCTGCCTTCATCAAGTCACTCAAGTTTGCAATTGCTCCCTGCTTTGCAAAATCATATACCCAAGATCCATCCAATCCAACAACATCTGCCATTGTCCCAGCTGCAGCGCCAGCTGCAATCTGCGTTTTTGTATCAGCATACGGATTACTTAATGTTTCAATCTTAATGCCGGTTTTATCTGTGAAACCTTTACAGATCTCATCAAGTGCACCATCTGGCAGTTCAACTCCCCACCACTGTTGAAATTCCAGCGTAACATCGCTTGCCGGTGCAGAAGCCTCTGTTTCTCCCGCAAAAGCTGTTCCCCCTACGCCAAGCCCGAGCGCCATCGCCCCCGCAAGACCGTACGTCATGGCTTTACTAAATCTGTTGTAACGCATATGCCCTCCTTATAAAATAATAACTATAATAGGAATAAAATTTTATTCCATGTTGCTCGAGAAATTATATTTCATTTATACATATAATAGCATCGATGTTTAATTTGTCAACATTTTTCTTGTTTCAATATATATTATTGTGCATTAAGTATAATTACTATATAGATTATTATGCATATTGTCTTAATATATCGTATATAATCAAATAATATTCATCTTTTCGTCTCATCCTACTATACTCTTCTACGGAAAATAATTTCATGCATTCATTTGTAGCTACTTTTTACTTTTTATAATACTCAAAACCTGTTAGGATGTTGTCCAAGTCAGCAATACCCAGCTCCAGACTATTATTGGGTTTTTCTGTAGGCGGAAACAAACAATAGAAAAGACAATCGAAGCGAAGGCTCTTGAATACAAAGAACACAAGAATTGCTAAAATCGAATGAGTGCATTTAAGAATTGATTCCGTGTCCGTATCTCAGAAGGTGCAATTATATGCTCGCACTACACCTCAGAGTTCCCGAAGGAGTCCTGAATATAGAAATGGCGGTCAGTTCACAGGGCCTGAAAAATCCAAGTCCCGGACTGACCGCCGTTTTTTTGCTTCACGTTTCCGCTTCTCCATTCAAGGTGTAAGCGTAAGCACACTGTGTTTGATCTGATCAGTTTTCCGCCACAGGGTACTCATTGTACAGAAGCCGATATGGGGATTCATTGCGATTGTCTGGAAATCCTCCCCGATGATTACCGCATTGATTCCAGATCGCTTCATATCCTCAGTTCTCCTTCAGATTCGAGAATACCGAAATTGTATGGATGTATGTCTTTTTCATCGACTCCATCCCCCAGGTCGCGATATCATGGAAATATACGTTCCCGTCTCCTGCCTCCGACACGTGCTCACGGACAGCATCCCCTGCGAATTTTGCAGCATACGTGTAGAAGTTGATCTTCCGTACACCATTCTGGATGCATCTGCGGAAGTCCTCATCGCTCAGACCGGATCCTCCGTGCATCACCACCGGCTTTCCGGTCTTTTCAAGGATCACCTTGATCCGATCCACATCCAGCTTCGGAGCCTTGAGATAAATGCCGTGAACCGTTCCGAAGGAGCACGCCAGCGCATCAATGCCCGTATCCTTTACGAAGCGGGCTGCCTGATCCGGATCCGTGTAAGAGCTTTCGCCCAGATCAGCCTCCGATCCGCCCGCAGAGAGGAACTCTTCCCTGCCCATGGAACCAATCTCAGCCTCTACCGATGCACCGAACCCCTGCGCAAGTTCGACCGTTGCGTCGGTCACTGCGACATTCTTCTCATAGGGAAGCGCGGAGCCATCAATCATGACACTCGTGAACCCCAGCTCCAGCGCCTCATGCACTTCCTCCAGATTGGCACCGTGATCCAGATGCACGCAGACCGGCACTTTCGCTTCATCCGCGTACAGCAGCATGATCTGCCCGATTTCGTGCAGAGATATATACCCGCTGTGAGCGGCATTGGCAAACTGAAGAATAACCGGCTGTCCTGTTTCCTCAGCCGCTGCAATCACCGCGCGGATTCCTTCCAGTGTTGTGACATTGAATGCCGCAATCGCCTTATTGTCTGCTTCTGCAAGACGCAGAATACTCTTCAATGTGACCAGCATATCGTTTCCTCCATCACTCGTGTATCATCTTCTGTTTTGCCCAGCCGCTGCGGATCCTTTCCAAAAGCCGGTCCGCCGGAATCAGGCCGGAAAGCGCATCGTACTGAGTAATACACATCGCGCCACACCCTGCCGCCATCTCCAGACACACCTCCGGGCTGAAGTCATGGCTCAGGCTGTACAGAAAAGCTGCAATCGCGGTATCCCCGGCGCCCGTCCCTGATAAAATCTGATCCGGCACATAGCTGTCCTCGAAGATCGACAGTCCGCCCCAGCCTTCTCCCTGAAAGTGTGGCGAGATCTGCTTCATCTCTTCCTCGGTCCCCGTTTTCAGGTATAACCCGGCTGCCCCGCATTTCAGAAGGACTGCTCTGCAGCCCAGATCGAGCGCCTTCTGCGCCAGCGGAATTACATCCCGGCTCAGCGAAAGATGCATACAGATATCATCCTGATACTGTTTTTGCCAGGAATTATACTTATCCCGGTCGAGTATAAAGCAAAGCTCCTCGATGCTCGGGACAAAGAAGTCGACATATGGAAGAACGTTCGCCAGAATCGTCTTCCAGTCCTGTGCGCCGGCCTCGCTTGACGGATCGATGGCTGCCATATCAAGGCTTGTAACCAGTCCGAGCGCCTTTACCTTCTTCACCATCTCCACGGTCTGGCTGCCCTCGTTCAGATAGAACCGACGCATCAGCGTTGGATAACCAAAGTGAAAATACTGGGCTTCCCCGATCTCCTCATAGCTCAGCTCATCCGCCGTCAGTGTATCGTTTGCACCGGCATCTGCCAGGAAGCACCGGTCACTGCCCGGGGCAGCCAGGACAAGTGTGTAAGAAGTTTCCGTATCCTCCGATACCAGAAAGTCCGGCCTTACGCCTTTTCGGTTGTACGCTTCTGTCAGAATCCGCCCGAACGCATCGTCCCCGATCTTCGCAACAAGGCTGACGTCGCTTCCGAGTTTGTGGAGCGCAAGACCGGTATTGCTCACGCAGCCTCCCGGGGCAGCGGTTACCTTTCCGACCTGGATCAGCTTCCCCGGACGGATCATATCATGAAGCGTCACTCCGGAGGCTGCCCTGATCGATGGCGTGATATCAAGCGACACATAGCCGGCTGTCACAATCTTCCTGTTCTCCATCTTCCCAGAACCCCTCGATCACTTTTTGTTCTTGTTTCTGAGGAAGTCTACATAGACAGCGCCAAGGATAACAACACCCTTCACAACATACTGCCAGAACGAGTTGACATTCATCAGATTCAGGCCATTGTTCAGAACACCGATGATCAGTGCACCAACGATTGTTCCGCCAATCTTTCCGGAACCACCGGCCATGGAGGTTCCGCCTACAACGGTTGCCGCGATCGCATCCATCTCCGCGCCGTCTCCTGCAGTCGGCTGACCGGAGTACATGCGGGATGCCAGAACAACACCGGCAAGTCCTGCCATCAGTCCGGAATAAGAGTGTACAAGAAACTTCACCTTGCGAACGTTAATTCCAGAATACTCTGCTGCCTGCGCATTGCCACCTACTGCATAGATATGACGTCCGAGCTTTGTCTTGTTCATGATGATTGCAGTGATGATCAGAATGGCAATCATGATGATGACGGGTGTCGGGAACGGGCCGATATAACCGGCGCCGATAAACTTCCATGCGTCTGTCATGACACGAACCGGAGATCCGCCTGTATACACATATGCAAGTCCGCGGCAGATATTCATCGTTGCCAGGGTAACGATGAAGGCCGGAATTGTTGTTGTCGAGACAACATAGCCGTTAAACATACCAACGCCAAGACCGATGGCAAGTGCAATCAGGATTGCCAGCGGAAGCGGCATATTCAGATGGACAACCATTCCGGCTTCCACGCAGCCTGCCAGGGCAATGATGGAACCGACCGACAGATCGATTCCGCCAAGGATAATGACCATCGTCATACCACAGGCAAGGAACATATTCGTAGAGACCTGTCTCAGCACATTGAAGAAATTCCGTGTCGAGACAAATGACTTGCTTGTTGCAGGCAGAATTGCCAGCAGAATGCACAGGGCAACCAGCGCAGCCAGTATGCCCGCATTCTCATGGAAATAGGTTTTTATATTCTTGGACATGATTTAGGATCCTCCTTCATCACAGGTATTTTATCTTCCCTACAGGAAGCTGTTCTTTTCGATACATCCAAGGACGCTTCTCACGAAGCCGCCAGTTTCATGATGGCTTCCTGGCTGACCTCTGAGTGGTCCAGACAGCCTGTTACAATCCCCTCTGAAAATACATATACGCGATCACTCATATTGATAATCTCAGGAAGTTCTGATGAGATCATCAGAATGGTAAGTCCGTGTTTTGTCAGTTCGTTCATGATTGCATAGATTTCCGCCTTTGCACCCACATCGACTCCTCTGGTAGGCTCATCCAGAATCAGAATCTTCGGATTGGTCGCCAGCCATCTTGCAATCATAACCTTCTGTTGATTTCCGCCTGAAAGGTTTCCCACCTTCTGCTCCTGAGAAGGCGTTTTGATAGAAAGCATATCAATATACTTCTGTGTAATTTCCTCTTCCTTCTTCTGATCGACATTCATGCCATGCATGAAGGTCTCCAGAACCTCAATCGTCGTATTGTAGGCGATATCCTGTACCATATACAGTCCATCAAGTTTCCGATCCTCTGGTACGAGCGCGATGCCATTTTTCATTGCATCGACCGGAGAATTGATCTTTACTTCTTTGCCATCGATGTAAACCTTGCCGCTGCGATGTTTTCCGAGTCCGAAAATCACCCTCATTGTCTCGCTTCGACCGGCTCCGACAAGTCCGGCAAAACCCAGGATTTCTCCCTTCCGTGCCTCAAACGTGACATCCTTCGCCATATCCCCATCCGAGATATGCTCTGCTCTTAAAATCACGTCGCCGCCCGTCTGGAAATCTCTCGTATAATAGCTGGTCAGCGTACGGCCAACCATCATGGCAATCAGCTCGTCGTTTGAAGTTGTCTTCACTTCTTTCGTGCCAACCTTCGTACCATCCCGCATGACCGTGACTCTGTCGCAGATCTGCTGCAGCTCACTCATCTTGTGGGAAATGTAGATAATTCCAACACCTCTTGATGTCAGATTCCGGATGATGCCGAAGAGCTGCTCGACCTCATTGTCTGAGATGGAGGAGGTCGGTTCATCCATGACGATGATCTTTGAATCTGTTGATACCGCTTTCACGATTTCAACCATCTGCTGCTGTGCAATGGTCAGATTCACCAGAAGATCGGAAGCACTGACATGCATGTGATACTCGTCCAGGAGTGCCTGCGCCCGCTTCTCCATCTCCTTCCGGTTGACAAATTTCCCCTTCATGATCTCTCTGCCGAGGAAGATGTTCTCCGCGACCGTCATGTAAGGAACAAGCACCAGTTCCTGATGGATGATGGCAATTCCACTCTTCTCCGCATCCGGAACACTGTTGATTTCCTTCTTTTCCCCGTTAATGTAGATTTCTCCGCTGTCCGCATGATAGATGCCTCCAAGCACTTTAATCAAAGTGGACTTTCCAGCACCATTTTCACCGAGCAATGCATGTACCTCTCCAGCTTTTACCTCAAGGCTGACATCAGAGAGTGCCTTGACACCCGGGAATGTTTTTGTGATATGTTTCATCTGCAGCAGGATTTTCTCTTCAGCCAATTCCGCCACCTTCCTTTCTGTGTTCCCCGGGCTGTCGCCGGAGAGCAGTTTTACATTCTGGCAGGATGCCAGACCCAACAAGACCCGCTGCCCAGCGGCAGCGGGTCTTGTCATCACCGTATGTTTACAGTATGATTCAGGTTCCTACCTTCCTGCAGCTGCCTGATTTTCAGAATCCCATCATTACTGCCATCCATCAGTGCCATAGTCAGCAACATTCTCAGGGCTGATCAGGAATGTATCAACCGGATATCTGAACTGAACTTCCTTGCCTGCCATGATGTCATACATGATTTCAACAGCCTTGTCAGCGATGGAAATCGGGGACTGAGCACCGGTAGCACGGAGCAGGGAACCTTCCTTGGACATCTCTGCCTTGAAATCAGGAGATCCGTCAACACCATAGATCAGAACCTTCTTGAGACCTGCACCCTCCGCAGATGCCAGTGCACCAAGAGCCGTCGGGTCGTTTCCGCCGAAGATAGCAACAACATCCGGATGAGCCTGAAGCAGGTCATCAGCGATCTTCTGTGCTTCCTGAAGATTGCCCTTCGCATCCTGCTGCGCCACGATGTTGAATCCATGGCCGTCGATTGCATCGAGGAAGCCCTTTGTTCTGTCAACGATGGAATTCATGGTCGGGGAATCAAGAACAATGATATCGCCGCCGTCCGGGCACTGCTTGACAAGATCCTCGCCGCAGACCTTGCCGGCATTGTAGTTATCAGACCCCGTGTAGGAAACAACATAATCCTTCATGTCCGCAACCTCTGTGTCGAAGTTGACCATCGGGATCCCTGCTGCCTTCACTTCATCCAGCGCCGGTACAATTCCCTCTGCCTCTGCCGGGTTGACGAAATACCCGTCCGGCTTCTGAGAGATTGCGTCTTCCATCTGAGAAATCTGAAGCGTGACATCATTCGCCGGATCAGATGTGATCAGTGTGTCCCCGTTCTCCTTCAGTTTCTTCTCAATCTCGTTCTGAATCGTGACGAAGAACGGATTGGATCCATCCATGCAGGTATACGCAAATGTATATCCGCCATCCGGCCTGTCCTTTTTATACTGAGTCGTATCGACCATAATCTTGGTCTGGTCTTCCTCCGTTGATGCCTCCGTCTCTCCGGCCATCGCATATCCGCTCATCGAGAACAGCATGGATGCGGCAAACACGCCTGCCCAGATCTTCTTGTTCATAGTAAATGCCCTCCTTTGAGATGTTGTGTTGAAGCGGTATTCGTACATGTTCATACCACTTCTGTTTGCACAACTATACCACCCTCGTCCGGACAAATCAATATGTTCTTTATATTTTATTGTATATTATGCTGATCAAAATCCATATTTGTACTGTACAATTGTTTATTTTGTTCTCTCCGTTCATCTTCACAAATATGTCCTGCTGGCAATTGTGTCATCAGAGCGCCTATACGCATCACTGGAATTAAAAAACCGGCTCCGCAGGCAATTGATATGCTACCCCCAAGTAGGACAATGAAATATAAAACCTACTTGGGGGTATTTCTATGTCTAGGAAAAGCAAAATTGATCCGATAGAAAAAGTAAAGATCATTGAACGGCTACTGGCAGAAGA
>NZ_VULZ01000012.1 GCF_009696445.1 Porcincola intestinalis
CTCATGACCCCTGTTGAATACCATGAGAACTATTATGTAGCGGCATAAGAATACCGCCAGTCGATCATTCGACTGGCGGCACAAAACTTTTTAATTATTCACTGTCCTCTTGACGGGTAGCACAGCAGGAGCAGTCCACCCCGGTCTTTTTTATGAAGACGGCCGCTCATCATCGAGTGAGGAGCGCGAGATGACGGCGGAGCCGCAGAATTGAGCCTGGATGCTGGAATCGGAAGTGCGGCGGGAACCGTAATGCAGGTTTTCATTCCCTTTTATTACAAAATATACTTGCATTCTTGAAATATTTATGTTAAAACTTTTAACAAGTTGTTACATCTTCACAGGATTGACACAAGTTGCTTTTATAGTGGTAACAATCTGGTGAAGGGCTTCCGATCTGGGGCAGCCGGTAAGGCATTGAAGCCGCAAGGCTTCCGGAATCCTTCATCCACCATATAGTTGAGTACGTGACACCGACCGGGGGATGGATGAACCATCACAGTGCCAGGAGGTAAGAGAAACATGAGAAAAGGATTGGCAAGAGCTACAGCATTCTGCCTGACGGCAGGGCTTCTGTTTGCGAACAGCGCAGCTGTCTATGCCGAGGATACCGCACCGGAGACTGAGGCAGCATCTGATGTGGCCGGGTCGCTGGCATTTGCAGAGTGCGACGAAGCGTACTATGTGAATGTCCGCACACAGCCGAGCACGGATTCCGGCGAGGTGATCGGAATCCTGAAGAACCATGATTCCGCGATCATCGAGAGTGTCGAGGACGACGGCTGGTACAAGATCAAGTCCGGCGATGTGGAAGGATATGTGGCAGCATGGCTGATCAAGACCGGAGACGAGGCAGCAGCGATTGCGCCGACAGTCGCTTACAACTATGCAGTCAACAACGCGGTTTCCCTGAATGTCCGCGCTCAGGCGGATGAGGGGTCGGAGGTCATCACTGCCCTGGATGAGGGGTCAGAGGCCGAGATTGTCGCTGACGAGGGGAACTGGTTCAAGGTTGCCCTGGATTCCGACACCTACGGATATGTCTCCAAGGATTATGTCGAGGAGAAGACGGCTTATCCGACGGCGAAGACGATCGATCAGATGATGAGCGATACAGAAGCTGAGAAGCAGGCTGAGCAGGTGGCAGACGCAGCAGGTTCTTCTGATGCTTCCGCAGATCAGGGCGGCGAGACGGCAGCTCCGGCAGATGCTTCCCAGACGCAGGAGACCGCAGCACAGACAGACGCTTCTCAGACGCAGGAGACCGCAGCGCAGACCGAGGCTCCGCAGACGCAGGAGACCGCAGCGCAGACCGAGGCTCCGCAGACGCAGGAGACCGCAGCACAGACAGACGCTTCCCAGACGCAGGAGACGGCAGCGCAGACCGAGGCTCCGCAGACGCAGGAGACGGCAGCACAGACCGAGGCTCCGCAGACGCAGGAGACCGTAGCACAGACGGAAGCACCTCAGACCGAGGCAGCAGCTCCGGCCGCTTCTGCGACGGGATCTGCCGTTGTGGCATATGCATCCCAGTTTGTCGGCAATCCGTATGTATGGGGCGGGACAAGCCTGACGAGCGGCGCTGACTGCTCCGGATTCACGATGTCAGTCTTTGCAAACTTCGGCGTTTCTCTTCCGCATTACGCTGCATCCCAGCTGTCCTGCGGCACGCAGGTTTCAATCGACAGCCTGGCGCCTGGCGACCTGGTGTTCTTCAGCAGCACGGGCGGCGAGATTGACCATGTTGCAATCTATGTCGGCGGCGGCTCCATTGTCCATGCGGCGAACAGCAAGTCCGGCATCTGCTACAGCAGCCTGAACTGGATGACACCGGTTGCAGCCTGCAGAGTTGTCTGATTCGAAAGCTGAATCATTTACACAGTTTTGAAATGAGAAGATCCTCCATCCCGGCATTTCGTCAGGGTGGAGGATCTTTTTATGTTTTCGAAATTCTCCATATGTACAGGATGGGATCATACCAAACATGAATTGGGCTCCTGCTCATGCATATGGTTGAAAAAGCTGCCCTTCAACTTTATAATAATGGCTAAATACACCGAAGGATGATGTGCCTATGACAGATGAAGAGAAGAAGCTGGAGCGACAGCAGGAGAAAGAGGAGCAGCGGGAAAAGCGAAGGCAGGAGCGGCAGAAGATCGCTTCCCTGCACGGGAAGAAGAGGCTCCAGTATCTCTGGGATTATTACAAGGTGTGGCTGGTATTTCTGGCAATCGCGATTGTCGCGGTCAACATCGCGGTGACGATCGTGAGGGGACTGATGACGAAGACGCTTCTTCAGGTCAGTGCCCTGTCGGCGGACTACAATGCGACCGGCGATCAGATGCAGGAGGACTTCTCCTCCTATATCGGGGGTTTAAAGAAACATGAGGAGCTTTCCTTCGATCTCTCCATTGATCTGCATCCGGGTGAAGTGACGCAGGCGGAGCAGGTGGCGGACGTCAAACTTCAGGTTCAGGTTTCCTCCGGGACACTGGATGTTGTGCTTGTCCCGGACTATGCCTTCTCCTACATCCAGCAGCGGGGGATGCTGATGAACCTGGATGATGTCCTGAGCCCAGAGGAGATTGAGACATACGGAAAGGCGGGGGACCTGGCCTACGCTTCCGCGCCAGATCTTCAGGCGCTGTCTGAGCAGGATGCATCGGAAGCAGGAACGCTGGACCCGGAGGGCGAGAGCACGGTCCGCGCGGTCACTGCGCTGAGCAGTCTGCAGAACCAGACGGAACCCGGGACAGAAGCCGCCGAAGCAGAAGCTAAAACAGTGACCGAAACAGCAGCTGAGATCCACTCTTCACCGTTTGAGGGCGAACAGATCTATGGCGTCCGGGTCGACGATTCGGGTATCTTGTCTGATTATGCCTGGTATCCGACCGACCAGAAGGTATACTTTGGCATTGTGAGCAACACACGCCATGAAGACATGGCGCTCACCTATCTTCATTATCTTAAAGGAGCGGGCAACAAATGAACGATTTATACAAGGAAATCATGGTGAAACCAAGACCTTCTCAGACCAATGCGCTGAAGAAGGGGCTTTTGATCGCGGCGGCGGTGCTGGTGTTTGCGGCAGGTATGCTGTTTGTTCAGCCACTGGTCATGCTGGGCGGGATCGTCCTGCTGTTTCTGGAGATCTGGCTGATCTTCCCGCGGTTCAGCGTGGAGTATGAGTACCTCTACGTGAACGGGGACATCGATATCGACGAGATCTACAGCAAGAGCACCCGGAAGAGAAAGGGCTCTTATGACAACAGTTCGCTCGTCGTCATGGCACCGACCGGAAGCGCACATCTGGACGGGTATCAGAACCGTCAGGGCATCAAGGTGCTCGATTATTCGAGCCGGGAGCCGAATGTGAAGACCTGGACGCTTGTCTACGGGGATGGCTCTGATCAGAAGATGCTGATTCTGGAGCTTCCGGATGAGGTCGTACAGGACATGCGCCGGTATTCACCCCAGAAGGTCTATCTGCAGTAATCCATCTAAGGCGTGTTTCGTGCATCTGCTGTTGTTTTGTACCGTGCAGAGAACTATTTCGTGGAAGACTCTCCCTTGCGGGAGATTTCCTGGTCTGCTATAATTTTTGAAATCTTTTTGCGGGACTGTTCCCGGCTTTGGGCTTTATCAGTTATGCATCAGGAAAGGAGACTGCTTTGGGCAAAATAGTTGGAGAGGGTATTACATTTGATGACGTACTGCTGGTTCCATCCTATTCGGAAGTCATTCCGAACCAGATCGACCTCACGACAAATCTGACAAAGACGATCAGACTGAACATTCCTGTCATGAGCGCCGGCATGGACACGGTGACAGAACACCGCATGGCCATCGCTATGGCGCGCCAGGGCGGCATCGGCATCATCCACAAGAACATGTCGATCGAAGCCCAGGCAGAAGAAGTCGACAAGGTCAAACGCTCCGAGTACGGTGTCATCACAGACCCGTTCTCACTCGGACCGGACAATACCCTTCAGGAAGCAGAAGACCTGATGAGAAAGTACCGCATCTCCGGCGTCCCGATCGTGGACACGGAGGGAAAGCTGGTCGGCATCATTACGAACCGCGACCTCAAGTTCCAGGAGGATTTCACCCGGAAGATTGCCCAGGACATGACGTCCGAGAATCTGGTTACCGCGCAGGAAGGCATCACGCTTGAGGAGGCTAAGAAGATCCTCGGGCAGGCGCGCAAGGAAAAGCTTCCGATCATCGACAAGGAAGGCCATCTGAAGGGGCTTATCACCATCAAGGACATCGAGAAGCAGATCAAGTACCCTAACAGCGCCAAGGACGCCAAGGGCAGGCTGCTTGCGGGGGCGGGTGTCGGCGTGACGGCAGACGTTCTGGACCGTATCAGCGAGCTTGTGAAGGCGCATGTGGACGTTGTGGTTGTCGATTCCGCACATGGCCACTCTGCCAATGTTCTCCGCGTTGTGAACATGATCAAGGAGGCTTATCCGGATCTGCAGGTCATCGCGGGCAATGTCGCGACGGCGGAGGGTACGGAGGCCCTGATCAAGGCCGGTGCGGACTGCGTCAAGGTCGGAATCGGACCGGGCTCCATCTGCACGACCAGAATCGTCGCCGGAATCGGCGTACCTCAGATCACAGCCGTCATGAACGCGTACGAGGCAGCCTCAAAGTATGGCGTTCCGATTATCGCGGACGGCGGTATCAAGTTCTCGGGCGACCTCACGAAGGCCATCGCTGCGGGGGCGAATGTCTGCATGATGGGATCTCTGTTTGCGGGCTGTGATGAGGCACCGGGTGAGTTCGAGCTTTATCAGGGCAGAAAGTACAAGGTCTACCGCGGCATGGGCTCCATCGCAGCGATGGAGAACGGCAGCAAGGACCGTTATTTCCAGTCCGGAGCGAAGAAGCTGGTACCGGAGGGCGTCGAGGGACGTGTCGCCTACAAGGGCTCTGTCGAGGACTCGATCTTCCAGCTGATGGGTGGTCTCAGATCCGGGATGGGCTACTGCGGATGCAAGGATATCGAGACTCTGAAAAAAGAAGGACGGTTCGTTAAGATCACGAACGCGGCACTCAGAGAGTCGCATCCGCATGATATCCATATCACGAAGGAAGCGCCAAACTATACGGTGGAGGATAACGTAAACTAAGCTCGGTTACGGACAGGACGGATGAAACGAGACGACTGGTACCAGACGGACGGCGATGATGAATATCGCTATGAGGATGAACAACCGAATAACAGGCGAAGAAGGAAGCGAAAGATTGGAAGATTGATCTTCTGGATTGTTTTCTTTGAGATTGTAGCGCTCATCGGAGGGCTGCTCTATATTCTTCTGCCGAAGGAGGATCCGCAGGTGGAGGAGCTTCTGGCGAAAAAGCCAAAGATCCCCTACCAGACGGAAGCGTCCCTTGCCGCCAGGCTGGGACCGGCCGTCCCGAAACCGAGCATCGACGTGCAGCTTCTGGACATCAACGACTGGTCAAGGCCGGGGATCCCGACGGATGGAATCAAGAAGATTGTCGTCCACTATCTGGGCAATCCGAAGACGACGGCGCAGGAGAATCATGATTACTTCGAGAGCCTCAAGGATCTTCAGGATACCTACATGAGCGCGAACTACGTCATCGGTCTCAAGGGCGAGATCATCCAGTGCGTTCCAGACGGGGAAGTTGCCTGGGCGTCCAACAAGGCGAACTATTACTCGATTTCGATCGAGAACTGCCATGAGGATACGACCGGCAGGTTCAATGATTCCACCTACTGGTCGGATGTTCATCTGGTCGCATACCTGACCGAAAAGTACGGACTTGGACGGGACGATATCATCCGTCATTATGATGTGACGGGGAAGGATTGTCCGAAGTGGTTCGTGGAGCATCCGGACGACTGGGAAAAGTTCAAAGATGACGTCATGACGTATCGGCAGGAGTGCGATGATGCCAGGAATGAAAAAATCTCCGAGCTCTCCAAACAGACGGAGAAGGATGTTCTGAAGGAATATCTTGACTCGATCGGAACGGAGACGGAGGTTGAGGCGGAAACCTCGGACAGCGACCTGTGGGATGCGCTGAAGAAGAAAGCGGAGGCGTTCCAGTCTTCTGCAGACGAGGGCTGAGCAAGAAAACCAGCCGCAGTAGTGTGTATAATGCACACTGCTGCGGCTGACGCAGACAGTTAGTGAACCCCAGAGATCAGCGGGATCAGATCATATAAGCGCGAAGCCGATCGGATAGAAGCATAAAAGACCGGGGCGGATCGAAGCGATCCGGAAGAACCCGGGAAGGCGGGAAAGGGATCTATGACTGAGAGCAGTCTGAAACAACTGTATGAGCATATCACCCGCGGAGATGAGGTTCGGCAGAGCCTGATCTCTGTGCGTCAGATGATCAGGGACGAGAGCCTCCGGCGGAAGTTTATGGTTCTGCTCGGAGGCGATTTTTCTGTCCTTATCGGTCTTCTCAAGGACCCGGATCCGAAGATCCGCCGAAATGCGGCACTGATCCTCGGTCAGACCGAGAATGAGGATGTCCTTGCTCCGGTTATGGAGGCCTGGCGCACGGAGAAGACGCTCTTTGTGCGGGAGGACTACCTGAAGGCGGTCGAGCATCTGGACTACAGACCGTATATGCCGCAGCTTAGAGCGCGGCTTATGGAGATTGAGGCAGGAGAGGGGCAGGCAGACAACCGCAATCAGAACAGTCCTGAACACAGCCTCTGGGACAATGACAAGCACCTTGCGGGGGAAGCCAGCCAGATCCGCAGGATGATCGAGCGTGCGGGAGAGAAGAAACGCCACACATACGCAAAGACCGACCCTGCCCCGGAGCTTCTTCTTGTCTGCAATCGCTGTCAGGTAACGGCGACGGCAGAGCAGATCAAGCAGGGCAGCGTGCGAATGCTGAAGGGTGGTGTCTTTGTCAGAGACGGGAGCCTGGAAGAGCTGATGCAGGTCAGAACCTGGTCGGAGATGCTGTTTCCGATTCCAGGGGCACGGCCAATCCCTGCGCAGGAGCGGGAGGCGGCTGAGTGCCTTCATGAGATGAAGGTCTACGGCTATCTGAAGTATCTTCATGGAGGAGAAGAGGGTCCGTACCGGTATCGCGTGGAACTGAAGGGAAAACGCGAGCTGATGGAGCGGAAGGGAAGCTTCATCCGAGGGGTTGCCTCGAGGCTGGACATGCTGGAGAAGGGAAGAATCCAGAACAATGACACCGACTATGAGGTCGAGCTGCGCCTGATCGAGCGTTCAGATGGGACGCTTGCTCCGATGCTGAAGCTTTTCACACTGAAGGACAGGCGGTTTGCCTACCGGAAGGTTTCCACAGCTCAGAGTATGGCGCCGGTCAATGCCGCCCTTGTCCTGAGACTCGCACAGTCGTATCTGAGAGAGGGCGCACAGGTCCTCGATCCGTTTTGCGGAACCGGGACTCTGCTGATCGAGCGGGAGCTGATTCTGCCATCCGGAACCTGCTACGGAATCGATACCTTCGGAGAGGCCATCGAGAAGGCACGCGTCAACACCGGAACGATCGGACACATCAACTATATCAACCGCAATTTCTTCGATTTTACACATGCGTATACATTTGATGAGCTGATCACAGAGCTTCCCCAGGAGGGAAGCAGGGTCGAAGAGGATGCGGGCGGCGCGTCCTTTGAGGAGCGCTTTCTGCGCAAGGCAGCGGAGCTTCTTGCGGAGGATGCCATTGTGGTTGTCGTAACCAGAAGCTCGAAGGCGCTGGAGGAGGCCGCCAGAGAAGTGTGTCAGGAGGGGCAAGACTACAGACTTCTTCAAAAATACCTGATGAATGAGCGCCTCGGTACGACGGAGTTAATCTTTCGGTACCGTAGAACCTGTCAGAAGGGCTGATGACCGTAAATAGTTCCAATATTTCCAAAAAGTCGAACAATAATATGGTTGACAAGCAGGAGAAGAAGTAGTATCATTCATTTTGTCGTCAAGAGCGAGGGAAAAACAAAGAGCTCAAGGATGACAAGATGTGCGCGAATGGCTCAGAGGTGGAGCGTCGCCTTGCCAAGGCGAAGGTCGCGGGTTCGAATCCCGTTTCGCGCTGGTGAGAATTCCAGGTGTATGTGATTGTACATGCACCTGTTTTTTTATGTAGTGTTTGTTGTTTATAGATGTCGATGAGGCAATACATGAAAAGCTCTGAAATACTGTCGGCGTGTGCCGCCAGTATTTCAGAGCTTTTTTACATTAAGTGGAATTGGACGAACATTCTGCTTCAATAAAGAGGTGTAAAAGAGGCAATCTATTTGTTAAATATATTAGCATTTTATAAGAATAATTATGCTAACGAAAATTGTTTCGTTATTAGCAACAAAATTGTGCTAAAAAAAATATACAATCTGACAATTGCGGAAGTAAAAGGGGGGGGGGTAGAATAGAGTCGGCTTTTTTTAGCCTAGGAGAGGATGAAATCGAACGTTCATATTTTTCACATAGATTGCCGATGTATGAAAGAAACAGATCCTTTTATTGACAATAGAACAGAGGAATCCACGAGGACTGCCGCGCAGCGAGATCACCGCGCAGGAGCAGAGAAGATCTTCCAGGACATCCCAGCCCAAGAACAGCTCCGTCAGGAAGATGTGCAAGCCCATACCGGAAGAAAGCGGGGAAGATTTCTTTACAGAATCATATTGACGAGCATAACGGTGGCAGCTGCCGCGATCCTGATTGCAACGTTATTCCTTCCGATTCTCCGAATTTATGGAACATCGATGTCACCAACGCTCCAGGAAGGGGACGTTATCATAGCGATGAAAATCAGAAGGGTTCATCAGGGCGAACTGATGGCCTTTTATTTTAACAATAAGATTCTGGTCAAGCGGGTAATCGCGGAGCCGGGTGACACGGTGGATATCGATGATGCCGGGAACGTGATTGTCAATGGGAGAGCGCTTGATGAGTCTTATCTTATATCCAGAAGCAAGGGCAATACGACGGATATCACCTATCCGTATCAGGTTCCGATAGGCAGATATTTTCTCATGGGGGATCAACGGGAAACCTCGGAGGATTCCCGCAATTCACAAATTGGATGTATCGGACAGGATCGGATGGTCGGCCGAATTCTCTTGCGGGTGTGGCCTCTCAGACGATTTGGACTGGTGAAATAACAGATATCTGTTGATCTTAAGGGAGTGCGAAGTTCATGAAAACAGATCAGAACAGCAATATGCAAGGAACGCTGAATAAGAGAATAAGCATGAAGAAGAGAAGAAACGCAAAGCGCGCTCTTCTGGCACTGAACCTTGTGGCAGTCATCTTCACAACAACCGTATTCTCTAATCCAGTGTCCGTTTTGTCGGAAGAAGTGTCCACGGATGTCGTGCAGAGCATAGAGAACAGCCCTGGTACGGATGCGCAGATCGCTGAGCAGGCTGATGTGCAGCAGAATACTGCAGAGGCAGCGCAGGCTGCCGAAGCGCCGGCAGCAGAGAATAGCGTTGAAGCAGCCAAGGCAGAGGAGCCATCCGGCGTCAATGCGCCAGCAGAGAATGCAATGTCAGCAGAAATGAACGCTGCTGAGGATGGGGTGATTTCAACGGATGATGGTGCTTCGTCTGCGTCAGCGGTGCAGAGTGCAGATACTTCGTCTGCCTCAAATGGGTCCTTTGAAGATGCTGGTGCAGGAAATACAGATGGAACCAAGGACGGCATCATCGAGAACGATGAAGAAGGGGTGAACGAGGCTGAAGGCAACGTTATCGAACAGGCAACAGGAGATGTGTCTTTCCAGGAGCAGCTGACCTATGAGGATGAGCACGTAAAGATCAACGCATCCTACATAGACGGGAGAGCTTTTCCGGCTGACTCGATACTCAATGGGACGTATCTTGATTCAGATGAGAAGGATGCCGTGCTCATCGCTGTGAATGCGCAGATTTCAAAAGACAACTCTGCCAATACCGTATCGGATCCAGCTGAGAATGTGGGAAACTCAGACAGTACAGCAGCTGCTTCAACAACCACAACAACCGTTGAATACAGCGCTGCGGGTCTTCATGCCCTGATGCTTGCGGCAAAGAACAAGGATGGAAGTGATACCACAACTGAAGGGGATGTTACATTCTCAGCAGAATTAAAGAAGGGTCTCAACGATGCCGGTTACTCTACCCGAGAAGAAAACACTGAAAACAATGAAGCAGGTGGGGATGGCAGCCTTACTACCACAACAACCAGATGTGAAACCTCGTGGAAAATTTATGCAGTCACCGAGAAGAATCTGACGGATATCACAGATATTACAGATGCGCACAATGCACATTATGAAATGGATGAGAACGGCACTCTTAAGAGCGCATCCTTCCGAGGTGCATTGCCGCAGACTGTGGCATTTGTGCAGATCGTGAAGAAGACCGTCACTGAGACAACGACACAGAAGGAAACTGAGAAAGCAACAGAAAAAGAGACTCAGAAAGTAACAGAGAAATATACAGAGAAAATAACAGAGAAAGCGGCTGAAAAAACGACAGAAACAGAAAAAGAGGATATGGAGGCAGAAGTTCCCTCGTCAGCAGCGATGCCAGCGGTTACCTTCGATCAGAAGGTAAACACGGAGAACGGGACTGTCATGGTACATGTCGATGCGGAGGAAGGTGCCTTTGAAGATGAAACCTCCATGGCTGTCACTCCCGTCACCAGGCAGGATATTCTCGACAAGGCGATTGATGCGGCTGGTGGAAAAGGCGCAGCAGCTGCGATGGACATCACCTTCACGAAACCTAACGGAACAAAGACGGAACCGTTGAAGCCGATTCATGTCAAAATGATCTCCCCGGTCCTGAACCGCGCGGAGGAGGCACATGTCGTCCACGTCACCGACAGTGGAAGTACCGATGTTGTCGCAAAGAAGTCCGACGGCAAGACGATCGAGAGCACGAGCAACGACGCCATCTCGTCAGATGGGAAGAATGCGGTTTCATTTGAATCCGATTCCTTCTCGGTCTATGCCATCGTCTATACCGTGGACTTCACCTTCAGCGGCTATACCTATTCCATCAAGGGCGGCAGCAGCATCCTGCTTTCTTCTCTTGCGGAGAAACTTGATCTTCATGACAGCAAGCAGAACAAGAACTTCTCCATCGCGGATGTCGACGATGTCACCTCCTCCGACAGCAGCCTTGTAGAGGTGATAAAGAAGGACGGGGACTGGGAGCTTGTCAGCAAGAAGCCGTTCACGTCAACCGAGAAGCTCACCATCAGCATGAAGGATGGGAGCAGGTATGAGGTGGAGGTGAAGGACGAACAGGAAAATAAGTTGGGAAAATATATCACCTCGGTAACGACGTATACGAAGGATGGGAACGGAAAGTGGAATCCGAATAATAATATAAAAGATGGAGACAATGTAAAATTTGTATTGAATTACAAAGTGGAAAGTGGACAGCTTAGGAAAGGCGAAGTACTGACCTATAAAATGGATCCACAATATATTGGCGTCAGCGAATTGACCACGGGCGATGCGATACAAAAAGGCCAAAAGATAGGGACAATGTCGGTTGGCCCGGATGGGACAATAACACTTAGCCTGAACGAGGACTATAATGTTTCCCAAGCCTTTGAGGGAAGCCTTAAATTTATAGGTACGGCACATAATACAAATTCTGATAATCCGGTGACCGTCGACTTCGGGGCTAATGCGCATGTAACTATTCATCCTAAGACAACAACGGATCAATATGATATTTCTACACAAAAAACGGGACGCTATTATACAGATCAGAATGGGAAGCATTGTATTCGTTATGAGGTGACGATCTCTACGACGAAGGGGACCGGAGATGCCATTCAATTCAGCGACTCCATGTCTGCATCTGGTATTGATGTTCCGAACTATAATACCAGTAAAGTCTGGGTCTATCAAAATGATGATCGGTCTGGCGTTAGCGGCCTTAACCCCAGGGTAAATAATGATGGCAAGCTGGAAATAGACAATCTGCCGGAATTGCAGGCTGGTGAGAAGTATCATGTAATCTATGAAGTTCCTGTAGAAGGTAATATCACTTCTTCAGACGGCAGTGCGAAGGTTTCGAACAACTGTTGCGCATGGAATAAACATGTCACTGGCTGGGGAGGAACTACAACCACCATCCATGAGCCGGTTGTAAAAAAAGAAGGGTATCAGGACTATCAGACAGGAAAGTTGAAATGGACGATCACGGTGAACAATCCGGATCGGCAGGATCTGAGCGGAACGACGTTGAAGGATGTATTTACTGTAACGGACGGAGACAGCTCTAATATCACTTTCCCGCTGGATTTTACCATTAAGGATGGGAGTGGCAATAAGGTAGGAACAGGGAAGTTCGATGCAAATGGTAATTATACATTTCCATCCGGATCTTCTGCAGAGCAGTACAAAATTGAGTATGAAACACCTGCGCCTACGGGAAATGAGGGAACTTCATCGAGGGTAAAGAATAAAGTTACCTATAACAACCATGGCAAGGAGTATACCGGCGAATCAGGAGAGATTACCGTATCCCATCCTACTTATAATGTTACAAAGTGGTATTCTATGACCGATGGCCAGACGGAAACGGGAGAAAAAATCAAGTGGACGGCAAGAATTGACCTTCCGGAAAGCGATCTTGATCTTTCTAAGCTTACCTATACAGACACAATGACTGCATGGGATGGGAGCACCTCGCTTTCGGAAAGGCATTACACAACTCCGGCTCTGCTTAAGGAGCTTGTGCTCTGGACAGAGAATAGCACCAGATTGACGTATGGGACAGATTACAAACTGCTTGATCTTGCCGGAAATGATATCAGCAAAATGGATGAGAACACTAAGCTGACTGGTTTTCAGATTAAGTTTCTGGACGAAGCACTGTCCACAATTAAGGAGAATAAAAATATTTCTCTCGATTATGACACAATTGCAGATGAAACAGAACAGTCAGCGGGATCAACCTGGACATTCAAGAATAAAGCTGCAATTCTGGATCATGAATCGGAAGCAAGCTATGATTATAAAAAACCGGATGGAGATCTGACGAAACAGGTTAGTACTAGCGGGACGGATACTTCGTATTCCAGTAATGATCCGGAAATCGAATATTCTGAGAACGGGATAACACTGTACTATAGGGTATTGATCCGACTGAATAAAGAATCCAGAGGAGAACAGACGATTGTTGATACTCTTCCTTCCGGCATGAAATTTGGGAAACTTACCAAAGTTGTTTATTATGAAAATGATAACTATCAACCTGACGACCTGAACGGCTTCAATGGTAATTGGCATTTTAAATTAGCTGATCATGTAACAACAACTGCGACAGAAAACCAGAAGGATGGAACAACTAAGGTTACTTTCACCTTGTCTGATGGATATGAGAGACCCTATACGGAGTCTTTCCGCATTGCGTTCTACTATACTGCGACGATTGAGGATAGACAATTCTGGAGTGATATTCGTAATGAAATGAAACCCTATTCCAACACAGTTCAATGGGGAAATCTGACTTCTGACGTTACAACGAATGTCAAACATACGATTAAGAAGCTGGATAAGATTGGACAGCTGACGGATGTTGAGGGAGTTAAAGGAGTAAAAAAAGCAATTTATTATCTCCCAGTCAATCCGAAGGGTGAAGATCTGGTCAAAGGTTCTGATAGCCTGACACTTCAGGATCAACTGACATCAGGAGAAAAAGATGTTCAGATGGATTTCCAGCCTGCATCATTGAGGGTCTATGCATACGATGCAGCAGGAGAGAACCATTGCGGAGCGCTCATTGACCCGAACAGGTATGGTTTCTCTTATGAAGAAAAGACACATACACTCACAGTGACACTACCGGATGAGGTTTCTTGCGTGGTGTATTACGAGTACTATGTGACACCGGGAATTAATGCTACGCAGCTAAGTAATTCGGCCAGACTTTCCGGAGTTGCAGAGTCTTCCATTGAGAATAAACTTGCGCTGGCTGAGAGCTCAGCGGGAGCAACGGTATCCAAAAAGGAGCTTGATCTATATAAGGTTGACAGTGAAAACTACAACATCAAATTACAGGGAGTAACTTTTAAACTCGAGGAGTACAAAGGCTATGAGAATAATGCGGCAGTCTGGAGCACAATAAAGGAAGCTTCCACAAATGAAAATGGCCAAATTCATCTGAATAAAATTGATGACAAACTCGAAGAAGGAGCTCTCTACAGGCTCACCGAGACAAAACTGGGTCCTAACAAGGCCTATTCCATGAATAGTAAGCCATATTATTTTGTCTGGGCAAAATTTGAATCGGAGTCGAAATCTGACTGGGAAATATGGAGCGAGGTTCCTCAATATGATCATTCCGGAGTAACACAGGATGAAGTTTACATCATTCGTACTTCCGGTACGATTTATGTTCCGAATGAAAAGACCGGAATCAGAATCGACAAAGTATGGATGAACGCGGATCATACAGATGACGCTAATCCCGGAACAGCACATGTAACTTTATACAGGCAGGCACGAAAGCCTGGCGGAGTGAAAGTAACTGTGAAGGTCTGGACCGGGGATCAACAATGGCCAAATGAGCTCTATAAAAATGAAGTTAATATCAAGAGTGGTACGGAAGTAGCCCTGTCTGTACGTTCGCAATATAACGAGCAATACATAATCAATAATGGTACTCCCATATCGTTTAACAATCAGGCCGATCATACCATTCCGCTGGGAAGTCCAACAAAGGACACTATTTATTCGGTATATGTTTCATATTCACCGAATAAAATTTACAAGGATCTCCTGTACACTCCGACAGATCAGTACACAGATGCAGGGCAAAGAGAAACAATCGGAAGTTATGATTTGAATAGCAGTAATAAGAATAGTGTTACTGTAGGTCCGCTTGCCTTGGACGATGGGAACGAAAATAAATATTACTACTGGGTAGAGGAGGATCCAGTCACAGGATATACGACATCATATTCGAGTAATAATGGGAAGATTCAAAAAGGAACGTTAACTGTTACCAACACCCGGGAAGAAGAGTCGATCTCTGCAAAGAAAGCATGGGTAAATTCGGATGGAACAAACACTCCGCCTGCCGGTGCTTCCTGCACTTTCGAACTATTGCAAAATGGTAATCCAACAGGAAAGAAAATCACTCTGGATGGCACAGAGGACGAATACGAATCCCCGGCATGGCAGGCTAATTTTATAAAACTTAATAAATATGATCAAAGTGGGAAAGAAATATCCTATTCTGTGAAAGAGGTATCGTCACCTAGCGTATACATTCCAGATAAAAAGGAAGTGGGTAACGGAGGAACGATTACCAACAGTCAGGAACAGAAATTGGAATTCACGAAGATATGGAGTGATGGAACCATTGAACAGAAATGGCCATCCGGAAAATCAATCAAAGTGACTTTGTATCGTGAATTGCTGGGTAGTGACAAAAAGGTATTGGAGCCAGCAACTCCCTATGCAATATATATGCTTGCCGCTAGCGAAGTAACTAAGCATGAAAATTCAGAGCCTGACTGCGAATTAACGATGAAGAACGGAAGATATAGTTACTTGATTTCTGGATTACCTTCTGTCGGAACAATAGCGAAGGGAGATACTACATACACAGGGAATTGGCATTATTTTGTCAAGGAAGAGAAAGCGAATGGCTATTTAGAACCTAAATACGGGGATTTGAGTACAGGATCCGTTGTGGTTGTCCAGAAGCTGGATTACGCAGAAGATGGCCAGGCGATTATAAACGAGAAGGAATCATCGTATGAACTTCCATCCACCGGCGGTTCAGGCGATCTGCCATGGGTAGCATCAGGCATCCTGCTAATTCTTCTGGCAGGTGCAGTCTTCATGGTGAGAAAATTCCTGATATACCGCAGTAGAGGGAAAGGAGGTGGCCTGAGACCGTGAGACGGAGGAAACCTTGCTTTACCTTTGAAAGGGATGTGCTGGACTGCGGAGGTTAGACTAGAGGACGACAGTCAGTTCTTCTCAAGGGCAGTACGAATGACGGAAGTCAGCTGGAAAGATTATTGAAAGCACGAAAAAAAATACTGCCTTGCACAGATGCGGGGCGGACACAATTTCACTTAATCAATGGAGGAAAGAAGAAATGAAAAGGATCACAAAGCATCTCATGACCCTGCTTTTGTCGGTGGTCATGGTCATGGCGATGGGGCTTATCGTATTTGCGGAGGGAACAACATATAAACTCACTTTGACCGGAACAGCCACCGGACACACCTATGAGGCGTACCAGATCTTCAGAGGAGACCTCTCCAATAATGATGCTGGAGATAAAGTTCTCTCAAACGTGCAGTGGGGCACGGGAGTCAACTACACAGGAACTGAGTCGGCTGCCGATGTAGCGAAAGCTCTCGGTGCTGGCACCATGAGCATCGCGCAGCTTGAAGAAAAGCTTACCCTCACAGCTCCGGTAAAGACGGTGACGTCTGCCAAGGGCTCTACTGTGATCGATGGTCTTGCGGCCGGCTACTATCTGGTGAAGGATCAGGACGGCACGCAGAAGAATACGTCCGATGCCTACACGACGTTTATCGTGCAGGTTGTAGGAGACACGGAGGCCGAGGTCAAGTCCGATGTTCCGACCGTTGAGAAGAAGGTCAAGGACGCAAACGACAGCGAGGGAGAGACATCTGACTGGCAGGATTCCGCGGACGCTGATATCAACGACGATGTACAATATCAGATCACAGGTACAATGCCGGACAATATCGCTGATTATAAAAAGTACACGTATAAATTCACCGATACCATGTCCAAGGGTCTTACCTATACAGCAAAGAACGCAAAGATCACGATCGGCGAAAAGAATGTGACGAGCTCCTTTACGGAGAATGTGACGACCAATGACGATGGCTCAACGACTGTGACCTGGACTTGTGACAACCTGAAGGGTATCGGCGTTATGCTGGATGCAAACACAAAGGTCGTTGTGACCTATTCTGCAAAGCTTAACGAAAACGCCGTAATCGGCGCTGCCGGCAACCCGAATAAGGTCGACCTCACTTACTCCAACAACCCGAACAAGAGCGGCGATGGTGAGACCGGCAAGACTCCGGAGGACAAAAACGTCGTCTTCACATATAAGACAGTTGTCAATAAGATCGACCAGGACAAGAAGTCCCTCAAGGGTGCTGCTTTCAAACTGGAGAAGGAGTCCGATGGGACCTATAAGGAAGTTAAGTCCTTCACAGCAGGTGATGAGACGACATTCGAATTCGATGGTCTTGATGACGGCAACTACAGGCTGACAGAGACCACGACTCCGGCCGGCTACAACACGATCACGCCGGTTAAGTTTACGATCTCTGCAGAACATGACACAGAATTGGGTGATCCGAAGCTTACAAAACTGTCCGGCAACGTGACGACAGGTGAGGCAACGTTCACAGTCGATAAAGACGCCGGCTCTCTGACGACAGATATCGTCAATAAGAAGGGCTCCATTCTTCCTTCCACTGGTGGTCGCGGCACGACGATGATCTACATCATCGGTGCGGCGCTGGTTGTCATGGCAGGCATTGTGCTGGCGATGAGAAAGAAGATGAGCAGCAAGGAATCCTGACAGCATCAAGGCATGCAGCGGCGGCGTTAAGTTCGCTACTTCAGGAGTCTTGATCTGCGAAAGTGACGAAAACGGGACTGAAGCGGTGCACGAATGTGCACCGCCAGCCCGAAGGGCAGGATGACCCAGACAGTTTACCAAAACAGATAGGTGGCCACCGTCGTATATGCGGCAGCAGAGACCACAGTCGCGAAACGAAAGAGTAAAGGATGCAGAGCATTCGTCATCTCCGAGCAGAATCAGGAACACATCAATTGCGATGTTGAAATCTATGTGTACTGATTCTTCTGGGCGATGAGGGGTTCTCTCTGCCGCATAATCGTGAATCAGAATACATCGCCAAAGCAACTGAATAAAGAGAATGCTGGGGAGAATGCCGGGAAAGGAAGGCGGCACGGGGCGTCTGCCCGTCGGAAAAAACGCGGTTCTCGCCTTGTCAATGCGGTATTGATTCTGATATTTCTCGCAGGGGTTGGGCTTCTTGTGTATCCGACATTTTCGGACTGGTGGAATGATCTTCACCAGTCGAGAGCGATCGCGGGGTATGTCGAGAAGGTTTCGGACATGTCGGACGAGAAGAATCGTGCGATGTGGGAGGCAGCGCAGGCGTACAACAAAAAGCTTCTTGCAAAATCAGGAGATCGCTTTGCGCTCACCTACGAGGAGAAGGAAGCGTACAACAAAGTCCTCGATGTCACAGGAACGGGCATCATGGGATACGTGAACATCCCGAAGATTGCCGTTTCGCTGCCGATTTATCACGGCACGGACCCGGCGGTTCTCGAGATCGCCGTGGGGCATATAGAGGGCTCGTCCTTGCCGGTAGGTGGTAAAGGAACGCACTGTGTGATCTCCGGACACCGTGGACTTCCATCAGCAAAACTCTTTACGGACATTGATCAGCTGAAGGAGGGAGATACGTTTCAGATTCAGGTGCTGAACCGTACACTCACCTACGAGGTGGATCAGATTCGGATTGTACTGCCCGATCAGCTGGAAGACCTTACGATTGACCCGGACAAAGATTACTGTACGCTCGTAACCTGTACACCCTACGGTGTCAATACGCACCGTCTTCTGGTCCGGGGACACCGGATTAAGGAGGAGCAGACGGATTTTGTGGTTAGCGCGGACGCAGTTCTGATTGAACCTCGGTATGTGATACCGTTTATCGCGCTGCCAATGCTGCTGCTGATCGCGCTTTGGATTCTTTTCTTTTCCGGTCGCAGTCGCCGCGCTGGGAATAAGGAAGATCGTGGCAGATGAGCGGAATGGATCGTGTGCAGCAGACGGTGGCAGACAAATGCAGCAGAAAACAAGGTGTGGCAGAACGCGCCAGGCAGGAAGGATACAGGGGCGGCGTCAGGAGTGCAGAATGATTGATATGAATGGATCTCACAACAAAAAAATGCGTGTGGCATTGCTTCTGCCAGCGTTTTTAACAGTGCTTCTGATGTGCGTATTGACACCGGCCAAACGGGCTTTTGCGTACACGGACGTGGACCAGAGCAGGAGCGGGACGCTCAGTGTTTCCATGGAAGGCGGGGCGGGCTTTACCTTCCGCATCTATCAGATCGGAACCTTCGGAAAGGGCGGGGCTGTTTTCGAGCCGACGGAGGAGCTGAAAAAGCTGAACGCGGATCTCGGGGACTCCGATCGAATTGATCTTGGATCCGGCAAATGGGACGCGTATGCAGCAACGCTTGTGAATTACACACATGCACCATACCTGACAGAAGCTGCTGAGGCAGCAGTGACAGACGGAAACGGGATTGCAAAGTTTCAGGATCTGAAACTGGGTGTTTACATGGTGCTCGGAGAGAGCCACGTCGTCGACGGGAAGAAATATACATTTTCTCCGAATCTGATTTCTGTACCGACATCGAAGGACGGGATCGACTGGAATTATGATGTGACGGCAGAGGCGAAGTATGATGCTGTCACACTGCCTCCCGCTCCGCAGAAGCACAAATACACGGTGACGAAGTACTGGCAGAATGATGACGGCACGGGGAGGCCGGCGAGTATAGACGTGACGGTATCCCGCAGAGATCTGCAAAGCAGCGGATCCTTCGGAGACTGGCACACCGACAAGACGTACACGCTGTCGGCGGAAAACAACTGGTCGGAGACCTGGGTGGGGGCGGACAACGCTGAATATCAGGTGGCGGAGAGCGGGACCGTGAAGAATGAGGACGGCTCGCAATATGTTGTTTCGATCCGCACAAGCTCAAAAACAGATGCGGACGGGACCGAATCCACATGGTTTTCGTTGACAAACCGCAAGACAACGGTCACCCCGCCGGACGAGAACCGGGAAAAGCCTTCGGGAGGCAAGGGAAGTACGCCTGGGTCGTTGCATGGTGGATCAAGTGTGCTTCGGGAAGTGAAAACGGGTGACGATTCACGGCTGAATCTGTGGCTTGTCCTCCTGATCGCATCCGGCGCGGTTCTGGTCCTGAGGGGAGCTGTCGGACTGCGGAGAAAATGATTGACATTCATCTGGGGGACCCTGAGTTTGACAAAGAGAAGGACACAGGAAGTCATCTGCTTTCTGTTCATATCGGCAGGCATCATCCTGATCATCGGTGGAATGTATGTTCTTCGTGAGAGAAGACGATATGATCAGAAGATGGCAGAGAAGCAGGCCGTGGTGCTGTCGGATCTCCGGCAGGCGATTCCGGAGTATTCAATTCTGAAAGATGAAAAATCAGGCGACACAGAGCAGGATGACGGGCTGGGGACAGGAGAGGCGGCGCGGGCTTTCTCGGCGCTACCGGAGAGTGGAACGGACTTTGCGGTGATTTCCGTAGACGGTGTGGACTGCACCGGGATCCTGCAGATTCCCGCACTGAATCTAGAGGTTGCTGTCGCTGCGCGTTATATCTCTCCTGAATATATGGCTTATATTGCAAATGGAATTACGGAAAACGGAAGTTTTTCCATCGCAAGTGAAAACCGGGACAGTCTGCTCGGGCGCATCATGGATCTCAGCGACCAGAACGACGTTTTTTTCATCGATGCCCGCGGCAGTCGTTTCGCCTACAAGGTCAGTGCAGTCTATACTGCAAAAGAAATTCCGGATGGTACAGGCCCTGATCAGCAGAAGCCAGTGCTCAATCTATGCTGTCCGCTGGGGAAGCAGTGGTTCGTGGCGGAGTGCATAGCCGGAAGTGAAAGTAAAGAAGGCCAATCCTGAAAAGGAATCGGCCTTTTTTCGTATGAAAAAACAGAGAAAAAGCAGGCAGGTATGGTATCATGGACAGGACGCAGGCAAGAGATACTTGTCCGGAATGGGAGGTTATCGGGTATGCTTCTGGAAGAAGAGCGCTTAGAACTTGTAGTCTATGGAAAGAGAATGCTGGCCGACAGGCTGGTGACGCTGACAAGCGGCAACATCAGCATCTATGATCCGGAAACGGGATACATGGCGGTCACACCGTCCGGGATTCCGTATGATGAGACAACGCCGCAGGACATCGTGATCATGACACTGGATGGGAAGATTGTTGATGGGAGCCGGAAGCCTTCAAGCGAACACCGGCTGCATGCAGCTGTGTACAAGGCAAGACCACATGCCCGCGCGGTTGTCCATACGCATTCGATGTTTGCGACAACGCTCGGCATCGCAGGAGAAGAAGTGAAGGCCGTTCATTTCCTTCTGCCGGATCTGATGGGGAGGGGATCTGTGCCGCTCGTTCCTTATGTGACCTACGGAACGGAAGTCCTTGCAGAGCGAGTGAGAGAGGCGATGAAGGATTCTCCTGCGTGCCTGCTCCAGAACCACGGGATGGTGGCGTCGGGAACATCGCTTGCGGATGCGTATGCCAGGGCATCGGCAGTCGAGACAACCGCCGAGATGCAGTGGAGAGCAGAATGCATCGGGAAGATGAGAATACTGACCGGGCAGGAGGTGGAGGAAACCTTCGAATCCTTCCGGACCAGCTACGGACAAAAAGCTTGATGCAAAACGAACAGTTCAAAGAAGGCTGCAGTCGGCAGACTGCAGCCCTTTTATAATGGACGGGTGAAATCGCGGCGGCCTCTGTCAGAAACAGGCTCAGCTGCCGAGCTTCTTGTAGATATCGTGGATGAGCTTCTCGGATTCTTCCCACCCCAGGCAGGCGTCTGTGATGGACTGACCGTATACGTGGCCGGGGCCGCCGAGGTTGTCCTGTCTTCCTGAGACGAGGTAGCTTTCGATCATCAGGCCCTTCACCAGCTTCTTCAGCTCCGGATTGTAGGAACGACTGTGCATGATCTCGGACGCGATGCGGATCTGCTCGAAGCACTGCTTGTTCGAGTTGGAGTGGTTGCAGTCGACGATGACTGCCGGATTCTTCAGATCCTTCTTGCCGTACAGCTCGTTGATCCGGACCAGATCCTCATAGTGGTAGTTCGGCACGCAGACACCGTTGTGGTTCACGGCACCGCGGAGAACCACGTGGGCCAGGTCATTTCCATCGGTCGTGACATCCCACCCTCTGTAAATGAAGTTGTGTCCACTCTGGGCGGCGACGATGGAATTGAACATGACGGACAGGTCGCCGGAGGTCGGGTTCTTCATGCCAGCCGGGACATCCATGCCGGAGACGGTCATCCGGTGCTGCTGGTCCTCGACGGAGCGCGCGCCGACCGCGACATAGCCGAGCAGGTCGTCGAGGTAGCGGAAGTTTTCGGGGTAAAGCATCTCATCGGCTGCCGTGAAGCCGGTCTCCTCGATGGAGCGCATGTGCAGCTCGCGGATGGCGATGATGCCCGCGAGTAGGTCGGGCTTCTTGGTCGGGTCCGGCTGATGGAGCAGTCCCTTGTAGCCCTTCCCGGTTGTGCGCGGCTTGTTCGTGTAGATGCGTGGAATGATCAGGATGCGGTCGGAAACCTGCTCCTGCACCTTCTTCAGGCGGCAGATATAGTCCATGACGGCGTCCTCGTTATCCGCGCTGCAGGGGCCGATGATCAGGATGAAGCGGTCGTCCTTCCCGGTGAAGATGTCGCGGATCTCCTTGTCGCGCTGCTCCTTTGCGGCGCGAACCTTACCCGAGAGCGGGTAGCGCTGCTTGATCTCGGACGGGATCGGAAGCTTCTTTTCAAAATGCATGGACATAGCGGTTGTTTCCTCCTGATTGACTTGAGAATTCGGACAGAATCCGGATCTGTTTTCCTTGTCTGGCAGGCCCTTTCAGAGCCTTTTCATGAAAAAGCCTGGTATGAAGAGTGGGCTTTCGTTCAGGCGCCGGGGTCTTCGATCAGATGACCGGAGTCGGCGGCGCTGGTCGCGAGCTGGTCGCAGCGCTCATTCTGCGGATGACCGTTGTGGCCGCGGATCCATTTCCAGGTAATCTGGTGAGGGGCTGCAGCCTGAAGAAGCCGTTTCCACAGATCAACATTCTTGACGGGCTCTGTCTTGGTGCGCATCCAGTTCTTTTTGATCCAGCCCTCGATCCAGCGCTGGGTGAAGGCATTGATCAGGTACTGCGAGTCGGACCAGAGCTCTACCTCGCAGGGCATCTTCAGCGCCTCGAGCGCGGCGATTGCACCCATCAGCTCCATCCGGTTGTTGGTGGTCCTGACGTAGCCCTGACTCAGCTCCCGCGTGTGGAGCGTGCCGGAGGCGTCCGTAACCTCCAGGATGGCACCGTAGCCACCCGGCCCGGCCGGATTCTTGCGGGCGGAGCCGTCCGTGTAGATTGTTACATGTGTCATTAAGTATCCCTTCTTCCCATCAGCCAGACGGTGACATGCCACAGCCTGATTCCCGCCGGCCCGATGCCTGCCTGCCGGAGGCCCTCTGTATCGATGTCCGCCCGGCTGATATCTTGTCAGACCGATGCCAGCCTGCCGGATGCCCACACGCCTGATGTGTGCCGGCCCGATGCCTGCCGGGCAGATGGTCTGCCGGATCAATCAGTCTGTGAGGAGATCTGTATCCAGCATGAAATCGGATTTGTCCGGTCGGCCGGCTGTGTACAGGGTGATGCCCATTGTCCGGCAGATGGCAGAGACGTCGCGAATGAGCGCCTCTGAGCCGGATACGCAGAAGACGACATCCATCCCGTAGAGCGCCTCGCGGCTGTAGGACTGCTTCAGCAAAGAGAGGCGTCCTCCACCTGCCATCGCCTGCAGCTCTTCGGAGGCTTCCTCACACAGCACGCTTAGATGTCTCGTACAGGCTGCCAGAAACCTTGCGTATCGCTCAGCCTCCGGGGCGCCCCCGATGACGCAGACATGCTTGTCGCTCAGGTTAATCAGAACCGGAAGCAGGCGGCAGGGGGCCTGAGATTTCTTTTCCTTATCTCTGTCCATACGACGATCATCCCCCCTTCTTCTGCAAAATCCTGCAGAAATGTCCTTACACTAATGTTCTGAGCTGTTCTGAAGCTGTGTCCCGGATGCACCCGGCACCAGAGCAGCCGATTAGCCCCTATTTTACATAGGAAGCGGAAAAAAAGCGAGACCTTTCTGCGGCTTGATTTTTAAGGTGTTCATTTGTATACTAAACCTTATGCAATTCCCGGGAATTCTGGCGGATTCCCGCGGAAAATGGGCCAGTAGATGCCTGCTCCGGGCGTTCTTTCAGGGGGCAGGCGGGAAAGGATATTCTGATGGGTGTATATGAGGAACTTCAGGCCCGCGGACTGCTCGCGCAGCTCACGGATGCGGACCGGATCAGAGACATGATCAATGCCGGCAAGGCGACGTTCTACATCGGGTTCGACCCGACTGCGGACAGCCTGCATGTCGGGCATTTTATGGCGCTGTGCCTGATGAAGAGACTGCAGATGGCGGGGAACAAACCGATCGCCCTGCTTGGAGGCGGAACCGGTATGGTCGGCGATCCGTCCGGAAGGACCGATTCCAGGCCGATGATGACGCCGGAGGTCATCCAGCACAACTGCGACTGCTTCCAGAAGCAGATGTCGCGGTTCATCGAGTTCGGAGAGGGAAAGGCCAGAATTGTCAACAACGCAGACTGGCTGCTGGATCTGAACTATGTGAACTTGCTGCGTGAGGTCGGAACCTGCTTCTCGGTCAACGAGATGCTGCGCGCGGAGTGTTACAAGCAGAGATGGGAGAAGGGACTGACCTTCTTCGAGTTCAACTACATGATCATGCAGGCGTACGACTTCTACCAGCTGTACCAGCGGTTCGGCTGCCAGATGGAGTTCGGCGGCGATGACCAGTGGTCGAACATGCTGGCCGGCCGCGAGCTGATCCGCCGTAAGCTGGGAAGGGATGACTCCGAGGCGATGACCATCACGCTTCTGACGAATTCGGAAGGCAAGAAGATGGGCAAGACGGCGAAGGGTGCGGTCTGGCTCGATCCGGACAAGACCTCCCCGTATGACTTCTACCAGTACTGGAGGAATGTCGGGGATGCCGATGTCATCAAGTGCATGAAGCTCCTCACCTTCATTCCGCTTGAACAGATCGATGAGTATGCGAAGAAGGAAGGACAGGAGCTGAACGCGGTCAAGGAAGTCCTTGCTTATGAGCTGACGAAGATGGTTCACGGCGAGGAGGAGGCAAAGCATGCCCAGGAGGGCGCACGGAAGCTGTTTGCCGCAGGCGGAGCGGATACGGAGCATCTGGAGGCCGTGAAGCTTGACCCGGCATCTTTCCGGGATTCGAAGATTGACCTGATCGGCGCGCTGGTGGCGGCGAAGCTTGTCACGAACCGCTCGGAGGGAAGAAGAGCCATCGAGCAGGGCGGTGTGATGGTGGACGAGGAGAAGGTCACCGACGTCCATGCCGTGCTGGATGACGAGAAGCTGAAGAAGGACGGCATTGTGCTCAGACGCGGCAAGAAGAAGTTCGCGAAGGTCGCCCTGTAAGAAGAGGACAGAGGCCTGACAGGCAAGAGTTTTGATCAGACCGGCATGACAGACAGGGCAGTGCAACCGGAAGCCCAGCCGAGAGCCTGACAGGCGGGCGCTGATGAGCAGGCTGCATGAGAGATGACAGATATGGAAAGGTCGTAACAGATTATGGAAAAGTATGGCGTGAATGATTTGCGCAGGATGTACCTGAAGTTCTTCGAGAGCAAGGGACACCTGATCCTGCCGAGTTTTTCGCTTGTGCCGCACAATGACAACAGCCTTCTGCTGATCAACGCAGGAATGGCACCTCTGAAGCCGTATTTCACCGGCGCGGAGATCCCGCCAAGACGCAGGGTGACAACCTGCCAGAAGTGCATCCGTACCGGCGATATCGAGAACGTCGGCAAGACGGCCAGACACGGTACCTTCTTTGAGATGCTCGGGAATTTCTCATTTGGCGACTACTTCAAGAGGGAGGCACTCCACTGGTCGTGGGAGTTTCTGACCGAGGTGGTCGGCCTCGATCCGGACAGGCTTTATCCGTCTGTCTACCTCGACGATGACGAGGCGTTCCAGATCTGGCATGACGAGATCGGGATCCCGGAGAGCCGTATCTCCAAGTTCGGCAAGGAGGACAATTTCTGGGAGCATGGAGCAGGCCCGTGCGGTCCGTGCTCGGAGATCTACTATGACCGCGGGCCGAAGTACGGCTTCGAGGGATGCGGGACAAAGGATACCTGCAAGCCGGGCTGCGACTGCGATCGCTTCATGGAGATCTGGAACGATGTCTTCACCCAGTTCGAAAATGACGGTGAGGGACATTACACGACGCTGAAGCAGAAGAACATCGATACCGGCATGGGGCTGGAGCGTCTGGCGGTTGTCTGCCAGGAAGTGGATTCGATGTTTGATGTCGATACGCTTGTCGCGCTGCGCGATCATGTCTGCTCGATGGCAGGTGTAAAGTATCATGAGGTCGAGAAGCAGGATGTCTCCATCCGCCGCATTGTCGATCACATTCGCTCGGCGACGTTCATGATTTCAGACGGCATCATGCCGTCCAATGAAGGGCGCGGCTATGTGCTGCGCAGACTGACGAGAGGGGCGGCGCGCCACGGCAGACTGCTCGGCATCGATCATGCATTTCTGGCAGATCTGTCCGGAACCGTCATCGAGACCTCGAAGAGCGGCTATCCGGAGCTGGAGGAGAAGAAGGAATTCATCTTCAACGTGCTGCAGCAGGAGGAGGACAACTTTGACCGCACCATCGATCAGGGCCTGTCCATTCTGAACGGTCTGCAGGAGGACCTCCAGAAGGAAGGAAAGAAGGAACTGGACGGCAAGGAAGCGTTCACGCTGTACGATACCTACGGCTTCCCGCTTGATCTGACGAAGGAGATCCTGGAGGAGAAGGGCTGCACCGTTGACCAGAAGGCGTTCGATGCCTGCATGCAGGAGCAGAGGGAGCGTGCGAGAAATGCACGTGCCAAGACGAATTACATGGGCGAGGACGCAACGGTCTATGACCAGATTCCGGTCGAGATTACATCTGTCTTTGATGGCTACGATCACCTTGAGGATACCTCGAAGATCTCCGTCATCGCGGGCGAGAGCGAGCTGACGGAGGCGCTGACGGACGGGGACAAGGGAACGATTGTTGTCGACCGGACACCGTTCTACGGGACGATGGGCGGCCAGTGCGGCGATATCGGAACGATCACGGGACCGGACGGCGAATTCAAGGTTGAGGATACCATCCATCTGCGCGGCGGCAGGATCGGCCATGTCGGGCATGTGACGCGCGGCATGCTGAAGACCGGAGACGAGGTGACGCTGAAGGTAGATGGGGCGGCCAGAAGGGCGACGGCGCGCAGTCATTCGGCGACGCATCTGCTCCAGAAGGCGCTGAAGCTGGAGCTCGGTGCGCACATCGAGCAGAAGGGCTCCTACGTCGATCCGCACAGACTGAGATTTGACTTCTCTCATTTCCAGCCGATGACGAAGGAGCAGCTGCAGCAGGTCGAGGACCGTGTCAATCTGGAGATTGAGGCGGCGCTCCCGGTCCGCACGGATGTCATGTCCCTGAGCGAGGCTAAGAAGACCGGCGCGATGGCGCTGTTCGGCGAGAAATACGGCGAGAAGGTCCGCGTTGTCTCGATGGGCGATTTCTCGAAGGAGCTGTGCGGCGGCACGCATGTGAAGAACACGGCGGACATCCGGCTGTTCAAGATCCTATCGGAATCCGGTGTTGCGGCTGGCGTCCGCAGAATCGAGGCGCTGACAGGCGATAACGTCATCTCCTATTACAGAGAGAAGGAGGCGGAGGTCGCTGAGGCGGCGGAGCTTCTGAAGACGACACCGGCGGATGTCCTTGACAAGATTGCGGCGCTCCAGAAGGAGCTGAAGGAGGCGCATTCCGAGATCGAATCGCTGAAGAGCGAGGCGGCAAAGAACGCGCTGGGCGATGTGTCCGATCAGGTGCAGGAGATCGGCGGCGTGAAGTTCGTCGCAACCCGTGTTGAGAATGTCGATGCAGATGGCCTGCGAGAGCTGGGCGATTCCCTGAAGGCAAAGGTCGGAGAGGGTGTTGTTGTCCTGGCTTCCGTCACGGACGGCAAGGTGCAGCTGATGGCGACCGCGACCGACGGCGCGGTGAAGAAGGGTGCCCATGCGGGGAACCTGATCCGCGCGATCGCGAAGACGGTCGGAGGCGGCGGTGGCGGAAGGCCGTCCATGGCCATGGCCGGCGGCAAGAACCCGGCAGGCGTTGACGAGGCGCTGAAGCTGGCGGCGGAGACCCTGAAGAATCAGCTCGGAGCCTGAGCAGTCCGCTCCGGACGTGCGACTGCCGCCTGTTTTTCAAAAAATGACAGGTCAGCAGCCGGAGCAGTGGTTTGAGAGCGCGTCCGGCCAGTGATCTGAAGGCGGTCCACCAAAGTGATCTGTGAAAGCGGTCTGCAGAAGTGGTCTGCAGGACGACCGGAAAAGGCGGCCGGCCAGTCAGGTGCCGTGAAAAAGGGATTGACGTCTTCGAAACTGAGGTGCTATAATGCATGAAGTGCAGAATTTCACCTACAGTTGGAATGCACAATTTACAACTGGAGGGAGGTAGGGTTGAGGAATGTCTAACATAATCGTTCGCGAGAATGAGTCTCTGGACAGCGCGCTTCGCCGTTTCAAGAGAAGCTGTGCAAAGGCGGGTATTCAGCAGGAGATTCGCAAGAGAGAGCATTATGAGAAGCCGTCCGTCAGACGCAAGAAGAAGTCTGAGGCAGCACGCAAGCGCAAGTACAACTAATTCGGTAAACAGTCAGGCCCCCGGCTTATGCAGCCGGGGGTTTTGTCGTATAGACGCAGCGCTTCCGCGCTGCGTGGTGGAGCATGATGCATCCCAATGCTGCGCATGGGCAATGTGTGCAGCGGAAGCCCAGCGCGGGGGCATGTAGTTGCCTGAAGCCTGAAGCTGCCTGAAATGGGCTGAAGTTGCCTGATCCTGGTTTCTGCCCTATACTAAAGGCATTCTACAGGTGCCTGAAGACAGAAGGGGGATGCAGCGGTGAAAAGGCTTCTGAAAACGATTTTTGGCAGACTGACGGTTGTGCTGGCTGCGATTTTTCTTCAAGTCTGGCTGTTTGTCTACATTATCTTTGAACTGGGAGCAGAGTACAGATACGTCGATCTCGGGATCAAGCTGCTCGCAGTGATTTTTGTATTCTGGATTCTGAACAATTGGATGAATCCTGCCTACAAGCTTCTGTGGTCCATCCTGATTCTGGCGGTTCCCGTTGTAGGCGTTGTACTGTACTACATCATGGGACAGTCCCGCGTGACCAGGCAGGTCCGCAGACGCTATGAAAGCGCAGTCGAACTCTGCAAACCGCTGATGCAGCAGAAGGAAGCGGTGGCGGTGAGTCTCCGGAAGGCGGACGAGGACGCGTACCGGCAGAGCAGCTATCTCAGCGGAGACAGCGGCTTTCCGGCCTATCACAACACGAAGACGGTCTTCTTTCCGACGGGTGAGGAGATGTACGCGCGGATGAAGGAGGAGCTTGAGAAGGCAAAGCACTTTATCTTCATCGAGTACTTCATCGTCGCAGAAGGCGAGATGTGGGACGGCGTTCTGGAGATTCTGGAAAAGAAGGTTCGGGAGGGCGTGGATGTCCGCCTCATATACGACGACATCGGTTCGATCGGCACCCTTCCGATGGGCTACTTCAAAAAAATGCGCGCCCTTGGGATCAAGTGTGTCGTGTTCAACCGGTTTGTCCCGGCGGCGTCGATCTTCCTGAATAACCGCGATCACCGGAAGATTCTTGTGATCGATGGGCATACAGCCTTCACGGGCGGGATCAACTTCGCGGACGAATACATCAACCGGATCGTCCGGTTCGGATACTGGAAAGACAACGGCATCATGCTGCACGGCGAAGGTGCATTTTCATTCACTGTGATGTTCCTTCAGATGTGGAGCGTCATCACAAAATCCGACCGGGAGCTGAAGGATCTGGCGCGGTTTGCGGGCGGCCGGGACAGTCTGATGGAGAAGCGGGCACCGTTCAGCTCCAGGTTGTACCACAAGGAGCAGTTTGAGGACGATGGCTATGTGCAGCCGTACTGTGATACGCCGCTCGACAATGAGACGGTCGGTGAGAATGTTTACCTGAACATTGTCTCGCAGGCACACGACTATGTCTGGATCTACACGCCGTACCTGATTATTGACAATGAAATGATGACGGCGCTGACGCTTGCGGCGAAGTCGGGTGTCGATGTGCGGATCGTGACGCCCGGGATTCCGGACAAGCGGATTGCCTATCTTCTGACGCGTTCCTGCTACAGGCAGCTGATTGAGTCCGGAGTCCGCATCTATGAATACACGCCGGGCTTCATCCATGCCAAGACTGTCGTGTCGGATGACAAGATCGCGACGGTCGGCAGCGTCAATTTTGACTACAGGTCGCTGTATCTGCACTTTGAGTGCGGCGTCTGGATGTACGGGACGTCCGCCGTCATGCAGATCAAGAAGGACTGCGAGGAGACCTTCAGCAAGTGCAGGAAGATCACGGATGACTGGCTGAAACATCAGAACATTCTGGTGAGGATGATGGCGGCGGTCATCAAGCCGCTGGCGCCGCTGCTGTAAGCCTGACGCCGGAGGCAGAACGCAGATAAGGCTTTGCAGGCGAATGGGGCAGAGGACGCTGACACAGCAGATGCCGCAGGCACCGTGTGCCCAGGAGGCAGAGTGCAGCCGAGGGTGCATGTGACCGGGGAAGCGCACCGTCAAAGCAGATGCCACAGGCACCGTGCGTTCAGGAGACGGAATGCAGCCGGGTTTGCCTGTGGATGGGCTGGCGGGACACTGATAAGACGGGGTGAGGGAATATGGGAAAGATTCTGGTAACACACTACAAGGTGCGGATCAACGATCCAGAGAACGCCCCGGAAAAGCCATTTTCGGTGGCTGTGCTGTCTGACATGCACAATGAGGTCTATCGCTCAGGCGTCATGCAGCTGATGGAGGCGATCAGAAATGAGCAGGTTTCAGCTGTTTTCTCGGTCGGCGATCTGCTGGTCGCGAAGGGGGAGCGGTGCGCCTGTGATGTCGCGCTTGATGTGCTCGGCCGGCTGACGGAGCTGTATCTGGTCTATGCGGTCAATGGCAACCACGAGGTCCGGATGCGGAACGTGCCTCAGTTCCGGGAGCAGTTTCTGGAATATGACCGCAGGGTCCGGGCGCTCGGCGTCACGATGGTCGACAACCTCCGTGTTCCGCTCCGGATAGGCGGCAGCCGGATTGGGCTTTATGGCCTGGAGATCGACAACGGCTATTACCGGAAAAACCTCCGGGAAGGGGAGTGCGAGCAGCCTTCGAAGGGAAGAAAACCTGCGCGGAAGCATTTCCTGACCGTGCAGGATATGGAAAAGCTGGTCGGAAAGCCGCAGCCGGGAGAGTATCACATCCTGCTTGCACACTTTCCGAGATATTTTCCGACCTACGCGGCCTGGGGCGCGGACCTGACGCTCTCCGGGCACAACCATGGCGGGATCATACGGCTGCCGGGCATCGGCGGGCTGGTCGGGCCGGATCCTGGTCTTTTCCCGAAATATGACCACGGGGAGTTTACCATCGATGGCCGGAAAATGATCGTCAGCGCAGGCCTCGGCACGCATACGATTGATCTGAGGATCAACAATCCTGCAGAGCTGGTGATCCTTGACTTTGTGGGAGCATAAGTAAAAGGAAGATTGAGGACAGGCCTGAGATCAACAGACCGGCGTGGCCGGGAATCCTTGGCTTTGTAGGAGCACAGAATGGCGATTGAGATCAAACTGCAGGCGTATGAGGGTCCGATGGATCTTCTGCTCCACCTGATCGATAAGAATAAAGTCAATATCTACGACATCCCGATCGCGCTGATTACGGAGCAGTATATGGCGTACTTGTCGACGATGCAGGCGCTGGAGCCGGAGCTGGACCGGATGAGCGAATTCCTCGTGATGGCGGCGGAACTGCTCGATATCAAGTCACGGATGCTGCTGCCGGCGGAGAAGAATGAGGAAGGCGAGGAGATCGATCCGAGAGACGAGCTGGTCCGTCAACTGATCGCCTACAAGACCTACAAGTATATGTCGCAGGAGCTGCGCGAGCGGGAGAAGGAAGCGGAGGGCACTTATTTTCGGAAGAAGCAGATTCCAAGGGAGGTCGCGGCTTACCGTCCGCCTGTCAGCGCAGACAAGATTCTGGATGATGCGAAGGTGACGCTGCCGGCCCTCTACAAGGTCTTTCAGGACGTCATGAAGCGGCGCGAGGACCTGCGGGATCCGATCCGCGCGGGGTTCGGCCGGATCGAAAAAGAGGAATTCAACACAAAAGAGACGATGCAGTATGTCGAGCATTTTATTGAAAACCGCCGGCACTGCACGTTCAGAAATCTCCTGATGCTCAGACCCGGAAAGACATATGTGGTGGTCTCCTTTCTGACAATCCTGGAGCTGATGAAGCGCGGACACATCTACGTCCGGCAGGATGAGAATTTCGGTGAGATTTACATTGAGGCAAATGACCGTTCCCAGTGGGCAGATCTGGACGCGGACGGGGAAGACGACGACTGGATAGAGGAGAAACCGGCAGATGAAGGAGCTTGAGAAACCTGGCAAGGCAGATGATTCACAGGCAGAGGAGAGCATGACGGCAGCCCCGGAGGGGGAAAAGGCCGGACCGGAGGAGACCGGCATGCCGTCGGAAGCCGGGGAGGTCAGATCCGATGTGGGAAGCACAGCCCCGGAAGACAGGAAGGATGAGCCCTCTGTGGAAACCCTCCGGGCGGAGATTGAGGCGATTCTCTTCTCGCTGGGAGAAAGTGTGGACATTGCCGTGATCGCGGATGCGGTAGGACTGAGCCGGGCTGAGACGGAGAAGGTCCTGAAGGATATGCAGCAGCGCTATGAGGCTGCAGACCGGGGCATCCGTTTGATCCGGCTTGAGGACCGTTATCAGCTTAGCACGAAGAAGGAGCTGTATCCGACGCTGATCAAGGTTGTCCGGCAGCCTCAGAAGACGACGCTGACCGATGTCCTGATGGAGACGCTGTCCATTGTTGCGTACAGGCAGCCGGTGACGAGAACGGAGATTGAGAAGATCAGGGGCGTCAAATGTGATCACGCCATCAACAAGCTTGTCGAGTATAATCTGATTCAGGAGGTCGGACGGCTGGATGCGCCCGGAAGGCCAATCCTGTTCGGAACGACAGAGGAATTTCTGCGGCACTTCGGGACCGATTCGGTCGATGATCTTCCGGCCATGAACCCTGTGAAGGTGGAAGATTTCAAGGCAGAAGCCGAGGAAGAGGCCAACGTAAGACTTGGAGTCTAGCGGACTTCAGGCGGACCGGATCAGCACCTGACCGGCCCGGTTAAGGGAATTTGTGGAAAGAGTGGAAACATGACGGCGAGAGAATTTTACGACATCCTTTCGGAGCTGAGAACAGACCGGGATCAGGAGCTGGTGACGGTCACCGGCGGAGAGAAGACCGGCTGGAAGCTGCTTCTGACAGACGGAAAGCCAGCAGCGGTATTTACTGCGGGCATCAGCGGCGCGGCGAAAGGGGCAGCGGCAACAGCAGTGGTCGGCAGCGGTTCGGCGAACGGGGCAGCGGCATCTGCAGCGGCCGGCAGCGGCGCAGCTAGTGAGGCAGCTGAATATACTGCTGGCGGCAGCGGCGCGGCAGGCGAGGCAGCAGCATCAAATGTGACGGATCTTCACAGGGACGGAATGGCAGCGGAACAGGAGGACCGGAACGCGGATCCAGAAATGCCTGCGAATGCCGTGGATATCCTCGCGCTTCCGACGCAGATGCTCTTCCGAGAAAAGCTCGGGCATCCGAAACACCTTGTAGTCTGCGGAGCCGGTTATGTCGGGCAGGGTGTCATCCGGCTGGGCAGATTTCTCGGATGGAGAGTGACGGCAATCGATGACCGGATTGATTTCTGCCGGCTGGCAGAGAAGGCCGGTGCAGATGAGACGATCGCGGACGACTTTACAGCGGCGCTCCGGTCTGAGGCCATTTCCTATGATCTGGATACCTACTTCGTGGTCGTGACACGCGGCCACCGGTTTGACAGGGAATGCCTTCTGGAAATCATGAGGCATGAGACCGGATATGTGGGCATGATGGGGTCCCGCGCCAGGTCTGCCCGGATGAAACAGACGCTCCTTGAGGAAGGCATTCCGGAGGAAATGCAGCAGCGGCTTCACGCACCGATTGGTCTGAAGATCGGGGCTCAGACACCTGAGGAAATTGCCATCTCGATCGTCTCGGAGATCCTGGCGGTCAGGCCGGACACGGCGAGGAACCAGATACCGGAGGATGTTCTGGAAGGGATCGCTTCAGGCGGTGAGGGGCGACAGGTGCTTGCAACCATTGTCTCCAGACGAGGCTCAACGCCCAGGCAGGCCGGCACCCGGATGCTGATCCGGAGAGACCGGACGACGGCCGGAACGATCGGCGGAGGCTGCATGGAGGCGGAGGTTATCCGCGAGGCACTGCAGCTGATGGCAGAGTCAAGGCTTGAGCGCAGCACTGCGGACACCTGCCCTTACAAGGCAGAGATCTTCCAGGTCGACCTGACCGGACGGACCGGCGCGCAGGCAGACATGCTCTGCGGAGGCGCGATGGACGTTCTGCTTGAGGTGCTGTGACACGGGACGAAGGGGCAGGCAGACATGCGCTGGCAACGGACGAACGGACTGAGATGCTGCGGCGCCGGGCGAAAAGCCGGGCGGGCATGTCGTTGGCACTGAATATCCGGACTGAGACGCTGCAACGCCAGTCGAAAATACATAGGCGTTATTCTTGAAAAAATAGAACGGAGACGTTATGGATCTTTTTCCGCTTTGGAACAGCCTGAGGATTGCAGCCTGCACAAGTGTGCTGGTTTTCTTTGCAGGAATCTGGGCAGCCTACGAGATTTCCCGCCTGCCATCCGCTCTGCGCGGACTTCTGGACACACTGCTCACGCTGCCGCTTGTCCTGCCGCCGACCGTCTGCGGCTTCTTTATCCTCCAGGTGTTCGGCATCCGGCATCCGCTGGGGCATTTCCTGGACGAAATGGGCGTCAGGCTTGTCATGAGCTGGCCGGGGGGCGTCCTGGCAGCCTTTGTGGTTTCATTTCCCCTGATGTACAGGACGGCGCGGGGGGCTTTTCAGAGCTTTGACAAAACCTGCCAGTGGAGCGCCCAGACGCTCGGCTTGTCTGACACGTACATCTTCTGGCACATCAGAATGCCAGTCTGCAGACAAGGGATCATTGCAGGAGCCGTCCTTTCCTTCGCGAGAGCGCTCGGAGAGTACGGGGCAACGTCCATGGTGATCGGCTACACGCCCGGGAAGACGGCTACCATTGCGACGACGGTCTACCAGCTCTGGCGGACGGGCGACAACGCAGGGGCGGCGGCCTGGGTGGCAATCAATCTTGTCCTGTCTGCTTGCGTGCTGATTGTGCTGAACCTGACGGAAGGCAGGAGAGGACAATGATCGACAGGTGTACTGTCCGAAGACGGCGCTAATCATGGAAGCGGAAGGAGTACTGTTTTGGACTTTTTGATTGATATTGAGATGAAGCTGAATACATTTCCGCTGCAGGTGAGGTTGGACTCGGCGGAAATGAACCCGGGCGGCGTGATCGGTCTTCTGGGGGCTTCGGGCAGTGGCAAGACGATGACCCTGCGCTGCGTTGCAGGGACAGCCGTGCCGGACAGGGGAAGAATCGTCATAAACGGGATGACCTTCTTTGACAGTGACCGAAAGATCAATCTCAGGCCGCAGCTTCGGAGAGTGGGCTATCTGTTCCAGAATTATGCCTTGTTCCCGAACATGACGGTTCGCCAGAACATCCGGTGCGGGATCCTTGGAGCGGCTCAGCAGGAGCGGCGGATCGAAGCGGGGAAGAAACAGCTAGATCAGGAAAACGGACGTGATACGCCACGCAAAAAATACAGGAAATGCGCATTATACACATCTAATCAGCAAAGAGAGAAGGGAATTTCCGAGATCATCGAGCGTATGCACCTGGAGGGACTGGAGGACCGGAGACCCTCCGAGCTGTCGGGCGGTCAGCAGCAGCGATGTGCGCTGGCGAGAATCCTGGTGGGAAATCCTCAGATCGTCCTGCTGGACGAGCCGTTTTCGGCGCTCGACGAATATCTTCGGGACGAGCTTCTGGAGGAGACAATGTCGGTGCTTTCAGAACGGCACATTCCGGTTTTCTTTGTCACGCACAGCAGGCAGGAGGCAAGGGCTGCCTGTACGGATCTCGCAATTATTCACAACGGAACGGTTCAGGAGACGGGCAAGGCAGGAGACATTTTCAGGCATCCGAGGACGGCGTGGGGGCGGATTCTGACCGGGACGGAGGGCAGGAAAGACCTTGATTTTCAGAGCTTAATCAAGTAATATGAGATTCGGCAGATTTTTGTGATGAGGGGGCAAAACTGCGCCTTCTGCGTCGCAGGAATTGATGAATAAAACGTTTTGTAACCAGTTGTATTTAGATGGAGGTCTTAGCATGAGCAATACAGCACAGAGCAGTGCGGCGAAAAGAATCGAAGCCCTGCTTGACGAAAACAGTTTCGTTGAAATCGGAAAGAGTGTGACTGCCCGCAGCACTGATTTCAACCTGACGGAAGACAAGACTCCTTCGGATGGTGTCATCACCGGTTATGGCCTGATTGACGATAACCTGGTCTATGTCTACAGCCAGGACGCGTCTGTCCTCGGCGGAACAATCGGTGAGATGCATGCGAAGAAGATCTGCCGCCTCTATGATTTTGCCATGAAGATGGGCGCACCGGTGATCGGGCTGATCGACTGCGCAGGCGTCCGGCTGCAGGAGTCAACGGATGCGCTGAATGCATTCGGCGAGCTGTACCGGAAGATGTCCCTGGCGAGCGGCGTGATCCCGCAGATTTCCGCAGTCCTCGGACAGTGCGGCGGCGGGCTGGCTGTGGCAGCGGGCCTGAGCGACTTTGTGTTCATGGACGGCAAGGCTGGAAAGCTTTTTGTGAATGCACCGAACGCGCTTGCAGGAAACAAGACAGAGGATACCGCATGCGCTGCGTTCCAGAGCGAGCATACCGGCCTGGTAGATTTTGTCGGTACGCCGGACGAGATCTTTGCACAGATTCGTGCGCTGGTTTCGATGCTCCCGGCGAACAACTCCGATGAAGCACCGCTCTCCGATGTTGCGGATGACCTGAACAGGGAGTGCACCGATATCGCGGGCGCTGCAGCGGATCCTGCAGTTGCGCTTTCACAGATTTCTGACGGCGGTGTCTTCTGCGAGGTCAAGGCTGCAGAGGCGAAGGAGATGGTCACCGGCTTCATCAAGCTGAACGGAACGACCGTCGGCGCGGTTGCAAACCGTACGGCAGCATACGATGCGGACGGAAAGCAGACGGCTGAGTTCAAGCCGGTCCTGACCGCGAAGGGCTGCGAGAAGGCAGCTTCCTTTGTGAACTTCTGCGATGCATACGACATCCCGGTCCTGACGCTGACGAATGCAGAGGGTTTCCTTGCAGACAAGCATAACGAGTACAGAATCGGCAAGGCAGCTGCAGCGCTCGTGACAGCATTTGCATCCGCTACAACCCCGAAGGTCAATGTGATTGTGGGCAATGCCTATGGCTCCGGCTTCACGATCATGAACAGCCAGGCGCTTGGCGCGGATGTCACCTTTGCATGGGACAGCGCGAAGGTCGGCACCATGGACGCAAAACTTGCGGCAGGGATCATGTACGATGGCAGCGATGCGGCTACCATCAATGAGAAGGCGGCAGAGTACGAGAAGAAGCAGAACAGCGTGGATGCGGCGGCTTCGCGCGGATACATCGATACCATCATCAGACCGGAAGATACCAGAAAGATGGCGATTGGTGCGTTCGAGATGCTCTATACAAAGAGAGAAGATCTTCCGGCAAGAAAACACGCAACTGTATAAGGAAGGGGCATGCAGATGAAGAAAAGATTAAGCGCGATTCTGCTTGCATGCGGACTTTCCGTCTCCATGCTTGGCGGAACCGCTTTTGCAGCGTCAGCCACAGCGAGCACCGAGACGGCGCTTGAGCAGGCGGCGACGGAAGCCGAGGCAGTGGAGAGCGAGCTTGCCAAAGATACCGGGGAGACCCAGCAGGAGACAACAGCGGTTGCTCAGCCTTCCGAGGTGACCGGGGACCGCAAGTATGAACAGCTTTACACAGCCATTGAACAGTCCATCGAACAGACACTGGCGCAGGTTTCGTCACTTTCTGATGACCAGATCGCACAGCTCAAGGATTCCGGCGATGAGTCAGCCACACGTCTGATCGCTTCCTGGGATCAGGTAAGAGAGCAGTGCGGCGCCTACCAGGGTGTTGATTCCTACACCGTCGCAGAGGATGGAACGAATGTTACCTTCACGGATCTTGTGAATTATGAGAAGGCAGCAGCTGACAAGTCGAAGGTAACTGTCACAGTTACAGTCGATATGAAAGCGCAGACGACAACCTACAACTGGAATGTCCAGGAGACCGTCGGGAAAGCCATCGAGAAGGCTGCGGAGAACACCGCTGTCGGACTAGTGAACGTCATGCTCATCCTCGTTCTCCTGACCCTTGTCATCGGCCTGTTCCGCTTTATTCCGAACGGAAGCAGGAAGAAGAAGGAGCTGGAGGCTGCTGAGGCAGCTGCGCCGGTTGGGACGGAGACTGCACAGGAGCCTGAGGAAGAAGAGGGCGCTGACGACGGTGAGATTGCCGCAGTCATTGCAGCGGCGGTTGCAGCGTATGAGAGCGAGAATGGAAAGGCACCGGCCGATGGCTTTGTCGTCCGTTCCATCAGAAGAAGAGGCAGAAAAAGCAGCTGGCAGAATGCCTGAGATGCAGCATCAATCACAATCTACAATCATTCAATAGGAGAAATTGAGATGAAGAACTATACCATCACCGTTAATGGCAATGTATATGATGTCACTGTTGAGGAGAACGGGGCTTCTGCAGCAGCACCGGCAGCGGCTCCGAAGACAGCACCGGCAGCAGCTCCGAAGGCGACGGCTCCGAAGGCAGCAGCTCCGAAGGCAGCTTCCGCAGGCGCAGGCTCCGTGAAGGTCAACGCTTCCGTTCCGGGCAAGGTGACGAAGGTCAACGCTTCCGTCGGACAGTCAGTCAAGCCGGGTGACGCAATCGTCACGCTCGAGGCTATGAAGATGGAGATCCCGGTCGTCGCTCCGCAGGCAGGCACAGTCGCTTCCATCGAAGTGGGTGTCGGAGATGCAGTTGAGAATGGCCAGCTCCTTGCGACCATGAACTGAGTTTTCCGCTGCCTGTGTCCTGAACGTTAGGAGGTTTACCTGATGGGTTCAATTATTTCAAATCTTCTGCATCAGACTGCGTTTTTCAATCTGACGTGGGGAAACTATGTGATGATTGGCGTGGCACTGGTTTTTCTGTACCTCGCGATCAAGCATGATTTTGAACCGCTCCTGCTGATCCCGATCGCCTTCGGTATGCTGCTTGTCAACATCTATCCGGATGTCATTGCGGCTCCGAGTGTCGATTCTCTCGGGATTGAACACGCAGGAGGGCTGTTCTACTATTTCTACCAGCTCGACGAATGGTCCATTCTTCCGTCCCTGATCTTCATGGGCGTCGGAGCGATGACCGACTTCGGTCCGCTGATCGCAAACCCGATTTCTTTCCTGATGGGTGCGGCAGCACAGCTGGGTATCTATGTTGCGTACTTCCTTGCAATCGCGATGGGATTCAACGGAAAGGCAGCAGCGGCGATCTCCATCATCGGCGGCGCTGACGGTCCGACTTCCATCTTCCTTGCAGGAAAGCTTGGACAGACAACGCTGATGGGACCGATCGCGGTTGCGGCATATTCCTATATGTCACTCGTCCCGATCATTCAGCCGCCGGTTATGAAGCTGTTCACAACCGAGAAGGATCGCAAGATCAAGATGGAGCAGCTCCGCCCGGTCAGCAAGCTGGAGAAGATCCTGTTCCCGATTGTCATCACGATCGTTGTCTGCCTGCTCCTTCCGACAACCGCTCCGCTGGTTGGTATGCTGATGCTCGGAAATCTCTTCCGTGAGTGCGGCGTTGTCAAGCAGCTGACGGAGACCGCTTCCAATGCGCTGATGTACATCGTTGTCATCCTTCTTGGAACGTCTGTCGGTGCTTCCACCTCCGCTGAGGCATTCCTGAATGCCAATACGCTGAAGATTGTCGTCCTTGGTCTGATCGCATTCATCTTCGGTACGGCCGGCGGTGTCTGGCTCGGCCAGCTTCTGAAGGTTGTCACGCACGGGAAGATCAATCCGCTGATCGGTTCGGCAGGTGTATCCGCTGTCCCGATGGCTGCCCGTGTTTCACAGAAGGTCGGCGCGCAGGCTGATCCGACGAACTTCCTTCTGATGCACGCGATGGGACCGAACGTGGCAGGTGTCATCGGTACCGCTGTCGCGGCTGGTACCTTCATGGCAATCTACGGCGTCTGATATTCGCCATTCAGCAATCAAAATATTCTTTGAAAGGATAAAACAATGGCAGATAAAACAGTGAAGAAGCCAATCAAGATTACTGAGACTGTCCTGCGTGACGCGCATCAGTCTCTGATTGCAACCCGTATGCCGACCGAGGAGATGCTCCCGATCATCGAGAAGATGGACAAGGTCGGATACCACTCCGTGGAGTGCTGGGGCGGTGCAACATTTGACGCCTCCCTTCGTTTCCTCCACGAGGATCCGTGGGAGAGGCTGAGAAAGCTTCGTGCAGGCTTCAAGAATACGAAGCTGCAGATGCTGTTCCGCGGACAGAACATCCTGGGATACAGCCCGTACTCGGATGATGTTGTTGAGTACTTTGTTCAGAAGTCCATCGCAAATGGAATCGATATCATCCGTATCTTCGACTGCCTGAATGATCTCCGCAACCTGAAGACAGCAGTCAAGGCGGCAAACAAGGAGAAGGGACACGCGCAGATTGCCCTGTCCTACACACTTGGCGATTCCTACACGATCGACTATTGGGTTGATCTTGCAAAGAGAATCGAGGACCTTGGCGCAGACTCCATCTGCATCAAGGATATGGCAGGTCTTCTTCTTCCGTACAAGGCAGTCGAGCTTGTCGGCGCTCTGAAGGAAGCAGTCGATATCCCGATTCAGCTGCACAGCCACTATACCTCCGGCGAGGCTTCCATGACTTACATGAAGGCGGTTGAGGCAGGCGTCGATGTCATCGATACCGCTATGTCGCCGTTCGCACTCGGAACCTCCCAGCCGGCAACCGAGGTTATGGTTGAGGCCTTCAGAGGAACGCCGTATGATTCCGGACTGGATCTGAAGCTTCTGTGCGAGATCGCAGATTACTTCCGTCCATATCGTGAGAAGTGCCTGAAGGATGGCCTGATGAACCCGAAGAATCTGGGTGTCAACATCAAGACGCTGCAGTACCAGGTACCGGGAGGCATGCTTTCTAACCTGACCTCTCAGCTCGCGAAGATGGGACAGGAGGACAAGTTCTACCAGGTGCTCGAGGAAGTGCCGCGCGTCAGAAAAGACTTCGGTGAGCCGCCGCTGGTTACCCCGTCCTCTCAGATTGTGGGAACCCAGGCTGTCATGAACGTCATCTCCGTCTCCAACGGCGGACAGCGCTACGACATGGTTCCGCAGCAGTCCAAGGATCTTCTGTGCGGCAAGTACGGCAAGACCGTCAAGCCGTTCAACAAGGAAGTTCAGAAGAAGTGCATCGGTGACGCGAAGGTAATCGACTATCGCCCGGCGGATGATCTTGAGCCGTCCCTTCCGAAGTACGAGAAGGAAGTCGCACAGTGGAAGCAGCAGGATGAGGATGTCCTCACCTATGCACTGTTCCCGCAGGTTGCAGTTGACTTCTTCAAGTATCGCCAGGCGCAGCAGACCGGTGTCGATCCGGCAGCCGGCGACAAGAAAGACAAAGCATACCCGGTATGATATAAGGACCCAGTCGCAGAATAAAAGCCAGGCGGCGTGCTCTGCACGCCGGACTGGCTTTTTTCTGGCGACGTCAAAATCATGAGCATGAAAGGCAGCTGAGCCACGCGAAGCTGCCGAAATGCGAATGATTTCAGCGAAAATCTTGAACATGAAAGGGTACTGATTGCATGGCGAAGGAGCGTTTCAGGGCGGTTGACCTTGCAAAGGGAATCGGCATCATTCTTGTCGTGCTTGGCCATTCCCTCAAGCAGACAGAAGTCGATGCAAAGTGGATCAGGGTGCTGGTGTGCCTGATCTACAGCTTTCACATGCCTCTCTTCTTTATGCTGTCCGGATTTCTTGCCCGGAAAATTCTGCGCATGGAAACCTACAAAGAGAGGTTTCTCTACATCAAGGACAGAGCTGTGCGCCTGCTTGTTCCGTATTTTGTGATCGGGGGTTGCTATATCCCGGTCAAGCTGAAGCTGAGTGCCTATGCGGTCAAACCGTTCACGCTGAGAGACAGCCTGAAGCTTCTCATCGGACAGAACCCGGATGTATCGCTCTGGTTTTTATATGTTCTGTTTGTCATCTCCGCCATCTGCGCGCTGTGTGTGAATGAGTGCAGCTTCCGTGACATTCTCTATGGATCGGCGGCCCTCTGTGCCGCGTCCTGGTGGGTGAATATCCCGATCAACACACCTAAATACCTGTTCTTTTTCCTCATAGGGATTTGGCTCAGGCTGAAATATGAGGATCTTCAGAAGGAAGGGAGCCGGTATCTCTTTGAAGGGCAGGGTCTTCCGGTCTTTTTTGCACTGATCCTGTTTCTTATATTCAATCGAATCTACTTTCATAACGGCGTCAACATCTTCAGACTTGGCAGCAGCGTATGCGGAATCTATGTGACGCCGTGGCTTTGTGAGGCTATGCTGAAGCGGGTGGATGGCAGCAGACTTGTGCACATCCTTGAAATGACCGGGCTGATGAGCATGGACATCTATATTCTGCACGAACCGATCATGACAGCTGCAAAGATTCTGTTCTGGAATAAACTTGCTCTGCCTTATCCGGCTGCGACCTTGTTCATCTTTCTGTTTGCAATGCTTCTGCCCTATCCGATTTCAAAGGGGATTGTGCGGAGGGTTCCGGTGTTGAAACTTCTCCTTTTCGGTGAGAAAAACCCTGACAGGAGGACCATGGATTGAGATCATACAGAAAAAGAAAGATGACATCGCGTGAGAAAATTGCGCTGATTACTTTTCTGACAAGCCTTGTGACCGGCCTGTGCGCCGTTTTTCTGCTGACCCGATCTGTCCGTCCGAGTGCCGGGAAACCCTACGAGATGCTGGAAGTGACGGATGCAAGAAAGTACATGAGCTATGAGAAAAATTACATGGTGATCGACGTCAGAGAACCGGAACTGTATTCAGCCGGACATCTTCAGAGGGCCGTGAATATCCCGTATTCAGAGCTTGTGAAGAAGGCACCGGCGATCCTGCGCGACAGCAATCAGTCCGTCTATGTCTATGGAAGTACGCTTGAGGAGAGCTGTGCAGCCGCACAGAAGCTTTCTGACATGGGATACAGCGGCGTCGCAGAGATCGGAAGCTATGCAGACTGGCAGAAAGATCTAATCGGGACGGAGACAGAGAGTCTGATGGGCGCGACAATCGAGTGAGCAGCCATATTTCAAGAGGGAGAGCAAAATGGTGATGAAGAAGGCTTACGCATTGCTGAGCAGAAACAGGAAGAAGGTCTGGTTTTCCGCAGTCCTCAATGCTCTGTTTCTTTTGCTGCTGCTGGTCGTGACAAGACCGTATTTCGAGACCAACGATGACATCACACTTGCAGGCTTTTTCAATCTGTCCAGAGGCACGCAGGATGCATGGACAAATATATCAAACGGGCTGTTTGGCGTGATCGTCGGGGCATGCTACAGGCTGACGGCCCAGATTCCCTGGTATATTCTGTTTCTATACGGAGCGGCTTTCTTCTCCCTGACGACGGTTACCTATGTTCTCCTGAACCGCTTCGAGGGGTGGTCAGGACTGATGCTGTCAGGCGTCCTGCTTGCATATTTCGGGTATGAATGCTACACAGCTGTGAATTTCACCAAGATCGCTGCCTGTGCGGGTGCGGCAGGGATTTTCCTGATCTATGACAGTGTCCGGGATGGACGCGCAAAGATTCCGGGAATCGTGATCGGAAGTCTGGTGATCCTGATGGGGTACCTGATCCGGCCTGAGGAGGCGCTCGCCGCAGCGGTTTCGACCGCGGCCGGCGCATTTTTCCTGATTTTGCGGATCCGCAGGGAGGAACAAAAGGGAAGACGGCTTCGCCGCCTGGGGATGTATGTGCTTTCGGTTATCCCGGCAGTCCTGCTGATTGCAGCAGCGAAGGAGTACGATACCTTCCAGGTGAAGAGCAGTGCCGGGCGGACAGCATACCAGGAATACACTACCGCACGTTCCAACCTGCTCGATTACGATTTCCCTTCGTACAACGGGCATGAGACGGAATATGAGAAGCTTGGTATCAATCAGAATGCCTGGACGCTGTACAAGGGGTGGAATTTCTATGACCCTGATAAAATGTCTGTCCAGGTGATGCAGGAGATCGCGAAGTTTCAGCAGGAGCGTAAGATCGACAAAAAGCTGGTGAAGGATTTTCTCGCTCTGTATCCGGACAGGTTTTTCAGAAATCAGATGTTTCTGATCTACCTCTTTGTCCTGATACTTGTGATTCTGTACGGAAGTCACAGTGCAGAGGGTGTTGCGAGCGTATTGCTTCAGATCTTCCTGCTGGGAGGCTTGTTCTTCTATCTGTTCTATGCCGGCAGATACGGGGTCAGACGCGTCGATGTCGGAATCTGGTGGGGCGGCACGCTGGGACTTCTGGTGGTACTGGACCAGAAGAATATACATTTCAACCCGAAGGCCGCAGCCTCAGTCATGCTGTTTGCCCTGATTATGAATCAGATGACGTGGGCGCCGCATTACCGCAGACAGACGGTGAATGCCCGTCTGGAGGATCTGAACAAGCAGAACTACGTCAGCCAGATGTCCAATGATACAGATCATCTGTATATCTGCCTTTCGAACTGCTATTATCCCGCAGGCGCGTATGGACCTTTTGACCGCGTCCCGGTCGGCGCGACGGCCAATATTATCACGCTTGGCGGATGGGCGACAAAGAGTATCCCGTACATGTCGGTTTTTCAGCGCTATGGAATTGAAAATCCTTACAGAGATATGATTGACAACGAAAAGGTCCGGCTCGTCGCGGACAGCCCGGAGCGGGTGCTGGCCTATCTGCATGATTATTACGACGCGGACTGCACGGCAGAGAAAGTCGGGACAATTGGGGATCACAATCTTTATGTCTTTCGCTCCTGAGACTTAAGAAACTCTTAAGAGATAACTCAGAAGATCAACCTTGAATGAACTCAATTTGAAATGGTACGATTGTACTGGCTTCAGACAGAGGTGAGGGTTGTATGGGGCTGAAAGAGCAAATACAGGAGATGAGAGGGTGGGAGAGATGAAAAAGCTTCGGAAACTGCTTCTGATGGCAGTGCTTTCAGTTATGATGCTGATCCCGGCGGATCTGGCCTATGCGGCAGTGAGAATCCCAGCAATTCAGCCGGGTGAGCCTATCCAAAGGGTCGATACGCTTGCGTGGCAGGCAACCTTGAAAAGAACGGTCAGAACAAAATACGGGCGCTTCAAGGCAGGTACTCGTGTGACTGTCATAAAGGGCGGTTCAAAGTGTATCATCAAGCTGAAAGGTCATAATTACAAGATTGCAAGCAGGTATCTGAACTTTAAGAAGGATCTGGCAAGCATTGTCGGCGGCTCCGACTACAACACGTCGACCAAGATTGCGTTTGCCAACCAGAAGACGCGCACGAGCAAGACAAGTTATCTGATCTGGGTATCGCTTGATAAACAGCGGCTGAATCTTTACAGAGGATCCAACCGGAGATGGGAGCTGGTCAAGGTGTTCAAGTGCACAACCGGTATGATGAACATGACACCAGTCGGAAACTTTACCATCGGATGGAAGAAACACAGCTATACCGGTCAGTATGGATCGCCGCTGTATTTTTACATGGAATTTTCAGGAAGCGGATTCCACAGATGGCCCGGGAAGGGTGTCGGGACAATCGGTACGCATCCGCAGTCACATGGATGCATTCGTCTGAGAGAGAAGGATGCAGTCTGGCTGTACAAGAATGTACCGACGAAGACGAAGGTCGTTATCTACTGAGAAGAAAAATCGGCCTGGCAGATATAGATAAAGAAGGTGCAAGATGAAAAAGCTTCACAGACTGTTACTGATTATGATGACGTCTTTTCTGCTTCTGGTTCCGGCTGATGCGGCCTTTGCGGCGAAGAAGTCTTCTGTCATCCGGCCGGGAGAGTCTCTCCAACAGGTCCGGACACTTTCCTGGAAAGCGACGTTGCTGAGAAACGTGCGGACAAAGTACGGGAGATTCCGGGCTGGCACGGTTGTCACGGTTGTCAGAGGCGGCGCAAAGTGCGTCATCAGGCTGAAGGGGCACAACTACAGCATATCAAGACAGTACCTGAGCTTCGGCCAGGATCTGGCGAGTGTTGTCACGAAGGGTGATTACAACAAGCTGACAAAGACAACATACATCAATAGCACGGCACACAAGAGCAAGTCCAGATATCTGGTCTGGGTGTCGCTCGACAAGCAGCGCGTCAATATTTTCCGAGGCAAGAACAAGAAGTGGAAGCTCGTGAAGGTGTTCAAGTGCACGACTGGCCGGGAGAATTCAACGCCGATCGGAAACTTCACCATCAAGGCAAAGTACCCCAGTTATGGCAATCTTGCCTACTACATGGAGTTCTCCGGCAGCGGATTTCACAGATGGCCGGGCGTGGGTGTGGAGTCAATTGGAACGCATACGCAGTCACACGGCTGCATCCGGATGACGCAGAGCAATATAATCTGGATGTATAACAACCTTCCGGTGGGAACGAGAGTCTGGATCTATTAATGTAAGGTTCAGGAGAGTGTCCTGTCTGAAGAGCGGGAGATGAGAAGGGCAGAGGCCAGTGCAATACAGGCAGCTGCCCTGTTTCTTTATCCAGTCTTTGAATCCTGACGGTTTGTCTGAGAACGCTGCCGTACAGTTTTATCTGAAAAATACATCTGGCAGCATTGAACAATCTTCTGTGAACAATCAGCTGCAAATCTCGTACAGATTGCAATTCCTGTGAAATAACGGTAAAATTGAGCAATCATGAGGTTTGATTCTGATATGGAGCTGTGTGTGAAGAAGCATTCCAAAAAGAGATACATCGGCATCTATACAATTCTTTTTCTGATCGTCAGTCTGGCGGTCTTTTTTTCGTTCATCCTGCAGAAACGCAGTCTTGTCTGCACGGTTGACGGGGAGTCTCAGTACGTTGTCTATCTCCGCTATATGGGACAGTATATCCGGGATACCGTTTCAGGCTTTTTTCACGGCAATTTTCATCTCAGACAGTTCGATTTTTCCATCGGAATCGGAGATGATATCGGAGCGATTGTCCGGTTTCATCCGCTTGATTTTTTAGCAGCCCTGGTTCCGGCATCCTTCGCAGAGGGGATCTATGCGGTAATCCTGCTGCTGCGTTTCTACCTTGCAGGACTTGCGTTCTCAGCGTATGCGTACGCTTCTCCTTCGTTCATTTATGCGGACCGGGAGAAGGCAGGCGTCTTTCCGGCCTGGCAGAATGTTCTGTCCGGAAGCCTGGTCTACGTCTTTGGCGGGTACATGCTGATCCGGGTGACGAATCACCCGACTTACGCAGCACCTTTCATTGTGCTGCCGCTTCTGCTGCTTGGCATGGAGAGGGTGGTGGCTGAAAAAGGGAGCCTTCTGTTTATCCTGTCCGTCTTCCTCGGCTTCTGGAGCAATTACTATTTCATGTACATCTGCTCCATTGCACTGCTGGTCTACGCCCTTCTCCGATATCCCGAGATCGTGAAGGAGCACCGTTTCAGATCGTTTCCGCGCTATGCCGGCAGGCTGATTCTGCTGTATCTGGTGGGGCTTATGATGTCGATGGCGACATTTCTGCCGGCGATGCTGCGGTACCGAGGCTCTTACCGGCTGAGCCAGACAAGTGAGATGCAGAGTCTCTGGCTGTATGCGGACAAGAGACGGTATGTGGCATGGTTTTTGAACCTGATCAGCCCTTACCAGAGCTCCGGCAATGGACTGGATCTCAACTTTGCTGTGGTTGTTCTGCCTGCGCTTGCGGTGCTGTTCACAAAGCGTTATCGAAGACGCCGTACGCTGAGGGCGTCCCTTCTGCTTGAGCTGGCGGCGCTGCTGGTACCGGTTTTCGGCTACATTTTTGCCGGCATGAACAATGAAAACAACCGCTGGATGTTTCTGATCGCGCTTTCGCTTGGCATGTGCTGTGTGACCGTCATCGACGATTTTGCGGATCTGAAGGGAGCCTCTCTTCGAAATGTCCTTCTGGTCAGCTTTCTGTTTCTGGCCGGGACGGCGGCGGAGCGGGTGCTGAAGAGGCCGAACCGCTATAATGAAGCCGGGACGGCGGAGCTTCTTGCATTTCTGCTTCTGCTGTTGGTCCTTCGGCGGATGAAGGCTTCAAGAGAAGCTGTCCGGACGGCTGTGCTTGCGGCGGTCATCATTTCCACAGGAATTAACGGATTTCTGACGTATGCGCCGGAAGGAGGAAACCGCACCGCAGCCTTCCAGCCTGCAGGGGATACCACGCAGAAATACGAGAAGCTGGACAGAAGAGCGGCCGCCTGGATTCCGGACAATCGTTTTTACCGGGTGGATGCCGCAGACGTACGGCACGGCCTGGAGAATTCCGCAGAGTATTTCGGCTATAACAGCATCGGGATGTACAACAGCATCCTGAATACGCATTTGATCCGGACGCTCCTGGATGAGAACAACGCAGGGCTGGACGCGGTCACGCAGGTACATGACCTGGATGGCAGGCCGGTCGCCGGAAATCTTGCCCATGTGAAGTATTATATTGCGGGGGCCGGAAATGAGGGCAAGGTACCATACGGCTTTGAGAAGAGAGAAGACCTTTCAGACCTGAGTGCGAGCACGGCGGTGTATGAAAATCAGAACCTTCTGTCTGCAGGCTTTACATCCGACAGCTTTATCACCTGGGCTAATTACCAAAAGCTCAGCGACATCGAGAAGGAATGGGTGAAGCTGGATGCCGTGGTGCTCCCGGAGGAGGATTCGGCTCTTGCGGACAAGCTCAGGGCGGAAGGACTCAGGGAAGTGGAGAAGCCTTCGGCTTCAATCAAAACGGAGTCTCTGAAGAGCCCGGATCTCTCAGGCGGACAGGGGCAGCTGTCGTTTCAGGCCGGAAAGGGTACCTGCAGTTTCCTGAGACTGAAGGGGCTGACCGGAGCCGGAACCTCGGAGGAGCTGACCATTACGTCAGAAGGCATCCGGACGACCGTACGAATTCGCAGCAGCCGGGATGTCTATACCCTCGGGAGGAAGGATTACCTGATCAACCTTGGATACAATGCAGAAGACCGGGCGAGAGCGGTGACGCTGATCTTCAGCGGACATGGTGCGAGGTCCCTTGATGCAGCAGAGCTTGTTTCGGTCTCCATGGATGCGTACGAGAGCAGAGTCAGGGCGCTCAATGAGGAAGCTCTTCAGAATGAACAGATCGAGGATGGCCTTCTGACCGGCACCATCACGAACAAAGAGACGAAGCTTGCTGTTTTCACCGTTGCGGCCCAGCGCGGATGGACCCTGTATGTGGATGGAAAGAAGACAGATCCGGACACGTTTGACGGCATGTATCTGGGGACGCTGCTGCGTCCGGGGACACATGAGATCCGGCTTCAATATCACACACCGGGTCTTCGGGCAGGCGCTGTCTGCGCGCTTTTCGGCCTGATTGTTTTTATGCTTGCGGCTCTGAGACAGAAAAAAAAGGAACATGAGAAAGAGATGAGGTCCGACCTATGAGTGATCGAAAAAAATATGGGAAATATCTGCTGATTTATACAGCCCTGTTTTCCATCATTTTTCTCCTTGTCTTTTCTCCCTTTCTGCTGGAGGGGAAGAACCTGATCGGGAAGGGGGACGGACAGTCTCAGTATATTCTCCAGCTTCGTTATATGGGGGAATGGCTCAGAAAGACGGCCGGAGGCTTTCTTCACGGAGACTTTCATCCGGACCGCTTTGACTATACGATCGGGATGGGGGATGACATCAATGCGGTTGTCCGGTTTCATCCGCTGGATTTTCTTTCCATCTTTGTCCCGGCATCCGGGACAGAGGCACTCTATTGTGTTCTGACGGTTCTGCGCTGCTTTCTGGCAGGGCTCAGCCTCTCGGCATTCGTGTTTCACTTCCGGAAAAGCCGGACGGCGGCGCTTTCAGGGGCGCTTCTCTATGTGTTCTGCGGATTTACCTTCGGGCTTGGGATTGTGCATCCGACGTATCTTTCGCACATGATTCTGTTTCCGCTGATGCTTCTCGGTGCGGAGCGGATGATGGACCCGGAGCGGAAGCATTCCTTTGCGTTATTTACAGTCAGCGTTGCGCTGGGTTTCATCAGCAACTATTACTTTATGTACATCAGCTCTTTCGGTCTTCTGGGATACGTGCTGATCCGTTTCTTTGACCTCTACCGGACAGACCGGCTGAAACAGTTCGGACGGCTGCTGATCAGTCTGTCTCTTGCCTACCTTCTGGGGCTGGCGCTCTCCGGCATCTTCCTGTTCCCGGCGCTGGCACGCTACAAATCCAGCCTCCGGGCTGTCCATGAGGCGGAGCGCAACAGTCTTCTTGTCTATGAGGATAAAAGGAGATACCTGGCGTGGTTCCTGAACTTGATTACCCCGTATCAGGCCTCCGGAAATGGAACACATCTCAACTTTGCGGTGACGCTGATGCCGGCAGCTGCGCTGATTTTTTCGTCCGCGAAACGAAAATCATCCTGCCGCCAGATTCGCACCGGTCTGATTGTCCTTCTTTTCTGTCTGCTCATTCCGGGCGCCGGCTATGTGCTGGCAGCGATGAACAATGAAAACAACCGGTGGGTGTACCTGATTGCATTTGCAGCAGCAGTCGCTGTCAGCTTTACAGCGGATGCAGTCTCTGCGCTTCAGAAACGCGACAGACGCTTCCTCCTCCTTGTGACTGCCGTCTTCGATCTGGGATGCGCAGTCTGGTTCTGGATGACGCGGGAGGCTGTCTTTCATCTGACAGCGGCGGCGGAGCTGACGCTCTACACGGCAGTTCTTCTGTATTTGAGCTGCAGGACAGAAAAAAAGAAAAAGAAAGCAGACGGCTATGGCGGACACAGCCATGCCGGACACAGCCATGCGGGACGCAATCACGATGGATACAGCTATGGCGAACGGATCGTTCTGCTGTTTACGGCGGGCTCCGCCGCACTGGCCGGATGGATGACGTTCTCACCGAGATTCGGCAATCTCGCGGCGTATTATCAGGAGCAGGGGACGGCGTTCAGCCGGTATGAGGAATCCTCCTATGCGGTCTATACGGACACGCCGCTTTACACAGGGGAGAATGGAGCCGCCGCGTTTTCCGATGGATTCTACCGTGTGGACAGTGTGCGGAGCGCTTACTGGGAGGACAATTCTTCTCTTGTCCTGAGACAGCCGGGCGTGCAGATCTACAACAGCATTGTCAATGCCAGCCAGCTTCAGGCCATGATTGAGCAGAGAAGCACCGGCATGACATCGATCCTGCACATCCAGTCGCTCGACGGAAGGACAGCGCTTGAGGCGCTGGCAGGTGTCCGCTATTTTGCTGTTGATGCGGACAATGCGGCTTCCTTGCCGTATGGCTATGCAAAACAGCCGCTTGGATCCCGCAGAAAACTGGCGCTCTATGAGAATCAGTATCCGCTTCCGTTCGGGTTTACGACGGACACTGTGATCTCCAGGGAAGACTATGAGGCCCTCAACCCGGCAGCAAAGGACCTTGTTATGTTGCGGGCGGCAGTAACCGAAGACAGCGGACATACAGCTGAATCCGGTCAGGGGCAAAGAAGCAGTGCTCTGACAGATGAAACAAAGCAGGAACGGGCGTCTGTCAGCGCGCAGGCAGGAGAGGCTGGTCAGGCACAGAGTACCGGCCTGACAACCACGGATGGAAAAGAGGAGGAGGTCTCCGTTCTCCGGGAGGGGGTTTCCTTCGAGGCCGGGGACGGTGTGACCAGGAAGGGCAGCAGACTTGTGACCGGAAAGAAGGGAGGAAGTCTGTCCGTCTCCTATGAGAAGAAGGCGGGGTATGAGTGCTATCTAAGCCTGGAGAGTCTCAGGCTTCTGGGAGGTCGCAGTCTTTCCGCAGCTGCGTATGTGAAGGCGGACGGCATCAGCAAGGGGATCCTGCTGTCGGCTGCAAACAGTGCCTACACCCGGGGGGATGACGCGTATATTGTGAATCTGGGAACGGCGTCCGGGGACGGAACAGGGATTCTGCAGCTTCTTCTTCCAGAGGAGATTTGTGTATCGCTGGAGAAAAGTGAACTCTTGTACCTTCCGATGGCAGATTATGAGGAGAAGGTTAAAAGGCTCAGCGAGGTCAGTCTGCAGCATGTGACATTTGACGGCGACTCGGTCAGCGGGGAGATCACCCTGGACAGCCCACGCTATATGGTCTTTCAGATTCCGTACAGCAGCGGCTGGACCATCGAGGTGAACGGAAAACAAAAGCGTCCGGAACGGGCAGATCTGTGCTATCTGGGCGTGCGCCTAGAGAAGGGAACTTCGCAGATCCGTCTTGTCTACCATTCGCCCGGACTTCGGGCGGGCATTCTGTGCTCATCCGCAGGGCTGGTGCTGTTTGCCGCTGCCTTCGCGCTGTCGGCCAGGAGAAGACGTCTTCGCAAAGCTGGGAACGATCGTACACATGTGGTATAATCTGGTAGACTTCAGGCTGGTTTTCAGCCGGATATAGAGGTTTTTTCATGTTATATACAGTTGTGATTCCCTGCTACAAATCGTCCAGGACGATCCGGAAGGTTGTCGAGGAGACGATGGAGCAGTTTGAAAAAATGAAAGCCGGAGAGCTGGAGTTTGTCCTGGTGGACGACTGCAGCCCGGATGACGGGGCGACGGTGCGCGCACTTCGCGGACTGGTGCAGGATTATGACAATGTCAGGGTGGTGGAGCTTGCCAAGAACGCCGGACAGCATAACGCGACCATGGCCGGGCTGAATTATGCCTCCGGTGATTTTATCATATCCATGGATGACGATGGACAGACCAGTCCGACGCAGCTGCCGAAGCTTTTGGCAGAGATCAAAAAGGGATATGACATCGTATACGGTTATTACCCACACAAGCAGCATTCCAAATTCCGTAACTGGGGAAGCCGCTTCAATCAGTGGACGACACGTGTCCTCCTGGACAAGCCCAAAAACATGAAGACCAGCTCATTCTGGATCATCCGACGGTTTGTCAGGGACTATGCAGTGCAGTATAGGAGTGCATACACGCACCTTCAGGGTGTATTTCTGAGGGTGACGCGGAACATCAGCTGCATTCCGGTCGAGCACTTCCGGAGGCAGGAGGGGCAGTCAGGCTATACGTTCAGGAAACTTGTGCAGCTTTGGAGCAATATCATCGGCTTCTCGATCGTACCGCTCCGGATGGCGACGGTGCTTGGGAATATCTTTGCGGCAGTGGGGCTGGTCGGCATCATTGCCGTGATTGTCCGGAAGCTGGTCAGACCGGTGACAGCAATCGGATGGCCCTCGATTATGGTATCGATCTTCTTCTTCTCCGGATTGATTCTGATGTTTATGGGGCTGATCGGCGAGTATATCGGCCGTATCTTCCTTGGTTTATGTAATAATCCGCAGTATGTTGTCCGGCAGATTGATGAACAGGGGAAAAGGCCCTATCTGGTCAATGAAGACGGGCAGCAGTTTGAGTTGAAAAAGGGTGTGGATTGGAGAAAGGAGCGTGAGACATAGTGAAAAAGCTGATGGTCATGGGTGCAGGAATCTATCAGGTTCCGCTGATCAAGGCAGCCAGGGAGATGGGAATTTACACGATTGCCGTCTCTATTCCGGGAAATTACCCGGGATTCGGATATGCCGACGAGGTGCTCCATATCAACACGGTCGACTCCGAGGCAGTCCTGAAGGCGGCACAGGAGCGGCAGATCGACGGGATCTGCACAGCCGGAACCGATGTCGCCGTGATGACAATCGGACGAGTCAACGATGCCCTGGGCCTTTCGGGCATCTCCTACGAGGCGGCGAAGATTGCCTGCGACAAGGTTCTGATGAAGCAGGCCTATGAGGCAAATGGTGTCCGGACGGCAAAGTACCGTAAGGTCTATTTCAACGAGGACGTCAATGAAAAAATCAAAGGGCTGGAATACCCGCTGATTGTGAAGATCGTGGATTCCTCCGGAAGCCGCGGGATTACGAGAGTCGACAGTCCGGACAGACTGCAGGCGGCGATCCTGAATGCGCAGTCCTTTACAAGAAAGGATTACTACATCGTGGAGGAGTTCATCATCGGCCGGGAGTTTGGCGCCCAGGCCTTCGTGATGGACGGGAAGGTACAGTTTGTCCTTCCGCACGGCGACTATATCTTCCTTGGGAGCACAGGGGTGCCGGCCGGACATTTCGCACCGTATGCGCTTTCCGAGGAGGGTGAGCGGGACTGCATCGAGACGACGGAGAAAGCGATCCGCGCGATGAAGCTCGACAACTGTGCGGTGAACTGCGACTTCATTATGAGGGACGGCAGGACGTACGTTCTGGAGATTGGGGGGAGATCAGGTGCGACCTGTCTGGCAGAGCTCGTCTCGATCTACTATGGCTATGATTATTACCGAAAGATCATCCAGGTCGCGCTGGGTCAGAAGCCGGATTTCCCAACGGACAAGGCGGTTCCGAACGCGTCGAAGCTTCTGATGAGCGACCGGGACGGCACGATCTTCTCGCTGGCGAACCGGAACCCGAAAGACAGTGAGCATATCGTCGAGGTCAAGTTTGACTATACGGTCGGCGACACTGTGAAAAAATTCCATGTCGGTCCGAACCGCATCGGCCATGTGATCACGAAGGGCGGCACGCTCGCGGAGGCGACAGCCGCTCTTGACAAGGCACTGGAGCATATTGAGATAGGGGTCAGCTGATGGACGCAGCAGGAGAGAAGAAATGGATGAACCTGTACCTGTTCTCCGATCTGCCGAAGATGGCACATCGGATACCGAAGGACTTCACCCATGTGATGAAGCTTCAGAACGAGCGGGTGCAGGCGCTTGCAAGGCGGGCATATGAGATTCCGTTTTATAAGGAACGGTTTGACCGGGCAGGAGTCAGTCCAGAGGATATCCGGACCGGGGACGATCTGACGAAGCTTCCGGTTCTGACGAAGGATGAGCTCAGAACGTGGATGGGCGGCCTGAAGGATCAGCCGCAGTACAAGGACTGGATCTGTGATACAACCTCCGGATCGACCGGGAAGCCGGTCTCGGTTCTGTTTTCACCCAGAGAGAAGGCCTACATGAAGGCAAACTGGTACCGGGTCATGCTGGTGGCGGGCTACAATCCGCTGACCGGAAAGACGATGAGCCGGATCAATGCCCACGATGAGAATGCAGGCGGGAGAGACACCTTTCTTCAACGGTTTGGTGTCTTCAGACACAGGTTTGTCAATCAGTATGCCTCCGAGCAGGAGATCATAGATGCCATCAATGCGTACAGACCGGACTGGCTGTACATGAACAAGACGGAAATGATGCGCTTCGTTCTGTACGCGCACCGGACAGGGAAGAAGGTCTGGCATCCGAAGTTCTATGACGCCATCTCGGAGAAGGTGACGGAAAATGACCGGAAGCTGTTCAAGGAAGTGCTGGGCCCGGGGATCATCGATTCCTACGGAACGGCGGAGACCGGGGCAGCGATGATCCGGCTGCCTGACAAGGATTATTACGTGGTTCACAACGATTCGTTTGTCGTGAATGTGGTCGACGATGCGGGGAAGCTCTGCCAGCGGGGAAGAGTTGTCATCACGCCGCTGTACAAGACCGATTTGCCGCTGATCAACTACGAGGTCGGAGACCGGGCAGTCATGAAGGTAAAGGGAGGTGTTCATTTCATCACAGAGGTTGAGGGCCGGCTGAATGATTATTTCCGATACGAGGATGGCCGGGTGACCAGCTTCTTTGAGGTGACACCGGTTATCGCACACTGTGCGGATATCCTTCAGATCCGGTTCATCCAGAAAAACTACGATCTGATCCATGTACAGATCGTCCGGGACGAGAAGGCCAGGATGACGGAGAAGGAGCTTGAGACGTACCTTGAGACGAATCTGAACCAGATCTTCAAGAAGCCGTTCCGGTTTGAGTTTGAATGGATGAAGGTGATTCCGCCGGACAAGAACGGGAAGCTTCGGATGATTGTCTGCGAGGTGTAGAGCCCCGCTCAGATGAAAATGCGGGCGGCCGATGAATAGATGACATCAGAGCTGTCTCTATGGTAAACTTGTGCTAATAAGCAAAAGTCGGAGGCAAGAACATGAAACGGGTACTATTAAAGCTGAGCGGGGAGGCACTCGCCGGCAGCAGAAAAACAGGGTTTGACGAGGAGACGGTCGCAGGCATTGCCAGACAGGTGAAAACGCTGCATGACGAGGGCATACAGATCGGAATCGTGACCGGCGGCGGAAACTTCTGGAGAGGAAGATCCAGCGAGAATATGGATCGGACGAAGGCGGATGAGATCGGTATGCTGGCAACGGTCATGAACTGTCTTTACGTATCGGAAATTTTCCGGTCTGAGGGGCTTCAGACGCATGTGATGACACCCTTCCAGGTCGGTGCATTCACGGAGCTGTTTTCGAAGGATGCAGCCGTGTCGGCGTTGGAAAAGGGAGAGATTGTCTTCTTTGCAGGCGGAATCGGACATCCGTACTTCTCGACAGATACGGGGACGCTGCTGCGCGCAATCGAAATCGAGGCGGACGTGATTCTGCTGGCGAAGTCGGTTGACGGGGTCTATGATTCCGACCCGAAGAAGAATCCGGACGCCAGAAAGTATCGGGAAATTTCGATTGATGAGGTTATCAGAAAGGACCTGGGCGTTGTGGATATGACAGCCTCGATTCTGGCAAGGGAGAACCACATGCCGATGCTGGTGTTCGGCCTGAATGAGGAAGGCAGCATCCTGAAGGCAGCCAGAGGGCAGTCTGACGGGACCTATGTCACAGTCTGAAAAACCGGCGCCGGGGACAAAGTTGGAAAGCTTCAGGAGCGGGAGATTCCTGCGGCTGAAGAAGGACAGTTCAGGAGAAAAAGACGCTTACAACGGAATATGAGCGCTTCAGGGGCGCCGCATGAAGGAGGAAACAGGTATGGACAGCAGAATACAGCCTTTCGCAGAGAAGATGAGAAAGACCTATGAGTCAATGGAGGAGGATTTCAAGACCGTGCGTGCCGGACGCGCGAATCCGGCCGTTCTGAGCCGCGTCCGTGTTGAGTACTATGGTTCTGAGGTTCCGGTTTCTCAGGTGGGAAATATCACGGTGCCGGAGGCACGGATTCTTCAGATCGCGCCCTGGGAACCGTCGATGGTGAAGGCCATCATCAAGGCTATCAACATGTCCGATATCGGAATCAACCCGACGACGGATGGAAAGGTGATCCGTCTGATCTTCCCGGAGCTGACAGAGGAGAGGAGAAAAGAGCTTTCCAAGGAGGTCAAGAAAAAGGGCGAGGCGGCGAAGGTTGCCATCCGGAACATCCGCAGGGACGCCGACAAGGCTTTCAAGAAGCTGAAGGATGAGATCTCGGAGGATGAGCTGGCGGATCTGCAGGATGATCTTCAGAAAGAGACAGACAAGAAGATCAAGGAGATCGACAAGGCGATCGAGGCAAAGACGAAGGAAGTCATGACCGTCTGACCGTGCAGGACCGCACAGACTGAGTTGCGCAGGACCGCACAGACTGAGTTGCGCAGGGCCGCGTGGACTGACTGCGGACTGGAGGAGCTGTCAGGAAAGGGTGCGGAGAAGGTCACCGTTCAGGCGGCTGAATGGATGCCGGGGCTGCCTGAGTATGGTTCTGACATCGGATGCAGGGGAGGAATCAGCATGGATGTACCGCGTCATGTAGCAATCATCCTCGATGGAAACGGGCGCTGGGCAAAGTCCAGAAGAATGCCAAGAAATTACGGACATGTCCGAGGAGCGGCGAATGTCGAGACAATCTGCCGCGCGGCGGATGACATGGGAATTCAGTACCTGACCGTCTATCTGTTCTCCACGGAGAACTGGAGACGGAACCCGGAGGAGGTCACGTCCCTGATGAAGCTGTTTCACAGCTACACACGGACCTGCATCCGTCAGGCAAGGGAAAACAACATGAGATGCCGGGTGATCGGGGATCCCACGGCGCTTGACGCACAGCTTCAGGCAAGCCTGAGGGAGCTGGTCGAGTCATCCAAAAACAACACGGGGCTGAATTTCCAGCTGGCCCTCAACTATGGCAGCAGGGATGAGATCGTCCGGGCTGTGCGCCGTACGGCGCAGGCATACCGGGATGGCTCCATCCACTCTCTGGACGAGATTACGGAGGAGTCATTTTCAGCGATGCTCGATACTGCCGATATTCCGGATCCGGACCTTCTGATCCGGACAGCGGGGGAACAGCGGCTTAGCAACTATCTGCTGTGGCAGCTGGCCTATGCGGAGCTTTACTTTACCGATGTTCCATGGCCGGACTTTTCCAAAAAGGATCTGGAGAAGGCAGTGGAAGTTTATCAGCAGAGAACCCGCCGTTTCGGCGGGCTGAACGCAGGAGAGGAGGACAGCCCGCAGGAAGCAAGGCTCCATAAAGGCTGAAAAGGAAAGAACAATGTTTATAACACGGCTCATAAGCGGAATTGTGCTGGTTGCGATTGCGCTTCTGGTGAATCATGTGGGAGGACCGCTGCTTCTCCTGACGATGCTTGCCATCTCGCTGATCGGGATGTTCGAGCTGTTTCGCGCGGTAAAGATCAGAGAGAAGGGGACGAACAGTCTGACCACCGCAGCCTATGCCGGGGCGGTGCTCTGGTATGTGGCGGTCTGGCTCGGACATGTGTACGGTGAGCGCTTTGATCATTTTTACGTCTCCTTCCTGGCGGCGGGCCTGATCATCCTGCTCTTTGTATATGTATTTACCTATCCGAAGTATCATGCAGATCAGGTGATGGCTGCGTTCTTCGGCATCGTGTATGTGGCTGTCTGCCTGAGCTTCATCTATCAGACGAGGGAGCTTCCGGACGGAAGATGGCATGTATGGCTGATCCTGCTGTGCTCCTGGGGATGTGACACATCGGCGTACTGTGTCGGCCGGCTGTTTGGAAGACACAAGATGGCACCGGTACTCAGCCCGAAGAAATCGGTCGAGGGCGCAGTCGGCGGTGTCATCGGGGCGGCGCTTTTCGGCGGAATCTACGGGGCCTGCATCAGAGGAAAGGTCAGCGCGGATATCAATGTTGTCCTTGTGTATATAGTGGTGTGCGCCATCGGCGCGCTGATTTCCATGGTTGGTGATCTGGCGGCTTCGGCGATCAAGCGCAACATGGAGATCAAAGATTACGGTCATCTGATTCCGGGACACGGCGGAATTCTGGATCGCTTTGACTCCGTGATCATCACGGCGCCAATCATTTATTTTCTCTGCAGCGTCCTGCGGTTCTGATCCGCGAATCTGAGATTCCAGAGCAGAAGGTGGAAGACTGACAGCCCGGAAGATTCTTCCGGGCTGTTTCTGCGAAGGCGGCCGCTCATCATCGGGTGCGGACCACAAGATGAAGGCAGAATCCTTGGCGGAAGAGCCGAGGTTTGGAGGAAGAGAGATGAAAACGATATCGATACTTGGAAGTACGGGCTCCATCGGGACCCAGACGCTGGACGTGGTCAGACACCAGAACGATGTGAAGGTGGCGGCGCTTGCAGCGGGAAGAAACATCCGGAAACTGGAGGAGCAGATCCGGGAGTTTGAGCCGCGCATCGCAGCGGTCTGGGACGAGGCGGACGCACGTGAGCTCAGACAGAAAGTGGCAGATACATCCGTCCGGGTTGTCTCCGGGATGGAGGGGCTGATCGAGGCCGCAACCGTTCAGGAGGCAGACCTTGTGTTCGGCGCGATCGTCGGCATGATCGGGATCGTTCCAACCATCGCGGCAATCCGGGAGGGCAAGGACATCGCCCTTGCAAACAAGGAGACACTGGTCTGCGCCGGCCATCTGATCATGCCGCTGATTCGTCAGTACCATGTGCATCTGTATCCGGTCGACTCGGAGCATTCCGCCATCTTCCAGTGTCTGAACGGCGAAAATCCCGGGCGGATCGAGAAGATTCTCCTGACCTGCTCGGGAGGACCATTTTACGGATACAGTCCGGAAAAGCTCGAAACGGTTACCGTTTCGGACGCCCTGAAGAATCCGAACTGGAATATGGGGAGAAAGATCACGGTTGACTCAGCCACGCTGGTGAACAAGGGGCTCGAGGTCATGGAGGCAGGCTGGCTGTTCTCCGTCACGGCAGACCAGGTCGAGGTCGTGATCCAGAGACAGAGCATCGTTCACTCCGCCGTTCAGTTTGTGGACGGGGCGGTGATTGCTCAGATGGGAATGCCGGACATGCGCCTTCCGATTCAGTATGCAATGTTTTATCCTGACAGGCGGTCGATGGGGACAGAGCGTCTGGATCTCTTTAAGCTCGGGAGCGTCAGCTTTGCCCGCCCGGACATGGAAACCTTCAGAGGGCTTCCGCTTGCATATGACGCGATGAAGAAGGGCGGCTCGATGCCGACGGTTTTCAACGCTGCCAATGAGGCAGCTGTCGCGCGGTTCCTGGACAGAAGGATTTCTTTCCTTCAGATTTATGAAATGATCGAGGAATGCTGCAGCATGCATAAGGTTATCCCGAACCCGACGGTACAGGAGATCCTGGATGTACAGAAGAGTGTGATGGAGCACATCAGAACCGTCTGGGACAAGGATTGAGGAAGGATTGAGAGAACCGGATGAATATCCTCATTGCGATCATTGTATTCAGTGTCCTGATTCTGTTCCATGAATTCGGGCACTTTCTCCTTGCAAGGTTCTGCAGGGTTCGTGTCATTGAATTTTCGCTCGGGATGGGACCCCGCCTCCTTTCACATGTATCACGCAGGTCCGGAACAAGATACTCTCTGAAGCTTTTTCCGTTTGGAGGAAGCTGCGAGATGAAGGGAGAGTTTTCAGAGGAAGAAGAAAAGGAAGACAAAAAGGAGGGCGGGTCGGACGATGGTAAGGCTGGAGACGGAACCGGCGACTCGTTTGAGAGCAAACGGGTCTGGCAGCGGATGCTGATTGTGGCGGCGGGACCGATCTTCAACTTCCTTCTGGCTTTTCTCTTTGCACTTTTCCTGATCGGGCAGGCAGGATATGACCCGCCGGTCGTTCTTGAGGTCGAGGATGGATCGCCGGCTGCGCAGGCCGGTATCGAGGCAGGGGACTGGATCACGAAGATCGGACGGTCTGCGATCTCCCTCCAAAGAGATATTTCGGTCTATCCCATGCTGCACAGCACGGCGTTTTCATCCGGTCATCCGGTCACTGTCCACTGGACACATGAGGGAGAAGAAAGATCGGCTCAGATCGTTCCGGAAGAGAGTGCTGACGGCCGGTACCTGCTTGGAATCTCAACATCCTCCCAGTACAGACTTCATGGTGGGGGTCTGACAACGGTCCGCTACAGTTTCCTTGAGACAGGATATTGGATCCGGATCACCTTCGACAGCCTCGGTATGCTCTTGAGAGGGCAGGTTTCCGCAGATGACGTCTCAGGACCAGTCCGGATTGTCAAGACAATCAGTGATACGGTGGAGGAATCGAGGGAGGACGGGGCCCTGTATGTATGGCTGAATGTGCTCCAAGTCGCAATCCTGCTGTCGGCAAATCTCGGTGTCATGAACCTGCTGCCGCTTCCGGCGCTGGACGGCGGGAGACTTCTGTTTCTGGTGGTGGAAGCGGTGACCCGGCGGAAGCCTGACAGAAAGTTCGAGCAGGCGGTCAATTATGCCGGATTTATGGTGCTGATGGGGCTGGCACTCCTTCTGGTGTTCCATGATCTTCAGACAATTTTTCGATAATCCGGGGGAAATATCGAATTTCATCCGCTTGCGGGATTGACGGATGGGGCCTGATTTGTGATGGAAGCGTGTAATTATTTCTATAAAAAACAGGAACACGAAAAATAATTGGATCAATAATCCGGAGGAACAAATTATTGTTGTGCATTCTCACCTAAAAGAAATCGAAATATTTTTCAAAAACAGCACATTGTACCCTTGAAAGCAGTGCGACAGCGGTGATACAATACGCTCAACTCATAAAGGAGGACATGATTATGAAAAAATTTGTATGTGTTGCGATGTCCGGCGTACTGGCTGCTTCCTTCGCAGTCAGCGCTTCTGCTGCTGATCAGATCAAGGTCGGCGGAATCGGGCCTACGACCGGGCCGGCTGCCATCTACGGCACAGCTGCCATGTATGGTGAGCAGATTGCTGTGGACGAGGTGAATAAGGCAGGAGGAGCCATCCAGTTTGACTGGAAGTTCGAGGATGACACGCATGATGCCGAGACCTCTGTCAATGCCTACAACAGCCTGAAGGACTGGGGGATGCAGATTCTGGCAGGAACCGTCACCACGAACCCGTGCCTGGCTGTCGGCGCAGAGGCGGTCAATGACAACATGTTCATGATGACACCGTCCGCTTCCTCACAGGATGTCATCGATACAGGTGACAATGTCTTCCAGATTTGCTTTACAGACCCGAACCAGGGAACTGCTTCGGCAGACTATATCTCCAGCAAGAAGCTCGGAACAAAGATCGGTGTGATCTACAATTCTTCCGATGCGTACTCAAGCGGAATTAACACCAACTTCCAGGCTGAGGCATCAAAGGTCGGCCTTCAGGTTGTCGCGAATGAAGCCTTCACGGATGATAACTCTACGGACCTGACCACGCAGGTTCAGGCCTGCAAGGATGCCGGCGCAGATCTTGTCTTCCTTCCGATTTACTACACACCGGCCAGCCAGATTCTGAAGGCTGCAAACGACATGGGCTACAAGCCGAAGTTCTTCGGCTGCGATGGGCTTGACGGAATCCTCGGTGTCGAGGGCTTTGATACTTCCCTTGCTGAGGGTGTCATGCTGCTGACTCCGTTCGTCGCAACCTCCGCTGACAAGGCTACGCAGGATTTCGTTGCCAAGTACAAGGAAGTCTCAAAGGGTGATACACCGAACCAGTTCGCTGCAGATGCCTATGATGTCATCAAGGTTCTTGCCAAGGCCGGAGAGAAGGCAGGGATCACGGCCGATATGAGCGCTTCCGATATCTGCGATGCCCTCAAGGCGACGATCACGGATCCGAGCTTCACCTATGACGGCCTGACCGGTACCGGGATGACCTGGGATGCTTCCGGCGCCGTCAGCAAGGAGCCGAAGGGCATGATCATCGAGAATGGTGAGTATCAGCCGATCGACGGCGAAAGCGTCAGCGCTTCCACCGAAGCTGAGACAGAGTCAGAGTAATCGATTGGCTTTCCAGGAAAGGGGGCTGGCGGTATGCAGCCCCCTTCTTCCTGCCTGATGAATGACGTTTGAGCCGCAGGAGGATTGAGATGCAGTTTTTATCTTATCTGGTCAGAGGCATATCACTGGGAAGCGTGTATGCGCTGATCGCCCTGGGATACACGATGGTGTACGGCATCGCCAAGATGCTGAACTTCGCCCATGGCGATATCATCATGGTCGGTGGATATGTTGTGTTCTTCACGTTTTGCCAGGGCGGTATGAATCCCTGGCTTTCAATGATTCTTGCGATTGTCGTCTGTACTCTTCTGGGCATTACGATTGAACGGATCGCATACAGACCGCTGAGAGGGGCAGCATCTCTGGCTGTGCTGATCACAGCCATCGGCGTAAGCTATTTCCTTGAGAATGGAGCGATGCTTCTGTGGTCGTCTGAGCCGAAGTCCTTCACGTCCATCGTCAGTCTTCCGGCCTTGAATCTGTTTGGCGGCAGTCTGCAGATCTCTGCGGAGACAATTGTGACGATTGTGACTTCGCTCGTGATCATGTTTGTGCTGATCTGGTTTGTCAATAATACCCGGCCAGGTCATGCCATGCAGGCGGTTTCGGAGGACAGAGGAGCGGCGCAGCTGATGGGAATCAATGTCAATGCCATCATCTCCCTGACTTTTGCAATCGGATCCGGACTGGCGGCCATTGCAGGAGCGCTTCTTCTTTCCTCGTATCCGACGCTGGTTCCGACAACCGGTGCAATGCCGGGCATCAAGGCATTCGTAGCAGCTGTCTTCGGAGGGATCGGATCCATCCCCGGCGCTTTCGTCGGCGGAATCCTTCTTGGCATTATCGAGAACCTTTCCAAAGCATATATTTCAACGCAGCTGTCTGATGCAATTGTGTTCCTGGTTCTGATCGTTGTCCTTCTTGTCAAGCCATCGGGCCTTCTCGGGAAGAAAGCAACTGTGAAAGTGTGAGGTGAACATATGGCGAAACAGAAAAAAATAAGCAAGGCAGCCAGAACATATCTCACATCCTTCTTCCTGGTCGGAGCGTTCTGGGGCGCAATCGAGGCTGTGAAGTTCTCCGGCGGTCTTTCATCGAAGGCAGCCGGGCTGTTGATCCCGGTCTGCGCATATATCATGATGGCAATTTCCCTGAACCTGGTTGTCGGTTTCCTCGGGGAACTTTCCCTGGGACATGCCGCATTCATGAGCGCAGGGGCATTTGCAGGCGTCTTTTTCTACAACACAGCCGGGGCGGGGATGCCGGAAGGGGTGGCGATCGTGCTGGCTTTCCTGATCGGCGGACTTGCAGCCGGAATTTTCGGCGTGATCGTCGGCGTGCCTGTTCTGAGACTCTCCGGAGACTATCTGGCCATCGTCACGCTGGCATTCGGTGAGATTCTGAAGAATGTCCTGAATTCTCTTTACATTGGAGCAGACAGCGCCGGGCTTCATTTTTCCCTGAAGGATCAGTTTTCCCTGAATATGGAACCAACGGGAAAGGTGCTGATGAAGGGCGCGATGGGTATCACGGGCATCAAAAAGTTTTCTGTTTTTTCGGTCGGCATTCTGCTGATCGCGCTGACGCTTCTTTTTGTTCTGAATCTGATGAACTCCAGGGCCGGGCGGGCGATCACTGCGATCCGGGACGATGACATTGCGGCAAGGTCAATCGGAATCAATCATACAAAGTACAAGCTGATGGCGTTTGTCTCCTCTGCTGTGATTGCGGGATTTGCTGGTGTCCTCTATGCGCTGAATTTTGCGTCTCTTGTCGCCAAGAAGTTCGACTACAACCTTTCCATCAACATCCTGGTCATGGTTGTCCTCGGCGGGATGGGAAGCATCCCCGGGGCCATCATTGCGGCAGTCGTGCTGACGGTACTGCCGGAGCTTCTGAGAGGCTTCAGTCAGTACAGGATGTTCATCTATTCGATTGTACTAATTGTCATGATGCTCTTCAACCGTGCACCTGCCTTCGTGATGTGGAGGCAGAGACTGGCACTGAAGCTCCGCTCCGGGAAAGCAGGTACGGGGACGGGAGATGCCGGAAAGAAGAAGGGGTGATCGGGAATGGCACTGCTTGAGGTAAAGAATCTCGGAATCTCCTTCGGCGGCCTGCAGGCTGTCCAGGGGCTGAACATGAGCATAGAAAGCGGTCACCTGTACGGGCTGATCGGTCCGAATGGTGCCGGGAAGACAACTGCCTTCAACATGCTGACCGGCATGTATACGCCGACCGAGGGCATCATTACTTTTGACGGCGTCAACATAACCGGAAAGGGACCTGAATACATCTCGAAGGCCGGAATTGCAAGAACGTTCCAGAACATCAGGCTGTTCAATGCCATGTCTGTTTTGGACAACGTCAAGGTCGGCATGCACAACCGGGTCACTTACAGCATGCTCGACGGCGTGCTGCGGACGAAGAAGTACAGGGACAAGGAAGCGGAGATGAATGAGAAGGCGCGCAGGCTTCTGGACGTCTTCGGGATCGGAGACAAGGCGGATTATGCAGCGTCTCAGCTTCCTTATGGACAGCAGAGAAAGCTTGAGATCTGTCGTGCCCTTGCTTCAGACCCGAAACTGCTGCTTCTCGATGAGCCGGCTGCCGGCATGAATCCGAACGAAACGCAGGAGCTTATGGAGACGGTCCGAAAGGTCCGCGACGACTTCGGAATCGCCATCCTCCTGATCGAGCATGATATGAAGTTTGTCATGGGAATCTGCGAGGAGATCACGGTGCTGGAGTATGGCAAGACGATTGCCCACGGCGATCCGCAGACGGTATCCAACGATCCGGAAGTGATCGCGGCTTATCTGGGAGGAGATGACGAAGACTGATGGATGAACTGCTGAAGGTAGAAGATATCAACGTATACTATGGGTCCATCCACGCCATCAAGGATGTCTCCTTCCATGTGGATGAAGGTGAGATCGTCACCATGATTGGTGCAAATGGAGCCGGCAAGACGACGACGATGCATACGATCTCCGGGCTTCTGCGCTCGGAGACTGGGAAGATCGTCTATGACGGAAAAACAATATCGAAGATGGAGCCACACAAGATCGTATCTCTGGGACTTGCGCAGTGCCCTGAGGGCCGGCGTGTCTTCTCCGGGTTGAGTGTGTCGGAAAACCTGGAGATGGGGGCGTATTCAAGAAAAGATGGGAAGGATGCCATCGCAAAGGACTTTGACATGGTCTACGGCTTGTTCCCAAGGTTGAAGGAACGGAAGAACCAGCCCGCTGGAACTCTGTCCGGCGGCGAGCAGCAGATGCTGGCAATCGCCCGCGCACTGATGGGAAAGCCGAAGATGCTCCTGCTCGATGAGCCTTCCATGGGGCTGTCGCCGCTTTTGGTAAAGGAAATTTTCCGGATTATTGAGACGATCAACAAGGATCAGGGCGTCACGGTCCTTCTGGTTGAGCAGAACGCCAAGATGGCACTGAACATTGCCGACAGAGGGTATGTCCTTGAAACCGGAAACGTCACGATGGAAGGGAAGGCTTCTGACCTTGCGAATGACCCAGCGGTGAAGAACGCTTATCTGGGCGGGGCAAAATAAACAGTTCGTACAGATTTTATATGTAAGCGCCAGGCGGTATGCCTGGCGTTTTTGTGTCAGCACTTGTGCCAGCAGTTGCACCAGCACTTGTCTGTATCAGGCACTTTTGTTGCGGAGGTGAGCTCCTGGTATTATACTGTTTCACAGGCATGCAAGAAGAGCGATAGAATGAACGGAGCAACTTGGATCATGATGAAGAGCCAGAAAAAAATGATGGTACTGGGGGCCAGTTACTCCCAGATTCCCCTGATGAAGGCAGCCAGAAGGCTTGGCCTGCATGTGACGGCGGTCTCGATCAAAGGACCTTACCAGGGGTTTGATTATGCGGATGACGTAGTGTACGCCGATATCACAAATCCGGAGGAAGTGCTGAGAGCTGCAGAGGAAAAACGGGTCGACGGTGTGACAACCTGCTGTATGGATCTCGGGGTTGAGGCGATGGGAGTTGTGAATGAGCGCCTGCATCTTTCGGGCCCGGGAATATTTGCCGCAAAGGCGGCCAGAAACAAGGCGGTCGAGAAGCAGGCATACCGGGAGCATGGTGTTCCGACGGCGGCGTTTTGCTTTGTACATTCTCAGGATGAATTGAAAAAGGCACTCTCAGGCATGCAGTATCCGGTGATCCTGAAGGCAGCAGACCAGATGGGGAGCCGCGGAATCCGGAGGGCGGACAACGAAGCAGAGGCGACTCTGGCATATGAATATGCGATGGCGGCGACAAAGGAGAATTTCTGCATTCTGGAGGAGTTCCTGGAGGGAACGATGTTCGGCGTGGAGGCCATGATGTCGAACGGAAAGCTGGCTTATGTTCTGCCGCTCGGCAATGATCTTCTGGATGGCAATCCGCCGTTCCCGATCGGGCATTATGTCCCCTGGGCGCAGGGAGAATCGATCCGGGGGAAGATCGAGGATCTCGTGAGAGCAGTTGCAGAAGCGCTTCATTTCGACAACTGTGCGATGGATCTGGACTGCATGTATAAGGATGGGAAAGTCTATGTGATTGAAGCCACAGCACGGGCCGGCGCCACCTGTATCACGGACACAGTCGGCATCTATTACGGGATTGATTATTATGAGGCGATCGTGAAGGCTGCGATGGGGATTGATGTCTCGGAGATGTTCCAGACTCCTGCAAAACAGCGCACCCCGAATGTGAGCAGGCTGCTGTTTGCGGACAGGGAGGGGATAGTGAGCCGCATCGATGTGCCGGCACCCGGCGAGCTGCCGGATGGTGTCGTGGATCTTTCCTTTAACATCTCAGAAGGAAGCCATGTGCAGAAGGTCACAAACGGAAGGGACAGGATCGGCCAGCTGATTGTGAGAGGGGAAAGTATCGAAGCCTGCAGAAAGCTGGAAAGAGAAGTGCTGAGCCAGATTCATCTTGAGTATAGGGAGTAAGGATAATTATGAAGCTATCGATCGTTGTCCCATGCTATAATTCCGAGCATACAATCGGAAAGCTTGTGGATCTTTGTATGCAGGAGTTCAACAACAAAGACGGCTGGGAGCTGGAGATGGTTCTCGTCAATGATTTTTCAAGGGACGGGACGTTCAATACCATACAGGGGATCTGTGAAAAGTACCCGAATGTCAAGGGAATTAACCTTGCAAAGAACTTCGGCCAGCATGGCGCGCTGATGTGTGCGTTCCAGTATGTGACAGGGGATGTGGTCTGCGGGATTGATGATGACCTGCAGAGCCATCCGGCTCAGATCCATCAGCTGCTCGACAAGCTCCTGGAAGGGGATGGTTATGATGTCGTCTTCGGAAAGTACAGGAAAAGGCAGTTTGGGTGGTTCAAGAATCTGACCGGAAAGATCAGTCAGTGGCTGCTGTTCCGTCTGACTGACCGTCCCAAGGGGGTCGAGATGAGCGCGTTCTGGGCAGCCAGAAGATATGTCATCGATGAAGTGAGAAAGTACCGGGGAACGGACGCCTTCATCCAGCTTCTGTTTGCCAGGACAACCAGACGAATGGCGGATGTGGAGGTCGACCACTATGCGCGGGAGGTCGGAAGCTCCAACTACACATTCAGAAAAGAAATGAAGCTGTTCATGACGTTCATGAGCTTCTCTGTCATTCCGCTTCACCTGGCAACCTGGCTCGGCGCTTTGTTTTCAGTGACAGGCTTCGTCTGGGCGATTGTCATTCTGGTTCAGAAGCTGATGAACCAGGATCTTCAAATCGGCTGGCCATCTCTGATGGTTGTGATCCTGATTACGGGCGGCTTCCTGTTTCTGATGCTCGGGATTATCGGAAGCTATATCGGAAAGATCATCATGACAGAAAACCATTCGCCACTCTATGTCGTCAGAGATGAGTTGAACACAGGCAGCGTACAAAAGACGGAACGTCAGATTTTACCGGAAAACGGCCAGGGAAGCCGGACTTCCGACTGAGAAAACAAGTTGAAGGAGCTCACAGGGCATCGGGCTGAGGGAGATAGGGAAGGAGTGCTTCCCTGTCTTCGGCCTTGAACAGGAAGTAGCCGAACCGGGAGGCGCTGTCTGTCACAGCTTCCGATGTCACAGGATGAATTTCGTATGACAGGAGGTACTCCGGGTGTTCATTTCTAAGGCGATCGAATACCGCAATATCCTTCTGACTGAAGATGAAGCGGACAGCGGCAGCTTCCTTCTTCCTGGAAGGCACAAGAATCGGTTCTTCTCCCAGTGCAATCCGGATTACCTGTTCAATAAAGTCGATCCCTGTAGAGATATTGACAAGCGAACTTCCGATGAGGTCTCCGCCCATTCTTCCGCCGATCTCAATCAGGCGGATTACTCCATCCGAATTGATCTTCAATTCGCTGTGAGAGGCGCCATTCTGAATCTTCAGAGAATCCAGTGCATGTGTGACAATTTGAATGACCCGTTTTTCTGTCTCCGGGTCTACGAAAGCCGGCTCCAGATGTCCGGTTTCGATGAAGTGCGGCGCGCCTGTCGTATACTTCTGGGTCATTGCAAGAAAGTGATGGTTTCCGCGAAAGGACAGAAATTCGACGCTGTACTCCTGTCCTGTCACAAATTCCTCGACCAGTGCCTTTTTTTCAAAACTCTCCGCTTTTGCTTCTTCGATGGCGCTTTCCAGCCCCTGCTCAGAGAAAAGCTCCGTAATTCCTCGGCTCCCGGATCGGTCGGTTGGCTTGACGATGACCGGATAGCAGAGCTTTATGCCCTCCAGGTCGGATATGGACGAGACGAGGATACTTCTGGGAGAAGGATCTCCATTCAGATCGAAGGCTTTCCGCATCAGATGCTTGTTTGTGGAAAGTTCTGTTGATTCCATGGAGTTACCCGGAAGCCCCATTTTTTCCGCAACATAGTTTACAGTAACGACTGCAAGGTCGGATGCAATCGTACAGATGCCATCGATCCCGATCTCTCTGCATTTCTCCAGAATCTTCTCTTTTTCGACGATTGAAAGCGGATAGAAGAAATCAGCTGTCCGTTCGCCGATGTCACCGGTCTTCCATGCAAACACATGGGTCTGACAACCAAGCTCCCTGGCCTTTTTGATCAGAGGCTCCTGAAGGTAGGAAGCTCCGATAATCGCAAGTTTTTTCATAGTTATTATCCTCTACTGATGGCAGATTTTTCGGTTATCTGCACTGAACGATAAACCATCGGATGATCTTTTTTCCAGCATTTTTTCTGCTGCCATGCTCCGGATGATACTGAAATGCATAGATTGGAAGGGTTTCGTGCTGGATGGCCTCGATGCATCTCTTTTTGTCAGTCGAGTACTGTGTGGCGATCAAACCATTGCCGAGCCGTTTGATAGACTGATGGTGCGCATGGAGCAGTGTGGCAGTGGGACCGAGCGTGTGGTACAGCGCGCTGGCGGGGGTCACAGAAACCTTCATCTGTTTCATCCGGTGACTCCTTCCGATGTTTTGGTACAGGGTCCCTCCGAAGTAGACATTGAGAAGCTGAAGTCCCCGGCAGACACCCAGAATGGGTTTTCGTGCACGGACAAACTGGCTGATGGCGTAAAGCTGAAGACTGTCCCGGGCAGAAGAGACATTTCTCGATCCTCTGTTTTTTTCATGGTATAGGGCAGGGTTGACATCGCCGCCACCAGGAAGCGCAAGCCCGTCGTAGGAGGCTGCGCGAATCTTCTTTTTCGTGGTGACGAGTACAGGGGTTCCGCCGTTTTTTCTGATGGACGACATGAGGGAGGCAGCATCGCTGCTGCGCCGTGTATCGACAACACAGATTCGGGGAACACTCATTGCATTTGCATGCAATGGGAACAATGGGAAGGATAATAGAAACAGAAAGCAGAACAGCATCATCAGGTGCCAGGCTCTTTTCATGGTGTGGGATAACATAGCTGAACTCCGTTTCTACGATTACAGTGTGTCAAAAGTCCTCCACCACACATGCTTGCATGCAAGTGGTGGCAGGACTTATTGACACGCCCCACATGAGGCATGAAGTGGCGCGCAGGCGGCACGAGAATGCCTCATGTGGCAGCGTGGTGGGAGTTGCGGAGCAACGAAACCACGCGTAATCATAAATGAGTGGCAAAAGGTACTTTTGACACTCATATCTTTCTATGAATTTCAAACATCAAAGATTCTACTACTGTTTTCCGGATATTTCCATGGCTGAAAATGACGGAAGTTATGTATTGGAATATTGATTAAACAAGTCCCCTTCAAGTCCGTCTCATCTTGTGTTATGATGGCTTCAGAACTTTTATTCCTGAGAGGAGGAAATGTACATGAGCAGAGAACTGTGCGCAGCTGCTTCAGCTTCTGAGGCGGTCATCATGAGGGATGCCTCATCCGCATATCTGGCCGGTGGCACAGAGCTTCTGCGCTCCGGAACAGAGCGAAGCGCAGACCGGCTGATCATGCTGAAAAACATCCCGGAGCTGAAGGGAGTCTCTGGAGAGACACCAGAGGCTGTCCGCATCGGGAGCATGACAACATTCCAGGAGGCTTTGGGATCGGACCTGGTGCCGGCGTATCTAAAGGAAGCTCTCCGGTACATGGCATCCAGAACAAAGCGGGACATGGCAACCATCGGCGGGAATGTGGCGCTCATGCGGGATGACTCTTATCTGGCGGCAACGCTGATCGCCGCGCATGCGAAGCTGGAGCTTTTGCACTGGGCAAAACCGGATTCTGGTGAATCAGTACAGGATCGGTTCGGATGCCCTGACAAGAACGGATCGGATCTGGAAGAGGCTTCACAGGTCAGAGGTGATCAGCCGGTACGCGAGGCCATCTGCATCCGGCGCTATCTGCAGCACCGGGAGGAATACCAGAAAGACCTGATCACGGCGATTATGGTCAGAACAGATATCTGCGTTGTCTCGAAGCGGTATGCAAACACAGCAGAGAGCCACTCTTATCTGACGGCAGCGATGGGATATGCGGACGGTCGTTTCAGAGTGGGCGTCTCTCTAAAGAATGCCGGGGTATTCTTCCCGAAGGAATTCTCTGACAGCCTTGGAGAGGATGAGAATGCAGAGACATTTGCGCGCTTTGCAAACAGCTGGGCAGGGCTGGACATCCCGGATGATCTGTACGGGAGCACGGCTTACAAGCGGTATCTGCTGGGGGTAACCCTTGAGAATCTGTACCGATCTCTGAAAGAGAGGATTTCATCCGGCCAAAGGACGGATGGTAGAAAGGGGGAAACGGAAGCATGAAGATATCCTGTGTGATCAACCATGTACCGAGAACCTTTGATGTAGATCCGATGATGAGCCTGCGGGAGCTGCTGGTTTCTGCGGGGCATGTCTGCGTCCGCGACTCGGACGACTCCGAGGGGTTCTGCGGAAGTGATACGGTTCTGGTTGACGGGACACCTGTCTATTCGAATCTGTATCTTGCAGGGGAGGCTGATGGCTGCGACATTCTGACACCGGACGGGCTTGGTGACGCCGGCCATCTGTCGGATGTACAGCAGGCAATGATCGATGCAGGGGTTGTGCAGAGCGCCTACAACGCACCGGCGGCGGCTTTGCTTTTGACATGGCTGCTGGAGAACAACCCGGATCCGACAAAGGAAGAGATCGAGGATGCGCTTTCAGGGATTTTTATCCGGGATGCATCATATGAGCATTACTTCCTTGCAGTTCAGCTGGTACGGGAGAGAAGAAAGCTTGGCCACTATGAGACCAAAACTGCGCCGATCTTCCGCGAGCAGCTCAGAGAGATCGGGACGCCGGACGGCAAGGTGGACGGTCCGGCACTCGTCAGCGGTCAGCGGGCGTATGTCGAGGACTATGTTTCACCTGACGCCTGTGTCCTGGTTGTCCTGCGGTCTCCCTATGCCAGCGCCTACATCAAATCGATTGACACAGCTGAGGCGGAAAAGGTTCCGGGTGTCGTGAAGATCATCACGGCGGCCAATTGTCCGGACATCTACTATATGCAGGCGGGGCAGGGGAATCCGGAGCCGTCTCCACATGACAGGAGGCTGTTTAACTGGAAGGTCCGCCATGTCGGAGACCGGGTCGCGGGGATTGTCGCGGAGACAAAGGAAGCCGCCGAGCAGGCGAAGAATCTGATTCATGTCGAGTATGAAGTGCTGAAACCGGTGCTGACTGTCGAGGAAGCCATGGCGGAAGGCGCACCGGCCGTACACAATGGTCCGGTGGAATACCGTGCCGGTGCACCGGCGGATCTGGATTCCTACAACGATCAGGCATCGAAGGATCCACGGGAAGGCAAGGTGGTCTATCAGTTCCCACTCGGCGCAGATATTCATCACAACATTGCAGCGTCCAACAGGGGCGGTATCGGGGATGTGGAGAAAGCGTTCGCAGAGGCGGACGCTGTTGTAGAGCGAACCTACCAGACCAGCCAGATCCAGCATACACCGCTGGAGCCGCATGTCTGCTTCGCAAGAATGGAGGGCGGCCGTCTGACCGTCTATGCGTCCACCCAGGTGCCGTATCACGTGCGCAGGATTGTGGGCTGGGTCACGGGGCTGCCCGAGAACCGGATTCATGTTGTCAAGACCAGAGTCGGCGGCGGCTATGGCTCGAAGCAGGATATCCTGGTCGAGGATCTGACTGCATATGCGGCCTACGTGACGGGACGGCCGGTTTACTGCAGAAATACCAGGGAAGAGGAATTCATTGCCTGCTCGACCCGTCATCCGATGCGGATGCGTGTGAAGATGGCCGGTATGAAGGACGGGCGGATCACCGGCATCTTCATGGAAGTGCGCGCCAACACCGGTCCATACGGAAACCATTGCCTGACCGTCCCGATGAACAGCTGCTCCAAGACGCTGCCGCTGTTCAAGTGTCCGAATATGGCATACGACCTGAAGGTTTACTACACCAACACGCCGCCGGCCGGCGCCTATCAGGGATATGGGACGCCGAAGGGCAACTATGCGCTGATGATGGCAATGGCGGAGCTTGCAGACAAGCTCGGCTGCGACTACAAAGAAATGGTCCTGAAGAACCATGTCGAGACAGGATACCGGCTGGATATCCTGAAAGGACTTGGTGAAGGCCGGGAGGGCAATGTGGTTCCGGTCGGCTCCTGCGGCCTCAGGGAGGCAATTTTAAAAGGCTGCGATATGATCCGCTGGGGCGTCAGGGAGCAGTCTGACGATCCGGATGTCAGGATTGGAAAAGGCTTTGCCATGATCATGCAGGGCAGCGGTCTGCCGGGGCTGGATCATGCCGAGGCGATTGCCAAGATGGAGACAGACGGGACAGTGATTCTTAACAGTGGGTGTGCCGACATCGGGACAGGGCTGGACACTGTCTGCGCCAAGATTGTCAGCGAGGTTATGTGCATGCCGATGGAGCATGTGACGGTTCTGTCAGGGGACACCGACGCAGCCGCATTTGACACCGGTTCCTATGCGTCCTCCGGTACGTTCTTCAGCGGAAATGCGGCACTGGATGCGGCAAAGAAGCTGAAGGAGGGGGTGTTGAAAGAGGCAGCGCTTCAGCTCGGGGAGGAGGAGACCGACCTTGATCTCCGGATGCCGGGCGAGGTGTTCTCGAGGAAGACCGGTGCAGTACTCAGCTATGGGGAGCTCTCCCACACGGCCTGCAGCGGAAGCGGCAGAGGGATGGTTGTCGCGCATGGTTCGTATGTGACAACGGCATCCTCCGTGCCGTACGGCGCTCACTTTGCAGAGGTGGCTGTCAACGTCCGTACCGGGGAGATCAAAGTCCGGAAGTTCTACGCACTTCAGGATGCCGGAACACCGATCAATCCGGAGCTGGCGCTCTGCCAGATGTACGGTGCAGCGCTCAAGTCAATCGGTCATACTCTCTATGAGGGGATGATTCTTGACAAGAACGGCGTCTGTCTGAATGCCAATATGACGGATTACGGCGTACCGATGGTCTGGGAGCAGCCGGATGATTTCAAGGCAGTGCTGATCGATGTAAATGATGAATACGGGCCGTTCGGCGCCAAATCCATATCCGAGATTGCCTGCAACGGCGCGGCGCCGGCCATCGGGATTGCAATCCATGACGCCTGCGGCGTCTGGATGGACAGCTGGCCGATGACGCCGGAGAAGATTCTCAGAAAACTTGGAAAAATCTGAAACAAACCAGAACCCTGTGAAAGAGGCTTCCTGTGCAGCGGGAAGCCTCCCTGTGCAGCGGGAAGTATGGCATGGTTTGCAGAACCGTGGCCTCGCAAATCATTGAAAAACGCAAAACGTACATCGTAAAACATGGTCGTAAAACATAACAAAAAAGTACTTGCAAATTTTGGGGAGAGCCGATATAATGGCAACGTTGCTGAGGAGTGAGAACAATTCGTGACGGACTCTGTTCCGAGGCGGCGTTTATACTAAGCCGGATTAGCTCAGTTGGTAGAGCGACGCATTCGTAATGCGTAGGTCCCCGGTTCAAGCCCGGGTTCCGGCTTAAAGTGAGAGGCTGCATGTGCAAGTGTTTATGTTGCACATGCAGCCTTTTCTGGTTTCTGTAAAACACCCTGAAAATAATTTTACCACACATTTTGCCAAAAAAATTATAGACACATTTTGTTCATAATTGTATAAAAATGCGTATCATGATTATATGATTATATTTATACAACCCATACCATTGAGTGCGATTTTTCTATATTTTTTCAAAAACCGAATCTAACTTTTTGTTAGGATTCTTACCTGGGAGACAACTGCTGCATCGGGGACGATCGGCACCGGCTGAGGTAAGGAGGAATCGATTTGCAGAATAGACAGAAAAGAGCGATAGCGATCCGCATGGGCTGCATGCTGGTCCTGTTTTGCGTGATGTGCCGTTTTATTCCGTATACCGATGATGATCTTCGGTGGGGGAGCGCGATGGGAGTGTCGCGTTTGAAAAATTTTTTTGATGGATACGGGGGACGATATCTGGGCTACCTGATTATTATGACATTGACCAGGTCCGAGATTCTGAAAACCGTTTTCATGGGCGCAGTGCTGACGCTGCTGTGCTTTCTGGTCCGGGAGATCTCCGGGTATGAATATGCGGATCTGCTGACGGCGGCGGCCCTGTTCCTTTCGCCGCTTCCGATGTTCAGCCAGACGGTCGGCTGGGTCTCCGGCTATGCCAATTATGTGACCAGCGTAACCTTTACGATGATCTATATGGCCTGGTTCCTCCGGTTTTTGAAGCAGAAAGAGCCGAAAAAATGCGTGGTGCAGGTAGCTTTGCTGGCACTTCTGGGGCTGGCGAACACCCTGATCGTGGAACACTTTACCATCTACAACGTAGTACTGGCCGCTGTGACGGCTGTATATTCATATCGGAAGTTTGGGAAAAGAGGGAAACGAATCGTCTGTCTGCAGCCCCTGGGATATCTGCTGGGCTGTCTGGCAGGAGCGGCGTGGATGTTTTCAAACAGCGCTTATCGGCAGGTGGCGGATGGGACAGACTGGTACCGTCAGGTAGACGGAGACAATCTGGTGAAGACGATGTTCAAGGGGATTGGGCGAATCTGCGTGTTCGGCTATTGTTCCTGGACGTTCTTGCACGTGTTGCTCTTTGTTCTATTTCTGCTTTTTGCATTCGGGAAAAGGAATGAGCTTGGCCGGGGAAAACGGCTGGCGGCGGTATGCTGTGCCGGAACGGAAGGAATCATGGCTCTGTTCTCCGCGGCTGTAGGACTTCGATCAGGCCGTATGCCTGCGAAGGGCCTGTGGTCACTCGTCGGAACAGGCCTGTGCATTCTTTCGGTCGCAGCGCTCCTCATTACCTCCATAATACTGCTGAGGGTGCGTGAAAACTTTGGAAGAATCCTGTTCCTGATCCTGAGTATTTGTCTGGTGGACGGGCCGTTTATAGTGGTCAAACCGATCACCCCGAGAGTCTTTTTTGGAGCGTACGTATTTCTGGTGCTGATCAGCTGCATGCTGGTGGAAACACTTCCGGATAAGAGCAGAAGAGTGTGGAGAAGCAGGACAGCCGGGATGATCCTGGGGCTGGCAGCGGCTGGACTTTGCCTGTATGATACCTGTATCTACCGGCAGATCGATCGGGCGGACCGGCAGCGGCTGGAACAGATCCGGCAGCAGGCAGAAGAAGGCACAAAAACAGTGGTTCTGCACCCGCTCGAGTATGAGGAATATGTTCATGACATCAGCGCAGTCGAAAAAAAGAACGTGAGAGGATATAAGAGTTTTTACGGTCTGCCGGAGGATCTGGAGATTCTGCCAGATGAAAGTGACTAAAAAGACGGATCAATTGCTGAACCAACGGAGGTTTCACACTGATGAAGTATACTGCTATTGAAAAGGAGCTTCCGGCTCATGAGCTGGAGGCAGATTTTGAACGTGCACAGAAAATTGAAAAGTGGAGGATTGGAGAAAAGGCGCTGTTTCAGACAAACGGCTTGTTTTCAATAAAATATCTTCCATTTTCATCCATCATAAAGGCGTATCCGCACGATTTTCAGATCAAGGGAGGATGCAGCTGCGCAGGAACCTATCCTTCACGGGGCGTCGTTATCGCATATGGAAATGACGGAATCCTGAAGCTCATTCCGAACCGGGAAAAGGAGGCTGACGAATTGATCGCGGCAATCAAGTCCAGGATTCCCGACCTGGATACAGAGATCCCGGAGCGCTATCGGAATGAGACAAGAGAGAAGTATTAATGACATCTGGATAAACGATTTGAAATGTTACAGGATAATTAAGAAAAATTACGGTTGATTTAAGAAAGTCAATCGCCTATTATAATGTTTGGTATTTGCTGCGCTTGTCTGATTTTTCGGAGGGAGCTTCATGCGTTCATTCATAAACAGAATGGTCTGTTTTCTGATCGTGGGACTCATGGCAGTGTCAGGTACATTTCCAGCTATGGCGGCGGATGATCCCACATGGCCGAGTCTGCAGCAATCGCAGGCAGAATTCCCGGCTGCTCAGGATACGGATGTTAACACGGATATGGGAATCGTGATGGCAGAAAACGTGAAGATCCCATCCAAGGTGAAGAGGCTGGTCAGAAAATACACGAAGGAAAAGGGAAAGACGATCTACTTTGCGTCGCCTTTTTGCCAGGTAGTCCGCAACAGGTCCGTTCAACTGACAATAAACAAAGAGGCAGCAGGCGTGACTTTTAAGTCATCCAAGCCGAAGGTGGCGCGTGTCAGTAAAAAGGGCGTGCTGTCCACCTATAAGCGCGGTTATACCGTGATCACGGCTACCTGGAAGAAAAAGACCTGTCATATGGTGGTTTATGTGATTCCTTCCAGGGGGGCTCTGGATGCCAGTGTGAAATCCAGGATCATTTCTGCGAAGAACATCAAGAATGCCGGAAGTCAGAGAAACCAGGTGTCTTCTTCCAGAAGGAAGAAAACAATCCTGCTTGCCGGGAGTTCTTCCGCAGATCGGTGGCGGTCCGTTTCCCAGGCGTTTTCGGGCTTTAATGTAGTGAACAACGCGATTGGGGGCACAACGGCACAGGAATGGATGACCTTATACAAGAAGCTGATCATACCCTATCATCCTGATGCGGTGATTCTTCTTGTTGGCAGCAATGATATTGGCAGTACCGGAAGGATTCGTGGGGAAACATGTGCTGAGAGGGTTCAGAATCTGATTGCTTCTATCAGACGGGATCTGGGAGATCATGTTCCGGTTTTTTACATGTCCATCCCGGTTACGCCAAGCCGGAAGAAAGCCTGGCCGCAGGAAAAAACAGCCAACAGACTGATCAAAAAGTACTGCAGTGAGACGGATAATGTGTTTTACATTGATCTTGCGTCGAAGTTCCTGGATAAAAATGGAAAACCGAAGGCATCTTATTTTGCATCCGACAGGCTTCACCCAAGCAGCAAGGGTTATCAGGTCTATAACAGTGTTGTTTCGAAACTAGTGAAAAAGGTATTGAATGGAGGAGAAAAAAGATGAAAGACAGGATACTGAATATTCTGAAGAGCATGGATGATTCTGTTGACTATGTGTCCGAGACAAAGCTGATCGACGACAAGGTAATCGATTCCCTGACGCTGACTGCGCTCATCTCGGAGCTGGAAAGCGAGTTCAACATTGAAATCGATATGGACGATATTGTACCGGAAAATTTCAACTCGGTCGATGCGATGACAGAACTGGTTGAAAGACTTCAGGACGAGCAGTGAGAGAGCTGAGATGACTTTCATATCGTTTTATTTTCTGGTATTTTTGACAGCTGTCGCGGTTGTTTACTTTATTGTACCGGCGAAGGCACGATGGGTTGTTCTTCTGGCAGCGAGTCTTATATTTTATGCAAAGGCAGGCCTGTCATACCTGCCTTTTATGATGGGCACGGCAGCCATTACTTACGTCGGTGCACGGATGATCTCTGGCATTCATGAAAGAGCAGCGCTTGCACTGGCTTCTGAAGAAAGAAAAGACGAGAAAAAGGCGATCCGCAGGAAAGAGAAGCGTTCGGCTAGAAAAGTCATGTGGATCGTTGTCGCGGTGGTTCTTGCATATCTCATATATACAAAATTTGCCCGGAAAGTGGCGGCGCTGTTCTTCTCTGCTGCTTCGGGTGGAAGCCCTGCACTGACAGTCATTATCCCGCTTGGAATTTCCTATTATACATTTTCCACGATCGGGTATGTCCTGGATGTATATTGGAAGAGATATCCGGCTGAGAAGAACTTCTTCCGCTATCTTCTGTATGTCTGCTATTTTCCGCATATTCTTCAGGGACCGATTGCCCGGTATGACAGGCTGGGCTTTCAGTTCAGAGAGCTTCACTACTTTGATTACAGGAGAGTGTGCTTTGGCGTACAGCTCGCCTTATGGGGAGTCTTTCAGAAGCTCGTGATTGCGGACCGGTTCGGCCCGTTTGTGACGAATGTTCTGGCAAATTATCAGAATGCGTCAGGCAGTCTGCTGCTTTTTACGATGTTCCTGTATGCGGTGCAGTTGTATACAGATTTTTCTGGCTGTGTTGACATTGCCAGAGGAATGTCGCAGATCTTCGGAATTGAGATTGAACAGAATTTCCGGCAACCCTACTTTGCAACGAGCGTTGATGATTTCTGGAGAAGATGGCATATTACACTCGGCGCCTGGTTCCGCGATTATCTGTATATGCCTGTATCGATCTCCGGATTCGTGAAGAAGTTTTCGAGAGCCATGCGGAAAAAATTTGGCGCTGTTGCAGGACAGAATACGACGACGGTCTGCGCATTGATTCTCGTCTGGATTGCAACGGGGCTCTGGCATGGGACGGGCTGGAATTACATGCTCTGGGGAGCCTGGCAGGGCGGGATCATCATTCTGAGTGTCATTCTGAAGCCAGTGTATCCGAGGATGCTGAAGGTGCTTCACTTTGATCCAGATTCCCCTGAGTTCCATGTTTTCCGGATCCTCAGAACATTCCTCCTGTGTGGGATTATTCCGAGAACGTTTGTGAAGGCGCCTTCCCTTGGGGCAGCTGCGGTGATTTTGAAAAAAATGCTGACGAGTCCTGGTCTTGGTGTGTTCCGGCATACAGTCTTTACTTATGGGCTGGGGAAAATAGAGTTTTTGATCGGTTTTGCAGGGCTTTTTCTTCTATTCCTGACTTCGGTAATGAAGGAGCGGGGATGGCAGATCAGGGCGCATCTGGCCGGAAGGAATCTTGTTTTCCGGTGGAGCATCTATCTTTTCCTCTTTTTCTTTGTCATTCTGTGTGGAAAGTATGGCCCGGGATACAATGCAGCGTCCTTTATTTATATGGGCTTTTAAGCAAGTAACGGATGGAGGTGTACGGTGTTTACTTCAGTGTTGTCGATTTTCAGGGAAGCTGCGAAGAATTCTCCAGATGCACTCTGCATCGTTGATGCAGACGGGGAGCATACCTATGGGCAGATGATGAGAGATGCAGAGGGAGCAGCAGCGTTCCTTCGCGCAAAAGGAGCAGATCTCGAAAGATGTGTCATAGCTTCGTATGATGGAAAGGCACATTACCTGTCACTTGAAATCGCCTGCTGGCTGATCGGCGCGATTTTTGTTCCTGTAGAGGATGATGCAGCAGATGAGCGGATTCTCAGTATCTATCAGGAGACGGATCCGGTATTGTTTGTATCAGACCGAAAGCCTGCTTCGGAGGACCTGAACAGAATAGCGGCCTCTTATGTGGAACTGTCAGAAGGTGAACCGGTAAGGGACGCTGTGTACTATGTGCCGACCGGAGAAGAAACTGCCGAGATCCTTTTCACAACCGGGACGACTGGAAAGTCAAAGGGTGTGGAGCTGACCCATGCGAATGATGTTGCGCTTGCCCAGAATGTTGCGGAAGGGGTTCATATGCGCGATGGAAACAGGGAGCTGATCCCCCTGCCGCTCAGCCATGCCCATGCGATCCGTACACTCTATGCGATTTATTCCAAACATGGAGCAGCGCTTCTTGTCCGCGGTGTGACACAGGTGCGCAGAATCTATGAATTGATGAGGGATTATCATGCGACGGCGATTGATCTTTCACCAACTGCGGCATCGGTGCTCCTCAAGCTTTCAAGAGGAAGATTTTCGGAGTTTGCCGGTCAGCTGGACTATGTGCAGGTCGGGACTGCTTACCTGAATGACGAGATCAAGGAAAATTTGAGAGCAACATTTCCAGGGACACGACTTTACAATTGTTATGGCTCTACAGAGTCCGGGAGAAGCTGTTTTCTGGATTTTTCCGGGAATGAAGACAGGAAGCATTGCATCGGCAAACCGGCTGTGAACGCGCAGTTCTTCGTGACGAATGCAAACCACGAAATCATTCATTCTGATGAAAAGCATACAGGACTGATTGCGACCAGAGGCGCCATGAATATGAAGGGCTACTGGAAGCAGAAGGAACTGACAGAAAGCGTTATGAAGGATGGGTATATCTTCTCAAAGGACGAGGGATATATCGATGACAAGGGATATGTCTATGTCCTCGGAAGAGCTGACGATGTCATCAATTTCCGCGGGATCAAGATTGCGCCTGACGAAATAGAGGAGGTGGCAGCAGACTACCCGGGGATTCTGGACTGTGCCTGCATTGCAAAGCCAGACAAGGTTTCAGGAGAGGTTCCGATTCTGGTCGTGGATACGGACGAGGAAACATTCGACCACAAGGCGATGATGCAGTATCTGCGCAGACGTGTGGATCCGGACAAGATACCTCAGAAGATTGTGATCTGCCATCAGATACCGCGGTCTTATAACGGAAAACTGCAGAGGAAGAAGCTTGCGTCAGAACTGCTTGAGGGAGATAAGGTCATTTGAGGATGAAAGAAGTGACACAAAACAGGAAGAAACCGATCACGGCGCCGCAGCTGGTGAAGATTATTGTTTTTCTGGTTGTGACGGCGCTGATCTTTCAGTTTCTGACGTTGCTTTATGACCGGCCGAAGTCCTATCGTCTGTATGATTACGAGAACCTCCCGGAGAATACGGTTGACGCGGTTGTGATCGGTGCAAGCACGGTATACCGCTATTATGATTCAATGGAAGCATGGGAAAAGTATGGCATTTCTTCCTATGCGTATGGGATTGCCGGGGCTGTCGGGGAGAATACCATTTTTTCACTGAAGGATCTGCTCAAACACCAGAGCCCCAAGGTTGCCCTGATCGAGGTGAGAGGATTTCTTGGTTCACGATCCATGAACGGTATGACGACAAACATGTATCGTTATATCAAGAACTATGCGAATCCGTTCAAGAGATGGGAAATCCTGAATCATTATAATAAGATGACAGGAATCCGCTTTTCATCTGATCAGCTGTCGTATTATCTGACATTGATCATGAATCATGAGAATTACTGGCGGCTTTTTGACAGTTCTAACTGGAAGCGAGTGATCAAGGGTGGCAAGAGAGATTTTTCCGCTGTCGATGCCAGTCAGTTTATGGGATATGCGATAGGAGACCGGGTTGTGCCCCAGAGTGCGATCCCGTATGACGAGCACTATCAGACAAAACTGGCACAAGGGGGAGAGAATGCGCTCCGGGAGCTGCTCAGCTACTGCAGGAAGATTGGGCAGGAGGTTATCCTTGTTGCGTCACCGTACGCCTATACACAGGATGATATGGGAGAACTGAATGCAGTTACAGCAATCGCGCAGGAGTACAATGTTCCGTTCCTGAATGCAAATAAGGATCAGGAAAAGCTCGGAATTGATTCTTCTACGGATTATTATGATGCGCATCATACCAATCTGCTTGGGGCCGTGAAGTACACGGACTATCTGCTGGATTATCTGACACAGCACTATCAGTTTACGGATCACCGCGGGGATGAGGCTTATGTGGTCTGGGAACAGGAAGATGCCCAGTATCGGCCGGCAAAGGAGGCAGCGCTTGCTTCTCTGGATACCCAGATCCAGGCGGCCGCTGCCGGACAGGAAACAGGGGAAGAAGCTGCCGGCACCTCTGCATCAGATGAAATAAATTCCGGGAATCAGACAGTAACGTCTGCAGAGGGGAATTTGTCCGATGACGAGGAAGACTGATCTTTTTTGAGATTGACATACTTTGTGATATTCGATATAAACGGAGATGACAGTTCTGTTATCTCCGTTTCTGTTTTCAGCTCTATATATGATTCTTTCGAATCAATCGACTTTCAGGATTCATGGAAACTTCAGGACACTGATATTACGACTTGACAGGGATGACGTTTCTCTGTAATATTAGGATCGAACATTAGTTCGAAAAAACAAGACTGACTGTGTACAGGAGAAAGATATGGCAAAGGCAACGAAGAATACTGCATCGATGGCTGAAGCAGGCGATGTGAACGCGGAGAAGATGAAAGCGCTGGACGCAGCACTGTCCCAGATAGAGAAAGCATACGGAAAGGGCTCCGTTATGCGGCTGGGGGACAGCGGCACGAACATGAATGTTGAAACCGTCCCGACGGGATCCCTGAGCCTGGATATTGCGCTGGGGCATGGCGGGATTCCGAGAGGAAGAATTGTTGAGATCTACGGGCCGGAGTCATCCGGAAAGACAACAGTCGCGCTTCACATGGTGGCGGAAGTGCAGAAGAGAGGCGGTATTGCCGGCTTTATTGATGCCGAACATGCGCTGGATCCGGTCTATGCGAAGAACATCGGAGTGGATATTGATAATCTGTATATTTCTCAGCCGGATAACGGGGAGCAGGCGCTTGAGATCTGCGAAACGATGGTCCGCAGCGGAGCCGTCGACATTATTATTGTCGACTCGGTTGCAGCACTGGTTCCGAAGGCGGAGATTGATGGCGATATGGGGGATTCCCATGTCGGACTTCAGGCCAGGCTGATGAGCCAGGCGCTTCGCAAGCTGACAGGTGTGATCAGCAAGTCCAACTGCATTGTGATCTTTATCAATCAGCTTCGGGAGAAGGTTGGTGTGATGTTCGGGAACCCGGAGACAACGACAGGCGGCCGAGCACTGAAGTTCTACTCTTCCGTACGACTGGATGTCAGAAGGATCGAGGCTATTCGCCAGCAGGGGGATGTGATTGGAAACCGTACCAGGATCAAGGTTGTGAAGAACAAGATTGCTCCGCCGTTCAAGGAAGCGGAGTTTGATATCATGTTTGGGAGGGGCATATCCAGAGAGGGAGATGTACTGGATCTGGCTGCAAATGTCGGCATTGTGGCCAAGAGTGGAGCCTGGTATGCCTATGAAGGAAACAAAATCGGGCAGGGACGTGAGAACGCAAAGCAGTTCCTCGCTGATCACCCGGAGTTGATGGAAGAGATCTCCCATAAGGTCCGTGTCCATTATGGAATCGATCCGGACGGCGAAGAACAGGGTGAACAGAAGACACAAAGCGATACACAACCTTCGTTACCTTCGGAAGAGCCGGAGGCGTTCCGAATGGAAGAGGAATCAGCTGACAGAGAGTGAGAAACTGAACATTTCCGGGGAGATGCCATCGTGAATAGGATGAGCCGGAGATGCAGGAAAAAGCGTGCGGGGAGTGGAGAAGGCGGATGATTGCAGCGGAAATCCTCAGGATGACAGATCGAAAAAGAAAGATTGTGCTTGAGGACGAAAGTTCATTTGTACTCTATGCAGGTGAGCTCAGGAAATACCATATCCGTGAGGGAGAAGAGATTCCGGAAGAAGTTCTGGAAGAGATCCATGACGATGTGCTCGTCAAAAGGGCAAAGCTCAGGTGCATGAATCTTCTGAAAACCTCTGACAGAACGGTCCACCAGCTTCGCGACAGGCTCAGACATGACGGATACCCGGAGGAGATCGCAGAAAAAGCGCTTGCATATGTGGCTTCCTACCATTATACAGATGACGAACGGTATGCAGAAAATTACATTCGCCACCAGTCGGGAAGAAAAAGCAGAAAAGTGATCGTACTGGAGCTCGAGAAAAAAGGGGTGGACTCAGATGTGATTCGTGAGGCATATTCTGCTGTCGGACAAGAGAATCAAGCAAACGCTCCTTTTCTACAGGGTTCAGCAGACGTTGGAGCAATCCGAAAGCTGGTTCGGAAAAGGGGATATGATGCCGCGCATGCATCCTGGGATGAGCAGCAGAAGCTGACAGGCTACCTGATGCGGAAGGGATTTGAAGCTGCGGACATAAGAAGTGTGCTGCGGGAGCTTCAGGGACAGGACTGAATCTGACCGGGATTGGCCATCAGGGAACAGTGGTTTGTGCATGATTACTGGTTGCATGGTGGCCAGACCGAAAATTTCCGCCAGCTTGACACAGCCTGTGAAAAAAAGTACAATAATAGAAGTTGTAGTTACATGACAACTAAATATTGTAAGGAGGTGCTCCTGTGCCGATTGCGTTAGCTGTTTTAATCGCTGTTGCAATCACACTGGCAATCGCAGTCCCTCTGACTTCAAAAACCGTAATCCGCCGCCGCGAAGAAGCAGATAAAGCGACCATTGGCAATGCGGAAGAGAAGGCAAGAAAGATTGTTGATGATGCGCTGAAGCTCTCAGAGACAAAGAAACGTGAAGCCCTTGTCGAAGCGAAGGAAGAGTCTCTCCGGATTAAGAATGAGTCCGAGAGAGAAGCAAGAGATCGCCGCGCCGAGGTGCAGCGCCTTGAAAAGCGGGTCATGGCGAAAGATGAGGCCGCTGACAAGAAGACAGAAGCTCTGGAGCGTCGCGAGAGCAGTGTGGCAGCAAGAGAGGAAGAGCTGAAAAAGAAGCAGTCCGCAGCAGACAAGCTGCTCGGGCAGAGACAGCAGGAACTCGAGCGAATTTCGGGTTTGACCTCCGACCAGGCAAAAGAATATCTTTTAAAATCTGTTGAAGAAGAAGCAAAGACAGACGCTGCAAAGCTTTACAAGGAGCTGATTAACCAGACGAAAGAGGACGCGGCCAGAAAGGCCAAGGAGTATGTCGTCCAGGCGATTCAGCGCTGTGCAGCGGACACGGTCGCGGAAGCAGCTATCTCAGTTGTACAGCTGCCGAACGACGAGATGAAGGGTCGTATTATCGGCCGGGAAGGCCGCAATATCCGGGCAATTGAGACGTTGACCGGTGTGGACCTGATTATTGACGATACTCCGGAGGCTGTCGTTCTTTCAAGCTTTGATCCGATCCGCCGTGAGGTGGCTCGTATTGCACTTGAAAAACTGATTGTGGACGGGCGGATTCATCCGGCCAGAATCGAGGAGACAGTCGAGAAGGCGAAGAAGGAAGTAGAGAACGAGATCCGTGAAGCCGGCGATGAGGCTTGCCTTGAGGTAGGTGTACACGGCATTCATCCGGAGCTGGTAAAGCTGCTGGGAAGAATGAAGTTCAGAACCAGCTACGGTCAGAATGCGCTGAAGCACTCCATTGAGGTGGCGCATCTTTCCGGTCTGCTTGCTTCTGAGATTGGAGTCGATGTCCGGCTGGCGAAGAGAGCCGGGCTTCTGCATGACATTGGAAAGTCCATCGATCACGAGGTGGAAGGAACACATGTGCAGATCGGTGCCGATCTCTGCCGGAAGTACAAGGAGAATCAGATCGTCATCAACGCTGTGGAGTCTCACCATGGCGACGTAGAACCGGAATCTCTGATTGCCTGTATTGTGCAGGCTGCAGATACAATTTCTGCGGCTCGTCCAGGGGCAAGAAGGGAAACCCTCGAAACATACACCAACAGACTAAAGCAACTGGAAGATATTGCGAACGGCTTCAAGGGAGTAGAGAAGTCATTTGCCATTCAGGCCGGAAGAGAAATTCGTATTATGGTTGTTCCGGATCAGGTTAGTGATGCAGATATGACGTTCCTTGCCAGGGACATTGCAAAGCAGATCGAATCCGAATTGGAGTATCCGGGACAGGTGAAGGTCAGTCTTATTCGTGAATCCCGTGTTGTGGATTATGCAAAGTAAGTGAGACCTCCTGCTGATCAGATTTTTCAGTCACTCAGGAAACAGACCGCCGCAGAGATGCGGCGGTTTTTCTTTCAAAAATATTTCTAAAATATCAATCTGTTCGGAAAATGTTCTTTTATATTCCCAATATCACGATACATATTTGAAAAATACATCGGTTGTGCTATAATCCGCTCCATAACAGGGCTCATACTTTGCCGTGATAGCTTGATAAATCGACAGCATAAGAAAGTGTATGGGCCAGTGAATACAGAGGGCTGAACAGCCGGCAAAGAGAGGGGAAGTATGGGTTCAATATCATCGCAGGTCGGAATCATCATTGCAATCATCGCCTATCTGGTTGGGATGCTGCTGATCGGGTTTATTACTTCGAAAAAGAACAGCAGTGTCGGGGATTTTTACCTGGGCGGCAGACAGCTTGGACCGCTGGTCACAGCGATGAGCGCAGAAGCGTCGGATATGTCAAGCTGGCTGCTGATGGGGCTGCCGGGACTCGCCTACCTGTCGGGGTTGGCGGAACCTTTCTGGACTGCGATTGGCCTTGCTGCGGGAACCTACCTGAACTGGCTGTTTGTTGCAAGGAGATTTCGCAATTACACAGTTGAAGCAGGGGATGCGATCACGGTTCCGGAATATTTTTCCAACCGGTATGGGGACAGGAAGAAGATTCTGACGCTGATAGCGGCCCTCATCATCGTGATCTTCTTTATTCCATACACGGCATCCGGGTTTGCTGCGATCGGGAAACTGTTTGCTTCCTTGTTCTCTCTGGACTACCATGTCAGCATGATTGTCGGGGCCCTGATTGTCATCGGATATACGATGACGGGCGGCTTTCTGGCGGCCAGCCTGACGGATCTCATACAGAGCATCATTATGACCATTGCGCTGATTGTCGTCCTTGTATTTGGAATCAGCCAGGCAGGAGGATGGGCTGCAGTCGTATCCAACGCTCAACAGCTGAGCGGGCATCTGTCCCTCTTCAGAAGTCATATTCCGGATGCCCATAACTTCTGGGCACTGGGAACCTCAGGACCATACTCTGCTCTTACGATTGTTTCCACGCTGGCGTGGGGACTTGGATATTTTGGAATGCCGCATATCCTTCTGCGGTTTATGGCGATCAGGGATGAGAAGAAGCTGAAGCTGTCACGAAGAATTGCAAGCGTGTGGGTTGTCATTGCGATGGGGACAGCGATCCTGATTGGAATCATCGGCCTGGGAATGAGCAGGGCAGGCACAATCGAGGTACTTCCGGATTCCAGTGCAGCTGAGACCGTCATTGTACGGATTGCTCACAGACTCAGCGAATTTGGATTCGGACCGGCACTCATTGCAGGTGTGATTTTGTCCGGAATCATCGCATCGACCATGTCTACTTCTGATTCTCAGCTTCTGGCGGCTTCCTCTTCTGTATCGAAAGATATCGTCAGCGGTTTTCTGAATCGGAAGATGAACGCGAAGGGGGAGATGCTGATCGCAAGGCTGACGCTTGGTATCATAGCCGCTATTGGAATTGTTCTGGCATGGAATCCAAACAACTCGGTTTTCAGGATTGTCAGTTTTGCATGGGCGGGATTCGGTGCAGCATTCGGACCTGCTGTCCTGTTGTCTCTGTACTGGAGACGATCCAACAGGCAGGGCACGCTTTGCGGGATGGCAGCGGGAGGAGCCATGGTTTTTGTCTGGAAATTCCTTGTACGTCCGCTGGGCGGCGGATTTGATATCTACGAGCTTCTCCCGGCATTTCTGATTTCCTGCCTTGTCAATGTGGTTGTTAGTCTTCTGACACCTGCGCCCGATCAGACCATCACGGATGTTTTTGACAAGGTTGCCCATATGTGATAGAAAGAGGGGCGTATATCAGGGAAGATATAAAAGGAGAATTTATGAAGAAGCATATTGCATTGGGACTTATTGCCGGAACGGCGGCTGCGGCCATAATGCTTTCCGGATTCGACTCTGCCATGACCGTGCAGGAACTGCACAGAAAGAGTCAGGAGGCACAGGCAGCGAAAAACAGTGCGACGGTATCGATGCAGATGGAAGCGGATGCTGCCCTTCAGATTGGGACGGAATCGTCGACTGCCACGAAGGCATCCTTAAACGGCAACGCAGATCTGACGATTTCGTATACACTGGATCCTTTCCAGATGAAGATGGAAGGGAATGTGAAGGGAACCGCACTGGGGAATACTGTCGACGCAAAGCTGTCAGAGTATTTTGTGACGGATGATGACGGAAGCGGTATCATCTATGCGAATCTCGATACGGGGAATGGCGGAAGCTGGGAAGCGTCAAGAATTGGAAAAGATCAGATGCGGACGGTCAAGGAAGCTCTGGCGGCATCAAAATCAGGCGATTACAGCAAGCTTAAGGAGCAGGGATTCGATGCACAGGCACTGCTCGATCAGGTTGAGAAGGTAACAACTCTGACGCCTGAGGCGGTCACGGCCGGCAATCAGGAATGCTACGAGATGACGTCCACGATCAGCGGCAGTCTTTTATCCGGGATGCTTACGGATGTCATGAATTCCAGCCTTTCAAATGCATCCGGTGATGGTCTGGACGACCAGAAACGCCAGATTGCGGAGACCATCCTGAAGTCGCTGTCTGTCGTCACAAAGGAGGACTACAATACAGAGACGTTCCTTCCGGTACATATGGAGATGGATCTGAGCGGGAGCGATTTCTCCGGACTGGTCAGCAGGATTGAGTCCCTCATCAAGGCAGGATATACTGGCTCCACATCAGAGCCGCCCCAGCTTTCTGTCACAGTGAATACATTGAGGGCGTCAGCGGATTACGATTTTGACACGCCGGTTTCCATCGAGGTGCCGGAGGATGCCAGGAACACGCCGGTCAGCGAGTCTGGACTGTCTGCAGATGCAGTCAAAGACAAAGCAGCCGGGACCGGCGCCGATCAGCTGACACCCGGCACGGACAGTCAGCAGGAAACCTGAATCGGGGGCTGAAATCGGACACAAGGCAGCGATGCCCCGGGGATCAGTCAGCCGGGGTGCGGCATTCAGGGCTGAGAGAGCAGTAAACATCAGGCGGGGACAAAGAAGTTCTCCGCCTGTTTTTTTTCCCGGAACGAACTTTGGCCCGACGGTGGAATGCAGAAAGAACAGCTGATCGAAAGACTGAACAGGATAGACAGATAGATAACAGATAGATAATAGAAGGGCAGAGCAGGGAAGATGAAGTCTATGACAATCGAACAGGCAGAGAAACTGATCACTCCAGGTGGGAAGTGGGTGATGCTTGACATCAGGAGCCAGGAGGAGTTCCTGAGGAGCAGTTATCCGGAAGCGCTCTCAATTCCGCAGAGGCAGTTTGAAGACGACCCGGAAGGCAGTATATCGAGACTTGACAGGGAAAAGAGCTACCTGGTCATGTGCCATACGGGAGACCACAGCAGGGACATTGTCAGCCTGCTTCAGGACCATGGCATTGATGCGGCAAACCTGGATGGCGGCTGGAGAGCTTATCTTTGTCTGAGTCTTCAGCGGTTCATGGAGGAGGATCAGGATGAGAAGCGCTCGGAGAAGACTGCTGCAATCGAGAGAAGCATTATAAAAAGGTTCAGAAAAACGGTGTGGTCGCCCTTTACAAAGGCGGTCAAGGATTATCAGCTGATACAGGAGGGAGACCGGATTGCCTGCTGTATATCCGGCGGGAAGGATTCCTTTCTGATGGCAAAGCTGCTGCAGGAACTGCAGAAACATGGGCCTGTCCAGTTTGAGCTGGTATTTCTGTGCATGAACCCCGGGTACAATGAAGACAACTGGCAGATAATAAAAGACAATGCGAAAATACTGGGTATCGATCTGACCGTTTTCAATACGGAGATTTTTGATACGGTTGCGGAGATTGATAAAAATCCATGTTATCTCTGTGCGAGAATGAGACGCGGATACCTCTACAGTCATGCAAAGGAGCTTGGCTGCAACAAGATCGCGCTGGGTCATCATTATGATGACGTGATTGAGACGATTCTGATGGGCATGCTGTACGCCGGAAAAGTTGAGACAATGATGCCGAGACTGAAGAGCCAGCATTTCGAAGGGATGGAGCTGATCCGCCCTCTGTATCTCATCAGGGAGAAGGACATTAAGGCCTGGAGGGATGCCAATGAACTGAACTTCATTCAGTGTGCCTGCCGCTTCACGGAAAACTGCCTGAGCTGCGGCGGCGCGCGCGGATCCAAGCGGGATGATGTCAAGCGGCTGATTGCAGACCTGGCCAGACAGGATCCGGTGATTGAGGCGAATTTGTTCAGAAGCGTTGAGAATGTCAGCCTGAATGCAGTGATTGGCTACAAGGACAGAGAAGGTGTTAGACATTCATTTCTGGAGGAATTCTGATAAAATCTATAAAACATACTTGACATATATATATTATCCGACTTATAATGCAGTCAATGAAACAAAAGTCAATGAAACAAAAACAACAGCAGATGACATAGACTTGCAGCAAATAAGGAGGATTCAGAGATGGGAAAGGTTTACCAGGGCACGCTGGAGCTGATTGGAAACACACCGCTTGTGGAGTTTGCCAATATCGAGAAGGAGCTTGGCCTTGAGGCAAAGATTCTGGCAAAGCTTGAGTATTTCAACCCGGCAGGTTCTGTCAAGGATCGTATCGCAAAGGCGATGATTGAGGATGCCGAGAAGAGGGGGCTGCTGAAGGAGGGCTCTGTCATCATCGAGCCGACCTCCGGGAACACGGGGATCGGACTGGCTTCGATCGCGGCGGCTAAGGGATACAGAATCATTCTCACGATGCCGGAGACGATGAGTGTTGAGAGAAGAAATATTCTGAAGGCTTATGGCGCGGAGATTGTCCTGACAGAGGGCTCAAAAGGAATGAAGGGTGCCATTGCGAAGGCAGATGAGCTTGCAAAGGAGATTCCGGGAAGCTACATCCCGGGGCAGTTCACCAACCCGGCTAACCCGGCAGCACACAGAGCAACAACGGGTCCGGAGATCTGGAATGACACGGATGGACAGGTCGACTTCTTTGTGGCTGGAATCGGCACAGGCGGAACCCTGACAGGTGTCGGCGAGTATCTTAAGAGTCAGAAGCCGGAGGTCAAGGTGATTGCGGTGGAGCCGGCAGGTTCCCCGGTTCTTTCTCAGGGAAAGGGCGGACCGCACAAAATTCAGGGAATCGGAGCCGGTTTTGTACCGGATACGCTGAATACGAAGATCTACGACGAAATCCTGACAGTCGAGAATGATGCAGCGTTTGAACGCAGCAAGCTTGTCGCAAGAAAGGAAGGCGTTCTGGTCGGCATTTCTTCCGGCGCAGCACTGGATGCAGCTATCAGGCTTGCGCAGCGCCCGGAGAACAGGGGAAAGACAATCGTGGCACTTCTTCCGGATTCCGGAGACCGCTATTACTCGACTCCGCTTTTTCAGCAGTGATTGAAACGTAATCTGATAATCGTTGTTTATAAGTCCCTGATCATGGCGTATACTATGAGTAGGGACTTTTGTTTAACTATGAGGGCAGAAACGTGATTTTATCCAGGAAAAGCAGGTACGGGCTCAGGGCACTGATTGATCTGGGCATGAATTCTGAGAATGGACGGATCTCACTTTCCAGCATCGCTGAGAGAAACCGGATTTCATCTCAGTATCTGGAACAGATTTTCGCAAGTCTCAGAAGAGCCGGGATCATCCAGAGCGTCAAGGGATCACAGGGCGGATATTATCTTGCAAAGGATCCATCTGAAATTACGGTTGCGGAGATCTTGCACGCGCTTGATGGTGCGTATCACATTGAGCCGGAGAAGTCGCAGGATGACGGAATTGCGCAGACGGTTCAGGTCTGTGTGATTGAAAGACTGAATGAGGCATTTGACAATATTCTGGAAGAGGAGACGCTGGCGGGTCTGATTGCCTACTACAGTGAGCACCATGTCAATGCGGATGACATGTACTATATCTGATAGGACTCTGAGAAGACACAGGTGCACTGACAGAGAAAATATATTGAACTGATTGTGCATATCTGATAAGATTGAAAGCATATTGAAACATGTTCTTGTGAATTATATGAGAAAGGCCCATTTCAAACCGGATGTCATATAGGCACAGTGCAGGAGAATCAGGTATGGGGGAAGTCAGAAAACAGAAAGACCCGTCTGTTGAAAAAAGGAAGGAGACTCTTCGCAAAAGAGCAAAGGAGCTGATCTCTGCGGCAAAGAACGAAGATGACGCGCTGGAGTATTCGGAGGTACAGAATTTTTTCTCGGATCTCAAGCCGTCTGAAGTGGAATTATCAGCTGTCGTGGAATATTTATCAGGAAAGGGAGTCGAGGTTCTTCTTCCGACGACTGATGGTATCGATTCATTCGATGATGAAGATGGGATGGCGGATGCTGACGGCGAGGATGAGTTTCCCACTGGCGGGGCGGAAAGAGATCTCGACGTTTCTCCGGATGCCTCAGGCTCTGGCGTATCCGATCCGATTCACATGTATTTGAAGGAAATCGGGAAGGTCCCTCTTCTGAGCCCGGACCAGGAGACAGAACTTGCCAAGAGAGTAGAGCAAGGAGACGAGTCTGCCAAAAGGGAACTTGAGGAGGCAAACCTGCGGCTTGTTGTCTCGATTGCCAAACACTATACCGGACATGGGATGTCCCTGATGGATCTGATTCAGGAGGGCAATCTGGGACTGATCCGGGCTGTTGAGAAGTACGATTACCGCAAGGGATTCCGGTTCTCAACCTATGCGACCTGGTGGATCAGGCAGTCGATTTCAAGAGCCATCGCAGATCAGGGAAGGACCATCCGGATACCGGTGCATATGGTGGAGAATATCAATAAGGTGAACCGGGCATCCAGGGAACTGGTACAGAAACTTGGGAGAGATCCGACGACAGACGAGATCGCGGAGGAGATCCATATGACCCCGGACAGGGTTCGCGAGATCCAGAAAATTTCACGTGAGCCGGTCTCCATGGAGTCGCCGGTCGGTGACGAGGATGATTCGAGTCTGGGTGATTTCATCAGGGACGATTCCACCCCTGTTCCGGCGGATGAAGCTGCCCAGTCGATGATGAATGAACAGATCCGGAAGATTCTGTCGGAGCTTTCACCCCGTGAGCAGGAGGTACTGGAATATCGGTACGGACTCAAGGGGGATCATCCCTGTACGCTTGAGGAAGTCGGGAAAAAGATGAATGTTACAAGAGAGCGGATCCGTCAGATTGAGGCAAAGGCGCTCAGAAAGCTGAAACAGAAAAACCGCCCGATGCGGGAATATCTGGATTAAGCTGCTGCACGCAGAATGGTGGATGGAGGCTGAGAATGTCGAAGGTGAACAGAAGCTCACTGGCCAGGAGCTTCGGATATGCATTTCAGGGGATTGGAACCTGTATCCGGGAGGAAAGGAACATCAAGATTCATCTGACATTCACCGGGCTGGTCATTTTCTTCGGTGTATTCTTGAAAATCAGCCCGCTGGAGTGGTGCATATGTCTGACGCTCTTTGGCCTTGTGCTTGCCCTGGAGCTGGTCAACACGGCTGTCGAGGCTGTCGTTGATCTGGTGACGGAGGAACGGAAGCCTCTTGCAAAAAAGGCAAAGGATACGGCAGCCGGAGCGGTTCTGATTGCTGCGATCTGTGCTGCAGCGGCGGGACTTGTAATATTTCTGCCGAAAGGACTGAGATGGATTGGAGTGCTGCACTGAGGGAAAACCCGGAAAGGAGTACAGAATGACGGATATTGTTGATCTGATGAAAAAGGCATTTCTTGCAGGCGTCGGAGCGGCGGCGGAGGGAACCGAGAAGGCAGACCAGCTGCTGAAGGACATGATTAAAAAGGGTGAAATTACCGTGGAACAGGGGAAGACGCTCAATGAGGAGCTGAAGCACAACCTGGACCAGAAGCTTCATCAAAGGGATCAGAAGGATGCCGGCGCGGATGTTTCCTCCATCTTGAAGAATCTTTCAGAGGATGACCTGAAAGAGCTGAAGAAGAGGCTTGCCGAGGTCGATGCCGATGACAAGCAGCAGGATGAGAATCTGTAAGAATACTGCCCCGTCAGCTGTCTGACGGGGTTTTGTTTTTCAGGGAAAGCGGCGGATACAGGAGAAAACCAGTGAGTGCAGGACCAGGGAAAAAACAGCAGCAGTTTCATACAGAACGGATTGCGTCCTACCGGGAGAAGGAATCAGAACGTCACAGAACGGTGTATGCCGACGGAAGCATCAATGAAGATGCGATCGGGAAAAATCCGCAGTCTGATTCGGGCAGTGAGAGCTACGCGGGCAGACTCCGGGAGATCACAAGGGTTCTTCATGCCCACAGCATTTCCCGGGGGGTGACACCGGTCAAGCTGAGGGAAATCCTCGAGGACCTTGGGCCGACCTTTATCAAGCTGGGGCAGCTGATGAGCATGCGCTCGGACATCCTGCCCCGGGAATACTGTGATGAGCTGATGAAGCTCACATCGGATGTACCGGCGATGCCGTTCGACGAGGTGATCCGTGTGATCGAGGAATCGTACGGCCGTCCTGTCGGAGAAGTCTTCAAAAAAATAGAGAAGGTTCCGCTGGGCGCTGCATCCATTGCGCAGGTTCACCGGGCGGTGCTTGCAACGGGCGAAGAGGTTGTCGTCAAGGTGCAGCGGGAGGGAATATACAGTACGATGAAGCGGGATATCGGGCTTCTTCACCGCGCTGTGAAGTTTGTCCCGAATGTCATCGTGAAGGGAACGGTCGATCTGGACGATGTTCTGGATGAGCTGTGGAAGGTCACACAGGAGGAAATGGATTTCCAGGCAGAGGCTTCCAATATGGAGGAGTTTGCCTGTCTGAACGAGGACGTCCGGTTTGTAGCTGTCCCGAAGCTCTATCGCGAGTATACGACGGAAAGGGTTCTCGTCATGGAGTACATCCGGGGCTGCGACATCACGGATAAGAAAAGCCTTGAGGCGCTGGGCTATGATCTGAATGAAATCGGTGAGAAGCTGATCGACAACTGGATCCGGCAGGTCATGGTGGACGGCTTTTTCCACGCTGACCCGCATCCGGGCAACATCCTGATCAGGGACGGGAAGATTGTATGGATTGATATGGGGCTGATGGGACGTCTGACGGAGCACGACCGCTCGGCAATCCAGCTCGCCATTGAGGGGATCGCAGAAGACGACAACGGCAAGATCGAAGATGCAGTTTTGTCCATAGGAAAGTTTTCTGGCAAGACCGACAAACAGAAGCTCCATACAGGGATCTCCAGCCTGATGCGTTCCTACGGCAGAAAAGGGCTGGGGGATATCAATATTGTAGCCTTCCTGGGGGACATGATGGATGTCATGAAGCAGAATGGGGTTCAGATGCCGCATGGCCTGACGCTGCTTGCAAGAGGGCTTAATAATATCGAAGGGGTTCTTTCACAGGTGAGTCCGGATGTCAATATGGTGAAAATTGCGCAGGCAAGACTCCGGCAGGAGGTGTTTGACCATATCAACTGGAAGGAAGAGCTGCGCAGCGGTTCTGTGAATCTTCTAAGGTCTGCGAAGAACCTCGCAGATTTTCCGACCCTGCTCGGTAAGCTTCTGAGAGAATATTCGAGCGGGCAGACCCGGATCAACCTGGATCTGCACACATCGGAGGAGCTGACGGAGCTTCTGGGAAGGCTGTCGCGCCATTTCAATCTTGGAATCTGGGTGATGGCGCTGCTGGTTTCTTCCAGCATCCTGTGCACAACCGATATGAAACCGAAGCTGTTCGGCATCCCGGCGCTCGGATTTGTGGGCTATGTGCTGGCGATCCTTCTGGTAATCTACATTGCGGTCAGTTATCTGATCCATCGAAAGAAAAAGTAATCATAGAAAGAGTATGTTCATGAGAGACCATGAGATCATCGTTATCTACGGCGAACAGATTCAGAATATGGCATACGAGATCTGCAGGCAGGCAGGTCTCAAGGAAATGATTCTGGGAAAGTGTTCGTCCTATGAAGCAAAGATCATCCTCAAGCCCAATCTTCTTGGGCCGGTTCCTGCCAGTGAGGGAGCGACGACACACCCGGAGATTGTGGAGGGTGTGATCCGTTATCTTCAGGAGGCAGGATTCAGGAATCTTTCCGTCTGTGAAGGATCCTGGGTCGGAGACAAAACGAACGATGCGCTTCTTGTCTGCGGGTATGATACGATGCTGAAACGTCTGGGGGTTCCCTTCGTTGATCTTCAGAAGGATAAAAGCAGGCTTGTGGACTGCGCCGGAATGAAGATCCGGATTTGTGAAGAACCGCTCTCTGCGGACTTTTTGATCAACCTTCCGGTTATGAAGGGACACTGCCAGACAAGGATGACCTGTGCACTGAAAAATATGAAGGGGTGTATACCGAACCCGGAGAAACGCCGGTTCCACCAGATCGGACTGTTTGAACCGATCGGCCATTTATCTGCGGGGCTTCACCAGGATTTTATTCTGACGGACAGCATCTGCTCCGACCTGACATTCGAGGATGGCGGTAATCCCGTCGCTCAGAACCGTATTTTTGCAGCTGTCGACCCGGTGCTCAATGATGCATACTGTCTTCAGCTGATGCATCTGGACGAGTCGGAAGTCCCATACATCCGGATTGCGGAACAGTGCGGGGTGGGAATGGCTGATCTTTCACGCGCGTTTGTCCGGATTCTGAAAGAGGGGGCGGGAGAGGATGGAAAGGTATGCTATGAGAATACAGAGGCTTTCCCGGAGAGAATGACGCACAGCCAGATGAAGGAGAAGACAGCAGGGCTGATTCATGTCAGCGAACTTGTTCATGAGGTTGATTCTTGTTCGGCCTGCTATGGCAGACTTGTACCCGTCTTAAGAGAACTGGAGGATGAAGGAGTGTCCGTAGAAAGGCTCAGGGGAATCTGTATCGGACAAGGATTCCGGGGAAAAGGAGGACGCCTCGGGATTGGCAGCTGTACATCCGGCTTTGAGAGGAGCCTTCCGGGGTGCCCGCCGGATGAGGAAAAAATGAAAGACTGGCTGTGTCAGCTTGTGAAGAAACTGGGGGATGAGGAGAAGAAAGCCGGCAGCAGCGGGGAGAATTCGTTACAGACTTGACGGAACAGGGACAGGTGCATATAATGGCTGTAACAGTTTTGTCATAATTTGTAATGAAATGGTTTCAAAGTTCCTTCCATTTAGAAGAATGGAGGACGGAGAATCAGACAATTCCCGGAGGAGATTATGAAAAGGGTCCGTTTCAGAAGGCTGCCGGCGGCAGCGATACTTGTGCTGCTGCTGACTTTTTTAATGGCGTTCAGTGCACTGGCTGCTGACGGATGGCACCGGAGAGGCAGCAGAATCTGGTACACATCCGAAAGTGCAGAGACTGGCCAGAAGGTTAGAGCTGCGGGGTTGACCCAGATCAACGGACATACCTATTACTTCAATAAAAGCGGATATCTCAGGACCGGGTGGATCCGTATCCATGGTAAGTATCATTATTTTCGGACAACGGGGAAAATCGGTGTAAGAGGGCGCATGTATACAGCCGGTTTGAGAAAGGTTCTCAGAGCCGGGCTGTACGGTTTTTCTGAAGACGGCTCTGTGTTGAGCGGGCTCTGCCAGGTGGGAGACAGCTGGTATTACTTTTCGACCTCCAGAAGGGCTGGCGTCAGCGGCCTGATGCTGAAGAAGACCTTTGCTGATACAGCAGATGGAAGACGTATTTATCTCCTGAAAAACGGGAAGATGGCGGTTAACAGATGGGTTAAGTACAAGAAAAAGTATTATTTCTTCGGCGCCGACGGCAATATGTACAGGAGCACGGTGACGCCAGATGGCTGGAAAGTGAATTCACGCGGCATACGGACAAAGAGGGCGAGTGCAGCGGAGGCGGCTGGAGCGGCCGGAAGCACTTCCGCTTCTGTATCGAACCTCAGGAAAGCCGGAACGAAGGCATCGACAGGCAAAGCGAGTATTCTGATCATCTGCGGGCATGGGCAGGGAGATTCCGGTGCGCTCGGAAAGTGGGGTGGAAGCTGGATCCAGGAACAGGCCTATACAAGAGATTTCGGATCGAGAATCTACAGAGCGCTGTCAGCAAGCGGCAGAGTGAAAGTAGATATGCTGGATACCAGTCTGGATGGTTATTCGCAGGTCAAGAACACGCTCAATGCAGTGATTGTCAGCGGGAAGACGCTTCAGTCCAGGATCGAGGGGAAGGGAACCTATGGAGCCCAGGCGTACAATGCCCTCCGCAGCAACGGAAGACTGCCGGATCTTCTGCAGTATGACTATGTACTGGAGGTCCATTTTGACGCTTCAGCAACATCCGGAAAGGATTATAACGGCGACGGAAAGATGAAGGGTACCTTCATGTACGTCAATTCGAGAAAGAGTGAAACGTACATCGATTCCAGCATCATCGGAGCACTCAACGGTCTTGGCCTTCCGATCTGCGGTCCGGCCGTCTGGCGGTCATCCGGTCTTCTGAATGCAAGGGTCTTTCAGGAGATGGGCATCAGCTATGGGCTGCTTGAGACCTGCTTCATTGATGACAAGGACGACATGACGTTCTATAATCGGCGCTGTGATGATATGGCGCAGGCAGTCAGCCGGGCGATTGTCAATCAGTTCGGCTGATACCGAAAATAATTTCGAGTAATCAAGGAACTTCACAAAGAATCTGCGGAACCACAGATTTCTTGTGAAGTTTCTTCTTTTATCCGCCGCTCCTGCATTGACAACCGGAATGGAACTTGTTATCATGCAGGAAATTGTCAGAATTCAGGAGGATGACAGAGGTGAAGAAAAGGGTCATTTCCCTTCTTGTGGATAACACAGCCGGTGTCACGCAGCGTGTCTCAGGCCTGTTTTCCAGGAGAGGCTATAACATAGAGAGTATCACGGGCGGGGAGACGGCAGATCCAAGGTATTCAAGAATTACAGTTGTGGCCGAGGGGGATGATGATGTCCTTGAGCAGATCACCAAGCAGCTCAGGAAGTTGGTCGACGTCGTCGATCTGAAGGTGCTGGATCCGGACAATTCCGTGACACGGGAACTTGTGCTGGTGAAGATACGAGTCAGTCCGGAGCAGCGTCAGAGCGTTGTCACACTGTCTGACGTATTCAGAGGGAAGATTGTCGATGTCGGGCAGGATTCTTTGATTGTCGAGCTGACAGGGAATCATGACAAGCTGGAAGCGTTTCTGCGGCTTCTGAGCGGATATGAGATTCTGGAGCTGGCAAGAACCGGCTTTACCGGGCTCTCAAGAGGGTCGGATGATGTCAGATTTTTTTGACCGGTCTTTTCATGCGGTTTCATGACAGGCAGCTGTCTTGAAATATATATCCATCTTCCAGGCAGACTGGAAGATATTAAAGAGGAAAAGAGGAGCGATTATCATGGCAGAAAGAGCGAAGATTTTCTATCAGGAAGACTGCAATCTGTCCCTGCTTGACGGGAAGACAATTGCAATTATCGGTTATGGAAGCCAGGGACACGCACATGCACTGAACCTGAGAGACTCCGGATGCAAGGTCATCATCGGGCTCTATGAGGGTTCCAAGTCCTGGAAGAAGGCAGAGGAGCAGGGATTTGAGGTCTACACGACTGCGGAGGCAGCAAAGCGTGCAGATATCATCATGATCCTGATCAATGATGAGAAACAGGCAGCCATGTACAAGAAGGACATCGCACCGAACCTGAAGGAAGGCGACATGCTGATGTTTGCACACGGGTTCAATATTCACTATGGCTGTATCGTTCCGCCGGCAAACGTCGATGTGACCATGATCGCGCCGAAGGCTCCGGGGCACACGGTCCGGTCTGAATATCAGGCTGGAAGAGGAACCCCATGCCTGATCGCTGTCCAGCAGGATTATACCGGAAAGGCACAGGACCTGGCGCTTGCCTATGGCCTTGCAATCGGCGGAGCAAGAGCTGGTCTTCTTGAGACGACCTTCAAGACCGAGACGGAAACCGATCTGTTCGGTGAGCAGGCTGTCCTGTGCGGCGGCGTTACTGCCCTGATGCAGGCAGGATTCGAGACCCTTGTGGAAGCAGGGTATGACCCGAGAAATGCATATTTTGAGTGCATCCATGAGATGAAGCTCATCGTCGATCTGATCTATCAGTCCGGATTCGGCGGTATGTGGTATTCGGTCTCCAATACGGCTGAGTACGGCGGGTATATGGTTGGCCCGAAGATTGTGACGGACGAGACGAAGAAGGCTATGAAGAAGGTTTTGAAGAATATCCAGGATGGTTCCTTTGCCAAGGACTTCCTGCTTGATATGAGTGAAGCCGGCAGTCAGGTTCACTTCAAGGCGCTCCGCAGACATCACCAGGAGATGGAGTGCGAGAAGGTCGGCGAGGAAATCCGCAAGCTTTACAGCTGGAAGGACGAGGACAAGCTGATCAACAACTGATCAGAAGCCGGAACCGGCTCATACCGGCAGCATGATGATGAAAACGGAGATTTCCCTGGCCGGGCATCCGGACGGGAGATCCCCGTTTTTTTGTGAAGGCGACCGCGCATCATCGATCGCAGAGCACGAGATGACGATCAATTACAGATGCGCGGGCAGGGATCGGCTTGTATTCTTGCCGCGATTTGATTAAAATGGGAATGTTCTTCGGGCAATTCGTATAGCAGCCATATGGAGGATCAATATGGGAATGACAATGACTCAGAAGATACTCGCGCAGGCAGCCGGCCTTCCGGAGGTTCACGCGGGACAGCTGATCGAGGCGAATCTCGACCTTGTACTTGGCAATGACATTACGTCTCCGGTTGCGATCGGAGAGATGGATCACCTGAAGGATGACCGTGTATTTGACAAGGATAAAATCGCGCTTGTCATGGATCACTTTATCCCGAACAAGGATATAAAGTCTGCAGAGCACTGCAAGTGTGTCCGGGAGTTTGCCATCAGGCATGAGATCAGCCATTATTATGATGTTGGAAAGATGGGGATTGAGCATGCACTCCTGCCGGAGCAGGGACTTGTTACAGCAGGAGATGTCGTGATCGGCGCAGACTCCCATACCTGCACGTACGGTGCGCTTGGCGCATTTTCGACTGGCGTGGGGTCGACGGACATGGCTGCCGGAATGGCATCCGGAAAAGCCTGGTTCAAGGTCCCGTCTGCGCTGCGCTTCAACCTGACTGGAAAGCTTCCGAAGTATGTGTCCGGGAAGGACGTCATCCTGCATATTATCGGTATGATCGGTGTCGACGGAGCACGCTACAAGTCGATGGAGTTTGTCGGAGACGGTGTCGCGAACCTCTCGATGGATGACCGCTTTACGATCTGCAACATGGCCATCGAGGCAGGCGGAAAGAACGGGATCTTCCCGGTTGATGACAAGACGCTCGCATATATCGGAGAACATTCCGGCAAGCCTTATCAGGTGTATGAGGCGGATCCGGATGCAGTGTATGATGAGGAATACACGATCGATCTGTCATTACTCCGGCCGACGGTATCTTTCCCACATCTGCCATCCAATACAAAGACCATCGACAAAGTCGGGGACATCCGGATCGACCAGTCTGTTATCGGCTCGTGCACCAACGGCAGGCTGTCAGACCTGAGGGCTGCGGCAGCGATCATGAAGGGAAGGAAGGTTGCGGACCATGTGCGCTGCATCGTCATTCCGGCCACGCAGCAGATTTACCTGGACGCTTTGAGAGAAGGATTGATCGAGACCTTCATAGAGTCAGGAGCAGTTGTGTCAACACCGACCTGCGGACCGTGCCTCGGGGGTTATATGGGTATTCTGGCTTCAAAGGAGCGCTGCATATCGACAACAAACCGGAACTTTGTCGGCAGGATGGGGGCTGTGGATTCGGAAATCTATCTGGCGAGCCCTGCTGTTGCGGCAGCGAGTGCACTGACAGGGAAAATCAGTTCTCCGGAGGAGGTGGAAGGATGAAGGCAGAAGGCAGAGTATTTAAATATGGAGATAATGTTGATACCGATGTCATCATTCCGGCCCGGTACCTGAATTCGTCGGATCCGAAGGAGCTTGCGGCGCATTGTATGGAGGATATCGACAAGACATTTGTCAGCCGCGTCAAGCCGGGGGATATCATCGTTGCAAACAAGAACTTCGGCTGCGGGTCCTCCAGGGAGCACGCGCCGATCGCGATCAAAGCTGCAGGGGTTTCCTGTGTCATTGCCGAGACATTTGCAAGGATTTTCTACCGCAATGCCATCAACATCGGTCTTCCTATTATGGAATGCCCGGAAGCGGCAAGGGTGATCGAGGCAGGAGATGATGTGACGGTCGACTTTGACAGCGGTACCATCACGGATCATACGAAAAACGAGTCCTGGAAGGGAGAGGCGTTTCCTCCTTTCATGCAAAAAATCATCGAAGCAGGCGGACTGATCCCTTACATGAATGCCAGAGACTGAAAGATCGGGAGAACTGAGAAAGCACCATGAACCAATGCGTGCGGCAGATTCAGCTGCCCGGGAGGAAGAATGACACATAGACAAGAAAACGTGAGGGCGGCCCGGGGGCGGTTTCACCTGCTGAGAGGCAGCCGGAAAGATGAAGCGGCAGGCGCGGATTATTTTGACTACAACCTGCTGGCTGTTGTCATTCTTCTGACAGCGTTCGGCCTTGTCATGCAGTATTCCGTGACGGCGTACAGTATGCTGCAGGTAAAAGGACACCCCTTCATGAAGCAAATTCTGGTTTGCGCCGGCGGGATGGTGATTCTGATTGTGGCCAGCAGAATTGATTATCATGGACTTGCAAAAGGTTCAGGGCTGTTGTTCGCAGGGTCGATCCTGCTTGTCATAGCGACAAGATTCATCGGGAAGAACGTGAATGGTGCGACCAGATGGATTGACCTTGGCTTTATTCAATTCCAGCCGTCTGAGGTTGCGAAGCTGGCAGTGATTTTGTATATCCCTGTGCTGATTACCATGATGGGGACAAAATTCGGAAAGTACAAACGGGCGCCGGCAAGAATCCTGGGACTGGGGCTTCTGACAGCATTCCTTGTCTACAAATTTACGGATAATCTGTCAACAGCCATTATTATCTTTGGAATCTGTTTTGTGATGGTAATTGTCGCGCACCCGCACCCAAGGGGGCTTGTCGCGCTGTTTTTTGCAGCGCTTGCAGCTGTGTATCCGGTTTATCTGGTTCTGAAAAGTATTTTTCAGACGGCATCGTCGACAAGTTTCCGCTATAGACGGATCCTGACCTGGCTCAATCCTGAGAAATATCAGAAGGAAGGCGGCTACCAGGTCATGCAGGGACTGTATGCGATCGGTTCCGGCGGCCTTTTCGGAAAGGGCCTCGGAAACAGTGCGCAGAAGCTTGGCGTTCTTCCGGAAGCGGAGAATGACATGATCTTTGCGATTGTTTGTGAGGAGCTCGGACTTGTCGGAGCGTTCATCCTGACAGGGTTGTTTATATACCTGCTATACAGACTTTTTTTCATCGCGCTGAACGCACCGGACCGCCTGGGCGCTCTGATCGTGGTCGGTATTTTTTCGCATGTGGCGATTCAGGTTGTACTGAATATCGCGGTTGTGCTGAGCATCATACCGACAACCGGCATCACCCTCCCCTTTGTCAGCTCGGGCGGTACCTCACTCTGGTTCCTGATGGCGGAAATGGGGATCGCCCTGAATATATCCGGCCAGATTATCGAGCGGAAGAAATCGTAAACATTGGTATTGAAGAAAGGCAGCAATCATGAGTAACGTGAAGACAAGATTTGCACCCAGCCCGACCGGAAGGATGCATGTTGGTAACCTGAGAACGGCGCTTTATTCCTATCTGATCGCAAAACACGCCGGAGGAACGTTCATGCTCCGGATCGAGGATACGGATCAGAACAGAGAAATGGAAGGCGCAGTTGACATCATCAAACGGACGATGCTGGAGACAGGACTCATTCCGGATGAAGGACCAGATAATCCCGGCACTGTCGGCCCGTATGTTCAGAGCGAGCGCGTCAAGGCCGGCATCTACATGAAATATGCGAAGATGCTGATTGAGAAAGGGGAGGCCTATTACTGCTTCTGTACGCAGGAACGCCTGGATTCCCTCCGCAGGGAAGTGGACGGCAAGGAAATCATGATGTATGACAAACACTGCCTGCATCTGTCAAAAGAGGAAATTGAAGCCAATCTGAAGGCGGGCAAACCATTTGTCATCAGACAGAATGTACCGAATGAAGGTACCACGAAATTCGAGGACGAAATATATGGAACCATTGAGGTCCCGAATGAGGAACTCGATGACATGGTTCTGATCAAGTCCGACGGGTATCCGACTTATAACTTTGCCAATGTTGTGGATGATCATCTGATGGGGATCACACATGTTGTCAGAGGAAATGAGTATCTTTCCTCCGCGCCCAAGTACAACAGGCTTTACAAGGCATTTGGCTGGGAGGTGCCGACGTATGTCCACTGTCCGCTGATTACCGATGAGGAGCACCACAAGCTTTCCAAGAGAAGCGGGCATTCTTCCTTTGAGGACCTGCTTGACGCTGGCTTTGTCAGTGAGGCGATTGTCAATTATGTGGCACTCCTGGGATGGTCCCCGGAGGATGACCGGGAGATTTTCTCTCTGCAGGAGCTGGTTGAGAACTTTGACTATCACAGGATGAGCAAGTCGCCAGCGGTCTTCGACATGAAGAAGATGAGATGGATGAACGGCGAATATATCAAGGCGATGGCCCCGGAATCCTTCTATGAGCGTGCGCTTCCGGAAATCCGCAAGGTCGTCACAAAGGACCTGGATCTGAAGAAGATCGCGGATATGGTCAAGACCAGAATTGAAGTTTTTCCGGATATCGACGATATGGTCGCATTTTTTGAGGCTTTGCCGGATTACGATGTCTCCCTGTTTCAGAATAAAAAATGGAAGGTGACACCTGAGAAAGCAAAGAAGGTCCTCTCAGACCTTCTGCCGCTTCTGGAAGCTCAGCAGGACTGGTCAAACGATGCACTCTATGAGGTTTTGAAAGCCTATTCTCAGCGTGAGGAAGTGAAGCCGGGCTTTACAATCTGGCCGGTCCGGATTGCGGTTTCCGGAAGGCAGGTGACGCCTGCAGGAGCAACGGAGATCATGGAGGTTCTCGGGAAAGACGAATCTCTTCTCAGAATCCATGTGGCACTTGACAGATACCTGTCGGATTTCTAATACCATATGTCTTTAAGTCTGTCACAGAAAAAAGCTGTCAATCTGAAGGACGGCCCTGCGATGATTCTCGCGGGGCCGGGTGCGGGGAAAACCATGGTGATTACCCACCGGATCAGACAGCTGATCGAGACCGGAGTACGGCCGGAACAGATTCTTGTTATCACATTTACGAGAGCTGCCGCGCAGCAAATGCGGACTCGGTTTGAACAGCTCTCTCCGGAAAAGGGCCGGCGAGTTACCTTCGGGACCTTCCATTCTGTATTCTTTCAGATTCTTAAATATGCCTACCACTATACATCAGAAAATATTCTTCGCGAGGAAGAACAGTTTCGCCTCCTGTCGGGAATGGCAGAAGGTCTTCATCTTGACACGGATGATCTCAAAACCTGGGTACAGGATGTGTCAGCCGAGATTTCCCAGGTGAAAACGGAACGTATCAATCTGGATTACTTTTATTCGGCAACATGCCCGGAAGAGGTTTTTCGGAAAATCTGCCGGAATTATGAAAGGCAGAAGCAGCTTCTCCGAAAGATCGACTTTGATGATATGTGCTGTTATACGGCAGATTTGTTCCATGCGCGGCCTGATATCTTGGCAAACTGGCAGAAGCGTTTTGCTTATATTCTCGTGGATGAGTTTCAGGATATCAATGGTCTGCAGTACGAAATTGTGCGGGAGCTTGCAGCACCGGAGAACAACCTGTTCATTGTTGGAGATGATGATCAGTCGATCTACAGGTTCAGAGGATCGAAGCCGGAGATCATGCTGCATTTTCCTAAGGATTATCCGGACGCCAGGATCATTACGCTCCAGGAAAATTACCGGTCTACCCAATGCATCGTAGATGCATCGCTCTCAGTGATCAGGCAGAACAGGCATCGCTTTCAAAAAGATCTGAGGAGTGTATCGGAAAAGGGAGACCCGGTGGAGGTGCTGGAATGCAGAGATCCGGGAGAGGAGTATCTTTATCTGGTCTCAGCGATCAGAAACAATATGAAAGAAGGAATCCGCCCGGGAGAGATCGCGATACTGACCCGTACGAATCTGCAGGCAAGAGGACCGGCAGAGAAGCTGATGGAATTTACGATTCCTGTTAATCTGCGCGACCACATGCCGCTATTGTATGATCATTTTACAGCTCTAGATTTCCTTGCCTACCTGCGGCTTGCAGGCGGAGACAGGGAGCTTGGCACATTTCTGAGAGTCTGCAACCGCCCTAACAGATATATCAGCCGCGAGGCAGCGGAAGCCTCATCCAGACGTACAAATGGACGGGCTGTTCTGTCCTTTGAAGCGCTGAGAGCTTATTATTCAGACAAGCCATGGATGACAGACCGGATCGATGCATTGGAGCGGGATCTCGAGAGAATTTCAGGAATGAAAGTCTATGCAGCCCTCAACTATATTCGTCTTGGCATCGGCTACGATCGCTTTCTGAAAGAATATGCGGAGAAAAGGAAACTGAATCTCGAGGAACTGACAGAAACTGAGAATGAAATCCAGGAGAATTCAAAGCCTTTTTCAACAGGAGAAGCCTGGGAAGCACATATTGAAGCCTACAGGAAGCAGATGCAGGATCTGCAGGATCAGGAAGGTAAGATGCATGAAGAGCGGCAGGATGCCGTGACATTGTCAACCTTTCACTCTGCCAAGGGACTGGAGTTTCAGGAGGTTTATCTGGTGGATGTCAATGAAGGCATGATTCCTTATAAGAAGGCCGCCCTGGAATCGGAGATTGAAGAGGAGCGAAGGCTTTTTTATGTCGGGATGACAAGAGCCAGAAAAAGACTACACATTCTGTATGTCAGGGAACGATACAACAAGGTGCAGAAGCCTTCCCGGTTTCTGGATGCATTCAAAAGTGAAAGCTGATCGCAGTCATCAAAAGGGACTGAAAACAGGACAGAAAAATCGACATAAAAAATATTTTAAAAAATGAAAAAATGTGTTGACATCCGTATTGCAGGATGGTATTATGTTCAAGTCGCCGATGAGAAGCAAACTTCATTAAACAAGTAAGCTTGATCGGGGCTATGAGCACCTTGATAACTGAACAGTGAAACAACCTTGAAAGTTCTGAAAAGTTTTATTTAAGGAACTGACCTTTAAACAGTAAAAGGGATAAGAGATGTCAGTAACATCTTTGATCCGAATCAAATTTTATTC
>NZ_VULZ01000013.1 GCF_009696445.1 Porcincola intestinalis
CAGTAATGTATGGAGCTGACTGTTACTAATCGGTCGCAGGCTTATCCAAAAGGCACAATGGTAAGTGAGTTTGGAAACGGATAGAAAAGGGAATGTCAGGATAAAGATTTTGTGTGCGGTTTTGAAGGTGCGGATCACACAGCACGATAGAAGAATGACTTTGAAACTGATAAGTGAGTTCAGGATTGAAAATCCTGTTGAATTCCGTTTCAGGTTGTGACATAATAAGTGTTGTGCAATCTTCCTCAATAGCTCAATGGTAGAGCATTCGGCTGTTAACCGAAGGGTTGTAGGTTCGAGCCCTACTTGGGGAGCTGGAAAAAGATTTTCGATACTTGGATCCTTAGCTCAGTTGGTTAGAGCAGTCGGCTCATAACCGATCGGTCCTGGGTTCGAGTCCCCGAGGATCCATTTTGTGGCCCAGTGGCTCAGTTGGTTAGAGCGCCGCCCTGTCACGGCGGAGGTCACCGGTTCGAACCCGGTCTGGGTCGTATGGGACAGGCAAATTGCCTGTCCTGTTTTTTTAAGCCGCAGTGGCGGAACTGGCAGACGCCTGGGACTTAAAATCCCATGAGTCGTGACACTCGTACCGGTTCGATCCCGGTCTGCGGCATAGGACAAGAACCTCAGGAATTCTGAAAATACGGTATTCCTGAGGGCTTTTTTACGTATTAGGAACCATTCGGTTAGCAAAAAGTTAGCAAAACTCAGCTGGTTTGCAGAATTTGCACGCCATCCAGCAGTTGGCGGTCATGCTCTTCCATGCGTTTGGTGACGTGAAAATAGACATCCCTGGTAGTATGACCGTCGGAGTGGCCAAGCCGGCGGCTGATCGTTTCAAGTGGCACACCGGCTTCGGCAAGCAGGGCCACATGGGTATGCCGGAGTGAGTGAGGGGACAGCTTGCGGCCAATCAGCTTTTCTGTACGACGTTCGATGTAGATACGATAGGCGTCGTAGCTGATGCGCCTGCCATCATCATCACAGAAGAAATGATGTGTACGGAAGCCATACATCAGGGATCGCCGTTTCTTGTCAGCTGAGATTTTTCGGCAGATGGCTTCAAGCTCAGGCTGGATTGAAATGGTACGTGTGGATGTTGCTGTTTTCGTAGTGCTCACCTTGTGAATCGGCAGAGAGAAGGTTTTCGTGATTCTGATTTCTCCTGCAGTCAGGTCGATATCGCTGTCCTCAAGGACAATCGCTTCACCGATGCGCATGCCCGTAAGGATCAGGAACTCAGTCAAGAGTCGCCAGATGTCTATCGACATACCGTCGAGGAGTTTTGTAATCTCATCTCGCTCAAGATATTTTAGATAATCTTTCTCCCTGGCTGTCTTGTCTTCCCGCCGCCGAATTTTGTCAATCCAGCTGATATTCTCGATCAGGTCAGCCTGGTATCCCCAACGTATCAGCGCCTTAAAACGGGTCAGGCGTTCGTTATAGGTTGTCGGATCATCGGAATGTAGACACTTGGCCACATATGGAGCTGTCAGATTTGCGACGATGGCATCATCGCCGATCATACGCCGTAAAGATGCAGTACGCCGTTTAGAAGATTCAGCAGTCTGCTCCTTGTGGGTTTGCCGCTGCCATGCGCAGTAGTTCTCACACAGTACTTTGAACGTGACAGCATCAGGTTTTCCAGATCTTGCCATTGCCTCAGCAATCTTCTGATCGAGGGCAGCACGCGCAGCTCTGGCGTCATTCCGCTTCCGACCGGTTGGTTTCAGCGTAACCGTCACCGTACGTGTCTTGCCGGTGATTGGATCCTTGTAACGTTCGAAATAGCAGATGTTTCCGGATGGCTTTTTCTGTGTCCACATAAAAACGCTCCTTTCAGGGTGCAAAACCCCAGGGAGCGTGATACAATCATCTTTGTTGGGGGATGAAAGCATCACGCTTCATTTACTTTGCCGCCTGCAGCGCCAACTGCGGGCGGCTTTTATGTGCTGATCTTATAACTATTTTACTGTGCTTATGGCTCTACTATAATATCCAGAATCTCGCAATTTATTAAAACAGAATAGTGTGGCCTTTACATCAGAAAGTGAATCATGCTGAGTATCATTTCCCCAATCATAGCCAAAGTGACTTGCGCAAGCAGAGAGTTTAAACCATCTATTATGCCCATGATAGGAGTCATATATTCCTCTGTAATTCGCATAGTCTTTCATGACGTCAATTGTTGGTCCGGAATAAGAAACCCCAGCAGCTTTGATAAACTCAAGATCAAAATCGACATTGTAGCCTATTACACAGGATGCTTTTTCAAAAATACCTATCAGCTGATCCAGATAGACATCAATCTCATTTTCACTTTTTACCATTGCAGGAGTAATACCGTTTATATCGGTAGCCTTAGGCCAGGACTTGCGATGATTCGGCTTAATCAGATGGTAAAATAATGTATTCCCATTCATATCTATGATCGCAATCTGCAATAACTCATCATTCTTATTTGGATTTAATCCGGTAGTTTCTGTATCAATAAATATGGGATTTGATAATGCCCTTTGAAAATTAATGGACCTTTTCTTTTCAATATGATGATCCTTTGTCCGTCTGACAAAGTAAATAAAGGCTGCAATAGCGATAAAAAATGTGCCGACTGGCACGTATCCGCCTATCATTGTTAAAACGCCGATGATGACTAGGATTATAACGACCTTATTGTGCTTTTTCATTTTTTAAGTATTCCTCCTTATATATACCTGTGCCGGCTCTCGACTACAACGCCGATCACCCTCACAGGCAGTTCCTCAACCTCTTTGTTTGTATAGTACTGTACGTCATAAGACGGGTTGATCGGCAGCAGCCGGATCCCGTCCTGATACTTCATGATCCTCTTGCAGGTGGCATCATTGCCGTTGACGGTCGCTGCAACAATGGATCCGGATTCCGCGTCATCTGCCTGTATGCAAATGATGTAGTCGCCGTCCTTTATGTCAGGCTCCATGGAATGGCCGGAGATCTTCAACCCGAAATACTTTTGCCCGGGCTTGACCGGAACGGTAGTGAGGTCGACCTCATCAATGACATCCTCAATCATCTCGATGGGGACGCCACCAGCGATGCGGCCATAGACCTTGACAGTACGTGGAGAAGATACCTGAAGCCGGCTGTTATCATTGGCAAGCTTATTGTGCCTTCTGGCATCAAGGAGTTTGGCTTCATCCTCTGTCAGCAGTCGGGATATTTTATCCCAATTCCCATTAAGGTACTCCATGTTTACGTTAAATAAATCACAAAGAGCTTCCCGCATTTCCATTTTAGGCTGCTTTACGCCACGCTCCCATTGAGAAACGGCAACATTAGTCACCCCAAGCTTATCGGCGAGCTCTTGTTGGGACCAGCCGTTAGACAATCGCAATTCTTTAATTCGGTCTTTAATATCTGCGTATTCACCCATATTTAAACCTTCAGATTAGAAAGAATCATTTTTTCTATTGACAAGTATAAACCATAAGTATACAATGTTCAACGTAAACCAAAGGTTTATATGAATAGGAGGGAAAAGCAATGGGATGTACGGCAGCGAGAATAAAGCAGCTGCGAATATCTAAAGATGAAACCCAGAAGGAATTAGCAGAAGCAATAGGGGTTTCTGTGATGGCCGTTTCTAAATATGAAAATGGGTTATCGGTGCCAAGCGACGACACGAAAGTAAAAATTGCTAGACATTACGGGGTGTCAGTAGAGTGGCTTTTTTTTAAACCATAACAGTAAACCAAAAGTTAATATTTGGAAGCAGGAGAAGGGAGAGAGGACGCGATGATAAACCACGAAAAGATGACCGTCACGCTTGACAGGGTTGAAGTGCTTGACTGTCGTCTTGCAATCCTGGGGATTATCCAGGAACAGAGAAAAGCCGGAAAGACTTATCAGAGATGGCAGCCGATATATGACAAGTTGACCGAGCAGCTCAAGGCATTTGATGAAGAATACGAAAAGACACATCGTGAGATAGAAGGGATGAAAGGATGAGAAAACCAAAAGACCGGTGGGTACGACACCCCACCAGCCTTTCGCCGAATTTGTTTACCCTATACGCCTTGCAGGTTTTCACCGCGGCAGATGTCGTAAACCGCGTCTATGGGGCGTCACGTCACTTTTGCAGTTTCGATTCTGCGAATGCCTGAACGCTGACGTGTGAATGGAATACACGATACGGTGCGCACATATTTTCGCTAGCAAATGGAATGTGCAAACCCCTCATTTTTATGTGTGAGTGCACACTGCGCCGTACCAGTTGTTACTTAACCCAGTTTAACGTGTGATGGTGCCACATAGCGACCAACCCATAAGGGAGCAGGCAAAGTCAAAAGTTTTGTCAATAGACATCACTCCTTTCCTTGCCGATAGGCATAGAAACATTTTAGCACCATGTTAAACAGCGCCAATAGGGTAAACAGGCGGAAGCGCCAGAAAGGAAACAATGATGGATCAGCATACAGAAGAGCTGGCAAATTACATCAGGAAAAACGATTACAACCTGGCGAGTATCGCCAGGGAGACAGGAATCCCGTACATGGCGCTGTATGACAGCCTTTTCAATTCATCCCGGAGCAGGCAACTCCGGGTGAGTGAATATTTCGCTGTCTGCAGCTGTCTGGGAGTTTCGCCGGGACAGTTAGAGGAGAGATACAGAGGGATGCCGGAAGAGGTTACTACTGAGAGGAACGGCCATGGATCCACAAATTGAGATTGAAGCCAGGAGAAGAGCGGATCAGAAGCTCATGGAGGGCGAGAACAAGAAACAGCTGGTCAAGGAATTGAAAAAGCTGATCAAGCAGACAAGAGCCGGAATCGCTGTAAAGGCAATTGAGTACACGAAGAGCGACGAAGACGACGAGTATGTCATCATCGAAAACTATTACGGAAAGACGAAGAAGATCGACGTGACAGCGGATTCAGGGATAGCGCTGATGAGAGACATCCTGGCGGGAATCAGGTAACCGGGTGCCAGAAGAAAAGGAGAATCGCGGATGATCCACCATTACATAACACAGTATCTCAAAGATGGAAAACATTTTGCTGAGTCTTGGATACAGATAAACCTTTTCGGTAAGTGTTTCTGCTTTAGCCGAAGGAGGATAACTATTCATGAAATTTAAATGGGATCACAGAGCAGCAACTCAGTGATCCCAAGACGAAGGCTTTATTTATCCTTCTTCCATCCGTTTCCGGGCTTGGATGTCGGAGGCAATCGGTCGCCGCTTTCGATAGTAGCGCGATGGCCATTAGGAACTTGACCACCGCGCGGGCCTACTTCTGTATATTTCCCTGGCGCTTGGTTATCCGTTCCGGGTTTGATGATTTTCGGCATGTTATCACTTCCTTTCAAGGATAAATGTTGATGGAGAACATTTGTTTAATACTAAATATAGTCCGCACATAGAAGGAGGTCAAGAGATGGAAGCCAAGGAGATTACAGATCTGATCAATCAGGAAAGGATAAAGCAAGGGATGAGTGTCAGCGAATTTGCTCGGCGCGTTGGTGTGTCCACCTCAAACGCTAATTACTGGTTCAGAGGCGGGAGAATAAAGCTGGAAAATGCGGACAAAGCACTCAGAGTACTTGGACTTACAGCAGTTATCGGTAAAGGGAAATTATGAAACAAGGAGGGACGAATGCCAACAGTGCTGCTGATAATCTGGGCAGCTATAGCAACGATTGGATGGATGAAGTGGAAGGTGGCTTTGAAAATGTTGCTATATGTTCTGCTGAGAAAAGGAATAGAGCCGCCATCAAATGAGGAGATAGCGGCTTATAGAGAAGACTTCGAGAAGGATTGGATCAGGGAACGTTTTGAAAGAGAAGAGAACTGATTATTTTCACAGAGGTCTCAATCAGCGCGGGAATAGAAGCTGATCCGACAACGGAAGAAGCCCGTTGGATTTTCTTGAATACAGGTTCAGGCCGTATGGTTTCGAGAAACTGATATCCATCATAAGTGATGCGGTTGACCAGAAGTTCATTAAAGCTGTCATCGCCGGAATCAGCACTGATCGTTATGAAATGTGCTTCGTCAAGGACAAAAAGCGTATTGATGACTTCGGGAGCAGAGATGCCGGTATCACTGGATATTTGCCGATAATCGATTGATTCGAAGCCCTCATCTTCAGACACTGTCAGATTTGATTCAAGGTAGAGAAGAAGGGATCGAATAGTTTCTAGGTTGAGCTTCATGGGAAGAGACTCCTTTCTACAGACTCAGGCGCTGCAACGCCATGTAAGAGGAGGATAGCACCAGGGGAGCAAAGAAGAAATGGGGAAGAAAAAGCAATTCAGGTTTTTCTGCGGAATTGGCATCAAAACCAGCAACAAGACGAGGGGAGGACAGAAGGTATGTATCTAAGCAAGGCAAAGCTTATGGAAGAGTACGGAATCAGCAAAAGTAGTGTGGACCGGATACTGAAGCTGATTAGAGACCATTCCGCCAGGTACCCGAAATCGGCGGTGATAAGGAGCGGGAATATCGTTCGGATCCGAGATGATGTATTCCTGGACGCATTCCAGTACACGGATCAGATCATGTGCGGAATTGCACCGAAGTTTGTGCCAAATGAACGGCACGCATGGGAGCGGATCAGTGCGTTATGACGATGGAAGTCATCACCGTTAGGAACGGCGAGGTCATAAAGGGAAAGCAGTTCACCAGCCAGGCAGCAGCCTACAGATTCTGCGTGCAGCGGAACTGGAGAGCGCAGGACAATGCCGGGCGGAAATGTCAGCTGATGATACGGACGATGAGGGAGAAAGAAACATGAGAACGGTAAGAACACAGCCGGAACGCCGGCAGCATGAGAAGTGGATGATCGAGTGTACAGCACACAGATATATCTGCCTGTACCGGAACAATGAGGTTGTAATGGGATACAGCAACCTGATGCACAGCATGGAATCGATCATGGGATACGTAGAGCATAAGACAGGCTGCAGATTCACAGATATTCCGATCCGCGGGAAACGCGAAGACTTCACAGGCCTGATGTTCGACAAGATATCAGCAAAAGAGGACTTTGAGAGGCAGATGAGGCTGCAGGAGGTGCAGGGATGAAGAGGAAGGCAATAGCAAATCTGGCGGCAGCAGGGCTGACAGTGGGATTCTTCGCAGCAGTCCGCCCGGAAAAGACGCCGTCCATGTGGATGGTGGCATTGTTCGCGATTGCGTTCTTCCAGCTGGGGAAAGCGCAGATCCACGCGCTGTTCCCGGAAAAGCATTATCTGACAGCCCGCAGGGTATCGATGACGCAGCAGGATGCAGTGCGGTACGCACAGACGCATGTGGGGAGGGGGTGAAAGGAAAGGAGAAACTAGGAAAGCACCAAAGCACCACTGAAAGATCAAAAGAACAACAGAAAAGCACATCCTGGTGATACATCACACAAACAGTCAGACAGCAGGAGCTGTCTGACAAACCAGGGAAACAAGGGAAACCATAGGGAGAAAGAGAGAAAGAAATGAAGACATACTACGCAAGAATCAGATTCAAAGAGGACATCCTGGGAACGTCCCCGGCGGACCCGAAGATTCAGGAGAAGTTTGTCAGCAGCAAGATTCCGGACACGGTAATTGATCCGGACACGCAGAAGAAGGCAGAGATCGCTGGCGTGACTGCAGCAGAGGCGGTCGAGAAGAGCATGACAGTATTTTACAGAAATCAGGACGGACAGCCGATCCTGATGCCGTATCAGGTAGCCGGATTCCTGAAATCTGCAGCCAAGGCGATCAACGGCGAAGTCGGGAAGGGAACGCCGGCAGCAGATGGCGGAGCGGATGATCAGGGGAAGAAGAGAAAAGCAGGAAAGAAGGAAGGCTACATCACAGCCTATAAGTCCAAGATCGACCAGTATGTTTTCGTTTCATCCATAGATTACGACTATGACGGAGACGAGTCGGATCCGGGAATTGTCCTGCATCTTCCGGAAGGAGGAACAATCGGTGACTGCCAGCGTCCACTGAGAGCTGAGACGCTGCAGGGTCCGCGGACAGCGCTGGCAAATTCGGAGAGCCTGCCGAAAGGAACATGGTGCGAGTTCAAAATCACGGTGCTGCTGGCGGAGATGGAAAAGATGATTCCAAGGTATTTGGACTACGGGAAGTACAACGGAATGTGCCAATGGAGAAATTCCGGGAAAGGCCGCTTCAAAGTTGAGGAGATCAAGGAGCTGTAACAGCTGAGGAGCAGCAATGAAAAACTGTGACCCGCAAGGGAAAAGAACAGCAAAGTATTGATATGCCTAGAACGGCAGTGAACTAGATCTGCAGAGAGTAACAGAGAATTGAGCTGTATAGCCTACCCATCGTTGCAGCAGAGCTGCATTGATCCGCATGGCCAGGCAAGGGCGTGGACATGCTTTCAATTGCAGGGCTCGGAAAAAGATTAGAGCAGATGAGAGCAGAGGCATTGAAATGATGATGAGAGCAGCGGCACTGGACTGACCAGAAAAGTAAAGGAATCGTTTGGATACGCAAAGATTAGGCAGAGAAAGGGATAGCCTGGATGGGCAGCAGCGTCGCAAAGGTGTGCGAAGCAGGGGATTGGGTTCGCAGCGATCAGTAAAGAATGAATAGCGGATCGGAGTAATGGTTTAGATTTGCGTAGTGTCGCAATGGAAACGAATTGATACGAAAAGCGGAGGAAAGGATATTCACAGAAAAAAAACAGAGTAGGCATAGAAGTGCTCTCAATTGCATTGGAATAGAGAAGTTTTGAACGATGAGGCCGAGAACAGATCAAAGGCAGTTGATAGTGCAGCGGAATGGAGCAGAAAGGCTGGGAACAGCAGCGGATTTGAACAGATAGGACACGATCTGAAGTTTAAAAGAAAAAGGCCGGTGCCGTATGGCGCCGGCCGCATCAACAAGGGGGGTGATCCCCTTTTTCATCTCGATAAAATGTCTAAATTTATGACAAGGAGCCGGGGAGATGGCGGTCAGGAGAAAGACGTACGCCTTCCGGAAAAACGCCATTGTGGAGGTGGAGGAGTTCCATGATGGCAACTATGGCAAACCGGGAGTCAGGAGGAAGCAGCGGAATAGCCCGACAAGAGAAGATAAGCTGAGAGCGAATGCCAGGGAGAAGGCGAAGCGGTGCAGGCACAGACTCCTGGAGTATTTCACACCGGGAGATGTGATTGCCACATGGACATATCGGCAGGATGAAAGGCCGGAGGATATGGCAGCAGCACTGAAGGATTTCCAGAAGGCAATCCGGAAGGTAAAGGCCGAGTACAAGCGGCAGGGACGGGAACTTTTCTGGATCCGGAACATCGAACAGGGAACCAGAGGAGCATGGCATATACACATAATCGTGAATGAAATTGGAAATACCATGAGCATCCTGCAGAATGCCTGGCCGCATGGCGGGACGTGGGCAGACAGGATCGGGAAGTGTTCGCGGTACTGCCCGGACTTCTCACAGCTGGCGGATTACCTGACGAAGGATGAGCACAGCCTGGAAAAACGGAAGGATGGGAGCATGGCGAAGCCAAGGCTGCAGCAGGCGAGTTACTCCACATCACGGAACATGCCGCTCCGGCAGCCGAAGGTCGACAGGCTGATACGGTGGAAACCAGAAGTGAAGCCGAAGAAGGGATACAGGATCCTGCAGATATTTACTGGGGTAAACCCGATGACAGGATTCATGTACCGGAGATATTCGATGATACGGGAGGGCGAAGATGACGGTAGATATCCTGATCTTGACTGACAGCAGGGAGCAGCGGAGAAGCCAGAAGAAGTACTGGTACTCGATGAAGTGCGACCTGAATGGGGAACTGAAGAAGACGGAAGGCACAGGCCAGATCGACGGAACCTATCACCAGGCGACACTGGCCGCGCTGATCAGTGCAATGAGTCGCCTGAAGCGGCCGGCAGATGTCTGCATCCATACACAGGACAGGTACGTACGGTCAGCGATTACAGGCAGCCTGCCGAAGTGGGCCCAAAGCGGATTTGTGGCAGCAGGCGGAAGGGAGCTGGCGAACCGGAAGGAGTGGGAGGAGGTATGGAGATATTCAAAGGGACACAGAGTCACAGCGGCAGGGTGAGGGGAGAAAAGCGCCAATGCATACCAACACGCACCAACACACACCAATACGCGCCAACACGTATCGCTTGGCTTGAATTCAAGCGATTGATTTGGGGTGCAAACACGCGCCAACACGCTGTGATAAAGCCCGGAATCGATTGCGCATTTGCAATGGGTTGAGCCTGGACGATGATGAATTGCACACAATCTAAAAGGCAAGGTGTACAGCGTTTACAAGTGCTGGAGGATTTTGAAGGGCGAATGAAAAGAAAAAAATCAGCGATCGCTGGCGACCGGGAGAACGTCTGTTTCATCTGCGGAAAGCAGGGACGGATGGAGAAGCACCATATGCTGCACGGTCCATACCGTAAAGCAGCAGACAGGTTTCACCTGGTTTGCCACCTGTGCAGGGATTGTCACCAGGCGTTGCACGATAAGGGGCTGCACGACAGAGAGCTGCAGGTCATCGCGCAACGGACATTCGAACGCATGTACGGACACACGGAATTCATGCAGGTATTCGGGAAGTCGTGGATAGAAGGAGGAGAGGATGAATAAAGAACCGGGAAAGAGTGCAAAGGCGGAAGCGGAGATCACGATCAAGGTTGACGGCCAGGACGTAAAGATGGATTACACCGGAAACATGGCAGGGCTTCTGTGCGCAGCAATGGGAATCATTCAGTCGGTGGCAGACAAAACAGGGAAGAATCCAGAATATATACTGGCAGCAATGTTGGAAACAGAGGTGATGGGTGGTGTGAAAGATACGACAACGGCACAGGGAAAGGAATGAAGAGTGAATGATGGAGGACGAGGTAAAGCGGATCCAGAGGACAGGAACCTGCAGATACTGCCATCAGCAAAGGTTCGTAGAAGTGCCAGAGGATGCCGATGAGGAAGAGATAAATGATACTGCCACAGAAGAGTGTGACTGTGAGGAGGCACTTCAGGAAAAGGAACGGCAGCAGAAAATAGAAGCCGCGCAGACATGGGCAGGAAATGTATTCACGCCTGGTCCACAACTGGACACAGTGATGAGTGCCATCAGAGCAGTTGCTGAAAGGAAAGTGGAAAGTGTAACGATCAAGATATTAAAAAGGACATGGACGATCGACAAGGATGCAAACGGGATGATCCGAATCAGGATGACATACAAGGATACAAACGAAGAGACATTCTGAAGGACCGGGGAAGGACAAAAGGGCAATGGATGAAGTCAGAAGGCTGGAAGAAATGGCGAAGGCAGCAGCAGCCCTGGGGGACAAGCAGGCATTGCACGATGGAGCGGAAGCGCTGAGACGGATGGTGGTGCCGCCAGGGGAATACACTGGGTACTGCCCGAACTGCAGGGAGAGGGTGACGATGACGGCCAGATACTGTCGCAGATGCGGGCAGCGGCTGCCGGAGCATAATTGGGACGAATGAGGAAATGAGGAGGAGCGGATGGCAAGGGACTACCAGAGACATGACAGAGATTACAGGCTTCCACAGGCAGCGTATATGGCAACACTCTGGGTGATTCGGGATTATCAGAGAATGAAGGAGGAATATGCATCCATTGGAACGATCTCATCGCCAAACTGCGACGGAATGCCGCACGCAGCAGGCGGACGGGACGCGAACGCGGATGACGCGATCAGAGCGGCGGCGATTGCCGAAAAGATCAGCGCGATCGAGAAATCATTGCAGGCAGTCCCTGCTGATCTGCGCAGAGGGGTATGGGAATCGATACAGTACAGGTCGCCATACCCACAGGATGCGGACCGGACGACATACGGGCGGGCAAAGGCACGGTTCGTCAGAGATGTCGCAAAAAGACTGAAGATCGTATAAGTTGCATCACGGGGGTAAAGTTTCGGTGGTATTATGATAGTGTCGGAAAATGAAAAGAACCGATGTACTTCTTTCTCCCTTAAGCGGTGGGCGTTAAAGCCTGCCGCTTTGGTAGTTATTCACCAGAAAAATATCTATTGACAAATGTGTATCGGGTGTGTATTATATACATATAGGAGGTGCACATGAAGAGAAGAGATTTGATAAATCGGCTGGAGAATGCAGGTCTAAAATTCGAAAGGCATGGTACGGATCACGATATCTACAGCAAGGATGGGCAGATAGAAATGATACCGAGGCACCGTGAGATCAACGAAAGACTTGCGAACGCCATCTTAAAACGGTGGAGAGCTTAACGGCTCTCCACTTGGGAATCTCTTTTCACACAAATAACATAGGGCGGAGGAAATTAACATGAAAGCAGCATATCCGACAATACTTACACGAGACAAAAACGTTGTTCTTGTCGAAGTCCCTGATCTTGGAATACTCACAGAAGGGAAGAATGTAGCAGATGCCATTTACATGGCGAGGGATGCTATAGGATTGGCGGGCGTCACATTGCAGGACAAGAAGCAGGAAGTACCGAAGCCTTCGGCGCTAGAGGATATTGATGTATCTTCCGGGACGTTTGCAGATGCCGGCGCAGGAATCCTGACACTTGTTGATATTGACTTTGACGCATATCGCAGGAAGCTTGACAGGAAAATGGTAAGGAGGAATGTAACGCTTCCAGAATGGCTTAATGAAGCGGCGGACGAGGCAAAGCTAAATGTGTCAGGCGTACTGCAAGAAGCACTGAAAGAAAAGCTTGGGTTTGCAAAAGAAGCATAAATAAACAGCAAGCAGGGGGATGCTATAGAGCATTCCCTTTTTGTGTGGCAGCAGTGCTGCCGGGCGGACAGTTGCAGCCCGCATTAAAAATTCACCCGGCGGGGCAATCACCCCGCCCTATTTATACCCTGCCTTATACACCGGAGAGAGCATGCAGAAGAAACCGAAACGAGCAGATCATCAGGGACCACAACGTCATCTGTATGAGCACAACCGAAAGATCATATTTGCAACCCAGAGGGTATGTGCAATATGCGGGAAACCAGTGGACTTCTCTCTGAAGTTTCCGGATCCTATGTCGGCGACATGTGATCATATCATCCCGATCGACAAGGGTGGTGATCCGTCATCCATCGATAACCTACAGCTTGCGCATCTTTGCTGCAATCGGGCGAAGTCAGATGATATCGTTCGCAAGGTGAAGCACAAAGAAGAAGTAATAACGAACAGGAATCTGCCACAGCACGCTGACTGGATTGCGTACAGATCTAAAGGTAAGACGAAGTAAAAAAACGTCTGCAGGAATATGGCGGGGGAGTGGTATACCCAGGGCGGCCAAGCGGCAATCAGGCCTGTAACTGCACACACTCTCTCGAATAGTCAGACCATTTCAAAGCGAGAAAATCAAAATGAAGGGTATAGCATACTTACAGACAAAACTGGATAAAAAGCGCACAAGGGTGCTGCTGAGATATCGGTACTATGAGCAGCTGGAAGGGTATCAGGATCTTGGAAGCCTGATCTCTGCAAGTAAAGCGCAGGAGTATAATTCTGTGCTTGGCTGGTGCGCTCATGGCGTCGATTTCCTCGCGGACCGGCTGAATTTTACTGGGTTCGATAATGACGTGCTAAATATCATGGATCTGTATAAGCAGAACAATCCGGATATTATCTTTGATTCCGCGATACTAGGCGCGTTGATCGGGTCCTGTGATTTTATCTATATCTCCGCAGGGGAAGATGGACAGCCGCGCATGCAGGTGATTGATGGGGCAAATGCTACAGGAATTATTGATCCGATCACCAACATGCTGCAGGAAGGATATGCGGTTCTGGAACGTGATCCGGACACGGACCGAGTTTTAGTGGACGCCTATTTTGTTCCAGGAAGCACAACAGTTTATTGGCGGAGCACTCCGCAGCAGCCAGCGCATAGCCAGGTATTCGGAAATGTATCGCCCTATCCGCTTCTGGTCCCGATCATTTACAGGCCGGATGCTAAACGGGTATTCGGGCATTCCCGGATATCGCGGTCCTGCATGAATCTGATGAACAAAGCGCGTGCCGCAATAGCACGGTCGGACATCACGGCAGAGTATTACAGCTTCCCGCAGCGGTATGTTCTTGGACTGGCACAAGACACGGAATTTGATAAGACGAAAGCGTCGGTGTCCTCATTCCTGGATCTGCGCAAGGACGAAGACGGGCAGTATCCTCAGGTTGGGCAGTTCCCGCAGAATAGCATGCAGCCGTACATGGATCAGATTAAGACCTATGCGCAGGCGTTTGCCGGTGAGATGGGCATGACGGTTGATGACCTTGGTTTTGCTTCCAGTGCTCCGACATCTCCGGATGTAGTGCGATCCGCGCATGAATCGCTTAGCAAAACAGCCCGGAAAGCTCAGCGGACGTTCGGATCCGGTTTTCTGAATGCCGGATACCTGGCCAGAATCGTTGCGGATAACTATCCATACCAGCGCCAGGCAATCGCGGAAACAATCCCGACATGGGAACCGGCGTTTGATATGTCTGCATCCCAGATTTCCGGCATTGGCGATGCCGCGGTGAAACTGAATCAGGCTGTTCCAGGCTACATCACCCCGGACAATCTGAAAAAGCTGACAGGTATGGACGGATCCGCGCAGAATGCCCAGACTGAGGTTTGATAGATGGCAAAAGCAATATTGGGAACTGTACAACAGGCTGCGTCAAAATATGCGGACACCCTGCAGGAGATAAAGGACGAATTATCGAAGAGATGCCAAACTGACAAAGAGATCAGTACTCTGCTTGCCAGAATTCAATCCGGATCCGGATCATACGAGGACGCTTCGGAAGCTTCAAGGCGAATTGGATCAGAGCTGTCAAGGATCTATACACAGAAGATGAGAGACGCCTATGACATCAATATGTCGGCGGATACTGGTGAAATTGACGAGATCCTCAGGCAGACATTAAAGCATGATTATGATACGATCGCAGATCTTTCCAGAACGACACAGGAAAGTCTTAACAAGACCGCTGGAATCAATATGAAGGCAGTTGTGCCGGAGTACAATGTGAATCGTACTGAAGGCATTATCTCCCGTGTAGACGAGTTCTCACAACGCAATCTGGATGCCGCCATGAATGAGCTTGAAACAAACATGGAGAATTACTCGATGTCTGTTGTCGATGATTCGGTAAAGGCAAACGCAGAATATCAGTTTAAAGCCGGGATGGTCCCGAAGATCAAGCGTATCATGCATGGATTCAAACCGTGTAAATGGTGCCAGGCACTTGCCGGAACGTACGAATATCCTGATGTCCCGGACGACGTATACCGAAGGCATCAAAATTGCTATTGCACTGTCACTTATACGCCTGCAGGTTCTAAGAAGTCGCAGGACGTATGGAGTAAGAAGTGGGGAAAAGAACAAGACTTTGAAATAGAACAAAGGATAAAAGCCTATTCAAATCAACGATCTACAGTATTATCTGGCGGAAAACAATATCACCCTATGGATCCGAGTAATCCGCGGGATGTTAGTGCGGCAAGGGAATATAGAAAAATCAGTCGGAATAACGATATCGCACGAATAGCAGATAGCAGCGGGTTTTCAAGAGAAGATATCATACAGATAAAACGTCATATTTTTTATGATAAACACAAAAAATATGATGGTGAGTACGGACTATTAGTACCTGATTATGATATGGCCGTTGCGTGGAAACGATTGGCAAATGGAAAACCCGAAGAACGTGATATCGTACTACTGCATCATGAGTTGCTTGAAAGTAAGCTTGAAAAAGAATACAATTTAACTATAGCAGAAGCGCATGCGACGGCTACAAAAAAATACGATTGGGCATCAAGACTGATTAGCGATCTTGGTGAGAAGGGTGAGCCAGATGGTTTATTGTGATTATATTGATCATTCGGATATCTCAGTAAAATATGCGTTTGGACAAACAATAGATGACATTACTGGTACGCTTGAATATGATTTTGCTAATGGAACAATAAATATTATAAATCAGCCTAAAAAGTATAAGGTTTTAACAAGGCAAATCGAAAGTCTGTTTAGCAAATATCGGAATGATTTTGCTAATGGAACATATAGAAGAAAAATAGCATATGAAGCTTGAAGCGCCGTTTTGCAGATGGCGCTTTTTTCATGGGAGATGCAGCATGGCAAAAGATGATTACAATGTTGTAGTATTCAAAATTCTGACGTATTTGTATGCCTGCCTGAAAAGAACAACTTTGTTTGACGAAAAAGTATTTAAGCAGATAATTGATAAACAGAGCATTCCGGATGAATATCTGACAGATATCTTACGCATGATGACGGAAGAAGACCTGATAACAGGTCTGGTATTTGCCAAACCGTGGGGCAATACATATTTTTTAGCAAATGAATATGGAGATATGAAAATCACTTCTTATGGAATTTACTATCTGAGTGAAGACAGTACGATGTCAAAAGTGAGGGATGTTTTAAAAGATAATACTGGGTTGATTGGCGAGCTGATCAAGATGGTGCTGTAAGTAAAAATAATAAATGGCAATGGTAACAACGGCGATCAGAAATGACCGCCTTTTTTGATGGAGAAAATCAGCATGAGAGAGATCAGAGCACCGGTAAGGAGGTGGGATTGAGTGGGAGAACGGCAAGGCCGACAGACGCCCACGAAATCCTATGTACTACCCTATAGCAGAACCAAGGGGAAAGAGGCAATAGAACTATATAACAGCGCAAAATCAGACGTAAAAGCAATGCCCTGGCAGGAGCTTCTCGCGTATGACATCCTGGCTGTAAACAATGACGACAGCTGGGTGCATATGAAATATGGCTATGCTGTCAGTCGGCGGAACGGTAAGTCTGAGATCGGTGTGATCCGCTGCCTGTATGGGGTAAAGCATGATGAACACATCCTGTACACGGCTCATCGATCTGATACGGCCCGGGCAATCTGGGAGCGTGTCTGTGATTTTGCGCTGTCACTTGGATTCAAGTTCAAGACCTACTCTTCTTTCGGACGTGAGGGGATCGAATGGGGCGATCCGGACGCATCGGAAGACGAGAAAAAGCTGAAGCATTTTAAAATCGACTTCCGGACAAGAAATTCAGCTGGTGCCGGTCTCGGATCCGGATATGACTGTCTGATCATCGACGAGGCTCAGGAGTACACAACAGAGCAGGAATCATCTCTGAAGTACGTTGTTTCCGCAGCAAAGAATCCGCAGACGTTGTACTTCGGCACACCGCCGACAATGGTATCCAGGGGAAATACATTTCCTCAAATGCGGAAGAGAATCCTATCCGGGGAAATGCCGGACTCCGGATGGTCTGAATGGTCCGTCGATGCTATGCATGATCCGCAGGACGTTGATGCCTGGTATGAGACGAACCCATCCCTCGGAACCCAGCTGCAGGAGCGCGTGATCAGGTCGGAAATCACAGCGGATGAAGTCGATTTTAACGTCCAGCGTTTAGGACTGTGGCTGTCCTATAACCAGAACGCATGCATTAAGCCTGCTGAATGGAATATAGGCGCTGTAAGCGCGGTACCGGCTCTGCATGGAAAACTGTTTGCTGCCGTAAAATACGGGCATGACAATTTGAATGCGGCATTGTGTATAGCAGTAAAGACCAGGTCAGATACTGTGTTTACCGAAATGATTGACTGCAGACCGGTGAAGGCAGGCAATGAATGGATCCTTCATTTCCTGAAGAATGCAGATATTCAGAAGGCTGTTGTTGACGGGAACGGATCCAAGACATTGATAGAGCAATGCGGGACTGTGGGATTCCGGAAAATCACGGTTCCAAAGGTCGCGGAAATTATGCAGGCAAACAGTGATTTTGAGCAGGCTGTTTTTTCTGGAAAGCTGCAGCATATGGAGCAGCCTTCGCTGGATGAGCTGGTGACAAACTGCGAGCATCGGGCCATCGGATCGAATGGAGGATTCGGCTACCGGACACTGGCCAGCGGAAGAGACGTGGCACTGATTGAATCAAATGCCCTTGCCTTTTGGCTGTGCGAAACGAACAAACCTGCAAAGCAGGTAGTTAATTACTAAATTTACCGGTACACACGGGAAAATGTGGGAGGAAAAACAATGGCAGAGTTTACACCAATTACAACACAGGAACAGCTTGACAGCATCATCGGAGACAGACTGAAACGTGGGAAGGCAACCACGATCAAGGAACTGCAGGAAGCTGGATGGATGTCCAAGGATGACATAGCCAAGGTAAAAGCCGGTTATGAAAAACAGCTTGCGGACATGTCAGCAGCTGCAGATGAGCAGACAAAAAAGTTTGCCAAATATGAAAAAGATCTGGCTGACCGTGATGCAAAAATAAAAAGTTACGAGACCGCTTCGGTAAAAGCGAGAATAGCGCACGAGGAAGGATTGTCCTACGACGCAATACAGTTTCTTCAGGGCGACGATGAGGAGAGCATTAAGACGTCCGCAGAATCGCTCAAAACACTCATGGGGTCTGCAAAACCGAATCCAGCACCGCTGGCAAATCCTGACAGGACTTCCGGGGCGAATGCGGATTATAAGACCCTGCTTCACAATTTGAGAGGAGAATAAGAATGGCAACAACTATCACAAAAGCAACGCTTGATCCCAAGATGGTATCTGAGATGTTCACAAAGGTGAACGGACATTCCGCGCTGGCAAAGCTCTCTGCACAGAAGCCGATCGCCTTTAACGGAAACGAAGTGATGACCTTCTCCCTTGACGGGGAGGCGGCGATTGTCGGTGAGGGCGAGAACAAGCCGGCAGGATCCGCTGTTGTGGCGCCGGTTACGATCACGCCGATCAAATTCGTATACCAGCACAGGGTGTCCGATGAATTTGTACGTGCATCTGACGAGAATGCGATTCCTTACCTTCAGGCGTTCACTGAGGGGTTTGCCGCAAAGATCGCCAGAGGTCTTGATATCGCTGCTCTGCACGGACTGAACCCGGCAACTGCTACAACGGCAACATCTGTGTCTGGAAAGTCGTTCGACACGCTGGTTACACAGACCGTTACCTATTCGGCAGCAGCTGCAGATGACAACATTGATGATGCTGTCGCGGCGATCCAGGCCGAGGATGGGGTAATCAATGGCATTGCTATGAGTACAGACTTTGCGGCAGCGCTGTCCAAGATCAAGGCAAACAATGTTTCCCAGTACCCGGAGTTCCGTTTCGGAGCAAATCCGGCAACCTTCTCCGGAATCCCGTCTGACGTAAACACGACAATTGCGTTCGGTTCTTCCAAGGACAAAGCGATTGTCGGCGACTTCGTAAACGCATTCAGATGGGGCTATGCAGCAAGCATCCCGCTTGAGGTTATCCAGTATGGTGATCCGGATGGACTGGGCGACCTGAAACGGATGAACCAGGTTGTTCTCAGGTCAGAAGCCTACATTGGATGGGGCATCCTGGATGCGTCCAGCTTCTGCCGCATTGTGGCGGGATCATGATCTACCGGAACACAAAAACAGGCACTGTGATCCATATCTCAGGTGAGCTGAAGGGCGGTAACTGGGAGGAGGTGAGGCCGGTGGAAAAGCCACCGGCCAAAAAGCCTGTAAAAAGGTCCGTGAAAAAGCCTGTGAAGAGGGATTAAGCAATGGAAAGTTTTGCGACAGTTGAAAATCTGGCAGCCTACACTGGAAAAGTATATACGGAAGACGAGAAAGGCAGGATCACCGGGCTGCTCGAGGATGCGTCCAGCTATATCCGGGCAAAGGCGATCGTATCGGGGAAAGACATCGACGCAATGATCAGTGAAAACCCGGGGCTTTCTTCTATCGCGAAGATGGTCAGCATTAACATGGTTGTCCGTGTCTTGGAATCATCTACGGAAAGCATGCTGCTCTCCCAGGAATCGCAGACAGCCGGGAGCTATACATGGTCAGGCACCTATGCGAATCCAGGCGCAAAACTTTATCTGTCCAATGCGGAATTAAGGGATCTAGGACTGCTGAAGCAGAAGGCCGGGTTCACAGAAATGTATGGTGATAGCAATGATTAAGGGACAGACCGTTATTCTGTATGATAAGCAGCAGACCGGGACGGATCCGATTGGGAACCCGGTTTACAGCGAAACAGCAGAAGAGATTGCAGATGTGCTTGTGGTTCCGGTTTCGTCTGAAGAATCCATACAAGACACGAATCTTTATGGAGTAAGTACGGTTTATTGGCTTTTCATTCCGAAGGGTGACGCGCATGAATGGCGTCACAAAAGGGTTTCGTTCTTCAACGCCAACTGGCAGACCGTAGGGGAACCCATTCAGTACATAGAGGAAAATGTCCCGCTTCGCTGGAATAAGAAAGTCAGGGTGGCGCACTATGAGTAAGCTGGACGTCGTAATTAACAAATCCGCGGTCGGGGAACTGCTGCAGTCAGCAGAAATGGCAAACGCTATAAGACCGTATGCGGAGGCTATAGCAAACAGCGCGCCGCATTGTACGGTAGACGAAACGGTACTCCGCACCCGTGTGCGTGTGGGCGTTGTCCAGAAGATGACGCATGATGACATGGAGAACCACACATTACTAAAGGCGGTGCATTTCCAATGATGATCGAGGAAAAGCTTTACAGATTTCTCAAAACAAAGCTGGACGGAGTTACTGTCTGCTTGGAGCGCCCGGAAGCAAAACCGGAGTATTACGTCCTGATCGAACGGACGGGCGGAACGGAGATCAATTATATATCGAGCGCAACAGTAGATATCATTTCAAAGGCACCGACGCTTTACAAAGCGATGGAACTTGATGAGAAAGTAAGGCACGTCATGAGAGATTTTGTAAGCGTTGATAATGTATCGTCATGCACACCTAATGCCACAGGAAATTGGACAGACACAGTAACGCATGAATACAGATACCATTCGACATTTATTATTAGATTTATGGAGGACTAAAAAATGGCTAATACAGCTAGTAATGTAACAACAGGGAAGCCAAAGGTTGGCGGTGCAATATACTGGGCACCCGCTGGAACCACGCTTCCCACAGATGCGGTAACGGCACTCGACAAGGCGTTTGTTTCGCTTGGCTACTGCTCCGACGATGGCGTATCGAACAGCTCCGCGCCTGACACGGACACCGTTAAAGCCTGGGGCGGCGATCCAGTTATGACCACGAACAACGGCCGGCCGGACACGTTCCAGTTTACGCTGATTGAGTCCAAGAATGTGGACGTGCTGAAACGCGTATACAATTCCGGGAATGTATCCGGGGATCTGGAGACGGGCGTGACCGTGAAGGTAAACGGGGAGGATCCGGAAGAGGGCATCTGGGTGATTGACACGATTCTTCGTGGAAATGTGTTGAAACGGATGGTGATTCCAAACGGATCCGTTACTGATCTGGGGGACATCACCTATGCGGACGGTGATCCGGTAGGCTATGAGGTAACCGTTACAGGAGCACCGGACGCGAGTGGAAACACCCATTATGAGTACATGAAGAAAGCAACCGAATAAAGGAGATAGCAGACAATGGCAGAAAAGCGGTTTACAGGAGTAACAAAATCCGGGTTCGAATTCAGTATTTCGGAATCCGCACTGGATGATATGGAGCTTGTGGATCTCCTGGCTGAATCAGATGATAACTTTCTGGTTTTCCCGAAAGTTCTTGAACGGCTGCTTGGAAAGGAGCAGAAGAAGAGATTTTACGATCATGTCAGGAGCGCTTCCGGAAGCGTACCGATCGAGGCTGTTACGCAGGAAATGCAGGAGATCTTCGCCTTGTGTAACGCAAAAAACTCCTGACGCTTGCTGCCTATAAAAAATATGATGAAAACGCTTTAATCTGCGATTTTGCGGAATATTACCATATCTACGATTACAGACGGCTCCCGGCACGATATGCCGGCATATTGGCGCAGGGGCTGCGTGCCGATAGCCGCTGTGTAATGCGTTTTTATGGACAGAAGATTAATCCGGATAGGTTCCTGCTGATGACGATCTGCGACGAGCTGCAGATCGTGATGCATCAGCAGCGTGTGATCGCAGGCAGCAAGCACAATCCAAAGCCCAGATTGATGACAGAAAGGATCAGGGAAGTGCAGAATCAGAGCAAATATGAGTCATTTGACACCCCTGATGAATTTAATAGGCGGAGGGAGCAAATATTGAAAGGCGGATGATTTATGGCAGCACAAGCAGGCACGATAGCAACCGCGTATGTGCAGGTATTGCCGTCAACAAAGGGAATTGGCAGTAATCTTACCAAGCAGATGCAGGGCCCCAGCACAGAGGCTGGAAAGTCAGCGGGGAAAAGCCTGGGATCTGCAATCAAGGGAGCAATTGCCAAGATCGGAATCACCGCGGCAGTTGTAAAGACGTTTAAAGACACCATCTCAGAAGGCGCAAAACTGCAGCAGTCGTATATCGGAGGTCTCGATACGATTTATAAGAAATCTGCGAATTCGATGCGGGGATACGCGGATGCAGCAGCGGCCTATGGGATGTCCGCAAACGACTATGCGGAGCAGGCAGTAGGCTTTGGCGCCGCGCTAAAGCAGGCATTCGGCGGTGATGCGCAAAAGGCGGCAGAATCCGCAAATACGGCCATCAAGGATATAGCCGATAACGCCGCGAAGATGGGCACAGATGTAGGGTCCTTACAGTATGCCTATCAGGGATTCGCAAAGCAAAACTATACAATGCTCGATAACTTGAAACTGGGCTATGGCGGCACCAAAGACGAAATGGAACGCCTGCTGGCCGATGCCCAGAAAATCACCGGGGTCAAGTATGATATCAGCAATCTTGGTGACGTGTACGAAGCGATCCACGTGATACAGGGCGAGCTTGGAATTACCGATGTGGCAGCAGATGAGGCAAAAACAACGGTGTCCGGGTCATTCGACGCGATGAAAGCATCCGCAAAAGACTTGATCGGGCATCTGGCTCTGGGAGATGATATAAAGCCCCAGCTTGTGGCATTTGGAAAATCGGTAATAACCTATCTACAGAACCTTATCCCGATGATTGGAAATATCCTGAAGACAGTAGGGGAGACGGCAGCGTCTGCGGTAAAAACAGGGATTAAAAATCTTCCGGGGATCATGTCCAAGGCTGCAAACAAGCTAAACGGCTTGGCGGATCTGATCAGCGGGGTGACCGGACCACAGATCGATCAGGTGTTTTCTGATGTACAGGGAAAGGTAGGATCCTGGATAAGTGGGACGTTTGTCCCGTTCATGCAGCAGTCATTCCTCCCAGCGCTGCAGATGCTGGGAAGTGCGATCTATAAGGCGATAGGCGCGTTCTTTGTGAATATCCTTCCACAGCTGTTGAGCATGGCTACGAATGGGATCAAAAGCCTGATAAGTCAGCTATCCGGTGTGACCTCAGGGGATGTGAACACAGCCGTTACAAGCGGATTAAACTCCATCAACTCAACGGTTGGTCCGTGGATAACCGGGACGTTTTTCCCGTATGTGAAAAACACGCTACTTCCCCTTCTGGGGCAGCTTGGGCTTGCGATCCTACAGCTTCTGGGGCAGCTTGGGCTAATGCTCCTGGAGGCTCTTGGGTCACTGCTGTCTAATATCTGGAACGCCCTGACAGCTCAATTCCCGGTGCTGCAGACGATTGCGGACACGATAAAAAATATCGTTCTTACGGCTGTGAGCGTTATCAAATTGATCATCATGGGCATCGTTGCAACGATTACCACGATTGTTAATTTCGTAATAACTGCCTGGGGGACCATAAAGTCAGCGGTCACCACGGCAGCGGCTGTGGTAATGAATGTAGTCGTTACAGCCTGGAATGGGATCAGGTCCGTAACCACAATAGTCTGGACTGCAATCAGTACTGTTACATCTATCGTGTGGAACGGCATAAAAAGCGTAGTCACAACGGTGTGGAACGCTATTAAGAATGTTGCAGTTCCCGTGGCAAATGCCGTCAAATCTGGTGTAAGCGATGCCTGGACTGCAATCAAGACTGTAACAAGCACTGTCTGGAACGGGATCAAGACTGTAACAAGCACTGTCTGGAATGGGGTTAAGACTACCATAACAACGGTAGTGGGTGTCCTAAAGAGTACAGTAACAGCGGCCTGGAATGGGATCAGGTCCGTAACCACAACGGTGTGGAATGGCATTAGGAGCGCTGTGATTCCAGTGGCAAATGCTGTTAGGACCGGTGTGAGCAGTGCCTGGAACGGAATCAGGTCTGTAACAGGGACCGTCTGGAACGGCATAAAGAGCACCGTCAGCGGAGTGATTAACGGAATCAAATCCACCATATCAGGCGGGCTCAATGGAGCGCTTGGGACTGTTTCCAGTGTTCTCGGCAGCATTAAAAGTAAGTTCACATCCATCTTTGACGGATGCAGGAGCATCGTTACCGGCGCGATCAGCAAGATTAAAGGGGCTTTCAACTTCAGCTGGCACTTGCCGAAGCTGGCGCTTCCGCATATCCATGTTTCCGGAGGTGTTGCGCCGTTTGGTATCGCAGGGAAGGGATCCCTGCCACACTTCTCCGTTGAGTGGTATGCAAAGGGTGGAATCCTGAAAAGCCCGACGATTTTCGGGATGAACGGGGAGAGCCTGATGGGCGGTGGAGAAGCCGGCCCGGAAGCGGTCCTTCCTATCGAGAATCTGAGAGGCTATATCATGGACGCGATGGAAGAGCAGACATCTGTTGGGAATTATACGCAGAATATCTATATAACATCGCCTACAGCGCTTACCCCGTCCGAAGTTGCACGGCAGACAAGGAACGCGACCAGGCAGATGGCGCTCAACATGATTGGAGCATGATTGGAGCATGATATGCGCAGCAGGAACAGAGTTATCACATGCAAGCGTGGGAATATGGAGATATCCTTCGGGGAAAAACCATATTCCCCTTATTTTTTAACAAATGCAGATGGGCTATACAGCACAGAAGTGGATGTTAATGTTTCAGAGAATGCGTTTGATGACGGGGGAATTTACCAGAGTTCCCGGATCAAAAAGCGTAATATCGTACTGACAATTCAGGATCGGGGGACAGATGACCATATAGCGGTAAGAGATGCATTGCTGAATCTTTTCCTTCCGAAGCTGAAAGGACAGCTGACGATAAAAGAAAATGATGAGGACACAGGCAGTGAAAAGGTCATTGATTACTACACGGAAAAAGTAGTATCCGACGGCAAAAATTCGTCGCGGACCTTCACAATTTCTCTGATCTGTCCGGATCCGTATTTCTACGACCTATATGATAAATACGTTCAGATGGCAAACTATGCTGCGATGTTTACATTCCAGCATAACTTCATTTCTGCAGGAGAGGAATTCGGATCACGAAGTAAAACGAAAAGCAGGAATATCCAGAACAACACGGGGGCGGATGCGGTAGGGCTGACAATTGATTTTGCTATCAACGGGGCGGTAACCAATCCATCTGTCACGCGGGTAGAGAGCGGGGAAACCATCCGGATCGGAACGGATGCCATGCCGCTGTCCCTGGTATACGGTGATGTGCTGACTGTAACGACTGGAAGCGGGAATAAACATATCTATCTCTTACGCTCCGGTGTCCGGTCAGAGATCAACCAGTATTTATCTTCCGACAGTTCTTTTTTCGAGCTGCACCAGGGAGATAATACGATCGGATATGACGCGGAGAGCGGTGTAAGCAATATTGAGGTTTCTGTATCATACCGGATGAGGTATACGCATGCTTGATGATGATGTGAGAGTTTATTCACGAGACATGGACCTGATTGGTTTCGCGGCTGGAATCACATCCCTTCAGTGGCATCGCATGTACTATGAGGCAGGCAATTTTGAGATGCATGCGACACCGACGGAGGACAACGTACGGTATTTTAAGCTGGAGAACCTGATCTGGATTCCGGGTAAGCCTGAAGCAGGAGTCGTTGAAAGCGTTGATATCAAGTACAGCGCGACAGAAAGGGATCTGGTTGTAAAGGGCAGATTCCTGGAGTCGTCCTACATGGACCGGCGGCTGATCCGGCCCAGTTACATGGCGGATAACGCAAACACCGAGACTGTTATGCGAACACTGCTGACTAATGCTGTTGCAATCCCGCATGTCGTGCTGGGGCCTGTGATCGGTATCACGGATACCATATCCTTTAATGCCCAGTACAAAAACCTGCTGAACTATGAACAAAAATTGGCAAAGTCCGCAGCGGTCGGGTTCCGATTCCGTCCTGATTTCGAAAAGAAAACGATCACCTTTGAGATTTACCAGGGCGTGGACCGATCAACGGATCAGAACGACCGGCCACAGGTGATTTTTTCGGAGGATTATGGGAACCTTGAGCAGATCGAGTACAGCAGAGACACATATTCTTATAAAACTGTTTGCTATGTAGGACAGTTATCCGACGGAGTAGCTACGGATGTATGCACGGCCGGAGACGATACCCTATCAGGACTGGATCGCAGGGAAACCTGGATCGAGGTTTCAGATGTGGATAAAAGTAATCTGACGTCTGCACAGTATCAGGCTGCCATGATTCAGCACGGAAAAGATGAACTGTGGAGCAATAAATGTATCTCTTCCACTTTTGAGTCCAGTGTAAACCCGGATGGGAATTTCAAATACCTGACCGATTATGACTTGGGCGATATTGTAACGATCAGGCGGCCTGAATGGGGGATCGAGAAGGATGAACGCATTACAGAAATCAATGAGGTCTATGAAAATGGAACCTTCAAGATAGTGCCTACATTCGGGACAAAAGCCCGGATTGCATTTAAGGCGGACTAGGAGGATGAAATGACAATTACAGAAGTGAAGCCGGAATTTGTTTTTTCTACGCTGCAGAAGCTGCAGAGTGGCGATAAGCTGCTTTGTGCGGATTATAAAAAATGCGAGATGACAGACACATATGGCCTTGTGGTCGGCGAAGTTTCCCGGAGGCTGCAGCTGCCAGAGTGTAAGTTCTTCAAGGTGACGGAGGAGTGATATGAGCAATAGATACGGATTGTTCTGGAACTCTAGCAGCGGTGATCGTACATATGATGCGGACGCCTTTGCGGAGTGGCTTAAGCCATTTTTTAAGAACGGCGTTTTTGTGTCGTCCCTCCCTATCACTGCCGGCAGCGGAATGACTGTGAGCGTCGGCTCTGGCACAGCCTACATAAATGGAAAGCTCCGGACGTTCGACACCGATACCCTGCTGAACATTCCGACAGCAAATGGAAGCTATCCCAGAATCGATAACATCGTTGTTGAAAGGAACGACACGGACAGAGAGATCACACTGAAAGTTGTGCAGGGAGCATATTCCGGAACAACTGCATCAGCATCTGATCCGACACGGGCAAATGGCGTTTATCAGCTGGTTATCGCGCGGGTCGCAGTCGAAGCGGGCGCGACAGGGATTACGGCGTCAAATATCACCGATTGCAGGGCGGATACTAATTTATGCGGATACGTTGCATCGGCAATCGATAACCCAGATTTTGAGGAATGGTACAACCTGAATCAGTCGAAGTTTGAGGAATGGTTTGATAATGTTAAGGACCAGCTGTCGACAGATGCGGCGGGAAATCTTCAGAACGAGATCAACAATTTAAGCATTTGGAAGATGGACGGAGAAATGCTTATAGCTCCGACTGCTACGTGAGGAGGGATAAAAAGATGGCAACAGAAGCTAAAGGAATGCAGGTAAATCTGAACGGAACGACAACAGATGTGTTGTTTAAAGACGAAACCGCGCGGAATACACTTAGTCAGCAACAAGAGGCAATTAATAAAAATGCTACAGATATCACTGCGCTAAACAACGATTTATCAAATATATCTGGTACGGCTACGCCAGTCGGAATATTTACGAATCAATCAATATCGTACATGCGCTTCGGGAAAATTGTTGTAGTAACTGGATGGGTGAATACCGGAAGCGTGCAGGACCCGACCACTGGATACCCGGAGGGTAATCACTATACGATTGCATCCATCCCATATACTCCGCTCGGCGGAGCAGCACCATTAGCAGCATATTGTATGAATGGCGCCGCAGATGCACAAGTATGGGTTGAAGGCGGAAACATCGTGTTTAAATCGACTAAAGATCCGTTTTCTAATGCAATTTATCTATCCGGAGCGTTTATTATGGCGTGATCACAATGCCGTCCATGAACTCCATCCGGATCCGTCTGCTTTGTTAACGGAGTAGCGATGTTGAACGAAGTTATTGTTGCTGAACCAAAGCTGGTGAATCCAGTTTTTGCCGTTAAATCCAGCGGATGGATAGGGCATAGCAAAAACGACAAGGACTCCGTAATCTGGTGCTCCAACAGTGTTAGGGTCTGTCTTGTAGATGCCTGTATAGCACGCCCAGTTTGCATTGTTATCATACGTTGTAGAATCGAATGTTCGGAAAATCTCATCAGAAGTGTTCAGTTTATTTGCTAAATCGTTGTTGTTTTTATGAAATCGTTTGCCACGCCGTCCAATTTTCGTTGCCAATCTTTTTACGCATTTTTATATTGAACTCGTAGTTATAGAAAAACAGCTGCGTGATCCAGTTGCTAGCGGTAAATCCAGTACCTGGGGCTGATTCGAACACCAACAAAACGCCGTACCCGTTTACATTTGCGCTTGCATCGCTAGTCCAGTATATCCCTGTTCGGCTACACTGATTAGCGTCAGACACGTAACCGTTGTTTGCAAATGTTTCCGTAGATCCATCGATCTTTGTAGCTAAATCGTTGTTTGTTCTATTAATGCCGCTATTTAGCGGCTTTTTTCATGAAAGGATGCCACCATGGCCATATTAAAATTTGATGACAATTCTACAATCGAAAAACATGAACCGACTATTGATAACAATGCCTGGTCGCCTGCCGATTATCCACAGGGGTGGATTACAACAGCTTGATAGGAGGTAAAACCGATGGGACATTTGTTTGACAAGATTATGGATGTGCTGCAGCTAATTGTGCTGATCGGGTCGGTGCTGACGCTGGCAAAGACCGCAGTAAAGGTGGCGAAGACACCGGAGAAGTCACAGAATGACAGGATCCGTGCGCTGGAGATCCGCGTAGACAAAATCGCGGAGCGCCTGGAAGACGGAGATCGGCATTTTACTATGATTGACGATGGCACGGTCATCACACAGCAGTGTATCCTGGCCATGATGGATGCATTGATTAACGGCGATAACACGACAGAACTCAAGGCTAAACGGGATCTGATGCAGACATATCTGCTGAAGAGGGGGATTAAATGATATTACGAATGGCAGCAGCGGTGGTTACCATCGCTGTATTTTTGTACCTAATTCACAATATGGAGGATTGAAAAATGAGCGAAAAAGTGAAGTCCTATGTTATCAGGGCGGTGTGGACCGCGATCCAGGCAGCAGCTGCAGCTGCCATCGCCACGATCGGAAGTACCGCAACAATCGGCGGGGTAGACTGGAAGGTGGTGGCAAGCACGGCGGGTTTGGCTGGGGTCTTGTCCCTGCTTAAATCCGTTGCGGTCGGCACACCCGAAACAAAGGCAAGCTGAGTAGAGGGAGGGGAAGATGACCAGTACGACAGAGCAAGTTTGGGACTATCTTTTAAAGAGCGGGCTTACAGCAGCAGGGGCTGCAGGTTTGATGGGAAATCTCAAGGCTGAGTCCGGCATTATCCCGAACCGCGTCGAAATCCTATGCCTGAAGCGACTGAGGGAGCACGGCAGGACGTACTCAGATCAATCCTATACGGCAGCGGTTGATTCCGGTGCAATCACAAAATCTGAATTTCTCCATCCAATCCCGGGGAAACAGTACGGATACGGGATAGCTCAATGGACGTCGCCTAACCGGAAAGCTGGGCTGTACGATCTCGCTCAATCAAAGGGCGTCTCAATCGGAGATCTTGACACCCAACTTGAATACCTGATAAGGGAGCTGAAGACCAGCTATAAGCCAGTTTATTCTGTATTGATATCCACAAATAGCGTTCAGACAGCTTCTGATGCTGTGCTGACTCACTTCGAACAACCGGCAAATGCACAATCCATGAAGCAGGAGCGGGCGAATTACGGGTATCAGTATTTTAACCAGTTTGCATCGAAGGGAGATGATCCAGTGTCTACTGTAACTGCCGGCAAGATCCTTGATATTTACAGATCATGGATCGGATACTCCGAAGCAAATGGGAGGCATAAAAAGATTGTTGACCTATATAATTCGCACAAGCCGCTGGCGCGAGGATATGCAGTAAAATACTCGGACTCCTGGTGCGATACCTGCCTGTCCGCGGCGTTTATCAAAGCTGGCGCCGTCGGACTGATCGGCGGGACGGAGTGTGGAGTCGAAGAACACATCAAGATATTCAAGAAAGCTGGGATCTGGATCGAGGACGGGACAATTACGCCGAAACCAGGCGACATCATCGTTTATAACTGGGATCAGAAGACTCAGCCAAATGACGGATATTCCGACCATATCGGGATTGTTGAGTCTGTCTCAGGAAACATGATCACGACAATTGAAGGCAACTACAAGGATGCTGTCGGACGGCGGGTGATCCCTGTCGGGTGGGGCTACATCCGTGGATACGCGAGACCAAGGTATGCTGCGGAGACGCAGCAGGGGAATGCAAACGCTGCGGAACCGCAGAAGAAGGTGTACCATGTCCAGGCGGCGACGTTCACAGACAGGAAGTATGCGGATCGACTGGTATTGAAGCTGAAGTCCAATGGGATCGATAGCTATTTGTATCAGAAAAGCGGGTATTGGCTGGTTCAGGCAGGGGCATTCGCAAGCAAAGCAAACGCCGACGCGATGCTGAAACGGCTGAAGGATCTGGGAATCTCAGGCATGATCTGGTGAATTTCAGTTAGCAAAAAGTTAGCAATGGTTAGCACTTAGAGAGATGGGCAGACATGCAGAAACCGCATAAACACGCGGTTTTACATAGTCTGAAGTACCCAAACGATCCCGGTCTGCGGCATAGGACAGGAGTCTCTGGAGTACCGTGTTTACGGAATTCCGGAGATTTTTTTCATTTTAGAAATACGTTATAGCGGCCGTTTAGCTCCGCTAAGCCGGCCGTTGGGCAGCGTTGTATGCAACTGACTCGAAAGCGTGACAGATTCTACTCGAAAGAAATCAAGCAGCATGCTGTAAATAATTATCTTTACGGAAAAGGATCATTAATGGAGTTGACAGAACAATACGGGCTGTTCTCTAAATCTCAACGTCAGGTCTGTCTGAAGGGGTATCGTATTCATGGTGAGGTTCATTCTCGCAGAAGCAGAGGAGGCAGCTGCATGAAGAAAGTCAAAAAAACAACACAAGAGTTCAGGATTGTATTGACAGTGATAAGGATTATGATGCGACGACATTAAAATACCATTGTCCCTATCAACAAGCGCTAGACTTGGTTCAACAATATGAAAAGATGGGCTCTTTCGACTTGGAGGATCGCCATGGCGGGCGTATCGGATCAGAATCTGCCCGCATTTCGCAAGAAGAACTACGAAATAAAAAGTACCTTGTCATGAACGGTATGAAAAAAGAAGGGCAGGGAATAGATGACATCCCCTGAACATTTGCAATAAGCATAGGAGATGCTATATTGTAATCAAGGGGGTGAGCTTATGGGCATTCTGTCGAACCTGGTATTGATCCTGATCATTGCGCTGGTGTTATTCGGCGTGACATTACCGGTGTGGTACGTTTTATGGCTGGCGAATAAGACCAGGGACTGGTACAAGAAAGCGACGCCGGAAGAACGGCGAAAGATGGAAAAAGCGGTACAGATATCTGCTACCATGAAATGAATATGGTAAGATACTGATGCGACTGCTGAAAAGCAGACGCATTTTTATTGCGAAGGTGTCCTGGGATAGTAACAGAGATCGGTGTAGTGCTTGTCTCATCTTTCATTGTGATTGATAAGAAATTATCATTCTGGACAATTAATTGCGCTCGATTTATAATGTCGTTGCTTGAATAAAACTCAACATATAGACATCATAGGTATATTAATGGAGGTAACATATGGATTATGCTGCTGAATCACTTAGACTTCACAGAGAGTGGAGAGGGAAGATAGAGGTTACTCCGAGGGCAAAGGTCGACTCGAGTGAGGCTCTTTCACTTGCATATACACCAGGCGTTGCCGCTCCGTGTCTGGAGATTCAAAAACATCCTGAAGAAAGCTTCAACCTGACCAGAAGATGGAATACAGTTGCGGTCGTAACTGATGGAACAGCGGTTCTGGGCCTCGGAGATATCGGTCCGGAAGCGGGAATGCCTGTTATGGAAGGAAAGTGCGTTCTGTTCAAGGCTTTTGGGGACGTTGATGCCATACCGCTGTGCGTCAGAAGTAAGGACCCAGATGATATTGTTAAAACGGTCAGCCTCCTGGCTGGCTCCTTTGGTGGAATTAATCTTGAGGATATCAGTGCCCCAAGATGTTTTGAGATTGAGCAGCGCCTGCAGGAAGTCTGCGATATTCCTGTCTTTCATGATGATCAGCATGGGACAGCTGTTATCACACTCGCAGGTATGATGAATGCGCTGAAGCTTGTCGGAAAGAAAATCGAGGATGTTCGAATTGTCACGAGCGGAGCCGGTGCTGCGGGGATTGCAATTATCCGTCTGCTGATTGAAATGGGACTGAAAAATGTGATCATGACAGACCGGAAGGGAGCGATCTATGAGGGTCGGGAAGGTCTGAACCCAATCAAGAAGGAGATGGCAAAAATTACCAACAGGGAGCGCGTGGCGGGTTCCCTTGCGGATGTAATCAAGGGGGCAGATGTATTTATCGGTGTCTCTGCACCGGGTACACTTACAAAGGAAATGGTTGAAAGCATGGCAAAGGATCCAATCATCTTTGCATGCGCAAATCCTGTTCCGGAGATCATGCCTGATGAGGCGAAAGCTGGAGGAGCTGCTGTTGTTTCAACTGGAAGATCAGATTTTCCGAACCAGGTAAACAATGTTCTCGCGTTCCCGGGGATATTCCGCGGTGCACTTGATGTGAGAGCGACTCGCATTAATGAAGAGATGAAGATTGCAGCGGCGAAGGCCATCGCCGGCTGTGTTTCTGATGACGAATTGAATGCTGATTATATTCTTCCTCATGCATTTGATCCGCGTGTAAAGGATGCAGTTGCGAGTGCGGTCGCACAGGCTGCAAGAGAATCTGGTGTGGCAAGAGTATAACTGATCATAAACATTATTGCTTATTGGAAAAAGGGGAGCAGCAGCTGTTTTTCGGAAGGACAGATGCTGTTCCCGAATTAAAAGCTGCCTTTTCTGGAAATTGTATTGGTTGTACCTCCCAAAAAAAATAAAAAAAGGGGTTGCATTCCACGCGTCATCATGCTATAGTAAGCAAGTCGACACGATATGGTTCCTTGGTCAAGCGGCTAAGACGTCGCCCTCTCACGGCGAAAACAGGAGTTCGATTCTCCTAGGAACTATTACCCGTCATCAGGTATGATGGCGGGTTTTTCAAATCTATCCTATTCTTATGGAACCGTAGCTCAGCTGGGATGAGCGTTCGCCTCACACGCGAAAGGTCAGGAGTCCGAGCCTCCTCGGTTCCACTGTTGAAAGCCCGTATTCACGGGCTTTTTATTTTACTGTTATCCCCTCTTGTTTTGTGGTAAGATAATTGAAAATTTGGTATGTGGAGGGCTGTATGAATCTGATTGACTGGAAGAAAAGGCTTCTGACAGAGGACTTTCAGAAGAAATTGAATATGCTCTATCCGGGTAAAGCAAAAGAAAATCTGCCAAGATATGAACATCTTCTTGATCTGTTCTCCGAGACATATCCGGAGGACACAGCAGAAGACATCCACCTGTTTTCTGCACCAGGCCGAACGGAGATTGGCGGAAATCACACGGATCATGAGCATGGCAGGGTTCTGGCGGCATCGGTCGATCTTGACATGATTGGTGCGGCTGTCCCGACAAATGATGGAAAGGTTTCTATTTTATCTGAGGGCTATCCCGCCTGTACAATCGATTTGACGGATATGTCTGTCCGAAAAGAAGAGGTGAACACAACGGCTGCATTGATCAGGGGAGTTGTGAAGCGCTTTATGGATCTTTCCTGCAGCATTTCAGGCTTTCGGGCGGTCGTAACGAGCGCAGTGTTGCCTGGATCTGGGATCAGTTCATCCGCTGCGTTTGAAGTCCTGATCGGCAATATAGTCAACGGTCTGTTCTATGGTGGAAAAGCAGACCCAGTAGAGATCGCGCAGATCAGCCAGTATGCAGAGAACGTTTACTTTGGCAAGCCGTCCGGGTTGATGGATCAGACAGCTTCCTCAGTCGGGAATATTCTGACTATTGATTTTGCCGACCCGTCTAATCCGATCGTCGAGAAACTCGATGTTGATTTTGACTCCATGGGATACAGCCTTGTGATCATTAACTGCTGGGCAAGTCACGCGGATTTGACCGATGAGTACACGGCGATTCCAGTCGAGGAGCAGGAAGTAGCAGGTTTTTTCAACAAAAAGGTTTTGAATGAGGTCCCAAAGGGAGCCTTCATGGAACGGATACCGGAGCTGAGAAAAGCGTTCGGAGACAGGGCAGTCCTTCGCTCCTTTCATTTTTACGCAGACACAGAGCGGGTGCCCAGACAGGTTGAAGCTCTGAAAAAAGGTGACATGAATACATTCCTGAGGCTGGTCAATGAATCGGGCAGATCCAGCTGGATGTATCTTCAGAATATTGTTCCATGCGGAGCCAATGAGCATCAGGAGATGGCCATTGCGCTGGCACTTTGTGATGAGCTTCTTGCCGGCAGAGGGGCATTCAGAGTCCATGGCGGCGGCTTTGCAGGAACATGCCAGGCATTCGTGCCAGATGATATGATCGATTCCTTTACAGAGCGTATGAACCGTCTTCTTGGAGAGGGCAGCTGCCATGTCCTCAGTATCCGTCCGACGGGCGGCTGTGAGCTGCTTTGATTCGTAAGCATTCAGACAGCAGTAACAAGTTCCGGACAGTTGGCTGCAACCGGAAGTAAATGTCAATTTCAAATGATCAGGAGGAGAGACCATGAGAATTCTTGTTACAGGAGGAGCTGGTTTTATCGGAAGTCATACCTGCGTTGAGCTGCTGAATGCCGGGTATGAGGTGACGGTTGTAGACAACCTTTACAATGCCAGTGAAAAGGCAATCGATCGTGTCAGGGAGATTACTGGCAAGGATCTGTCATTTGTGAAGGGGGATATCCTGGACAAGCCTTGCCTGGATCAGATTTTTGAGAATCAGAAGATCGATGCGGTGATTCATTTTGCCGGACTGAAGGCGGTCGGGGAATCTGTGCATAAACCGGTGGAATATTATTCCAACAACATCACCGGAACACTGAATCTTGTCGATAGCATGAGAAGTCATGGCTGCAAAAATATCATCTTTTCTTCCAGTGCGACCGTATACGGAGACCCTGCTTTTGTTCCGATCACGGAGGAATGCCCGAAAGGAACCTGTACGAATCCATATGGGTGGACAAAGTGGATGCTTGAGCAGATCCTGATCGACGTGCAGAAGGCAGATCCGGAGTGGAATGTCATTCTGCTGCGCTACTTTAACCCGATTGGAGCACATCCATCAGGACTGATTGGCGAGGACCCGAAGGGGATTCCGAACAACCTGGTGCCTTATATTGCACAGGTGGCCATCGGCAAGCTTAAGGAGCTGTCAGTTTTCGGCGATGATTACGATACACCGGACGGGACAGGCGTAAGAGATTACATCCACGTGTGTGATCTGGCGAGAGGACATGTGAATGCAATCAGAAAATTCGCGGACAATGAAGGAGTCTCCATCTATAACCTGGGAACCGGTCATGGCTATTCCGTGCTTCAGGTGGTCAAGGCATTCAGCAAGGCGTGCGGGAAAGAGATCCCATATGTCATCAAACCGAGACGTGATGGCGATATTGCAACCTGCTATTGCGATCCTTCAAAGGCAGCAAGAGAGCTTGGATGGAAGGCAGAGTATGGAATCGAGGAGATGTGCCGCGATTCCTGGAACTGGCAGCAGAAGAACCCGAACGGTTTTGCAGACTGAGGCAGATTTATGAAATGGAAGAAATTCAGGCTGAAGACGCTGGCAACGGCTGAGGATATCGTCGCGGAGGCACTTTCAGAAGCAGGCATTGAGGGGGTGGAGATTGAAGACCATGTCCCGCTCTCCGAGAATGAGTTGAAACAGATGTTTGTCGATATCCCACTTCCTGCCGGGCAGGACGACGGGACAGCCTATCTTGATTTCTATCTGGACGAGGACGAGGATGCCGGAGGCATCCTCGCTTCTGTCAGAGAACGGTTGGAAAACCTTCGTCAATATACCCAGATCGGGGCGTGCACGATAGAAGAGGGGGAGACGGAGGATGCTGACTGGATCAACAACTGGAAGAAGTATTTTCACAAATTCAAGGTGGACGATATCCTGATTATTCCGTCCTGGGAGAAGATGGAAGATTGCGACAGTGCGGGGATGGTGCTCCATATCGATCCCGGAACTGCGTTTGGAACAGGCATGCATGAGACGACACAGCTGTGTATGCGGCAGCTGAAAAAGGTCGTGACGCCACAGACACAGCTGCTGGATGTTGGGACAGGGAGCGGCATCCTGTCAATTGTCGCATTGAAGCTGGGTGCCTGTCATGCAGTTGGAACGGACCTTGATCCCTGTGCCGTGGATGCCGTGAAGGATAATCTTTCTGCCAATGGCGTTCCGGAAAGCAGCATGGACATGGTGCTGGGCAATCTGATTGATGATCCGAAAACCCAGGCTTTGGTTGGATATGAGAAATATGATGTTGTGACCGCCAACATCCTTGCCGATGTGCTGGTTGCGCTTGCACCCCATATCGTTCCGGCGATGAGGCATGGGGGCATCCTTATTATGTCCGGCATCCTTGACGAGAGAGAGAAGGATGTGGAGAAGGCGGCCAGGAAGGCGGGGCTTCAGATTGCGGAAGTGACACATCAGAACGAGTGGGTTTGTGTGACCGCGAAGAAAGACTGAGGATATATGTACCGCTTTTTTGTCAGCCGAGAATCAATTGATGAGACGGCCGGGACCATTCGAATACTAGGTGATGATGTCGGGCATATTCATTCTGTCCTGCGAATGAAGCCCGGAGAAGAGATCCTTCTGTGTACAGGGATGGAAGGGGACCAGACAGATTATCTGTGTCGAATTGAAGGGTATTCTGACGGGGCTGTCCTCACAAAGATTGTCTCGAAGAATCAATCCCAGCAGGAACTTCCGTCAAGACTCTATTTATTTCAGGGGCTTCCCAAGGCGGATAAGCTGGAGAGTATCATTCAAAAGAGTGTGGAACTGGGCACATATAGAATTGTGCCGACTCTGATGACACGCTGTATTGTGAAGCCTGACTCGAAAAAAACTGCAAAAAAAGCAGCCAGATGGAACGCGATTGCACTTGCCGCAGCAAAACAGTCAAAAAGAGGCATCGTTCCGAAGGTGACGGAACCCGTTTCCTTTCTGGAAGCGCTGGAACTTGCCCGACCGCTGGATCATATAGTTGTTCCGTATGAGGACTCAGAGGGTATAGAGCATACCAGAGCAGTTCTAGCATCGGTGCAGCCTGGTGAGAGTTGCGGAATCTTCATCGGGCCGGAGGGTGGCTTTGACGAAAAGGAAGTCAGCATGCTGCGAGATATAGGCGGCGAAATCGTGACGCTCGGACACAGAATCCTTCGCACAGAGACGGCAGGACCTGCTGTCCTGTCCGCCCTTATGCTGCACCTTGAAGAATGAAAGAAGCGCCGGCAGAGGAGTGCCTGTTTGAACCCCTTTTGCGGTTTCAGGCTTTCTGAACGATATGGCGATGTGAAATTATGTACTGAGAAGGAGCTTATGGAAGCATATCTGGATAATTCAGCAACAACGAGGGTTTCGGAGGCGGTAAAGGACATTATCGTACAGACGATGATGGTCGACTACGGGAACCCTTCCTCCAGACATCAGAAGGGTGTCGATGCAGAAAGGTATGTCCGGCAGGCGCGGGAGCGGATTGCCGCGACACTGAAGGTGAAGGATCGGGAGATCTATTTTACTTCCGGCGGGACAGAATCCAACAACTGGGCACTGATCGGCGGGGCTTTAGCGAACAGGCGGGCCGGGAAGCATATCATTACAACAGCCGTGGAGCATGCAGCAGTCCTGCAGCCGCTTTCATTTCTTAAGGATATGGGCTTCCGGATTACCTATCTTCCGGTCGATGAGCATGGACACATCAGTCTGGATGATCTGAAGGCGCAGCTGGATCAGGATACGATCCTGGTTTCCACAATGTATGTAAACAATGAAATCGGAGCAGTGGAGCCGGTTTCTGAAATCGGAGAGCTTGTCAAGGCTTATAATGAGCAGATCCTGTTTCATGTAGATGCCATCCAGGCCTATGGGAAGTACAGGATTTTTCCGGAAAAACTTCACATCGATATGCTGTCTGTCAGCGGGCATAAGATTCACGGTCCGAAGGGCAGCGGGTTTTTGTATATTCACGAGAAGGCGAAGGTCAGACCGCTCATATATGGCGGCGGACAGCAGCGGGGGATGCGGTCCGGGACGGAAAACGTTCCTGGCTGCGCCGGTCTTGGCGTTGCGGCGATGGAGGCATACACGGATTTTGACCGGAAAGTTGATTCAATGAGAGCTTGTAAAAAACGTCTCATGGAGGGGCTTTCCAAGGTCGAGGGCGCACATATTATTTCACTGGAAGAGGAGGCGCCTCAGATTGTCAGCTGTTCCATTGAAGGGGTCCGCTCAGAGGTCTTTCTTCACGCGCTGGAGGAGAAGGGAGTCTATGTTTCGTCAGGCTCAGCCTGCTCATCGAACAAAAAGACACCTGTCAGCACTGTTCTTCAGGAGATCCATCTGAGCCCGCAGATGCAGGACTCGACGTTACGGTTCAGCTTCTGTGACACCACATCGTTTGAGGAGATCGATTATGCCCTTTCCTGCATCAGGGAGCTGTATCCTGTGCTGAAACAGTATATGCGGAGATAAGCAGGTGATGGCGGAGGGATTTGCTCCGCCGGACTTTCACCGGCTGTCATCGAAACAACAGAAGAAAGGGTTTGTGTTTTTATGTTTTATAAAACGTATCTCATCAAGTATGGTGAAATCGGCGTAAAGGGGAAGAACCGCGCTTCGTTTGAGGAGGCACTGGTCAGTCAGGTCAGGGCGGCATTAAGCAGGATCGGCGAGCACTTCCACGTTTGGAAAGAGCAGGGCCGGATCATCGTGGATGTTCTCGGGGATGAAAAGGAGACAGACGCTGACGAAATAATCCGGGAGCTTCAGACTGTCTTTGGAATTGTCGGGATCTGTCCGGTTGTAAAAGCACCTCTGGGGACGCCGGAGGAGATTGCACCACATGTTGTCTCCTTTCTTTCGGAGCTGTATCACCTGAAGATGGATGAACGCTGGCGCGAAAAGCACGGCGAACAGCTGGACGGATCGGCGGAGGGACTTTCGTTCAAGGTTCACTGCAGAAGGGCCAACAAGCAGTATCCGGTTGCCTCAATGGATGTCAACGCCTATCTTGGGGAAAAGATTCTTGATGCATTTCCGGGACAGATTCGTGTTGATGTACATGACCCGAAGGTGATGGTGTATGTTGAGCTTCGCGATGAGGTCTATATCTATTCGCAGGTACTTCCGGGCCCGGGCGGCATGCCGCTTGGAACCAATGGCTCTGCGATGCTTTGTCTTTCCGGCGGAATCGATTCTCCTGTCGCGGGCTGGATGATCTCGAAGAGAGGCGTCACACTCGACGCAACTTATTTCCATGCGCCGCCGTATACCAGTGAACGCGCTAAGCAGAAGGTGGTGGATCTCGCGAGGATTATATCCAGATACACAGGACCGATCAGGCTTCATGTCGTCAATTTTACGGATATTCAGCTGGCGATCTATGAAAAGTGTCCGCATGATGAGCTGACCATCATCATGAGAAGATACATGATGAGAATCGCAGAACATTTTGCCAAGGAGGATGGCTGTCAGGCACTGATTACAGGGGAAAGCCTCGGGCAGGTCGCAAGTCAGACAATGCAGAGTCTTGTCTGCACTGATGACGTCTGCAGCATGCCGGTCTTCCGTCCATTGATCGGGTTTGACAAGCAGGATATCATCGATCTTTCACTGAAGATCGGCACGTATGAGACCTCAATTGAGCCATATGAGGATTGCTGCACAATTTTTGTGGCAAAGCATCCTGTTACGAAACCGAGGCTGGATGTCATAAAGCGCTCGGAAATGAAGCTGGCGGATGGAATCGGCGAGCTGATGAAAAAGGCTTTGGAGACGGCAGAAGTGATCGAAGTGAAAGCATGATGCCCAGAACTGAGGCCGGAGAAAAGTCTGAAAGGCAAGGATGAAGTGAAAAAGCCTCTGCATCTGCAGAGGCTGCGAAAACGGAATGAGATGATCGGAAGTGAGAGAAGCCGGTATCCTCACTGAACCATGTACGGTTTCAATACTTCGAGGATGTTGTCGAGATTGTCCTCGGCATGAATGCTGAGATCGATTGGCTTTGAGAGATCAAGGCTGAAGATACCCATGATCGATTTGGCATCGATGACATATCTGCCGGAGACCAGATCAAAGTCGTTATCGAACTTTGTAATATCATTCACAAAAGACTTGACTTTATCAATCGAATTCAGAGAGATCTTTACTGTTTTCATAATTCTGTATCCTCCCAATAAGCAATAAGCCTTCTATTCTGAAGGCATTGAATCTGACCATGTGGAATACAGAAGTAGTCTATCGTTTCCAAAATCAAAAGTCAATACAATAGGGACCGGGTATATGAAACAATTTACAGGAAAAAGAGCAGCCCTCCATAATCTGGGGTGCAAGGTCAATGCATATGAGACAGATTCAATGGCAGCGTTGCTGAAGCAAGCGGGGTTTGAAATTGTGCCGTTCTCCGAGCCGGCAGATGTCTATGTGATCAATACATGCTCTGTCACCAACATTGCAGACCGAAAGAGCCGGCAGATGATTCACCGGGCAAGAAAAATGAATCCCGGGGCAGTTGTGATTGCAGCAGGCTGTTATGTACAGACTGCAATTGATAAAACAGGTCTTCAGATTGATGCGGATATCATTCTCGGAACGGGACGGAAGCAGGAGATTGTTCATGAAATCGAACGATTTGAAGAGCGAAGGGAAACTGAGTCCCATGAGGAGGTACAGGAGAGGCTGCCCGAAACGGGGAAGCAGTGCAGGGCGGATCTGTCCGTTCAATCGGTGGTGGATGTTGCAGACCTGAGGAAGCTGGAAAAACCGGAGAAGATGGTGCTGCCAAAGGTGGAGGGACATACACGCGCATATATAAAGGTTCAGGATGGCTGTGATATGTATTGCAGCTATTGCATTATTCCATATGCCCGCGGACATGTCCGGTCCAGAAAAATGGAAGATATTGTCCAGGAGCTGACGCACCTGGCAGAGGAGGGGACCAGCGAGGTTGTTCTGACCGGCATCCATCTTTCTTCCTACGGAGTAGACTTTCCGGAATCCGACGGGAGTACCTGGCAGGAACGGTCCAGGCTGATCGAGCTGGTTGAGCGGGTTGCCGGAATTGCCGGGATTGAGAGGATACGGCTGGGGTCGCTCGAACCCACAATCATTACGGAGGAGACGGCAGCGCGGCTGTCGCAAATCGGAAAACTTTGTCCGCATTTTCATCTCTCACTGCAGAGTGGATCGGACACTGTTCTGAATCGTATGAACCGGCACTATACAACAAAGGAATACAGCCGCTGTGTGTCCATCCTGAGAAAGTGCTTCGACAAGCCTGCATTGACGACAGATATCATCGTTGGCTTCCCACAGGAAACAGAGCAGGAATTCCTGGAGACGGTCGAATATCTCCGGGAGATTCAGCTCTATGAGACGCATGTTTTCCGCTATTCACGAAGAGCAGGGACACGGGCAGACCGCATGGAAGGGCAGATACCGGAGGTGGTTAAAGCCCGGAGGGCACAGGTGCTTGAGAACCTGAACAGGAAGAATCAGATTTCATTTATCGCTGGAAAGAATGGTGCAAGGGCGGAGGTTCTCGTAGAAGAACGCTATGATGCAAGCGTACCGAATGCGGCGCAGCAGGACATGAAGCTGTCACAGGGAATGGAGACAGCCGTGAAGCTGATTCCGGCCCAGGAGAGCTCAGCTGACGGGAACATTGTCTGGTATGCGGGGTATACAAAGGATTACATCCGGGTTGCGGTTCCGTCCGCAACCGATATCCGGGGCAGGATTATCCGGGGAAGTCTTGCTGTTGAAAGTTCAGCATCGTTAGTATAGAATAAGGTCAGCTTAGTATGATATCGGCACGCAGGGGCGTGCAAGGGCAGAAAGATATGGCAGATATTTACAGCACTCAGTACTTTAATGTTGACAATGATCCCGAGTTGAAGGTCAAGAAGATCCTTGAGCTTGTGTACAATGCGATGACAGAGAAGGGGTATAATCCGGTCAATCAGATTGTCGGATATATCATTTCCGGAGATCCAACGTACATTACCAGCCATAAGAATGCCCGCAGCATGATCATGAAGGTGGAGCGTGATGAGATTGTGGAGGAACTGCTGAAGGAATATATCCGCAATCAGTCATGGAAGAGTGGTTCATGATGGCAGCGGCAGGGAGTGTCCGGGCACTGGGACTGGATTTTGGGGCAAAGACAGTGGGCGTTTCAGCCGCAGATGCGCTTGGCGTCACAGCCCAGGGGCTTGAGATTATTCGGAGGAAGAGTGAAAACAAGCTGCGCCAGACGCTTGCCAGGATCGATGAGCTGGCCAGGGAAAGAAGTGTGGAGGTCATTGTACTTGGCCTCCCGCGCACAATGGGCGGAAAGCTCTCCGAACGGACGTACCGGACACTGAAGTTCGGAGAGATGGTTCAAAAAAGGACAAATCTTCCTGTTGTATATTGGGACGAGCGGCTGACAACCGTCGCAGCGGATCGGACGATGCAGGCGACTGCGGTGGCAGAACAGGACCGGAAGACGTATGTGGATGAAATTGCAGCGATGCTGATCCTGCAGGGTTATCTTGATTGTGTACATCATTCCGGAAACGTTCCCGAAACAGATGCCGAGGCTCTGATTGCAGCATATGAGTCAGAACATTCCGGGACTGTGGCATAAGCGGGAGAGAAGGACAGGGTACGGAGCATGGAAAAGATTTGTTTTACACCGCCTGACGGGAGTGAGGCGGTCTGGTTTTATGTACTGGAGCAGACCAGAATCGGCGGGCACAACTATATTCTTGTGTCAGATTCCGAGGAAGGAGATGGGGAAGCCTACATCATGAAAGACATCTCAAAGGATGGGGACGAAGAGGCATCCTATGAGTTTGTTGACAGCGACCAGGAGCTTTCTGCTGTCTCAGGGGTTTTTTCGGAGATGCTGGAGGACACAGACCTGGTCTGAGTGGCAAAAGGTACTTTTGACGCTCATATCACAGTATTAAACAGTATTAACAAGAAAGGATTAAGGAGGATTCATTGGGACACACAACCAGTAAGTTAAAGGTAATTCCGCTCGGCGGCCTCGAGGCCATCGGCATGAATATTACCGCATTTGAGTATGAAGACAGCATCATTGTCGTGGATTGCGGTCTCGCATTTCCGGAAGATGACATGTACGGCATTGATCTGTGTATACCGGATATCACCTATCTGCTCGACAATGCAGCAAAGGTGAAGGGCTTCGTGTTCACACATGGGCATGAAGATCACATCGGAGCACTCCCGTATATTCTGAAGCAGCTGAATGTTCCCATCTATGCGACAAAGCTCACGATGGGGCTGATAGAGTTGAAGCTGACGGAGCACGATCTGATCAGGACGACAAAGCGGAAAGTTGTCCATCCAGGGCAGTCGATTAATCTTGGAAAGTTCCGGGTGGAGTTCATCAAGACCAACCATTCGATTCAGGACGCAGTGGCTCTTGCGATTACATGCCCGGCCGGGACAGTCATCCATACAGGAGATTTCAAGGTGGATTTCACACCGGTCTTTGGGGATGCGATAGATCTTCAGCGCTTAGGGGAGATCGGTAAAAAGGGCGTCCTCGCTCTTATGTGCGATTCGACCAACGCGGAACGGCCGGGCTATACGCCGTCTGAGAGCACGATTGGAAAAGCGTTCGATCAGATTTTTGGCGAGCATAAGAGACAGCGGCTGATCGTCGCTACTTTTGCATCCAATGTGGACAGGGTACAGCAGATCATCAATACCGCCAACAAGTACGGCAGGAAGGTTGTCATCGAGGGGCGGTCGATGGTGAATGTGATCTCTGTCGCGGAGGAGCTCGGGCGTATCACCATTCCTGAGAACACGCTGATCACGCTGGATGAGATGAAAAATTATCCGGATGACAGGATTGTTCTGATTACAACTGGGAGCCAGGGAGAGTCCATGGCGGCGCTTTCCAGGATGGCGGCAGGTCTGCATAAGAAAGTGCAGATTAAGGCCGGAGACCTGATTGTCTTCTCTTCTAATCCGATCCCGGGCAATGAGAAGTCTGTCTCGAAGGTGATGAACGAGCTGTATGAGAAAGGCGCTGATGTGATCTTCCAGGATACGCATGTATCGGGGCATCCATGTCAGGAGGAGATCAAGCTGATCTATTCGCTCGTCAGGCCGCAGTTTGCGATTCCGGTTCACGGGGAAGTCCGCCACAGGGTTGCGCAGGCGAAGGTTGCCCGGCTTCTCGGATATGATTCGAAGCACATCATCATGATGCACAGTGGCGATGTCCTGGAGCTTTCTGATAATCATGCAGCTATCGCAGGGCATGTCCAGAATGGCCCGATTCTCGTAGACGGGCTGGGCGTCGGTGATGTAGGCAATATTGTACTGAGAGACAGACAGCGGCTTGCGGAGGATGGCATCATCATGGTGGTGATGACACTTGGCTCCAGGAGCCGGGAGATTCTGGCAGGCCCGGATATTGTTTCACGGGGATTTGTCTATGTGCGGGAGTCTGAGGAACTGATGGACGAGGCGCAGGAGGTTGTAGAGGACGCTGTGGAGAAGTGCCTGAGGGGGAAGTCTTCCGACTGGGGCAGGATCAAGACAGCGGTCCGGGATGACCTTGGAGATTTTATCTGGAAGCGGACAAAGCGCAATCCGATGATTCTTCCGATTATCGAGGAAGTCAGTGAGTGATGCAGTCAGACAAGGAAGTTCAGAAGTATACGGATGCGCTTCTTGGCGCCATTAAAGACAGTCAGGCGTATACGGACTATGCCGAGGCCCGGGAGGAGATTCTGAAGTATCCGGACAGAAAACAGAAGGCTGACCAGTTCCGCCGGGAAAACTATATTGCCAGGAATTATTCGGGGGATGAGGCTGCCGGAATGCGTGAGAAACTCTACCGGCAGCGGCAGCAGCTGCGTCTGGATCCGGTTGCGGATCGTTACCTGAATGCCGAGCTGGTCTTATGCAGGCTTCTGAAGAACAGCGCGCTTCAGATTCTGAATGTGGCGGAGCTCGACCTGTCAGGGATGGACGATATTCTTTGAATCGTACGGAATGTGTGTTTTCAGGTTGAGCGATGAACGAATTATGATGGAGGTGGAAGCTTGCAGGAGCGGATCTCTGCATATCTTCATTCTCTGAGCTGCGGCCAGGGAGCCTATCTTGACAGCATACGACAAAAGGCGGAGGCCGGAGGCGTTCCAATCATCAGAATTGAGATGGAGAGCTTTCTGGCCTCATTTCTTGAACTCGTGAAGCCTGTGTCGATCCTTGAAGCCGGTACAGCGGTGGGTTACTCTTCCATGTTGATGGCAAAGCTGACCGAGATGAGCGGAGCCCGGATTGATACGGTGGAAAAAGATGACAGTCGTTATCGCGAGGCATGTGCAAATATCAATGCTTCTCCATGGGAAAACAGGATTCATCCGATTCACGGGGATGTTCAGGACGTGTTCCATTCCCTTGTAAAGGAGGGGAAGAAGTACGATTTTATCTTCATGGATGCGGCGAAAGGGCAGTACATACGCTATCTGCCTGATGCAGCAGCGCTTCTTCGAACAGGAGGTGTTCTGGTATCCGACAATGTCCTGCAGGATATGACAATTCTGGACTCTCATTTTGCGCTTGAGCGCAGGGAACGGACAATTCACAAAAGGATGCGGGATTATCTCTATGAGCTGACGCACCATCCCGGGCTGCTTACAACAGTTGTGCCCATCGGGGATGGCGCGGCAGTGACGATCAGGAAAGAGGATTATGCATAATGAGAAGAATATGCCGGAACTGCTCGTTCCGGCATCGAGTCTTGAAGTTCTGAAAATTGCGGTTATCTATGGAGCTGATGCTGTCTATATCGGTGGGGAAGCGTTCTCACTCCGTGCAAAGGCACATAACTTCTCAGACGCGGAGATGAGAGAAGGTATCCGCTTCGCCCACGAGCGAGGTGTGAAGGTCTATGTGACGGTGAATATCATTGCGCACAACGAAGACCTTCAGACACTGGATCCTTACCTCCTGGAGCTGCAGGATATAAAGCCTGATGCGCTGTTGGTTGCGGACCCCGGTGTATTTATGAGATGCAGGAAGCTATGTCCTCAGATTCCGATCCATATTTCCACTCAGGCGAATAATGTGAACTGGGAGACGTTCCTATTCTGGCACAGCCTTGGCGCAGAACGTGTGGTCTGTGGAAGAGAATTGTCTTTGCAGGAAATTCAGGAGATTCGTGCACACATTCCGGACGACCTGGAAATTGAGGCATTTGTGCACGGCGCCATGTGTATCTCTTATTCCGGAAGGTGCCTGTTATCTAATTTTCTGGCGGGAAGGGACGCAAACAGAGGAGAGTGCTCCCACCCTTGCAGATGGAAGTACTCGATTGTGGAGGAGACACGACCGGGTCAGTACATGCCGGTATATGAGAATGAACGGGGAACCTTTATTTTCAATTCGAAGGATCTCTGCATGGTTGAGCATATTCCGGATATGATTCATGCCGGTATTGACAGTCTGAAGATCGAAGGACGGATGAAGACAGCCCTTTATGTTGCGACGGTAGCACGTACTTACAGAAAGGCGCTGGATGACCTGAAGGCGGGCAGGGCTGTCTATGAGTCAAATATGGACTGGTATCGGGAAGAGATACGGGACTGTACATACCGGGACTTTACAACCGGGTTCTTTTACGGAAAACCGGGGACAGATGCTCAGGTGTATGGGAGCAATACCTATATTCGCAACTTCATATATCTGGGGTGGGTCAGAGAAATCCTGGAAATCGATCATAAACAATATGTTGTGATCGAGCAGAAAAACAAATTTTCTGTCGGCGACAGAATTGAAATCATGAAACCGGATGGCAGGGATATCAGCGTGACGGTTGAGGAGATCCGGGATGAGGATATGATGGAAATGGAGAGTGCGCCTCACCCATTGCAGAAGCTGTATATCAGGCTGTCCGGGGACGCAGAGACATATGATATTCTGAGGACCCAGGAGAGTGATGGACTGCGGACATGAAAATATCAGTGCTGCGGTTAGAGGAAAGTGTTTGGCAGGAAGGTGAGCGTTGTTCGGGAAGGTGTGATTCCGTTGGAAAAGAGTCATCCGAACGGGCAAAATGGATGAAGGTGAGGCAGACAATGTCCCGGAAAGCGGCTTATCGGTTTCTGCTTGGTGAGATCATGACAGCCTTCCCCGGACTTGAGAAGGAGTATGGGGGATGCCGACTGCTGACAGATTGTGGGTTTGCCGGAAGCAGCGGTGAATCAATGATCAGCCCGTTCGTGAAGGATGCGCTTGGAAAGCCCTATCTGCCCGGGCATCCGGAGATTCTGTTTAATCTCAGCCACAGTAAGAATGGCTATGCGGCTGTCGTTGTATCAGATTCAGCTGAGACATCTGCCGTCGGTATCGACATCGAGGCACGGTTTCCTTATCGGGAGCTGCTTGCACGTAAAATCTGCAGTGAATCTGAGAACCGCATGATCCGGGAGGCATCCTCGGAAGATGAAAAGAAACGGCTGCTGAACCTGTTCTGGAGCCGCAAGGAAGCAATTCTCAAGTGCGAGGGAACAGGTATCCGTCAGGACCTTCGTCTTGTTGATTGCCTCTGTCTCTCCAGAAGCTGTGAACTTCGCGAAGAAATGAATGAGGCTTATACGCTTGTGGCATGTATAAAACGCAACAGGAAGACAAGATAAGGGACAGGCAAGCGTGCGGATTTGTCATGACAGTGTAATAGAACTTCGGGCATACCGGTTCCGGGAGACTTCCTGAACCGCATTCCGTACCTGCAGGTTCAGAATTCCCTCTGTGAGCTGTGTCATTGTCAGGCCTGTTTCTTCAAGCAGCTGGTCAATCCCTTTCGCATCCAGTTCAAGCTTCTCGAAAATCAGTTGTTCTACTTGTGTGAGGCTGGAAGGTGCTCGGGAATGCCTGGAGCAGGCATGATCATCGTTTGAATCCATGTACCTGTTCTCGTTCTCCGCGGGAGTGTATGTTAATCCGTTTCTCTGGCAGACCTCCTCCACAAACTGTTCCACGGATGTCAGAATGCCTGCTCCCTGTTCAATCAGATGATTGCAGCCATAGCTCAATTCATCACCAAATCTTCCTGGGACCGCATAGACATCCTTTCCCTGATCAAGCGCCAGATCGACCGTGATCAGAGAACCGCTTTTCTTCCTCGCCTCTACAACGATGACGGCATCCGCCAGTCCGCAAATCAGCCGGTTCCGTATTGGAAAATGGCCGGGAAGCGGTGGGGTAGCCGGACCGAATTCCGAAATGACCCCGCCGCGATCAGGCAGGCTTCTGTACAGACGGCTGTTCTCCGGTGGGTAACAGATATCGGCTCCGCTTCCAAGAACCGCAAAGCTTCTGCCGCCCTCCTCAATGCAGGCTCTCTGAGCCATGCCATCAATCCCGGCAGCCATTCCGCTGATTACCTGGACTTTGTATCGGGCAAGCTGAGCGCCCAGGTATGCCGCCATCTTTGCGCCATAATGGCTGCATCTTCTTGCTCCAATGACAGCTACCGATAATACGTCCGGATCCGGTAAATTCCCTTTATAGAACAGACCATGCGGGCAGTCCACGAGTTCTCTCAGCTTTTGCGGAAAGTGACGGTCATCCTGATAGCAGAATTTCAAACCCTTCTGATGGAGAAGATCTGCACTTTTCTCCAGGCTGCAGGACTCTTTATAGGATATAAGTGAGCGGACCCATTTTTGCCGCAGCTTTTGAAAAGGTGCCATGGCTAACAGGGGGGCTTCATATACTCCTCTTGGAGAGCCGAAATATTGGATTAAGGCAAGTATTTCATTCCTTGTCAGAATCGGGCATGAGCAGAGCCACTGCCAGTACAGATCATCGCCAGGCTGGGAAAAGGCGTGCCGGTAGTCGCTTTTTTGAGTACTGTCGTTGTTCAGGCCTGATTTCTCATGCATATGCGTTTTGTCTGTTGATTCACAAAATGGAGACTCTTTGGACTGTTTCATTATGGATTCCTTTCCATCACACAGGGGACGTTCCTTATAATTCATTAATGAGGAAACATTCATATATTCAGTTTCTCAGTGCATCATCCCAGTATCTTCTGTCGACTGCTCGCAGTGAAACGGCTTCTGAGAGGTGGCGGGGCAGAATCTGCTCTTCTTCGTCCAGATCCGCGATTGTCCTGGCAACCTTCAGAATCCGATTGTAGGACCTGGCGGTCAATGACAGAGAATCGTAAACTTTCGCCATCCACCTTTCCTCTTCCTTTGTAAGGGGACAGAATCGCTTTACATCTACAGCGGACAGCTCTGAGTTGAACTGAAAGCCTGAACTCTGATACCGGGCTCTCTGTCGCTTGTGGGCTCTGTTTACCCGTTCCCTGATCTCTGCTGAGCTTTCTTCTTTTCTGCCGTCTGTCAGTTCCTCAAATGAGACTCTTCGTGCCTCTACGCACAGGTCAATCCGGTCCAGAAGCGGCATGCTGATCCTTGATAAATACTGTCTCACTTCTGCATTGCTGCACCGGCAGATGGAACGATCCGGGAAATACCCGCACCGGCAGGGATTCATCGATGCAACCAGCATGAATCCGGCAGGGAAGGAGTAACTGCCCGTGACCCGTGAAATCCGGATTACGCGGTCCTCCAGCGGCTGCCTGAGGGCTTCGATGGTCGCTTTGTCGAACTCCGGAAATTCGTCCAGATACAGAATCCCTCTGTGCGCCAGACTGACTTCTCCCGGTCCGGGAGGCGCCCCGCCTCCGCAAAGGGCAGGCTTTGTCACTGTATGGTGCGGCCCTCTGAACGGACGGACTGTCACAAGCCCATCGGAAGGCAGCGTCCCGGCGATTGAATGAATCTTCGAGACTTCCAGTACCTCTTCATCTGTCATCTCAGGCATAATTGTTGTAAGACAATGGGCTGTCATGGTTTTTCCTGCTCCGGGTGGTCCGATCATCAGCAGGTTATGAAACCCTGCAGCTGCTACCTCGGAGGCGCGTCTGAGAAGTCTTTGCCCTCTAATCTGTGAGAAATCCCGGCTTTGCCCCTTTCTCTGCAGATGCCGAACCTCTTCGATATCCGCCCGCCGTTCATAAAGACTGCCTGGCTTCAGCGCACCCTGCATGGAAAGATTCATACCTGGCACTTCAGGGGGGCCTGCTTTTGCTGCAAGAAAGCTGACAACCTGAACCAGTGTTTCTGCTCCGAGCACCCGGACACCTCGGATCATAGATCCCTCCGCAAGGTTGGCAGCAGGAACGATTACGGTTCCACAGCCACAGGACAAGGCTCCTGACACAATCTCCAGGACGCCGCGAACTGGATTGAGCCTTCCGTTCAGCCCCAGTTCCCCGATGAACAATACCCCGCACACAGATTCCGGTTGCAATGTTTCCGCAGCTGTGAGCAGCGCAATTGCGATTGCCAGGTCAAAGCTGCTTCCCTGCTTATGGAGGGCAGCGGGCGCCAGATTGACTGTGATGTGGCGAACACCGATCGACAGCCCGCTGTTTCGAAGCGCAGACCGGACGCGCTCTGCAGCTTCTTTTGTCTCCGAAGCCAGATATCCAACCATTGTAAAGGTAGGAAGTCCATCTGCAACATCTGCCTCTACTGTTACTTTTTTGCTTTCCATGCCATTGATGGCTGCTGATAAGACCGTGCTGAACATGCAGGATTCTCCTGTTGAAGAAACGATTTTTCTGTACAGCCTGCTCCATACAACGAAGAAGTCAGTGTGCGTCGGGACAGAAAGACAGGTGATCGGACGAGCATGAAGTGCCTGAAGAATATTAGAGATAGATAATCAGAGATAGAGAAAAGACGATTGATAAAGCGTTTCTCATGAAGATGGGGACAGGGTAGCATCCTTTATGAGGGCTGTCAAACAGAATTTTCTGTACGTTTTTTGTGTAGATTGCCGCACGTTTCTCGCAGTGCAAGTACAGCAGTTTGATTGATGCGGTACGGTATTGCTTGCATAAGGGGTGGCTATGGTGTATATTCTGAAAATGTTGTACAGCAATCTGCTCTGAATGGGATACATTATGGCGAAATATCTGGTAATTGTTGAGTCTCCAACAAAGGTTAAGACAATTAAGAAATTTCTGGGCAAGAATTATGAGATCATGGCTTCTACAGGCCATGTCCGTGATCTTCCGAAAAGTCAGCTCGGCTTTGATCCGGAGCATGATTATGAGCCGAAATATATCACGATCCGTGGAAAAGGAGAAGTTCTGGCTGCGCTTCGCAAGGAAGCGAAAAAGGCGGATAAAGTTTTCCTTGCAACGGACCCTGACCGCGAGGGAGAGGCCATTTCCTGGCACCTGCAGGCAGCCCTGAATCTTGACCCGGAAAAGACGAATCGGATTACGTTCAATGAGATTACGAAATCCGCTGTGAAGGAAGCGCTGAAGCATCCGAGGCAGATTGATATGAATATGGTGGATGCGCAGCAGACTCGCCGGATTCTGGACAGGATGGTAGGATACAGGATTTCACCGCTTCTGTGGGCGAAAATCAGAAGGGGACTGTCAGCCGGGAGGGTACAGTCTGTCGCACTGCGGATTATTGCCAAGCGGGAAAACGAAATCAGTGAGTTTATCCCGCAGGAATTCTGGACACTGGGGGCTGAGTTTGCGCTGCCTGGACTGAAAAGCGGGCTTGAAGCCCAGCTGGCCGGCAAGGAGGCAGGAGGAAAGTATACCAGAATCAGTCTCACAAGCGGTGAGCAGACCGCCGCAATCAGAGAGACACTGTCCGGCGCTTCATTCTGTGTCAGCACCATTAAAAAGGGAGAGCGGACCAGAAAAGCGCCGCTCCCATTTACAACCAGTACTCTTCAGCAGGAGGCTGCCAAGTCTCTGAACTTTCCGACTCAAAAGACGATGCGCCTGGCACAGCAGCTCTATGAGGGGGTTGATCTTGCCGGCTCTGGAACGGTCGGTCTGATTACATATCTGAGAACGGATTCGACGCGTATCTCTGATGAAGCTAACGACGCGGCAGCTGCCTATATTTCCAGTCATTTTGGAGAAGCCTTTTTATCTGAAGAATTAAGAAACCGAATCAACCATTCGCAGGGAGGTGCGGCAGGACAGAAGAGTGTGGCAGGGAAGGTGCAGGAACCTTCCAACAATGGTGTACACATTCAGGATGCCCATGAAGCCATCCGGCCCTCCGATATCAGCAGGACGCCGGCTGAGGTGAAAGAAGCACTGACAAGAGATCAGTTCCGACTGTATCAGCTGATCTGGAAACGGTTTGTAGGAAGCCGTATGGCGCCAGCAAAGTATGAGACTCTTCAGATCCGGATTGCTTCAGATGAAGTGATGGAAAGTGACTTGATGAGGAGCGGTGCACAGAAGCACGCAGGGGAGAATGCAGAAGAGCCGCAGGGCGGTGGGGCCTGCCGTTATATCTTCTCGACGAGCTCCAGCCGAATCCTGTCGGAGGGATACCTGACCGTTTATACAGAGACAGACGAAGAGAAGAAGGGGCAGCCTGTTCTGACTGAGAAGCTCACCGAGGGAGAGCAGCTGGAGCTGTCGAAGATGAAGGGGGAGCAGCATTTCACACAGCCGCCTGCGCACTATACGGAAGCTTCGCTTGTTCATGCCCTGGAGGAGCTTGGGATTGGGCGTCCGTCCACATATGCACCCACTATCACAACACTTCTTGCAAGACATTATGTAACGAAGGAGAAGCGAAACCTCTACATTACGGAGCTTGGAACAGCAGTCGATGACATTCTCAGGAAGTCTTTTCCGGAGATTGATAATGTCCAGTTTACAGCCTACATGGAATCCATGCTCGATTCGGTTGCGGAGGGGAGAACAGACTGGAAGACCATTCTGCGTAATTTCTATCCGGATCTCGACAAGGAAGTTCAGCACGCCGAGGAAACGCTTTCGAAGGTGAAAGTTGCGGACGAGGTGTCAGATGTCGTTTGCGACAAGTGCGGGCGGCGCATGGTCGTGAAGTACGGGCCGCATGGCAAGTTCCTGGCATGCCCCGGATTTCCGGAGTGCAGGAATACAAAGCCCTATTTTGAGAAGGCAGGGGTCCCCTGCCCGAAGTGCGGGCAGGATGTTGTCATCAGACGTTCAAAGAAGGGCAGAATTTTCTATGGCTGTTCGAATCCGGAGTGTGATTTTATCTCCTGGAACAAGCCTTCCACAGTCAAATGTCCGGAGTGTGGCAGTTATATGGTCGAAAAAGGAAACCGTCTGCTCTGCTCCAACCAGACATGTGGGTTTATTCTCCCGAAGAAGACAGAAGAGAAAGACAACAAATAATTATATTATGAAAAACCAGATAATCTATTGAAAAGTCTAAAATTGTCTGTTAAAATCTCTTCGACAAGACGATGTGCACGGAAGCAGCGCTTTCCGTTCAGGAGGGAAATCATGAGTGTTGAGTTACTGGATAAAACAAGAAAGATCGGACAGCTGCTTCATAACAACAGCTCAAGTAAGGTTGTCTTCAATGATATCTGCGCGGTGCTGACAGATATTCTGGAATCGAATGTCCTTGTCATCAGCCGTAAAGGAAAGGTTCTGGGGGTCGGGCTCTCGGATCACATCGAGGAATTGAACCAGCTGATTGTTGATCATATCGGGGATTTCATAGATGAGATGCTGAATGAGCGCTTCCTGAACATCCTCTCGACGCAGGAGAATGTGAATCTTGAGACGCTGGGATTTACAGGAGAGAATCTTCATAAGTTTCAGGCAATTGTCGACCCGATTGAGATTGCGGGAGAACGTCTGGGAACTGTTTTCATGTACCGGATCGACAAGCCATTTGAGATTGACGATATTATCCTCGCCGAATATGGGACAACGGTTGTCGGTTTGGAGATGATGCGTTCTTTGAATGAGGAAAGCGCAGAGGAAAACAGGAAGGTACAGATAGTCAAGTCTGCGATTAATACACTGAGCTATTCAGAGCTGGAGGCGATCGTACATATTTTTGATGAGCTGGGAGGATCCGAAGGAGTGCTGGTTGCGTCCAAGATTGCAGACAGAGTCGGCATTACGCGCTCCGTCATCGTGAATGCGCTTCGAAAGTTTGAGAGTGCAGGTGTTATTGAGTCAAAGTCATCCGGCATGAAGGGAACCTACATCAAGGTACTGAACGATGCCGTGTATGATCAGCTCAAGGAAATCAAGAAAACGAAGAAACTGTAAAACTGAAAAAAGCAGCAGACTGGCTCCGGAGGTATCTGCAGAATGCGGGATCTTCGGAGTTTTTCTATGTGTATTTTAAAATGAAGATATATAGAGAATAATTGAGGATAAATGAGAATTAATACAATATACGCTGAAATATAAAAAATGAGGATACTTGCAATCTTCGCTGATTTTGTTATTATAGGCAATGTGATTTAGCACTCGAATATAGTGAGTGCTAGCAATAATAAATGACATCAGAGTAATGGAATCAAGAGGATGTGTCAGGAGGTATTGGTTATGAAACTCTATCCGTTGGGTGACAAAGTTGTCCTGAAGCAGCTTGAAGCTGAGGAAACTACTAAATCCGGAATCATTCTGGCAGCAAAGAGTCAGGAAAAGCCGCAGGAAGCGACCGTTCTCGCAGTGGGAGACGGAAAGGTCGATGGCAAGGAAATCGCAATGACGGTGAAGGAAGGCGACAAGGTTGTCTATTCCAAATATGCCGGAACAGAAGTTAAACTTGGTGAAGAGGAGTATGTGATCTGCAAGATGTCCGACATTCTTGCAAAGGTTGAGTAAGAGACGCAATGCGGTTTGAAGGGACATTAAAGGAGGATTAAAACAATGGCAAAGGAATTGAAATATGGAGATGACGCCCGCGAGGGACTGAGAGTTGGCGTTGATAAGCTGGCAGATACGGTTCGTGTTACACTGGGACCGAAGGGCAGGAATGTTGTCCTTGACAAGGAATATGGCAGCCCGGTGATTACGAATGATGGTGTCACGATTGCAAAGGAGATCGAGCTGAAGGATCGCTTTGAGAATATGGGTGCTCAGCTGATCCGTGAGGTTGCTTCCAAGACGAATGATGTTGCAGGTGATGGTACGACCACAGCAACCGTCCTTGCTCAGGCGATGGTTCATGAAGGCATGAAGAACCTGGCTGCAGGTGCTAATCCGATCGTCATGAAGAAGGGGATGAAGAAGGCAACCGATGCGACCGTGAAGGCGATCAAGGAGATGAGCCAGAAGGTAAAGGGCAAGGAGCAGATTGCGAAGGTCGCGGCTGTTTCTTCCGGAGATGAGCAGGTCGGTGAGATGGTCGCTGATGCGATGGAGAAGGTTTCGAAGGATGGTGTTATCACTGTCGAGGAATCCAAGACCATGCAGACAGAGCTGGACCTGGTTGAAGGAATGGAGTTTGACAGAGGATATCTTTCCTCCTATTTTGCAACCGATACCGAGAAGATGGAAGCAAACCTGGATGATCCGTATATCATGATCACGGATAAAAAGATCAGCAATGTCCAGGATATTCTCCCGCTGCTCGAGCAGATCGTACAGTCTGGCAAAAAGCTGCTCATCATTGCGGAGGATGTTGAGGGTGAGGCCCTTACAACCCTGATTCTGAATAAGCTGAGAGGAACCTTCTCCGTTGTTGCTGTCAAGGCTCCGGGATATGGCGACAGAAGAAAGGATATGCTGCAGGATATCGCAATCCTGACAGGCGGCACAGTTATTTCTGATGATCTTGGAATCGAGCTCAAGAGCGCAACGATCGATATGCTTGGCAGAGCAAAGAGTGTAAAGGTCACAAAGGAAAACACTGTTATCGTCGATGGAGAAGGCGACAAGAACAAGATTCATGAGAGAGTCGACCAGATCAGAGCACAGATTGCGGAAACCAAGTCTTCCTTTGATAAGGAAAAGCTTCAGGAGCGTCTGGCAAAGCTTGCCGGCGGCGTTGCAGTTGTCCGTGTCGGAGCAGCTACCGAGACAGAGATGAAGGACGCAAAGTTCCGTATGGAAGATGCGCTGAATGCAACCAGAGCTGCTGTTGAGGAAGGAATCGTTGTCGGCGGCGGCGCTGCACTGATTCATGCGGCAGCAAAGGCGGCAAAGGAATTGGAAGGACTGACAGGAGATGAGAAGACGGGTGCTCAGATCGTGCTGAAGGCTCTCGAGGCGCCGCTGTTCTATATCGCAGAGAATGCCGGACTTTCGGGTGCGGTTGTTGTCAACAAGGTCAAGGAGTCTGCTGATGGAATCGGCTTCGATGCATACAATGACAAGTATGTTGACATGATCGAGGCGGGCATCATCGACCCGGCAAAGGTGACACGGTCCGCTCTTCAGAATGCGGCCTCTGTTTCCTCTGAGCTTCTTACCACAGAAGCAGTTGTCGGAGACATCAAGGAACCGGCTCCGGCAGCACCGGCACAGCCGGCAGGCGGAATGTATTGATCAGAACAGATCAATGGTCCGGCCACTGACAAAAGCTCGCTTCAGGTGATATTACGGGCAGGGGATTCCCCTGCCCGTTTTCAAACCAGATTGTTAGCACTCGACGATTGACAGTGCTAACAATCTGTGCTAGAACAAAAACACAGGGTGATCTGAAGAATTACAATCCCTTACAGGAAAGGGGGCGGAAAGGATGAACATACAGAAATTCACACAAAAATCGGTTGATGCGGTCAACCAGCTTGAAAAGGTCGCTTCTGACTTTGGAAATCAGGAAATCGAGCAGGAGCATCTGCTGTATGCACTTTTGCATCAGGATCAGTCTCTGATTGCACAGCTGGTATCGAAGATGGGAATCGATGAGCGGCTGTTTGACCATGATCTGACGCAGATGATTGAGGCACGGCCGAAGGTTTCCGGCGGGCAGGCCTATATCGGACAGTATCTGAACAAAGCACTACTTGGGGCAGAGGACGAAGCAAAGAAGATGGGGGACAGCTATGTCGCTGTTGAACATCTGTTTCTCAGCATGTTCGATTTTGCATCTCCGTCGATGCGCACATTTTTCCAGAAGGAGAATGTCACAAGAGAGAAATTCCTCCAGGCATTGTCGACTGTCCGGGGTAATCAGGTCGTCAATACAGATACACCGGAAGACACCTACGACGCTCTGGCTAAGTATGGGACGGAGCTTGTCGCGAAGGCAAAGCAGCAGAAGATGGATCCGATCATCGGCCGTGATGATGAGATTCGGAATGTCATTCGGATTCTCTCAAGAAAGACGAAGAACAACCCGGTTCTGATCGGTGAGCCTGGCGTAGGAAAGACAGCCGTCGTAGAAGGACTGGCAGAGCGCATCGCAAGAGAGGATGTCCCGGATTCTCTGAAGAACAAGAAAATCTTTTCACTTGATATGGGTGCCCTCGTGGCAGGAGCCAAGTACAGAGGCGAGTTTGAGGAACGGCTGAAATCGGTGCTGAACGAGGTGTCAAAGAGCGAGGGGGAGATTATTCTCTTTATCGATGAGCTGCATCTGATTGTCGGGGCTGGTAAGACCGATGGCGCCATGGATGCCGGAAACATGCTGAAGCCAATGCTCGCAAGAGGCGAACTCCATTGTATCGGGGCGACAACGCTTGATGAGTACCGGAAGTACATCGAAAAGGATGCGGCGCTGGCAAGGCGTTTCCAGCCTGTGATGGTGGATGAACCGACCGTGGAGGATACCATTTCTATTCTGAGAGGACTCAAGGAACGGTACGAGGTTTATCACCATGTGAAGATCACAGATGGCGCGCTCGTTGCGGCGGCGACCCTTTCGCATCGATACATCTCTGACCGGTTCCTTCCGGACAAAGCCATCGACCTGGTCGATGAGGCCTGCGCCCAGATCAAGACGGAGATGGATTCCCTTCCGGCCGAGCTGGATGAAATGAACCGGCGTATCATGCAGATGCAGATTGAGGAGACCGCACTGAAGAAGGAGACAGACAATGCTTCAAAGGAGCGTCTGGCAAATCTTCAGAAGGAGCTGGCAGATCTACAGGAAAAGTTCAAGGCTGAGAAGGTACAGTGGGAGAATGAGAAGGCAGTGGTCAGCCGCCGCAGTCAGCTGCGCGAACAGATCGAGCAAATCGGCAAGCAGATTGAGGCAGCCAAGCAGAGATCTGATCTGAATGAAGCGGCACGCTTGCAGTATGGGGAACTTCCGAAGCTGAAAGCGGAGCTTAACAAGGAGGAGGACAGCCTGAAGAAGAAGGATTTGTCCCTTGTTCATGAGGCGGTAACGGAGGATGAGATTGCTCGGGTGGTCAGCAGGTGGACCGGTATTCCGGTTGCAAAGCTGAACCAGGGCGAACGGCAGAAGATTTTGCAGCTTGGGGATAAGCTTCATGAACGTGTCATCGGTCAGGATGAGGCGGTGACAAAGGTTGTGGACGCGATCCTCAGGTCCAAAGCCGGGATCAAGGATCCGACCCGCCCGATCGGCTCCTTCCTGTTCCTCGGCCCGACCGGCGTCGGGAAGACAGAGCTTGCGAAGGCGCTCGCACAGAATCTGTTTGATGACGAGAACAATATGGTGCGGATTGATATGAGTGAGTACATGGAGAAGTTCTCCGTGTCCCGGCTGATCGGTGCGCCTCCGGGATATGTCGGGTATGATGAGGGCGGACAGCTGACAGAGGCAGTGAGACGCCACCCGTACTCGGTTGTCTTGTTCGATGAAATTGAAAAGGCACACCCTGACGTCTTCAATATTCTGCTCCAGGTTCTGGACGATGGACGAATCACTGATTCACAGGGCAGGACGGTCGACTTCAAGAATACGATCCTGATCATGACCTCGAACATCGGGTCGCAATACCTTCTGAATGGTATTGAGAAAAATGGCGTGATATCGGAGGCTGTCCGGTCAGAGGTAGATGCAGAGCTGAAGGCCCACTTCAGACCGGAGTTTTTGAACAGGCTGGATGAGATTATTCTGTTCCACCCGCTGTCGAAGGAAAATATTAGCGGGATCATAGACCTGATGATGACGGAGCTGAACCGCAGACTGAAGAGCCAGGGAGTAACGTTGAAACTGACAGAGGCGGCGAAGCAGTCTGTCATAGAGGGCGGATATGATCCGGCCTTCGGTGCTCGTCCGCTTCGACGGTATTTGCAGAAGAATGTAGAGACACTTGCTGCTAAACTGATCCTTCAGGGCGACGTGCTGGACGGAGATACCATCCTTGTAGATGCGAAGGATGGAAAGCTCAGTGCAGGAGTGGTGCATGCAGGCAAAGATGCCTGAAACAGGACAGATTACAGTGGCTGAAGAGCCGGATAGCTTCTCTTCACCGGTTCTTCAGCCAGTCGATCAGAATGGACGCTCCGGAGGTGACCGCGGCATAGAGAGAAAGCGGAAGGAGTGTCGATGCTCCGTGAAGCGTTCTGAGATAAAAGGCTGTCGGAAGGACTGCCTGCAAAGCCGGGATGATCTGAAGATCAAAAAATACCGGCGTCAGGAACAGACAGCCCATCACGACGATTGGGATCGAGGCGGAGAGAAGTGTCATCTTCCCTGTAAGGACACGGACCAGATTGCTGAATCCGCAGACTGCAGGCAGGTAGAGAAGAAATGGTGCCAGCTCTGACAGGCCGGATCCGACGCCGGAGACGGACAGTGCGATGAAGACAAAGAGACCTCCATCCAGAACCGGGATCAGGAGATACAGGTAGTGAAGCCAGGGCCTGAGCGAGGGGGACAGCCACACGAAAAGCTGCCGCTGGTTATCCTGCATCAGAAAGAGACAGGCGGCGAAGCAGATCAGGATCAGTGTGATCGCAAGAAGGCCTCTCAGCGGGGACAGATAGTAGGTGTTGAGTTCCTGGTCCTGAATCAGGTCGCCATTGAGATAGGAGAGCTGGAAAAAATTGCCGGTCACCGTGGAATCCGAAAGCAGTCTATCAAGCCAGGCATCTCTCTTCTCCTTATCGGTCGAAAAATCGTCTGCATGGACATCCATCCATGCTTTCAGAACATATCTTTCGATTTCTGGATATAGTTTTCCAAATAATTGTTCTTTTTCCATCTTCGTGACGATGTCATTGCTACCGCAGATGACGCGAATCGCGTTTTTTTGCATTCCTTTTTTGTCAACTGCCTCGGAATCAGAAGCCCCGAAGGCCTGGCCGAGGATGCTGAGTGCGCCTCCTGTACCCGATGCAGGCACAGCAGCAAAGGATGAAAACAGAGCAGAAAGATCCTTTGGAAACAGGAAGCCGAGGCGGACATCTCCGTCGAATACGGCTTGCCTGAGTTGTTTTTCATTATGATACCGGATATAACGGACTGCGCTGCCCTGATCAGACTGCGTCAGCTGAGCCAGCACCCTGGCGGTCAGCTCATCCTCTGCCTGGCCGGCGCAGACCCCGACAGACAGCAGTGATGTGCTTTCACCGGGAATCTGGCGTGCCAGCAGGGTGGTCAGCGGGATCAGGCACAGAATAAAAAGAAACAGCGGTTTTTTCAGAAAGCGGCGGTTCAGCAGGAAAGACCAGAGAAAAAATTTTTTGATAGATCTCATGCGTGACTCCATGACAGTTTTCTCTTTCTCAGACAGATTGCAAGCAGGATGAAAACAGCAGTTTCTGTCAGAAGGTATACAAGCGGGATCAGTATGCTGTTACCGCGGATCAGGCTCTTCCGGAGATAAAGCATCGCCTGCCCCGTCGGAAGATAGGGCGACAGCACCCGGATGGCTGATGGAAGGCTGGAGAGCGGATAGAAGACGCCGGAAAGGTAAGCCAGCAGAACAGAGGCCAGAAACTGAAGCAGAACGCCGGAGATAAGGCTGTCGGCGAGCTCATAGAGAAGAAGGTCCAGTGCGGCTGCCATCAGGACGACAGGAAACGCCTTCAGGGAGAAGAACAGATAGTTCCGGAAAAATCCGTGAGTTCCGCTGCTCAGCTCTGAGAAGACGATCGGCATCTTTGAAAGCCCCAGCCCGCTGGCAGGCATGAAGACCGCACCTAATAGCAGCATGAATAAAACCAGGGACAGATATTCAGATACGATCTGACTGAATGCATGAAAACCCCGGATATGCAGCAGGACCTCGATGGAATGGTCGGTGCGTATATAGTTACCGGCACACATGACACCTGTCAGGAGCACGAGCAGAAGAAACATGGCACAGAGATAATAGCTTTCAATTGTGAGTGTCCCTGCCGTTTTCATTCGCCGGAGTGTGAACATCTGGCTGCGCGAAAGCAGCTTCCGGATACTCATGTAGAGCAGGTCCGTCTGGGCATCTGAGATGTCCTCCGCACTGGTGACACCTGAAGCTGTATAAAAGTCTGCGAGCGCATAGGAGGCCGATTCCATCTGACCGATTATAACGGAGACGCAGGCTGACAGCTCGCGAATCAGAAGGGGCTCCAGCGATGCGCCCGAATCCGGAAGGATCAGCGTCATTTTAGATGAGACGTCTCCACTCAACAGTTTGTCGGTAAGTCCCTCAGGAATGATAATCACGGCATTCAGTTTTCCCTTTTTCAAAGAGGCAAGGGCGTCTTTATGGCTGAGCTGCTGAAAGCGGACTGCGACCTTGGACGGATCCAGATTCTGGAGCAGCCGGATTCCCATTTTCAGATAGGGGGATGAGTCGGAGCCGACGATTCCGATGGCTGCCTTGCTGTCCTCATCACCGGTCATCGTACTGGCCGCCTTTGAAGACTGCAGATAGAGCATAGCCCCCAGGATCAGAGCCAGCAGACAGGTCATCAGCAGCATGGCTGGATAGGTACGGAAAACTTTTTTAATCTGGAGTTCAGTATAGATAATCAGTTGTCTCATGAGTTTCACTTCCGGTCAGAGTGCATGAACCAGCTTGCCGATGTCGCCGTCAAATGTATATGGTTTCAGAGTGCCATCCTTCAGAATGAAGGTCCTGGAGCAGGAGACAATTTCCTGGATCTCATGGGAGGCCATGATGACAATGCCACCCTGTCTGCAGAATCCCTGCAGGTAGTCGAGAATGACCTGCTTGCAGACCAGGTCCAGCGCCGCGCCTGGTTCATCCAGGATCAGAATCTGCGGGTGGTTGGCAACTGCACAGCCGATGGAAACCCTTTTTTTCATGCCGCCGGACAGCTTCAGAACCTGGCGGTTCAGAAAGTCGTGAACCTGCAGGTCTCTCAGTACACCGGACTTCAGCTCCTGCGAAAGGGTGTCACTGCCTCCGGGGTACCACAGGCGCAGGTTGTCTTTCACAGAAAGCTCCTCAAGGAGCGGTGTGGTTTGGGGAACGTAGCCGACTACATGCGAACGAAGAGCAGGGCGGTGGAGAAGATCGCCGGTCTCCGAGAGAGAGGGCTCTTCAAGAAGAAATTCCCCTTCATCAGCCTTCAGTGCACCTGCAAGGATTCCGAGCAATGTCGACTTTCCGCAGCCATTCTCCCCGAGAATGCCGATTGAGGTTCCTGAGAATGCGGAGAACGTAATATCCTTCAGAACTTCTTTGTGCCGGTAGCTTTTTCGGATATGGGATATCTGGATTTTCATATATGCCTCAGTGACGATCTCTCATTGAACTGTGTCTCTCCTACTTTAACATAGAAGGAACAGGGGTGCACACAGGAAAATGTTTTTATCTGTGACAGAATCGTGTGTAATTGTTGGGCACTCTTACAGTTGTAATCCCTGAATAAGTCTGATATATTGGTCGTACTCATCAAGGAGGCAGGTATATGAAACACAGACGCAGGTTGTTCTGGGCATATGCGCTTGCAGCGGTGATTGCCCTGTCATTTGTCCTTCCGGCAGCCATTGCATCACAGCCGGATTCAGAGTCACATCCGGGAGCTTCTACAGAAAGCACGGAAGGATCCGCAGCGGGGAACGAGACGGAGACGGAAGCGCTCTCCCAGGTGATCGGACAGATTCTATCCAGAGGATATGATCTTTCGCTCGATGTAAGCTTTGAGGAGCCGATGCGGGAAGCCATTTCCAGTGCAGCGAAGGGTTTTGACATGTCCTGGGCAAAGGAAGCGGCCTTCACAGGAACATCATCCGGAAACGACGACGGAGGCATTGATGCATCCGGCACGCTTTCACTCAACGGAACCGATCTTTATGACGGAAGCATATCTGTTGACGTGAATGACCAGATTGTCTATCTGGTCTGTCCGCAGTTTCGGAAGACGCCGTTTGCCGTCGATCTGAAAAAGCTGGCGTCAGCAGCTCAGGGTGCTGCTGCTCAAACGGCAGGGAAAAGTACCGCCGGGAAGAAGGCCGTAAAAGCTGCCGGGAACTTCAAGGCCAGCTATATGAAGCTTCTCCAGGAGGGAACGGATCTGGTGAAGGGGATTCAGCCGGAGGAGTTGACGGCTTTTTCGAAGCGTTATGCGGATGTGTTCGCACAGAACGCGGAGCAGGTTGACCATGAGAAGGTGACTGTCACAGCGGGGGCGCTTTCCGAGGCAATCAGTACACACACTATCACAGTCGATCAGGATGCAATGTCAAAGATCCTTTCTGCCAGCCGGGATGCGCTTGCAGACGACAGCCTGGTACGGAAGATATTGAAGAGCGACTTTTCGGTGGATGCCGCAAACACGATCGTGACGGCAGTCAAATCAGATGGACTGTTTGATCAGGAGACGCTGTACAAGGGGTATCAGGGCCTATTAAAAAAGGCAGATGAAGGGGTTCTCTCGAAAGTTCCGGGCTTTTCTCTGACGTATGGAATGGACGGGGAGGGACGGCTGGCAAGCCTTGATCTGAACCTGCTGTATTCTGGCGTAGAGGTAAATCTGTTTACATTGAAGATGCTGGTGCACGATATCCATGCGGCGATTCAGTTTGATCTTGGTACGCTTGTATCTGCGCTTGCGGCATCAAAGTTTGGCGGAGACGCAAACGGAGAGACCGGAATTCTCCTGGAGGCTGATACAGAAGAAAATCAGTTCAATGGCACGGCTTCCCTCACAGTCGCGGGTCAGCTGCTGGGCCAGCTGGAGGCGAAGAATTTTGCGATTGATGACGCAGGGCATGGGAAACTGAACGGAAGTCTTTCCCTCACAGCCGGCGAAGCTGTTTTCGAAGCCGTGTTTTCCAGTGAGAAGGCTGGTGAAGTCAAGGTGACAGGACGGTATAATGGGACTGATTATCTGACGGTCACTGCCAGTGCAGCAGCAACGGATCATGCAAAGGTCAAGAAAATAAACCGGAAAAAAGCAATGGAGGTGTATGATCAGTCAACCTGGGATGCGTATATTAAGGACGCAAGGCTGACGAAGATGATCAGAAAACTGGCATCAGGTGGAGTCCCTGACAGCATTGTTGATACACTGACCAGTGGGGAAGCCGTGACAGAGAAATCAAGAGAGAATACAGTTGAGCGCGATGGCACCGGTGAGCTGGAGAATGGTGAAGTCGGCGGTGCGGATATTGGGCATGACAAGTAACTGCAAAAAAATTGTAATGAATAAAAAAAGGGGCATCGGGATGTGTTCAATCCTGGTGCCCCTTCCTGTATGGAGTTGTATTACTCTGCCCAAGCAAGGCAAAATTCTTCAAGCCTCTGCCTCGTCTTGTCCGGATCCTTCAGTGGACTGACAAGGCTGGTGGTGACACTGACGGTGTTGTCACGCCCGACAAAATGCCGGATGCGGTCGATCATTCTGTCTGCTTTACCGGAGGCAGAGCAGGCGCAGATGACAACTTCCTTACCGGAAAAAGATTCCTTGTTCAGGAAGGTTTCCATTGCCGGCGGACAGGTACCGGCCCATACCGGGGAGGCAATGACAATCGTTTCGTAGTCTTCAAGATTATGCCGGAGTCTCTTGATTCTGGGTTTATAGTGGATGAGAGCCTGAAAACCACCTGCGGCAAGCTTGCGGAATCCCTTCCGGACAGGTTCATGCTCCGGAATCAGCTGTTCCAGGTCTGCACCGGTGATATCCTTGATCTGATTGGCAGCGAGTTCTGTATTCCCGTCAAGCGAATAGTAGACGACAAGAATTTTACTCATACACGTATCCTTTCCATGTACAGTGAGCGTGAATTCAGCAGAAACGGTTCAGCCTTGCATCGTATCTGTAGTCGATCGAGCGCAGTTTGTCTTCAACCGTTTTTCTGTCAGCCCCGTGATTCTTGCAGAAGGCATCAAGGCTATGGTAACAGTCTCTCAGCTCGGTATTGACAAAGCTGAGAAGAATCATCGGACTTTCCGGAAGATCACCCATATGTATTCTCCTACTTTTTATAGAAAGGTTGTCTGAAATATGATTGCACAGCCATGAAGTATTATAGAGGGATTGAGTCGCTCCGTCAATTGGCCCATTCTTGTCAATCGGAGAAGTGGCTGATATACTTGGGAGAAAAGATCCAGGGACGATTCCAGCCGTTTCAGCTGGTTCAAAGGGACATTGTCAGGAGGCGTTATGGCAGGTGTGATGAAACAAAAGACGGATGAGAAAGAGCGGCTGACGAGAGAGGAGGAATTTCGGATTGATCAGAGAATTCGGATTGGTGTCATTCTCGGGGCGGCGCTGATTCTTGCATATCTGGCATACTGCGCCGTGAAGAAAATCCAGATCGGTGTCGTTTACTATGTAATTGTCGGAGCCTTTATCGTGCTTTATTGGCTGTTTTCAGATGTCATCGCGCTGAAGCTCAAGCATGGCTTTGCGGGCAGAACGGCAGCTCAGAAGTCAGCTTACCTGAAGATGGCGGCAGTCGATCTTGTCGGAGTGATCGGACTCGGAATGTTTCTGGTGAGCGGTGTCGGAGATTCGAGGAACAATGGCAATTCCGGGAGCAGCTCTCTGATCGGCGCGGTGATCTATCTGGTCTGTTTTATGACAGCAAAGCGTCTGCGCCTGCAGTATGAAAAGGAACCTTCCGCGGATGATGAGACGAAAGCGGCGGAAGATAAGAGGGACGAAATGAGTCCGTTGCCAACAGCTGCAGACAGAGAGAAGCGTCAAGTGACAACGGCGGAGCGGCTTGCGGCGCTGAATCGGCAGGCCCAGGATGCATGCGAACCAGAAGAACAGTCATCTTCTGCCGGGAAGGAAGATGACTGAGTATGGATTTATTTGAGTATGCCGCGTCGAAAAAGAGGGAATCTTCGGCACCGCTCGCTTCGAGAATGCGTCCAAGATCACTGGATGAGATCGTGGGACAGGAACAGATTATCGGACGAGACCGGATGCTCTATCGCGCCATCAAGGCTGACCGGCTGAGGTCGATCATTCTGTATGGCCCGCCGGGAACCGGGAAGACGACGCTGGCGGAAGTGATTGCACACACAACAGCTGCTGCATTTACAACGATCAATGCCACCTCTGCCGGAAAGAAGGATATGGAGGAGGTTGTCTCGAAGGCGAAGGAATCGCTTGGCATGTACGGCAGGCGCACCATATTGTTTATCGACGAGATTCATCGGTTTAATAAAGGACAGCAGGATTATCTTCTTCCGTTTGTGGAAGACGGAACCATCATTCTGATCGGAGCAACGACCGAGAATCCTTTTTTTGAAGTGAATGGAGCTTTGCTTTCAAGATCGTTGATTTTTGAGCTGAAGCCTCTTTCAAAGGAAAACATCGAAACCATTTTGAGGCGTGCGGTTTCTGATCCGGAGCGCGGGATGGGAAGCTTTGATGCGGTTCTTTCAGAGGATGCCTGCAGCTTCCTGGCGGACATGGCAGATGGGGATGCCAGGGCGGCACTGAATGCGCTGGAGCTGGGGGTACTGACGACAGAGCGGTCCGAAGATGGACAGATTCATGTGACGCTTGAAGTTGCACAGGAATGCATCCAGAAGCGGATGGCAAGGTATGACAAGGACGGCGATCAGCATTATGACACCATATCAGCATTTATCAAGAGCATGAGAGGGTCAGATCCGGATGCGGCTGTTTTTTATCTGGCCAGAATGCTGAATGCCGGAGAGGACATCCGGTTTCTGTCAAGGAGAATCATGATCTGTGCGGCGGAGGATGTGGGCTGTGCGGACCCGATGGCGATCGTCGTGGCTGCTTCTGCCGCACAGGCTGTTGAGCGGATCGGCATGCCGGAATCTCAGCTGATCCTTGCGGAGGCGGCGATTTATGTGGCGACTGCACCAAAAAGCAATTCCGCCACGGAGGCAATCTTTAAAGCTGAGAAGGCAGCTGCTGAAACAAAGATTACCATTCCGTCCTATCTTCAGGATGCTCATTATGGCGGATCCTCGAGGCTGAAGCGGGGGATTGGGTATGAGTATGCTCATGATTTTCCAAAGCATTTTTCCAAGCAGCGGTACCTTCCGGAGGAACTGGGAGATACCCGGTTTTACCAGCCATCCGGGCAGGGGCATGAGAAGACCATTCAGAGATATCTGAACTGGCTGCATGAGGATCTGACGGAAGACAGTGCAGGCGGTTATCATCACAAGAGGGAGAATTGACATGGAACATATACTGGATCTGATCAGCAGCTATGTGTCGGAAGCCTTTGAAATTGCGGGGTATGACAGAAGCCTGGGCAAGGTGACGGTGTCCAACCGTCCGGATCTGTGCGAGTATCAATGCAATGGAGCCATGGCTGGCGCAAAGCTGTATCACAGACCTCCGCTTCAGATTGCGGAGGCGGTTGTCGATATCATTGACGGAATGGATGCATTTTCGAAAGCAGAGGCTGTTCGGCCTGGTTTTATCAATCTGAGTCTCTCGCCGTCCTTCCTGAGCAGCTATCTGCAGGAGATGGGGCAGGAGGATTATTTCGGGGTACACAGGGCAGAGAAACCTGCCAGGATTATCATTGACTACGGCGGAGCGAATGTTGCCAAGCCGCTTCATGTCGGCCATCTGCGCTCGGCAGTCATCGGGGAAAGCATCAAGCGGACTCTTCGCTATCTGGGTAACGATGTTCTGGGCGATGTCCATCTGGGAGACTGGGGGCTTCAGATGGGACTGATCATAACGGAGGTGCGGCACAGACACCCGGAGCTTCCGTACTTTGACGAAGCCTTCACAGGAGAGTACCCGAAAGAGGCTCCATTTACAATCAGCGAGCTGGAGGAAATCTATCCGGAGGCGACAAGAAAGTCGAAGGAAGATGAGGCATACAAGGCGGAAGCCCTCGATGCCACCTATCGTCTGCAGCACAAGCAGAGAGGATACTATGCCCTCTGGCAGCATATTCTGAACGTTTCCGTGAAGGATTTGAAGCGCAACTATGACAGCCTGAATGTCACCTTTGATCTTTGGAAAAAGGAATCGGATGCGCAGCCTTATATCCCGGGGATGGTGGATTATCTCAAAAAGAACGGCTATGCACATGTAGATCAGGGGGCGCTGGTCGTCGATGTCGCCGAGGAAGGGGACACCAAGAAAATACCGCCATGCATGATCCTGAAGTCGGATGGTGCGTCTTTGTATAACACAACGGACCTGGCGACGATCGTTATGCGCAGGGAGAAGTGGGATCCGGACGAAATCATCTATGTTGTCGATAAGCGCCAGGAGCTTTATTTCACACAGGTTTTCCGCTGCGCCCGCAAGACGAAACTGGTGAAGGATGACACAAAACTCGAATTTCTGGGGTTCGGGACGATGAATGGGAAAGACGGGAAGCCGTTCAAGACCCGCCAGGGGGGGGTCATGCGCCTGGAGCTTCTGATCCGGGACATCAATGAGGAGATGTACAGGAAAATCATGGAGAACCATGAGACCGATCCGGATGAGGCCCGGAAGACAGCGCAGACTGTCGCTTTGTCTGCCATCAAGTACGGGGATTTGTCCAATCAGGCTTCCAAGGATTACGTCTTTGATGTCGATAAGTTTACCTCGTTTGAGGGAAATACCGGACCATACATTCTGTATACCATTGTACGCATCAAGTCGATTCTGAGAAGATACCTGGCGGAAATGAAGCTGCCTGCAGAAGCAGTCGAAGAGTGCAGCATCCTTCCGGCAGCAGGAGAGGCGGAGAAGGCGCTCTGCCTGGCGCTGACAGGATTTGCGCCGGCAGTGGAGGAGGCTGGTGCACAGCTGGCTCCGCACAGAATCTGCGGGTACCTGTACCAGCTTTCAAATGAGTTTAACCGTTTTTACCATGAGACAAGGATTCTGGCAGAAGAGAAGGAGGAGCAGCGAAAGAGCTATATTGCAGAGCTGGAACTGACAAGGAAAGTTCTGGAGCAGGGCATTGACCTGCTGGGATTTTCAGCCCCGGATAAAATGTGATGACCATGCTCTGAAGAATTTCTGAAATTCGAGATTGCGTGAGAAAGCAATTTGTTTTATACTGTGGCCATGGATGGAGAGACTTCGCAGGGAGTCTCTCCTTTTTGTGTCTATGGGGCGAAAATTGCACAGTGTCCGAAAAGACATCTCTCAGATACCTGATGCACGGGTTTGACAGGAAAACAGGAGAAGGAGGAGTCGAATGCCGGAACAAATTATCACTCTGTCAGGACGTTACAGGCTGCTCAGAAAACTGGGAGAAGGCGGATTCGGAGAAGTCTATCTGGCAGTTGACAGCAGGACGGACCGGTTCTGCGCAGCCAAGAAGCTTTCAGAAGAAAGCGGAGGGTGCTTCCGTGAACTGTGGATGATGAAAAAACTGAGAAACCCACATTTACCGCAGATCTATGATGTCCTGAATGAGGAAGAGGGCTGCTGGATGATCATGGAATATATACGCGGAATCCGTTTTGACAGATATCTGGAAGGGGACAGGACACTGCCCGAGGTGCAGACGCTTGAAACGGCAATCCAGCTGTCCGAGGTACTCTGTTATCTTCAGGAGCAGGATCCGCCGATTTTTCATCTGGATATTAAGCCTGGGAACCTGATCCGTGCGAGAGATGGGACTATAAGACTTGTTGATTTCGGCGCAGCATTCTCAAAGCCTTTTCCGATGGCAAATGAGGGGACAGTCGGGTATGCGGCACCGGAGCAGTACGATAAAAACGCTGTGAAAGATGCCTGGACGGATATTTATGGTGCGGGGGCGGCTATCTATCGGCTGGTATCAGGAAAAATGTATCGTAAAAATCTGTCGGGAAACAGGGTACCAGGCTGTGGAGAAGCATTTTCAGCGGTGATTCTGAAGTGCCTGCGGGAGCAGCCGAAAGACCGTTTTCAGAGTGCGAGGGAGCTGAGGACAGCACTTGTGGCTGTCAGAAGATCCTATGGGCGGGAGAAAGCAAAGAAGCAGCTTCTATCGGCGCTTGCGTTTATGCTTCCGGCGGCTGCACTGTGTGTGACCGTCTTCCCGGATACTCTGAATTTTTCCTCAGATGAAGCGTGGAGCGTCACAAAGCTGCTGGAGGAAGCGAAGGTTTCAACAAAAGGAGAAAGCCAGGAGATGTACAGGAAAGCGGCATTCATGGAACCGGGGAATCCGGAAGTTTATCTTGAATATCTTCAGGATGCGGGGAGAGATGGGGTGTTTTCGGAGAGCGAGGAGCTGTTTCTCCGGGAGATTCTCCATACTGTTCCACTTGGCAGTCAGGATACGAATGAGGAAAGCCTGAAGCAGGACCATGAAGCATATGGGAAAACAGCAGCAGCGATCGGAGGCATGTATCTGTATGAATATAGTGGCACAGATGCAAGTCGTATTGCAGGCGGGTGGTTTGCAAAGGCGGTGGAAGCGGGGGAGAAGATGGTGGATGAACGAAGCAGACAAAAGACGGCTGACAGAGCGACATCGGAGGAGGAAGGGTGGCTGAAGGAAGCCAGGTACTGCCTGAAAATGCTCTCTGTCGAGGAGCTGGACGGGGCAGGGCAGGAACGGGAGACCGTTCGCATTCTGGAGTGGTGGAGGGGCTTGAAAGAAGGGAAGGAATTTCTTGGTCAGGATCAGAATTCCCTGCTTCGCCTGCATAGAATCCGTGACACTGTCTGGAAGGTAGCCTTCCGGATTGCGGATTTGCGGAAGGCTGGAATTGAATCCAATCAGATCCGGGAAGAAATTCGGGACCGTATCAGACTGGCAGAACAGCTGAGCCTTGGTGCAGGTGATTCGGAGGATGCGGGAAGAAAGGAAGCTGTCCGTAAGGTTTATGATCAGATCCGGGAAGCAGAACAGGCAGTGCTTCTGCGCCTGGAAGGATGGGAGACGGAGAACTGAGCTGCCCGGCGGACTCGGGATAAGGAGAGAATATGAGGGGAAAGTGGAGATTCGCAGTCTGCAGAAGCAGGGGAAGGTGGGGAATGGAGAGCGTCTGGTAGGATAGATGAATCATAAAACAGGTCTTTATCGTTTCGATGAGTTTTCCTTAAGAGCGGCACGGACATTGCTGATCTGTGCACTGGCGCTTGTGACGGCATGTCCGGTGGCATTCAGTGCACCGGCAGCTGAATGGAAGCGGCAGGGCACAGAAAAGCAGAACGGAGAAAGAACGGGGAAGCCGGGAGAGAAGACCGAACAGGCAGAGAAGCAGACAGAACCGGAGACAGAGAGCCCGTCGTCAGAGAGGCTGAATCCCGGAGCGGGCTTGAAGAACGATAGAAACGAATCAGAGCGGGGGAGATCAGCAGAAGAAAAAGACCGGGATACGGAAGAAGAACTGAAAGACGGCGACAGAGAGCCGGTGACAGACGACCAGAAGGAGGCTGATGGCAGAGAGACAGAAACCCCTCAGCAACAGGAAACGGAGGCTCCGGAATGGGAGGTTGTTCTGTCAGACATCCACCCGGAGCTGACGGAAGGGGGAAGGATTTATGATGGAACGGACCAGATTCGTATTGCATTCAGCTGGAAGATAAGGAGGAGGGTCGCTCAGACTGACACAGATTCCGAAGAAACATCTGTCAATGCAGAGGAAAACAGGACATCTTCCGAGGAGCTGCCGATGCCGCCGAAGGTGTCAGTAATATGTGACGCCCGCCTTGAGAGCCCGGATGCAGGACGACAAAAGGTTCTTTATGAGTTCAGAATATCCTCGGAGGATCCGGAAACGGCAGACCGAATTCATTTTGCAGATGGTTTTACAAAACCGGATCTGGTGGTTGAAGTAAAGAAAAAACTGCTTTCCGTCACAATCCCGGATGGAAAGAAGGTGTATGGGAAGCCGGCGCAGATGGCTTATATCTGGCCGGATACAGCCTCAGAGCCTGAAATGAACGCTGATGTGAATGACAGGACAGGGGGAACTGTTCCGCCAGACAGAATTTTACGGGCAGAAGTCACCGGTTTTTTGACGGATGAGAAGGGACACGCGGTCATCCCTGAGGATTTTGAAGCGCCGGAGATTACGGTCGATCAGGCGGTGCTTCAGAGCGACAGCCCGATGTACATGGATGGAAAGGATGCGGTGTATGAGGGAGCACTTGTCATGAAACGAAGGGACGGCCTCCGGCTGACTGGAAATCCGACAGAAAACTATGAATTCTGTGAGGATGAAAAGAGTCCGCTGTACAGGAGGGGCTCTGTCAGAATCATGCATGAGATAGTACGGGAAGGGGTACATTTTGAGATCGAAGGAGAGCGCATTGTCAGGAGAGACGAGAAGCTGATCATCAGGAGAGGAGGGGGACTGGAGGTCAGAATCAAGAAGAACACTTATTATAACAGAGGGTATAAAATCAATGAAATCAATGAGGATGGGACCTTGCAGTTCAGACTGACAAAGACAAACCGAAAGGGAGAGCTCCTTGCCAGATCCCTTCCGGTTGAGCTTTCTGTGATGGCAGACGGACAGGTGCCGCCCGCAAGTCTCATCATCAACGATGCGCGTATGAACGATGGAATTGCGTTTACAGCGTCGGGCTGCCAGGTCAAAATGATCCCCCAGCCAGATGACAGAAGCGGGATGAGGGGCGTCCGATATCGGGTCAGGAGGGGAAGTCAGGTGCAGAGAATCCTTCCAGATCCGGGCAGCTGGGTTGAAGGACAGCCAGATGCTGCGGCAGCCATTAGCCTTCAGGAGGAAGGAATCTGGCAGATTGAGGCGGAATCACAGGATCTTGCAGGCAATGTCGCAGCTGCCTACAGTAATCCGATTGTTGTTGATCATGAGAGCCCCCTGATTGAGGTCGATGGTGTTTCGGATGGAGGAGCCTATTCCGGAATCGTGCGGATTGTCTGTTCCATCCGGGACCGCTGGTACCAGAAGGGATCGGCCTCCATTCAATTCTCCTCGTTGTCAGGCGGAAAGCCTCCGTTAGAAACCGGTAGGAGAGAATCAGAGGAGGGTGTGGAAATACAGTTTGCAGACTTCGATCATACGAAAGAAGCGGATGCATGGTATCATATGACTGTTTCCGCTCAGGATCTTGCCGGAAGTGTACGGAGGGAGGAGCTGATATTCTGTATCAATCGGCATGGCTCAGTATATGGACTTGAGCCGGAAAGCCTGAAAAAGCTGCGGACCTATTATCACACAGAGCCATTTGACGTGGTATTTTTAGAGTCCAACATCAGTGATGTCAAGAATACGACGGTTCTTGTGATGAAGGATGGGAAAAAGACAAATGCAGAAGCAAGACGGGAGATGCTTTCGCATGCAGCCGGAAATACCGGGATACGGCGATACCGTCATGTGGTTGCAGCAACTCAATTTCAGGAAAGCGGTGTATATGATGTCATACTGATGACCTCGGATCAGGCAGGCAATCATGCAGACAGCCAGAGGCAGAATCTTCCGGTTCGGTTTGCCATAGATACAGAACCTCCTCAATGTCTTGTAAGCGGAATCGAAAAATTCGGCGTATACAGGGCGGATGAGTTGACGGTCGGGGTGCATGTGCGTGATAATCTGGCACTCAGGCGGGCAGTGGTGTACCTGAACGCGGAACCCTTAATGACATACTCTGCCCGCCAGCTTCGGGGAAATGGCGGCATCCTCAAGATCACACTAGATGCGAGTCAGACCTGGCAGCGTCTCCAGATTTTTGCGGCAGATGAGGCAGGCAATGAAGGATGGACCGAAGAATATCCTCTCTTGATTTCAAGGAACGGAGCGGTTCCTGAGAGAAAAGTTTCCGGTGAGAGTGCGAGGGAGCTGGCCGACCGGAGAAAGACCAGTGAGACGGAAGAAGAGGTGACGCGTGTTGAGTGGTATCGGCGCGGACAATTCGAGGCGGAGGAAAGTGCGCTGAACAGGGACAGCGCCCGGATCACTCATGGGGACAGCCACCTGGATAGTCGCAGAGAAAAACAAAAATGGACACACAGACAAACGATTTTGACTCTCATCCTGCTGTCTGTTTGCGGATCAGTCTGTCTTTTCATTATCAGGAAGGTCAAAACGAATAGAGAGGGGAAGCTGAAATAACAAGGAATATGGACAAAAATAACCCGAGTGCGATATTTCCGATACTTCTGTGGCTGCTTGTGTCGGGCATCATCATGGCTGCCTTCCAGGCTGCAGCAGAAAAAACAGGAGCCTTTACAGATGTGGATACAGCCGCAGCAGGTGCTGCGTCGGCGCTGCTGATTCCTGCTTATGTCTTGATGCTGAGGAGGTGGAAGCTGCCGGCTTATCCTATAGAGAGAAAGAGGCCCCTCAGCAGAGGACCTTGGCTTCTGGCAGCAGGGGGCGCCGGGGCGGTTTTATCCTTGCTTTATGGGTGGCTGACAGCAAAGCTTCATCTTTCAGAGTATTTTACAGACGACGTACAGCAGCATTTTTATTCTGCACCGCTCTGGCAGCAGCTGATCGTTTTGTGTATGCTGACACCTGTGTGTGAGGAGCTGCTGTTCAGAGGGCTTGTTTTCGGCAGCATGAGAAGAAAAATCTCAGGATGGAAGGCGGCAGTTTTCACATCTGTGTTGTTTTCGGTTCTTCATGGGAGCCCGATTCAGATGCTCTATGCGTTTCCGATGGGACTGGTTCTACAGGCTTTTCTGCACATGGAGGGAGGCCTGGAGGCACCGATTCTTCTCCATATCTGTGCAAACCTGGCATCCGTTCTGACAGAGTACATCCTTCGTTGACTTTTCGGATTAATTCTGCTTATATTTGTAGAAATGCACAAGATGTTGGGTTCAGCCTGTATAAAAAGGAGAGAATGCTATGTATTCGCTTGATGAAGTAAGACGAGAAGATCCGGAAGTTGCTTCAGAAATTGAATCCGAGATTGCCAGACAGAACAGCCATATTGAACTGATTGCTTCAGAAAACTGGGTATCCCATGCGGTTATGGCAGCGATGGGAAGCCCGTTGACTAACAAGTACGCGGAAGGGTATCCGGGACACCGGTTCTACGGCGGCTGCGAGTGCGTGGATGTCATCGAAGACATTGCCAGGGAAAGAGCAAAGCAGCTCTTTGGCTGCACATATGCCAATGTCCAGCCTCACTCCGGTGCACAGGCCAACATGGCGGTGGAGTTCGCCCTTCTGAAGCCGGGAGATACACTGATGGGCATGAATTTATCAGAAGGAGGACATCTGACACACGGAAGCCCGGCTAATTTTTCAGGAGCTTATTTCCACGTTGTTCCTTATGGAGTCAACGCAGATGGATATATTGATTATGATGAAGTTGAGCGGATTGCAGAGGAATCGAAACCAAAGCTGATCATTGCGGGGGCAAGCGCATATCCGAGGATCATTGATTTTCAGCGGTTTGCGGAGATTGCGCATCGTGTGGGCGCCTATCTGATGGTTGACATAGCCCATATAGCAGGACTGGTTGCAACAGGACTTCATCCGAGCCCGTTCCCGTATGCGGATGTTGTGACGACGACAACCCACAAGACGCTTCGCGGACCGCGCGGAGGGCTGATTCTGTCCAGTGAGGAGTTTGCGAAGAAGCACAAGCTTAACAAGGCTGTGTTCCCAGGCATCCAGGGAGGCCCTCTGGAGCATGTGATTGCAGCCAAGGCTGTCTGTTTCAAAGAGGCGCTTCAGCCGGATTTCAAAGTATATTGCAGCCAGGTGGTGAAGAATGCAAAGGCTCTTGCAGACGGACTGACAAAAAGAGGAATCCGCCTTGTCTCCGGGGGAACAGATAATCATCTGATGCTGGTAGATCTGACGAATACAGGGAAGACAGGGAAGGAAGTGGAGACTGCGCTGGATGCAGTCGGAATCACTGCCAACAAGAACACTATCCCGAATGATCCGCAGTCCCCGTTTATCACATCCGGACTCCGCCTCGGAACACCTGCGGCGACGACAAGAGGGCTGAAGGAAGCAGACTTTGATGTTGTAGCGGATGTGATCGCGAAGACAATTCTGGAAGGAGATGCACAGGCGGAAGCCTGCAGGAAACTTGTGAAAGCGCTGACAGCCCGGTATCCGCTGAGCTGAGTGAAGCGTACGGATGTTATATGACAATCCCGATTGAGGAGTAAGACGGTTTATACATGAAAATACTTGACGCAATTTGGGACGGAACACTGGACACCCTGAAGCTGATTCCGTTCTTGTTTATCACCTACTTGGTAATGGAGTGGGTTGAACATCGGACATCGGATCATACAAAAACAGCAATCAGAAAAGCCGGGCGTCTGGGACCGCTTGTGGGAGGCATTCTGGGCGTGATTCCGCAGTGTGGTTTCTCCGCTGCAGCAGCCAGCCTGTATGCCGGGAAGGTTATAACCGCGGGAACCCTGATTGCAGTTTTTCTGTCGACATCGGATGAGATGCTCCCGATCCTGCTGTCTGAACGAGCAGGAATCGGTTTTATCGCAAAGGTTCTGATTGTGAAGGCACTCTATGGGGTGATCGCAGGATTTTTGGTGGATTTTCTGTTCAGAAAACTGAATGAGAGAAGAATCGGGGTTGGTATTCACGGAATCTGTACACAGGAGCATTGTCACTGCGAGAAGGGAATCGTCCGGTCAGCGCTCAAGCATACTGTAAGCATTACATTCTTTATTCTGCTGATTTCCATTGCGCTGAATATTCTTCTTTCGATCGTAGGGACAGAGAATCTGTCGAACCTGGTTCTGAACCGGCCTGTAATCGGAGAAGTACTCGCCGGCCTGATTGGGCTGATACCGAACTGTGCGGCATCAATAGCGCTCACGCAGCTGTATCTGGAGGGGGTCATGAGTGCCGGAGCGATGGTTTCCGGGCTGATGGTAGGAGCAGGCGTCGGACTGCTTGTGCTGTTCCGCACAAACCGGCATACCAGGCAGAATATCCAGCTGACAATCCTTCTTTATATACTGGGTGTTGCCGGAGGGCTGATTGTACAGGGGCTCCGGATATTTTGAGCGTGGATGTTTGAAGGGAAAACAGACGGAACCGGGGACTTAGGACTTGATCCGGCAGAGAGTATTCGGACAGATATGACGAAACGAGGGGACCGCTTCGTGCGCGTCCGGGAGGGCAGATAACGAATGGATTATATGGTGCGGGCGGTTGCAGCGGATGAGTCAATCCGTGCATTTGCCGCAACGACAAAAGAGACAGCGGAATACGCACGGCAGGCGCACAGAATGACGCCTGTCTGTACGGCAGCATTGGGACGGCTGCTCACAGGGACGGTCATGATGGGCAGCATGATGAAGGAAGACAAGGGAGTTCTGACCATCCAGGTAAAGGGCGACGGACCGATTGGCGCTCTCACAGCAACTGCCGATTCGAAGGGGCATGTGAAAGGATATGTGAATCACCCGGGAATAGAACTTCCCCTGAAGGACAATGGTCATCTGGATGTTGCCGGAGCCGTCGGGGCAGGGACACTGACTGTCATCCGGGACCTGGGGTTGAGAGAGCCATATGTCGGAACCATCCAGATGCCAAGCGGTGAAATTGCGGAGGACCTGACCTATTACTTTGCAGAATCTGAGCAGGTGCCAAGCTCTGTCGGGCTTGGTGTTCTGGTTGATACGGATCTCAGTGTCAGGCAGTCCGGCGGCTTTATCATACAGGTGATGCCTCAGGCGGACGGACAAGTCATTAACCAGCTTGAGACAGCACTCAGGTCAATGCCGTCTGTTACATCCATGCTCTCTGATGGCCTGACACCGGAGATGATTCTCGGCCAGGTGCTGGGAGAGTTTGATGTAAAGATCGAAGAGAAGATGCCAGTATCATTCTCATGTGATTGCTCCAAGGATCGTGTCAGGCATGTCCTGTCGACGTTGCAGATGAGTGATCTTGAGAGTCTGGCTGCAGATAACAAGCCGATCGACATTGCATGCAATTTCTGTGGGAAGTCCTACCGGTTTGACGCCGGTGAACTCAGGGAAATCGTAGAGAGACGGAAGGGCTGACAAGACCCTGACGGATGAGCCGGTATCTGGATGATGAAGAAACCGGAAGAGGGGATCATTCATGTGGGATGGATTTATCAAGACAGCTGCTGTTACACCAAAGATCCGCGTTGCGGATGTTTCCTATAACGCGGAAGAGGTCATACGGCTTGCCAGAGAGGCAGCTGCAGAAGGGGCAAAGATTATCGTTTTTCCGGAGCTGGTACTGACTGCTTACACATGCGGGGATCTGTTTCTGCAGGCGCCATTGATCCGGAAGGCCGGCAGGGCGCTCCTTGATGTTGCACATAGAACAGCGGACCTGGAGGCATTGATCTTTGTCGGGCTTCCCGTCGAGATTTGCGGAAAGCTGTATAATACTGCAGCTGTTCTTCAGAGAGGGAAGATTCTTGGGCTTGTTCCGAAACGGTCGCTCCCCAATTACAACGAATACTACGAGGCCAGATGGTTTCACCCCGGCGTTGAGGAAGTCACGGAGATTTCATTCTTCGGGCAGACGGTCCCGTTTGGTATGAACCTGCTGTTTCGGTGTATTCCCAAGGAGGAAGGACTACAGGGCGCGGAAGCTGAGTCCTCCGGGAGTCTTGCAGGCCTGATGATCGGCGCAGAACTTTGCGAGGACTTGTGGACTCCTGATCCGCCATGCACCAGAGCTGCGATGGCCGGTGCAAACCTGATTGTGAATTTATCGGCATCGGTTGAGGTGACAGGCAAGAACATTTACAGAGAGCAACTGGTTTCGATGACCTCCGCCAGGCTGATTGCAGGTTATGTCTATGCCAGTGCGGGAGAGGGAGAATCCTCACAGGATCTTGTTTTTGGCGGGCAGAGGCTGATCTGCGAAAATGGAACGATGCTTGCAGACTCCGGCAGGTTTACGTGCGGAATTACGTATGCAGAGCTTGACATAGACAGGCTTCTGGCGGAGCGCAGGAGAATGACGACCTATCCTTCGGAGCCATCCCCGGTTTACAGAGTGGTTCCGTTTACTCTGAAGATGGAAAGAACGGTTCTGACAAGGATCTATAACAGGAGACCATTTGTCCCGGATGAGCAGGCTGACAGAGAACGCAGATGTGAGGAGATTCTGACAATCCAGGCATTGGGATTGAAGAAACGGATTGAACATGTGCACAGCAAGGCGGCTGTGATCGGGATATCGGGAGGACTTGATTCAACACTGGCGCTGCTTGTGACTGCCCGGGCCTTCGATCTGCTTTCCATGGATCACAGTGGGATTCTTGCTGTCACAATGCCGGCATTCGGAACGACTGACAGGACATATCACAATGCGGTTGAGATGTCGAAAGCACTTGGCTGTACGTTGAAAGAGATCAATATCAAGGAGGCCGTCCAGATTCACTTCCGGGATATCGGACATGATCCGTCGGTGACGGATGTAACATATGAAAACGGACAGGCAAGGGAGCGGACACAGATCCTGATGGACCTCGCCAATCAGTATGGCGGGATGGTGATCGGAACAGGGGATATGTCGGAGCTGGCGCTGGGATGGGCAACCTACAACGGCGATCATATGTCCATGTACGCAGTCAACTGTTCGGTTCCGAAGACGCTGGTCAGGCATCTTGTACATTATGCTGCAGATACCTGCGGGGATAAACGGCTGCAGGAAACACTCCTGGATGTTCTTGACACGCCGGTGAGCCCTGAGCTGCTTCCTCCGAAGGATGGAAGGATCGCACAGATCACAGAGGATCTGGTAGGACCATATGAGCTGCATGACTTTTTCCTGTACTATGTCCTGAGGTTCGGATTTGATCCGCTAAAAATCTACAGACTGGCGAAGCTTGCGTTCAAGGGAATTTATGAGGATGATGTCATCCTTAAGTGGGAGAAGACATTCTACTGGAGGTTTTTCTCGCAGCAGTATAAGCGGTCTTGCATCCCGGACGGCCCGAAGGTCGGGTCTGTTGCACTGTCTCCGAGAGGGGATCTGAGGATGCCGTCAGATGCAGTGGTTTCAATCTGGCGGGAGAAACTGGATCTTCTCTGAAAAGATGCGGGAGAACGGTAGAAATGGAGGATGAGGGAGGTAGGACATGACGGACAAATCGGATATTGAGATTGCGCAGGCTGCTGAAATAAAGCCAATCCGGGAGATTGCAGAAAAACTTGACATAGATGAAAAATATCTGGATTTATATGGAAAGTATAAGGCGAAGATCGACGACAGGCTTCTGAAAGATCAGAAAGATAAACCGGATGGAAAGCTGATCCTCGTGACAGCCATTACGCCGACACCTGCCGGGGAAGGGAAGACGACGACCTCTGTCGGTCTGGCAGATGGTCTTTCTGTGATCGGGAAGAAAGCCTGTGCGGTTCTCAGGGAACCATCGCTCGGACCGGTATTTGGACTCAAGGGCGGCGCGGCAGGTGGTGGGTATGCGCAGGTTGTTCCGATGGAGGATATCAATCTTCATTTCACGGGAGACTTCCATGCGATCGGCGCAGCAAACAATCTGCTCGCGGCTATGATTGATAACTCAATCTACCATGGCAATCCGCTGAATATAGATCCGAGAAAGATTACCTGGAAAAGATGTGTGGACATGAACGACCGTCAGCTGCGGTTTATTGTTGACGGATTGGGTGGAAAAGCCAACGGAGTACCCCGAGAGGATGGATACGATATTACGGTTGCTTCGGAGGTGATGGCGGTATTGTGTCTTTCCTCTGATCTTTCGGATCTGAAGAAAAGACTCTCAAAATTGATTGTCGGGTATACCTATGGAAAGCTTTCGGAACAGAAGCCTGTAACGGCGGGGGATCTGCATGCGGAAGGCGCAATGGCGGCGCTTTTGAAGGACGCAATCCGCCCCAATCTGGTTCAGACACTGGAGCATACCCCGGTGATCATCCATGGCGGACCGTTTGCAAACATTGCACACGGCTGCAACTCTGTGATCGCGACAAAGATGGGCATGAAACTGGCGGATTATACCGTGACGGAAGCTGGTTTTGGCGCAGATCTGGGAGCTGAGAAGTTTCTGGATATCAAGTGCAGGAAAGCCGGGATACATCCTGATGCCGTGGTAGTGGTGGCGACCGTGCGTGCGCTCAAGATGCATGGAGGGAAGGCAAAGAACCAGCTTGGCGAGGAGGATCTTCAGGCCCTGAAGGAAGGACTTCCGAACCTGCTCCGTCATGTCAGTAATATCCGGGATGTCTTTGGTCTGCCCTGCGTAGTCGCGCTGAATGCATTTCCGACAGATACACAAAAAGAGTGGGAGCTGGTTGAAACAGAATGCAGAAAGCATGACGTGAAGGCTGTCTTGTCTGAGGCATGGGCAAAGGGCGGGGAAGGCAGCAAGGTGCTTGCACAGGAAGTCGTCAGACTATGTGAAGAGCCGAATCATTTTCGGTACGCCTATGAGCTTGAGGGAACGATTGCAGAGCGGATTGATCAGATTGCCCGAATAGTTTACAGGGGAGACGGCGCACTGCTGAATGATGCTGCGGAAAAGGAAGCAGCACAGATTGAGCGAATGGGCTTTGGAAATCTTCCCATCTGTATGGCAAAGACACAGTATTCATTCTCAGATGACCCGAAGAAGCTTGGAGCTCCGGAGCATTTCAAGGTGACAGTCCGCAGTCTCAGGGTGAATGCCGGGGCCGGGTTTATTGTGGCACTGACAGGCGACATTATGACGATGCCCGGCCTGCCGACACATCCGGCAGCAGAGAATATTGATGTTGATGAAAACGGAAAAATCACTGGACTGTTCTGAGGTAGTGTGATGAGATTTCGTCCCTGTATCGATATCCATAACGGGAAAGTAAAGCAGATTGTCGGAGGCTCGCTCAGAGATGACGGAAACTGCGCCATAGAAAATTTCGTGGCGGAGAAATCAGCGGCGGATTTTGCACGTTTTTATCACAAGGACCATCTGAAGGGCGGCCATATCATCCTTTTGAATCCGGCTGGGTCGCCATATTACGAGGCAACCAGAGCGGAAGCACTCGAGGCGCTTCATGCTGAACCGGGAGATTTCAGTCTTGGAGGAGGAGTGACGCCGGAGAATGCGCAGGACTATCTGGATGCGGGAGCATCTCATGTCATTGTAACTTCATATGTTTTTTCAGAAGGACGGTTTAACCGTGAGCACCTTGAACAGATGGTTTCAGCGGTAGGAAAAAAACATCTGATTCTGGACTTGTCATGCAGACGGAAGAATGATGGATTTTATATCGTTACAGATCGGTGGCAGAAGTGGTCGGATGTGAGGCTGAGCGTTCAGGTCCTGAGAAGGCTGTCCGAATTCTGCGATGAATTTCTCATCCATGGAGTGGATACGGAGGGAAGGCAGAGTGGGCCGCAGCTGGAACTGGTTGAATTAATTGCAGCGGCGTGCGCAGGAGAAGAGCAATGTCTCTTTCCGGTCACATATGCAGGCGGAATCGGAAGCTTTCAGGACCTTGAAGCCGTCCGGAACCATGGAAAAGGCATGGTCGATGTGACGATCGGAAGTGCGCTGGACTTATTTGGGGGCAGAATGGCGTATCGGTGCGTCCTTGAGATGTGCGGAGGGGAAACAAAATAACCGGTGTTGTATTTTCACCTCCGGAAGGCCTTTTGCGAGTAGAGTTATTTCTTGAACACAGCAGACGAGCGATGAATATGACAGGTAATCCAGAAGAACTGAAGGTCAACAGACGGGAAATCTACAGATATCTGGGGATTCGGAGCGGAGAGCCGGATCAAGCAACACAGGCGCTGGTGGAGAGTGTTCTCAAAGAGCTGACAGATAACGTACAGCTGAGAGAATTTCATCAGATGTTTCCACTGCATGTTCCACAGGACGAGCTACATACAATTGATATGACCTGTTTTCGGACACACAGCCGCAGCCTGGAGAAAAACCTGAGAGGATGCAGCGATATCATTGTGATGGCCGCTACAATAGGGTCGAAGGTTGACCTGCTGCTGCGCAGGTACAGCCTGACAAATGCAAGCCGGGGTGTTGTAATGCAGGCGGCATCGGCGGCCATGATCGAAGCGTGGTGCAATCTGACAAATGATGCCATCAAGACAGAGGCGGCAGGCAGAGGGCTGTATCTCAGACCGCGGTTTTCACCGGGATATGGAGATTTCCCGCTTGACAATCAGCGGGATATTTTTCAAGCGCTTCAGGTTGAAAAGAGGGTCGGAATCGCATTGACTGAGTCCCTGCTGATGATTCCAAGCAAGTCTGTAACGGCTGTGATTGGGGCGGGAAGAGATCATTTGCCTTGCGTCAGAGAAGGATGTGAGGTGTGCAGCAAGGCGGACTGCCTCTATCGAAGACATTCAGCAGCCGGGTAAGCACACGGCAGAACGAGGAAATCATTTTCTACAGGGGCTGTCGGCCAGACCCGGGAACAGGAGTGCATATGGATATACGCAGAGTGATGAAGGAGAGGATCATCCTGTTTGATGGGGCAATGGGTACAATGCTCCAGAAGGCGGGAATCGGGCTGGGAGAACTTCCGGAGTCGTGGAACCTGCTGCACCCGGATACAGTCGTTCGGATTCATAAGGATTACCTGGATGCCGGAGCGGACATTATCAGTACCAACACATTCGGAGCGAACCGGCTGAAGATCCGGGGAGATGGATTTACGCTGAGCCAGGTTGTCAGGGGAGCCTTCGACTGCGCACACAAGGCAGTTCGGCAGGCCGGACACGGACTGGTTGCGCTCGACCTGGGACCGACCGGAAGACTTCTGAAACCGATGGGAGATCTCGATTTTGAGGAAGCTGTCTCTATCTATGCAGAGGTGGTGGAGCTTGGCGTTCAAAATGGGGCGGATGCAATCCTGATTGAGACAATGAGCGACATGCACGAGCTCAAGGCAGCTGTTCTGGCTGCAAAGGAACACTCCTCCCTGCCCGTGTTTGCAACTTGTGTTTTCGACGAATCCGGGAAGATGCTGACAGGCGGAACTCCGAAGTCGGTTGTTGCAATGCTGGAAGGGCTGCACGTAGATGCACTTGGAACAAACTGCTCGCTTGGCCCGAGACAGATACTGAAGGCAGCCAGGGAACTGCTTCGATACGCATCTGTTCCTGTTATCTGCACACCGAATGCAGGACTGCCGAGATCAGAGAACGGGGAAACGGTCTATGACGTCGGACCCGAGGAATTTGCGGGGGATATCGCCGCCCTTCTTGACGAAGGGGTGTCTGCGGTCGGGGGATGCTGCGGGACGACACCGGCTCACATACGGGCTGTGAAGAAAGTGGCCGAGGGACGAAAAGCTCCGGACATCGTTCAGAAACAGGAGACAATCGTTACCTCGTACGCAGTTGCACAGACAATTGGAAAACGGCCGGTTATTGTCGGAGAAAGGATCAACCCGACCGGAAAAAAGAAGATGGCACAGGCTCTTCGGGATCAGAACTATAGTTATATCCTTGACATGGCACTTGAACAGCAGGAGAAGGGAGCTCATATTCTGGATGTCAATGTCGGGGTACCGGGAACAGATGAGACAAGCGCACTCTGTGAAACAATCCGGCAGATTCAGAGCATTTCGGAGCTGCCGCTTCAGATCGACACATCCAGCATCCAGGCAATGGAAGCAGCGATGCGGATCTATAACGGAAAGCCGATGGTGAATTCAGTTTCCGGGAAAAAGGAGAGCATGGATGCGGTCTTCCCGCTGGTAAAAAAATATGGCGGTGTTGTTGTAGCCCTGGCGCTTGATGAGAACGGCATTCCAGACACTTCAGAAGGGCGTGTCAGAGTAGCAGGAAAGATTCTCGAGGAAGCGAAGAAATATGGAATTCCGGAAAAGGATATAATCATCGACTGCCTGTGCATGACAGTCAGTGCTGATCCCAGAGGGGCGCTGGTGACGCTAGACACCCTGAAGAGGGTTCAGGAGGAATTGAGTGCAAAGACAATCCTTGGTGTTTCCAACATTTCATTCGGGCTCCCGCAGCGGGCGTTCATTAACCAGACCTTCTTTACAATGGCGCTGCAGAAGGGGCTGAATGCTGCGATTATCAATCCCTGCTCAGAGGGAATGAAGGGAGCTTATGATGCATACCTGGTGCTGGCAGCAGAGGATGAGAACTGCGGTGCATACATCAGCACCTATGCTGATTTCAAACCAGCGCTTCCGAGGGGGGCTGTGTGGGAAGAAGATCTGCGAGGAATCCTGAAAGAAGGAAACACCGCTGCATTTGATTGCCATGCCGTTCAGGCTGGAAAAAAGACAAAAAAGGAGCAGGGGTATTTAAACGACAGTGGAGAGCTGACAGAAAATCCAGATGCTTCCAGACTGATTCAGTGCATCCGGAAGGGACTTCGAGAGGAAGCGCAGAAGTGTGCGGAAGGCCTATTGCAATCCCGGGAGGCTCTGGAGATTATCAACCACTGCATGATTCCGGCATTGAATGAAGTAGGAAAAGATTTTGAGTACGGAAAAGTGTTCCTTCCACAGCTTTTGATGAGCGCTGAGGCCGCAAGAGGAGTATTTGCGGTATTGAAAGAGAAGATGGAAGTCTCCGGGCAGGGAGGAAACAGGCGTGGGAGTGTGATCCTTGCGACTGTGAAGGGAGATATCCATGATATCGGGAAAAATATCGTAAAAGTGCTTCTGGAGAGCTACCGTTTTGATGTGATTGATCTGGGCAGGGATGTTCCGCCGGAGACGGTTGTGGAGACTGCAGTCAGGCGGAAGGTCAGGCTGGTCGGTCTGTCTGCGCTGATGACGACAACCGTCGCGAACATGGAGGAGACCATTCGTCAGCTGCATGAGAAGGCGCCGGATGTGAAGATCATGGTAGGAGGTGCCGTGATGACAGAAAGCTATGCAGCTTCTATACATGCGGACCGGTATTGCAAGGATGCGATGGCCTCTGTTCAGTATGCTGAAGAAGTCCTTGGATAACGGAGACTGTGAAATATGCCAATCTTCAAATTGGCATGTTGTTCACACACGTTCGCTGTAGTATAATAATTGTAAGAAAATTCTCCAAAGGAGGCTGTGCTTATGAGATTTACAATCAGCGGAAAAAACATCGATGTGACAGAATCCATGAGAAGGTCGGTCACGGAAAAACTCGGAAAGCTGGAGCGCTACTTTACAGAGGATACACAGGTCATCGTCACGATGAGTGTTGAGAAGGACCGCCAGAAGATCGAGGTGACCATTCCGATGCGGGGAACCGTCATCAGATCTGAACAAGTCTCGAATGATATGTATGTTTCGATTGACCTGGTGGAGGAAGTGATTGAACGGCAGCTTCGAAGATATAAGCAGAAGCTGATCGAGGGACACCGGGATGGAAGCTTCAGAAGAGAGTTTATTGAGAAGGAGGCAGAGCCGGTCGAGGAGATCCGGATTGCCCGTACAAAGAAGTTTGATATCAAACCGATGTATCCGGAGGATGCCTGTGTTCAGATGGAGCTTCTCGGACACAGCTTCTACGTTTTCCGCAATGCGGAGACGGATGAGACCAATGTTGTCTACAAACGTAAGGGCGGGACATATGGTCTGATTGAGCCGGAGGATTAACAGATCGCTGAGTGACAGATGAGATGGCTGCCGGCTCTGTTCCTTTTTACCAGAAGGAACAGAGCCGGCAGTTCCTGTCCCCGCCTGTTCACATGTCATATCATTTTCTGTCAAATATTGTCACGTCTGCCTCCCATATGTTAGAATAAAACAGATTAGGTTTATTGAATATGTAAACGAAAGCGGCCGGGGAGCAATTGCGGGACCGGCGGTCAAAGGAGCAGAAAATATATGGGATTCGCAGATAAGATTTTCGGTACACATTCTGACCGGGAATTAAAAAGGATCATGCCGCTTGTAAACAAGGTCGAAGCACTTCGGCCGGCGATGCAGGCTCTGTCAGATGCTGAGCTGAAGGCCAAGACGGATGAGTACAGGAACCGTTATCAGAATGGGGAGACGCTTGATCAGCTTTTGCCGGAGGCATTCGCAACTGTCAGGGAAGCAGCCAAAAGAGTGATTGGCCTTGAGCCATACCGCGTACAGATCATTGGTGGAATCATTCTCCATCAGGGGCGTATTGCGGAGATGAAGACGGGTGAAGGAAAGACACTCGTCTCCACGCTTCCGGCCTATCTGAATTCCCTGACTGGTCAGGGCGTTCATATTGTGACGGTGAACGACTATCTGGCAAAGCGTGACCATGACTGGATGGCGCCGGTTCATGAGTTTCTCGGGGTGTCCTGTGGCGTAATTCAGAATTCGATGGAATCACAGGAAAGACGCGCAGAGTATGCGAAGGACATCACGTATGTAACGAATAACGAGGATGGATTTGACTATCTTCGTGACAACATGGTTATTTATAAGGACCGACTGGTTCAGAGAGAGCTGAATTATGCCATTATCGATGAGGTCGACTCTGTCCTTATTGATGAAGCAAGAACACCTTTGATCATTTCCGGCCAGAGCGGAAAGTCTACAAAGCTGTACGAGGTCTGTGATGTGCTGGCCGGCCAGCTTCAGAAGGGAGAGGCAAGCGGCGAAGTCACAAAGATGACCGCTATTATGGGCGAGGAGATCACTGAGACAGGTGATTTCATCGTGAATGAGAAGGACAAGATCGTCACACTGACTCAGCAGGGAATTGAGAAGTGTGAGAAGTTCTTCCATATCAACAATCTGTCTGACCCTGAAAATATTGAGATTCAGAACAACATCATTCTTGCACTTCGCGCACATAATCTGATGTTCCGTGATCGTGATTATATCGTGAAGGATGACGAAGTCCTGATTGTCGATGAGTTCACAGGACGTGTACTTCCGGGAAGACGATATTCTGACGGCCTTCACCAGGCAATAGAGGCGAAGGAGCACGTCAAGATCAAGAGGGAGTCGAAGACACTTGCAACCATCACGTTCCAGAACTTCTTCAACAAATACGCAAAGAAAGCAGGTATGACCGGTACAGCGCTTACAGAGGAAGAGGAGTTCAGAGACATCTACGGAATGGATGTCATTGTCATTCCGACTAATAAGCCGGTTATTCGAAAAGATCTGGACGATGCCGTCTATATGACAAAGAAGGAAAAGTACAAGGCAGTCGTTGAGCGGATCAAGGCAGCCCATGAGAAGCATCAGCCTGTCCTGGTCGGCACGATCACGATTGAGGTTTCCGAGCTTCTCTCTGATATGCTGCGCAGGGAGGGAATCCCGCATAACGTGCTGAATGCGAAGTTCCATGAACAGGAGGCAGCCATCATCAAGGATGCCGGTATTCATGATGCGGTCACCATTGCAACCAATATGGCAGGCCGTGGTACCGATATCAAGCTGGATGAGGAGGCAAAGAATGCCGGCGGTCTGCTTGTAATCGGCACAGAGCGGCATGAGTCCCGACGGATTGATAACCAGCTGCGTGGCCGTTCCGGCCGACAGGGTGACCCTGGTGAGTCCCAGTTCTACATTTCCCTGGAGGATGACCTGATGCGGCTGTTTGGCTCTGATAAGATGATGAGCACATTCAGGGCACTTGGCGTTCATGAGGGTGAGCAGATTCAGCATAAGATGCTGTCCAATGCCATTGAAAAGGCACAGAAAAAGATCGAGTCGAATAACTTTGCGATCAGAAAGAACCTGCTGGAGTATGACCAGGTCAATAATGAGCAGCGGGAGATCATCTACGCAGAACGCCGCAAGGTCCTGGATGGCGACAACATGAAGGCTTCGATTATGAAAATGATCGAGGATTGTGTCAATGAGGGTGTGGATCGCGTTGTGAGTGATGAGAAGAGCTCCGGCGAGAACAAGCCGGATCTGGAGGAGCTCAATAATCTGATCTGCCCGGTCATTCCGCTTTCGCCGATTACGGAGGAAACAATAAAGGGACAGTCCGCGCGTGAGCTGAAGGAAAAGCTGATCAGGGAAGCAGATGACCTTTATGAGGCGAAGGAGAAGGAGCTGACGGATGCTGGCGCTGATATTCGCGAAATCGAGCGTGTCGTCCTGCTGAAGTCTGTGGATACACACTGGATGAACCATATCGATGATATGGATCAGCTGCGGCAGTCGATCGGGCTTGCAGCATACGGACAGAAGGATCCGCTTGTCCAGTACAAGATGATCGGATACGATATGTTCAATGAGATGACAACCTCCATCCAGAATGATACGCTGAAGATGATGTTCCATGTTCAGGTACAGCAGAAGGTGGAACGAGAGGAGGTCGCCAAGGTAACCGGTACGAATCGGGATGATTCTGCGCAGAAGCAGCCGGTGAAGCGCAAGGCTAAAAAGATTTATCCGAATGACCCGTGCCCGTGCGGGAGCGGTCTGAAATACAAGCAGTGCCATGGGAGAAAGCCGGTCTGATACGGAAAGCCTGGACCAGTATCTGAAGCCAGAAGGCAGAAACTAGCCTGGCTGGATTGCTATGTGTAAAGGAAAGAGAGATTGACAAGTGGTCGAATTAGACGATCTGAAGACGAAACTGAAAACATATGAGCAGCCACTCGCGGAGATGAAAAGTTCACTCGATCTTGAAAACAAGGAAAAAAGAATCGAGGAACTTCACATGACGATGTCTGAACCGGATTTCTGGACGAATACAGAGAAGGCGACCAGAACCCAGAAGGAGCTCGGTGCGCTTCAGAATGACATCGCGGATTACAAGAAGCTCAGTGGGCAGTATGAGGAGCTGATGCTGCTGATTGACATGGCCAATGAGGATGAGGATGCATCTGTCATTGATGATGTAAGAGAAAGCGAGCAGGAATTCGAAGAGAATTTCGATTCTGTCCGAATTCGCACGCTGCTCTCCGGCCAGTATGACAACAGCAACGCGATTGTTACCCTGCATTCCGGAGCCGGCGGGACAGAAGCCTGTGATTGGTGCAGTATGCTCTTCAGAATGTACTCACGCTGGATTGAGCGGCATGGGTTTTCGATGGAAGTGCTTGATTCGCTGGAAGGTGACGAGGCAGGGCTGAAGTCGGTTACCTTCCAGGTGAATGGAGAGAACGCCTATGGACTTTTGAAGTCGGAGATGGGCATCCACCGCCTGGTTCGGATCTCACCGTTTAATGCAGCAGGAAAACGCCAGACGTCCTTTGTATCCTGTGATGTCATGCCGGATATCGAGGAAGATGTAGATATTGAGATTCGCCCGGAGGATATCAGAATCGATACATACCGTTCAAGCGGAGCCGGCGGACAGCATATCAACAAGACGTCGTCTGCGATTCGAATTACGCATTATCCGACCGGCATTGTTGTCACCTGCCAGAATGAGCGCTCCCAGTTCCAGAATAAAGCGAAGGCAATGCAGATTCTGAAATCGAGACTTTACATGCTGAAGCTGGAGGAGAATGAGGAGAAGGCAGCAGATATCCGCGGAGAGGTCAAGGATATTGCATGGGGATCCCAGATTCGCTCTTATGTCTTTCAGCCATACACAATGGTGAAGGACCTGAGAACAGGCTATGAGACCGGGAATGTGCAGGGCGTAATGGATGGCGATCTGGATCCATTTATCAATGCGTACCTGAAGTGGGACAGCCTGGGCAGACCGGATCGGAAGGCTCAGACAGCGGACTGAGCCTGCAGGCAGGATTACAGAATCTGAAAAGACAGCAGAAATACAGCAGAATCACGATAAATAGGAAGTCAGACCTTTGGCTTTCGGGGGAGTTCATCTGAAAAGAGAATAGCCGACCGGAGCTGAAGGTCTTTTTTACAGGCGGCAGTCTGCAGCCAGAAAAGGAGAAACTATGGGAATTATTCGTGCGGCAGTTGGCTCTGTGTCAGGAGCGCTGAGAGACCAGTGGAAGGACGCGGTAGAACCCGTTGATATGGGGGCTCAGACGCTTTTTACAAGAGGCCTGCAGAAAAAAGGACAATCTTATGTGAAGGGCGGAGAGGTGATCTCCAATGGCTCTGTCATCCATGTCTACGACAACCAGTTTATGCTTCTGACAGACGGAGGGAAGATCATCGACTATTCTGCAGAGCCTGGGTATTTTGTGGTGGATAATTCCTCACAGCCGTCTCTGTTTCAGGGAGAGATCAAGAAAAGTCTGAAGGATGTATGGGAACGTTTCAAGTTTGGCGGGACAACACCGCAGAACCAGAGAGTTTATTATATCAACCTGCAGGAGATCAAGGGGATTCGCTTTGGAACCAGGAATGCGATCAATTATTTCGACAGTTTCTATAATTCAGAATTGTTCCTGAGAGCGTTTGGCAGTTACTCGATCCGTATCACCAATCCGCTTCTGTTCTATGCAAACTGTGTGCCGAGGAATGCATCCCACGTTGAAGTGGAGGATATCAACGAGCAGTTCCTGAACGAGTTCCTTGAAGCACTCCAGACGGCAATCAATAAGATGAGCGCCGATGGAGTCCGGATCTCCTATGTGGCCGGCAAGGGGACGGAGCTTTCCAGGTACATGGCGGATGCTCTCGACGAGAGTTGGACAAAGATAAGGGGAATTGAGATTGTATCGGTAGGGATTGGAAGTATCTCCTACGATGAACAGTCGCAGAAGCTGATCAATATGCGCAATCAGGGCGCCATGATGCAGGATCCGACCATCCGGGAAGGCTTTGTGCAGAGTTCGATTGCGCAGGGGCTGCAGTCTGCAGGATCGAACCCGGCAGGCGCAGGGGCAGCCTATATGGGAATGGGGTTTGGCATGCAGTCGGCAGGTGCTTTTTCCCAGTCTGCAAGCCAGATGAATCTGATGCAGATGCAGATGAACCAGGCAGGCGGACAGAATCCGTACGGACAGCAGAATCCATATCAGCAGCCGGGGCAGTATGCACAGAACACACAGGGCAGCCAGCAGGCATCGGGAGCTCCGGCAGGAGCTCGTGCCAAGCAGCCAGGAGAATGGTTCTGCCCAAACTGCGGGCATCTGAATGCCGGAAAGTTCTGTACGGAGTGCGGGACGAAAAAACCGGAGTAACTGAAAGGATGAGGCGGCCGGGATGAACCGGAAGAAGGAGTGCTTGTATGGCAACGATTACATATAAGTGTCCCAATTGCGGCGGCGGGCTGAGGTTTGATCCGAAGCTGCAGAAGTTCAAGTGCGATTTCTGCCTGTCAGAGTTTACCCAGGAGGAATTGGAAAAGCTGGCACCGCAGCAGGCAGGAGATCAAACAGTTTCAGAAGAGGAAGCCGCATATCTCGGACAGAAGGAGAAAGAGCCATCCACTGAGGGAAAGAATGAGGGCCAGACGGGGGCGGTTTTGTATACCTGCCCGAGCTGCGGTGCGACCGTGATCACGGATGAGACAACCGCTGCGACCTTCTGCTATTATTGCCACAATCCGATCGTTCTGGAAGGGAAGCTGTCGGGGAAATATCTGCCGGACAGACTGATCCTATTCAAGTACGATAAAAAGAAAGCGGAAGAGATTTTTCTGGACTATGTCCATCATAAACGCTTCGTGCCGAAGGCTTTTTTCACAAAAGACCAGGTTGAGAAGCTGTCAGGCGTGTATTATCCGTTCTGGGTATATCATGCTTCCGTTGATGGACAGATGAGTGCAGCTGCAAACCGAATTCGGACATGGGTGACAGGCGACATGGAATACACAGAAACCAAGGTATTCCATGTGGAGAGAGGCGGACAGATTGACATTCAGAATCTGTCCAGAAATGCACTTCAGGAAAGCGATAAAAATCTGATCAATGCGGTTATGCCATTCCGGTTTGGAGAGGCAAAGCCATTTACCATTGGCTATTTGCAGGGATTTGTTGCCCAGAAGCGGGACATCGAGTCGGAACAGATCGCAAAAGAGATGCAGGACAGGGCAAAACGATATGCAGAGCATGCTCTGGAGAGGACGATGGAGGGATATTCAGTTGTCACTGGAAAACAATCGTCCTTCAGCATAAAGTCGGAGCAATATGCATACATGCTTCTTCCGGTCTGGCTGCTGACATATAAGGCTCTGGACGGAGCAAAATATTACTTTGCCATGAATGGTCAGACAGGAGAAATTCATGGAAGGCTTCCGGTCGACATGGTGAAGCTGTCGGCTTTTGCCGGGGCACTCGGAGGGAGCCTGTTTGTGATTGTCCTGGCACTGTTATATTTTCTGATGTGAGGAGGACTGTCCATGAATATCAGAAAAAACAGAGAAGACAGCATTTTCAGGCTGGGGACGATATTTTTCCTGCAATTGGCTGCAGCAGTCCTGGTCATTTCGGGCGTGTACAGCGCAAATGCATTCGGAGCAGAGCCGGAGGAGAAAACAGAGCTGATCTATGCATCCGGCAGCAGGCTGGCCAGTGTGGAGGATCGCGCACAGCTGCTGACGGAAGAGGAAGAGACAGAGCTGCTCAAGCAGGCAGCAGAGCTCTCCCAGAAGACCGGATATGAGCTTCGACTTGTCACAACAGATCAGACGGAAGGAAAGACAACGCAGCAGTTTGCGGAGGCGTACTTTGAGTCCCTGACGGATGATGGCCCGGAAACAGCAAGCGGAGCCAGCTATGTCATTGACATGGATAACCGTCAAATATACATTGCAACCTATGGCGGTCTGCAGTATTATCTGACAGATACAAGGGTCGATGCACTATTGGATCATGCGTATGAGTATGTCAGCGAAGGGGAATACGATCAAACATTCGAGAGTATGCTAAAGGACACAGGCCGGTATTACAGGAAGGGAATCCCGGATGGAACTCGGATCGTAAACCAGGATACAGGGGAAGTGACCGTTTACCATAAGCCGAAAACCGTTACGCCTGTCAAGGTGCTGATTTCCCTTCTGGCAGGGACAGCCGGTTTTCTGGCATTTTTCGCATCTGTGAAGAGCGCGTACTCCATGAAGGGAATTTCGGGAGACGGGTTTTCGGAGAGAGATCAGGTTGGGCTTACCCTGAAAAGACGAGATGACAGGCTTGTAAATCAGTTTGTAACCTCCAGGAGGATCCCTAGAAATGATGGCGGCGGAGGGTCATCCGGCGGCGGAACAACGTCAACGCACACGACATCAGGTGGCTATTCGGCAGGCGGAGGCGGAAGAAGTTTCTGAAGATGCAGAATGAGCAGAAAAAGTATTATGTAGTGACACAGAATGCGATTCCGGAGGTCCTGTTGAAGGTTGTGGAGGTGAAAAGACTCCTGGAGGGAAAGAACCCACCTTCAGTGATGGAGGCAACCGATCAAGTTGGAATTTCGAGAAGCTCCTTTTACAAATATAAGGATGATATATTTGAGTTCCATGAGAATGTAAGGGGAAAGACCATCACATTTCTGATCGAAATGAGGGATGAGCCGGGGCTTTTGAGCGATGTACTGATGATTGTCGCCAAATCAAGAGCAAACATTCTGACAATCCATCAGTCTATCCCGGTATCGGGAATGGCTTCGACGTCGATCAGTGTTCAGGTGATGCCTGAGACCGGGGATGTGACGGAGATGATGGACCAGATCGATGCGATGGATGGGGTAAAGTCGCTGAGAATTCTCGGAGCAGAATAGACAGACAGTTGACAGATATCAGGAGGAGAAGTGACATGAATATCGTTTGCCTGGACCTTGAGGGAGTACTTGTGCCGGAGATATGGATTGCATTCTCTCAGGCGAGTGGAATTCCCGAGCTGAAGCGGACGACTCGTGACGAACCGGATTATAATAAGCTGATGCAGTGGAGACTGGGTATTCTCCGGGAACATGGGCTGGGACTCCGCCAGATCCAGGATACAATTGCAACGATTGATCCGCTTCCGGGAGCCAGAGAATTTCTGGAGAGACTTCGCGCACAGACGCAGGTAATCATTATCAGCGATACATTCACACAGTTTGCTTCACCGCTGATGGAAAAACTTGGATGGCCGACGTTGTTCTGCAACACGCTCGAGGTTGCTCCGGATGGAATGATTACAGGATTCAGAATGCGGATTCCGGATTCCAAGCTGAATACAGTCAGGGCGCTTCAGTCTATCGGCTTTGATACCATTGCGTCCGGGGATTCGTTTAATGATCTTGCAATGATCAAGGCAAGCAAGGCGGGATTTTTATTCCGCACGACCGATCAGATCCGGAAGGATTATCCGCAGCTGCCGGCTTTTGAAACCTATGATGAATTGCTGGAGGGCATCCAGAAGGCCCTGGCAGAGTAATAGAAACAATCGTATAAAAAGAGGAATCCCGCTTCCATAAGGAGCGAGATTCCTCTTTTTTCTTGTTTTGCAGCTGCGGCTGGTATTGATGGAAAATCAAGTACCGTATGGGTCACGCTGTCCGGACAGCTCTACATAAAAGAGCGCTTTTGTGACAGCTATGTATGGCTTGACACAGATATAGGCTGTGCCAAGGGAGAGAATGGAAAGCACCCAGTAGCCAATGAAAGAAAGGTTCAGCACAAACAGCTGCATACGGTGACCGTACATCATCCTCCGGCTTTCCCGGAGGCACTGCAAAAAACTGTAGTCCTGATGGTCAATGAATAAGAACAGAGCCTGGTCATATAACAGATAGAATACGCCATAGAGCAATGCGGACACCAGCAGACAGAGAATTGCGATTCCCGCAAACTGAAGGTCTGATGAAAGCGAAACACCAAACATTGAAGTTCTTGTCCCCTGAAGAAGAAATGCAAAAATCAGATAGACAAGAGGGAAGGCACACAGGTACTTTATGACGGTCAGAGCCATGGAAAGAAGCACCAGTCTTCCGGTGTGATAGCGGAAACCGAGAAACAAGTCTCTGATTCTCGCGTGACCTGTTCGCGCAATGTTCAGGGAAAGAAAGCAGTACCCGGTCTGCAGCAGTGTGGAGACAGCAAACAGGATCAATGAAATCAGCAGATTCAGAGAAGAACCGAGAATATTTCTCCTGGAGGAAAAAGAAGCAAGATCTCCGAGACAGAACAGGACTATGTTCAGGACACTCATGATGATGGAGGCAAACACGGCGAATGCGTAGCAATCGATCAGGATTGCGCGGCTGCGGGCCTTCAGACTGAAACTGGTCATATCACACGGCCTCCGTTCAGTGTAGCAGAGACTTCATTTGCGCTCTGAGAAGCAGTGCCAGACTGGGCAGTATCGGACGAAGTACCATTCTGCTTGTCCGCTCTGTACTGGCCTGACAGAATCTCCCGCAGAAGAGCTTCTCCGCTCTTGGGTGATTCGTCGGTTGAACCAGTCTCGGCATCCGGATCAGTGTAGTACTGGTAAAGCTGCTCCACCTCAGCACGAAGCTGTGGATTATGCATATATGTATAGACGGCAGACACTGTCAGAACAGTTGTCAGTACGGCAGCCGCACTTGCACAGGCCAGAGCAGCCTTGGCACGAGGAACAAGAGGACCATCGCCTCTCGAAATGAGTGCCAGGATGATTGAAACGGATGCACATGGAAGCGATATAAAGAAAATCTGAAATGACGCAAAAGCGACAAGCGCCAGGACAAAGGATACTGTGACCATGACAGATCGGTTATCGGAATGATTCATAAAGGGCCACCTCCCGGTATATTGAGATACAACAAGGGACTGCCTTGTTATTTATTTCCTATCTTAACACGCAGTTTTTTTATGAACAATCCGGATGGGTTTAATTCATGAAATCTTCACATCTCATCGCGAAAACGCTGCAAAATGGCATCCGTCCCCTTGCTTGACAAAGGGTTTTATCGAAAGGATAATAGGAACACTGGACGGAATTCCGGCGCCCGGCAGCAAAGGCGCAGACAGAATATAATGAAAGGGCAGATATCAGAAAAGATGGCAGAGGTAGACCGTGTCAGTCAGGTTACAAATAATCGGTTTCTGAACTATTATGAGCTCAACACGACAGACCGGATTGGCAATCACAAGAAATATTATATGTGTTCAAGAAGAGAGTCGGCAGAAAAACTGGATCTGATGACCGGAGCTGACAGACCTGATGGTGTTGTCATGTTCGCTTTATACGGGGAGGACGGAGACCGGGTGGTTCTGGTTCATCAGTACAGATACCCGCTTGGCGCCTATATCTATGAACTGCCTGCCGGCCTTGTCGAGGATGGAGAGCGGGTTGATGAGGCTGCCCTGCGCGAGATGCGGGAAGAGACAGGACTTGAGTTTCATCCTGTGCTGTCTGACTCCGGATATGAGCGGCCGTTCTATTCATCGGCAGGAATGACAGATGAAAGCTGCTGTATGGTTTTTGGAACTGCCGGTGGGACAATCAGTCAGAGTGGCCTGGAGGATACGGAGCAGCTGGATGTGGTACTCGCGGACAGACAGGAGGCAGCACGGATTCTGAGGGAAGAGAATGTTGCAGCAAACTGTGCATTCATGCTGATGAACTTCATCAGCTCGGCAGATCCGCTTGCGTTTCTGCATCAGCGTGCCGGAGAGGGGCAGTTATGAAGAAGGTGGCAGAGGCATTCACTCCTGATGATACGTTCAGACTTGGGTTTCAGATGGCGGAGAAAGCGGCTCCGGGAGATGTCATCGCGCTCCTGGGCGATCTTGGTGTTGGAAAAACTGTATTCACAAAGGGATTTGCAGCAGGTCTTGGCATACAGGAAGACATCAGCAGTCCGACATTTACCATCCTGCAGCTTTATGAGGAGGGACGGTTGCCGCTGTATCATTTTGATGTATATCGAATCGGCGACCCGGAGGAAATGATGGAAGTCGGGTGGGACGACTATGTCTATGGGAATGGCGTCTGTCTGATTGAGTGGGCAAACTTGATAGAAGACCTGATGGAGGAAATTCCGGACGGGAAGCTGAAGCGTGTCACGATTGAAAAAAATCCGGAAAAGGGATTTGATTACAGAAAAATTACGGTAGAGGGATAAGAGATGAAAATACTCGCGATTGACTCATCTGGAATGCCTGCGTCAGCTGCCGTCGTGGAGGATGGAAAACTGATTGCGGCGTATACTGTGAATTATCAGAAAACGCATAGCCAGACCCTGCTTCCGATGATTGATGAACTTTCTCGTGCGATTGAACTGGATAAAACAACCCTGGGAGCAGTAGCTGTCTCAGGCGGACCGGGTTCCTTTACAGGATTACGGATTGGATCAGCAACAGCAAAGGGAATTGCGCTTGCATTGAAGATCCCGATCATCAATGTCCCGACATTAGAGGGGCTCGCATCCAATTTTCATGGCTGCGGCGAGCTGATCTGTCCGATGATGGATGCCAGAAGGACGGAAGTATTTTCCGGGGTTTACACGTATCAGGATGATTTATCATCTGTCAGCCCGGATAAAACCTCACTGGTTGTTCTGATGGATCAGAAGCCTGTTTCAGTTGAAAAATTGTGTATCAGGCTGAACGAGATGGCAGAAAAAACCGGGAAGAGACTGATTCTTCTTGGGGATGGATGCGTGAAATACCGGGACATCCTGAATGAGAAGCTGATGGTACCATACCGGATTGCTCCGTTGAATCTTCTTGAACAGAGGGCAGCATCTGTTGCATTGAGGGCGGAAGAGCTGCTGGCAGCCGGAAGGACAGAAACGGCGGAGGAACACAGGCCGATTTACCTCAGAGTTTCACAGGCGGAGAGAGTCAGAAGCTGCAGACTTGCGGAAAAGAACCCCATCCGGATCAGACCCGCTGAGGAAAAGGATCTTCCACGGATTGCGGTGATGGAGAAACTATATTTTTCTCTGCCATGGAGCGAGAAGATGCTGCGGGAATCCCTGCATCAGGCGCAGTATACGATGCTGGTTGCCGAGGACTGCACAGATGGCGAGTTTGCGGGGTATGTGACATTACTGAATGCTGCCGGGGAAGGCAACATCATGAACGTTGCAGTCTCGGATGCTCTGAGAAGACAGGGAATTGCCGGAAAGCTGCTGACCGAGGCTATGCGGCGTGGAAGAGAACAGGGGATCAGCGACTATACCCTTGAGGTGCGTAAAAGCAACAAGGCTGCTGTATCACTTTATGAAGGGCTGGGATTCCGGACAGAGGGAGTTCGGAAAGACTATTACGAACAACCCAGGGAGGATGCACTGATTATGTGGAAGAGGAAGGAAAACTGACCCATGCTTGATGTCTGTCTGCTCGGCTGCGGCGGAATGATGCCGTTGCCGTACCGCCATCTGACAAGTCTGATGGTGCGATATAACGGAAGCAGTCTTCTGATTGACTGCGGGGAAGGAACCCAGGTTGCGCTGCGCAAGAAGGGATGGAGCTTCAAGCCGATTGATGTCATCTGCTTCACTCATTTCCATGGGGATCATATCGGCGGCCTTCCCGGTCTTCTTCTGACGATGGGAAATGCGGAAAGGACGAAGCCACTGACACTGATCGGACCGAAAGGGCTTCCCCGGGTTGTGAATGCACTGAGAGTCATAGCACCGGAACTGCCATTTGAAATTCAATATGTGGAAATACAAGGGGATGAGCAGGAATTCACGCTGAATGGTTATCGCCTCAAGGCATTCAAGGTCAATCACAGAGTGCCCTGTTATGGATATACAGTGGAGCTGGACAGAAAGGGCCGGTTTGACCAGGAACGCGCAAAGCGAGAGGAAATCCCTCTGAAATACTGGAACCCGCTTCAGAAGGGGATGACGATTACAGCAGAGGATGGCAGGATTCTGACGCCGGATTTGGTGCTGGGACCGCCAAGAAAGGGACTGAAGCTGACCTATACGACCGATACACGGCCGACAGCCTCGATTGTCCGCAATGCGGAAAAAGCAGATCTGTTCATCTGTGAAGGGATGTATGGTGAGGAGGAGAAGCTGGTGAATGCAAAGGATCACAAGCATATGATGATCCGGGAGGCAGCTTCTTTAGCAGCGGATGCGGGGGTGAGAGAACTCTGGCTGACGCACTATAGTCCCTCACTGACACACCCGGAGCAGTACCTGAAGATGGCAGAGACAATTTTTCAACAGACAAAGTGCGGAAGTGACGGACTGAGCTGCGAGCTTGACTTTGAGGACTGAACGAAAGATGGAAGACACAAAAGAAATCAGAATATTGGGAATCGAAAGCTCCTGTGATGAAACAGCAGCTGCAGTTGTTGTCAATGGACGGGATGTGCGGTCCAATATCATTTCCTCGCAGATTGATATCCATACGCTCTATGGCGGTGTCGTGCCGGAAATCGCTTCCAGAAAGCACATTGAGCGCGTCAGTCAGGTTGTGGAGAAGGCGCTTGAGGATGCACAGATGACGCTCGATGATATCGATGCTGTCGGGGTGACCTATGGGCCAGGGCTTATCGGTCCGCTTCTGGTCGGAGTATCTGCAGCAAAGGCGATTGCATGGGCAAAGGATCTTCCGCTTGTCGGGGTGCATCACATCGAAGGACATATCAGCGCAAACTACATTGAGAATAAAGAACTTGAACCGCCCTTCGGGTGTCTGATTGTTTCCGGAGGTCATACGCATCTTGTGCTGGTAAAGGACTACGGAGAGTATGAGATCCTGGGGAAAACCTGCGATGATGCAGCCGGGGAAGCATTCGACAAGGTAGCCCGCGCAATTGGCCTGGGTTATCCGGGAGGTCCCAAGATTGACAAAGTGTCCAGAGAGGGCGATGCGGACGCCATTGTGTTCCCGCAGGGGAAGGTCAGAGGGTCGGAGTATGACTTTTCGTTCAGTGGCTTGAAAAGTGCGGTGCTGAACTATTTGAACGAATGCCATATGAAGAGAGAGGAAATATGTGTACCGGACGTAGCGGCATCCTTTCAGAAGGCAGTGGTGGATGTGCTGGTTTCACATGCCATGAGAGCGGTTGAGGAGTTTCATTTCCGGAAATTTGCGATTGCCGGAGGAGTTGCGTCCAACAGTGCTCTGAGGCATGCGATGGAACAGGCCTGCCAGGAGAGAGGGGTAGCTTTCTATCGCCCGTCCCCGATCTTGTGCACCGATAATGCAGCTATGATCGGCGCTGCAGCATACTATGACTACAGAAAAGGGATTCGCTCCGACTGGAGTTTGAATGCCATTCCGAATCTCAGACTTGGAGAAAGGTGATCGTATATGCAGAAAAATGCAGCCGTGATTCTGTCTGCGGGAGCAGGAAAAAGGATGCATCAATCGATGCCGAAGCAGTATCTCAGCCTTTGTGGAAAGCCTGTGATTGCCTGGACAATCGAGGTATTTCAGCAGAGTCCTGACATTGATGAAATTGTACTCGTAACGGGACCGGACCAGGTCATGAAGTGCCGGGAAGAGATTGTGAAGCGGTATGGACTGACCAAGGTATCCAGGATCGTTCCGGGAGGGGAAGAGCGGGGAGATTCTGTATTATGCGGTCTCCATGCACTAAGTGACGATATTTCCTGCGTGCTGATTCATGACGGGGCCAGGCCGCTTGTCAGCCAGGAAGTGATTGTACGTGCGGCAGAAGCTGCTGCTTTATATGGGGCTGCAGCAGTCGCTGTACCGGCCCGGGATACAGTCAAGATTGTGGATGAGCAGGAGATGGTGGTCAGCACACCTGACAGAAGGACACTTCGAATGATGCAGACACCGCAGGCTTTTTCTTATCCACTGATTTTGGCTGCGTATGAGAAGGTCTTTGCAGATGGTGTAACCGTGACGGATGATGCCATGGCAGCAGAATACGCAGGGGCGCGTGTGAAAATTGTAGAGGGCGATGTCCGAAATATTAAAATTACGGTGCCTCAGGATCTATTACTGGCGGAACTGTTAATCAAAGAGTGGAAACGCACATGATACGTGTTCATAAAAATTCCAAAACGCCAAAAACCATAAAAGTAAAAAACCGTAAAAAATCGTAAAAATCTTGCTCATAAAAATGAAAAAGAGTGTTGACATTCTATCAGTAGGATGATATATTAATCGAGCGCTGCAGAAAAGAGCAGCACGAAACGGTTTTGGAGAGGTATCGAAGTGGCTATAACGAGGCGGTCTTGAAAACCGTTTGTCCGCAAGGGCGCATGGGTTCGAATCCCATCCTCTCCGTTTGATCGGAGATGAGATTCGATCATAATCAATAATATGTGACGAAGGCAAAGTCATTAAATTGTAGGGCAACAAGTATTTCTGGAGAAGTACCCAAGCTGGCCGAAGGGACACCCCTGGAAAGGGTGCAGGTCGTTAAAAGCGGCGCGAGGGTTCAAATCCCTCCTTCTCCGCTGCATCGGAGTGATATCGATGCTTTGAGCACCTTGATAACTGAACAGTGAAACAACCTTGAAAGTTCTGAAAAGTTTTATTTTAAGGAACTGACCTTTAAACAGTAAAAGGGATAAGAGATGTCGGCAGCATCTTTGATCCGAATCAAATTTTATTCGAGAGTTTGATCCTGGCTCAGGATGAACGCTGGCGGCGTGCTTAACACATGCAAGTCGAACGAGGTATAAGGACGGAAGTTTTCGGACGGAAGATCTTGTACTGAGTGGCGGACGGGTGAGTAACGCGTGGGAAACCTGCCCTGTTCCGGGGGATACCAGTTGGAAACGACTGTTAATACCGCATAAGCGCACAGCACCGCATGGTGCAGTGTGAAAAACTC
>NZ_VULZ01000014.1 GCF_009696445.1 Porcincola intestinalis
CATAATCGATCTCTTCAAATAGCATTGTCCAGCTGGAAGGCGCGGGAAGCCGCGCCACATCCATCATGTTCGTGCTGCCCTCAGTATCGATAAATACCGGATCGGGAAATTTAGAAGCCAGTGTTGATTTCCCGATCCCTTCCGGACCGTAAATGACAACTTTTGTCGCCTTGTGGATAACGCCTCGTGTTATCTCCATTAAAACTCTCCTTCCTTCCACGCTGATGACGGCGCTTTCGCGGTTTTCAGCGTGGTTGATTCACTATATCCATCGGTGATGATGATGCTGCATTCATCACCGTTGCTCACTCTGGTGGCAATACACTGCAGGTTCTCTTTTTCCAGCCATTCACCGAACTCGGCAAGCGTATTTCTGTCCATCTGTTCCAGCTTGTCAAGCAGAACAAAACCGCATTCAGGATTCAATTCCCGTACAATTGCAGTCGCAACCTTCAGCTGATCTGATCCGCTCATGCAATCCCATGGATGACCGTTGTACAGCAGTTTCCCATCCTCAACAGTCAGCCCCGGAAGTGGAAGCTTTGCCCCATCAAACAGCTGATTTTTCTGTTTGCGGACTTTGTCGAGTTGAGCTGTCAGCTTGTTGTACTGATCAACATACTGTTTTGCATCCTCTTCAGCTTTGTCTTTGTCGAGATTCGCCCGGACTTTCCGGTTCGTCTCGTCGATTTGTGCGATGTTTTCTTCAAGCTCCGCAGTTGACTCGTCCTGAAGCTGAGCGACCGTCTTTTCGGCAATCTGTTCATTTTCAACATAGGTTTCGTATTGCGCCTCCATGGCTTCCAGCTTTTCGCGGAGATCTGCAATCTGCATCTCAAGGCGGCGTTTTCCCGCCTTTATATGTTCCAGATTGTCACGTTTCCGCTGATTTTCGCCGTTTCTGGCGAGAATTTCCTGCTGCTGCCTGATCAGCTCCGACGCTGACACTGGTGCCTGCGGAACGTCCGGATAATATGTCTGCTCCTCCGCATATTTCTTCTTCTGGTCCGCGATCCTGCCGATTGCCGTTCGTTCTTGATAAATTTCCTCTTCTTGTTTTTCCAGTGCGGTAAGCTTTTCCTTTACCCCAATGATATTAAGAAGGGTATTAGCTTTTTCGCTGTCACTGGCCTGCATGAATTTCGGAAGATCGAGTGCCAGCTTCGAGATAAAGCTGTCAAGAATCTGCTGCCCGGCACGGCCTCCGGTCGGGTCAGTCACTTTCAGATCAGAATTCTTGCCCTTTCGCTCTACAACAAGGCCGTTGCTGAGCACCACATGGAGATACGGATCAGATACAGATCCTTCCCGATGCGGCTGTGATGGACGGAAGTAATTGCCTCCGAGCGCCCACGCAATCGCATCCAATACAGAAGTTTTGCCCTGGTTATTGTTTCCGCCGATGATTGTCAGCCCTGTCGTTGAAGGTGTCATCTGCACGGCTTTTACCCGTTTAATGTTCTCGATCTCAAGTTCATTGATTTTCACTGCCATCCTGTGTCCCTCCTTTATCTTTCAGCAGCATTTCATCGACTGCGCGTCTGTAAAATGTCTTGCTGATTTCGAATCCATAGAAATTTCTTCCCAGTTCCTGACACGCTCTAGCTGTTGTTCCGGAACCGAATCACGGATCAATCACAACGTCTCCCGGGTCAGTGAATATCTGCACAAGCTGTTTTATGAGTGAAACAGGCTTTTGCGCCGGATGAATCTTCGGGATGTCTTTTGGATCCCGTTCCCATTTGAACCAGTTAAATATCATGTGCCCGGTTCTGCGGATGTTTTTTCCGTTCTCGTCCACCTTCAGCCCGTTTCTGAACTTAGGAAGCCTGTCACGGTAGAACAGCAGCGCATATTCAGTCGCTCCGACAACCCGCATATTCGCCTTCAGAACTTGCGGACTGTAATTCTTCACGAACACAAGCGGGATGTAGTGGATGAATCCATGTTTTGCGGCTGCATTGATGAGTGTCTGAAACCGCTCAAAGGAGCAAAACACAATCATGCATGGGCTGTCTGATGATCTTCCTCTTGCGCATGGTCTCGTGTCGTCCTTCTTCATCAGCTGCGAACAAAAATGGAAGTATTCATACAGGTTAAAATTGAAGTCGCTTGTGAATCCCGGTCTTCCAGCGAATTTAGACTCCCCATTCTTGTTGTCCCCGCCCTTGTACCACATGGGGTTGGAACCATAGAAGTTTGTCCCGACGTTGTACGGAACATCCGCGATGATGAGCTGGGCCTTGTGGATCGGGTAGCCTTTCCAGTTCTGCATGGAGTCGTTATATAACTCACATTTCAATCGTCTCTGCATTTCATGCGCCTACCTTTGTGTCGGCCCATCTGGTCAGGCCGTACCGGTCGCTGATTGTCGTTGCCGTATAGTAATGTTTTTCGCGGATCAGCGATGACAGCGCCCTGCAGTTAAGCATGTAAAACGCGATCGCGATGATCGCAGTCACGCCCATGCCAGGCTGACTTTCCGGCTTTACCAGTGCCAGGAATCCCGCCGCTATACCGGCGGACAAAGCCTTAATGATGATCTTTCTTCTCATTTCTTTCCCCTCCTGTGATTTGAATCGCGAGCTGGCATTCGCCATCCCGCCAGTTACGGTTTAAGCAATGCCTTCGTGCGGCTGCATAGCTCATATGCTCCTTGCGGACGACATCCCCATTCCGGATTGTGATTAACGCTACTCGACACATTTCTTCGCCCTTTCATGCCGCCGCATCGCTCCGCGACGCTTTGCCCCTGCGACCAATACGCTGCTAAACTTTTCTTTAGCTGATCGTTGCTCTTCACAGCTTATCTATGGCCAGTCCAGGCACAGCATCGCTACGGCGCTGCTAGACTTCTCTTCGCAAATCATCGCCTAAACTTTTCCAGTCTTTGCCTTGGCATCACTCATCTTTGCAACCTTGGCTCTTGCGAATCCACATAATGCATTGCTTGTGCGGATCTTCGCATTGCTTCGCTTTGGCGTTACATAACAATGAATCTCTATTCATCTCTATTCTTTTGCTTTTCCCAACAATGCCCCGCATAGCTATTGCTGTGCCACATATCTCGTCGCTTTGCCAGCTGCGTAGCCTGTCAGCGCTTTACTATCGCTTCTCCGATCGATGTGACGCGTTGCTTCTGCTTCTCTCTGCCTCACCATGCGCCTCTGTTACTCTGCGTGTTAGCGTGTGTTAGTGCGTGTTAGCGCGTGTTAGTGCGTGTTGCTTCCGCGCGACGTTTCTATGCCTTTCCTTCGCCTTGCAATCTAAACACTACCTTGCCTGCGCATTTCCACTCTTTTCTTATGGCGCGCTACGCTATGCTCTTCTTCTGCGTTGCCTGTGTTCGCTTTGCGTCGCCATCGCAGTGCATCGCTTCACTCTTCTTCTGCGATGCCTATGATCGCTGTGCGTCGCCCTCGCCGTCCAATGCAGAGCAATGCTTTTTCAGTGCGAAACGAAACTATTGCTTATCATAGCTAATCTATTCTGATGCTATTCTTGGCCATTCCTTGCTTTTGCAACTTAACGCTTCGACATGCCGTAGCCATTCAATGCTTTTCTCTTCCACATCGTTGCCATTACTCTTCCGGGTCCACATAGTCCCAGATGAATGATCCTTTGCAACTATTCCGCCAACCGCCGATGCCGTTGTCGTAACCGTAGTCCAGCCATTCCTCGATCATCCCGCGGCTTCCTTCTCCCAGAAGGCTTACGATGTCGAACTCCACCCATGCTCCCGGTGCGATGCTTTCGCTGTCGCTGATTGCCACTCTGTCGCCCTGCGGAGTCGATGCCCGCAGCGGCCGCTGACAGTCACCGATCGGCTTGTTCGTGTGAATTACGATCTCGCGAACCGTCTTATCTTCAACAGTGCCGTTTGTGATCGCGTCCTTGCTCTTCTGGACGTCGGAATACACCTGGATCAGCGTGTCTATCTTGCCCTTATAGGCCGTGAACTTTTTCGCGGTCGTCTCGCTCTCCGGAATCTGCCGGCAGGCCCCGCAGGCGCTTTTGAAGAACCCACGGATCTGGTAGTCGAACAGGATCGGCTCACCGTTATCATTACGTGGGAAGAACGTCTTCCCCTTCGTGATTTCTTCTTCAGCGTTCAGGTTCTTTATGTCTTCCAATTCTTGATTCACCAGCGCATCGCGCTGCTCATCGGTCAGCCCTTCCCTTATGTATTTCTGGCTGGCCTTCTGCTTCTTCTTGATTTTCCCGGCAACGTAGGTTCCGTGGATGTCCTCGTTTCCGGAGGCCGTTCCCAGAAGCTCATTCATGAATGTGAGCCGGACATGCATCACCAGCGCGTCCTTCCGGAGCCTCTCGCCTCTGGTTCTTCTCTTATTCAGTTCTGCTGCTGTTGCCATTTGTGTTTCCCTCCTGTGTTGTGTTTACTTTAGTGTTTCAGGCGACCGGCCTTGCTTCCGCTTCCTGCTTCAGCACCCACATGCCCTGCTCAGTTTGTTTTCTTTTGGCAAGCTGATCGAGACATGCCTGCGTGAATCGCTGCCGGTATCCTTCGGTGAATGTCACGACGACATTGATTTCCGTCTCTTTTCGCTTCATGCTTCCGGCCCTCCTGACAAATCGCTATCTGTATCCGAAGTGTCTAATTTAGACACTTCTGGGCTAAAAAAAATGAGTACAATCTTCTCAGGATTAAGGTGATAACGGACACTTATCATTGTTATTTCTTTCTTTGTGAACTCGGTTCCGCTTTCATTAAGCTTCTGAGAGAAGGTACTGCGTGCGATTCCCAGATAATCGGCCAGAGATTGTCCTGTGTCATGATGAAGCTTCATTTCAGCTTCAAGGATTTCTTTCCGCACTGTTTTTTCACCTCCTTTTTTGTGTCTTCTTAAGACACCACAATAATATCCTTTAGTGTCTGTTCTGTCAACTACTATTTTGAAATTTAAGACACTTTTTATTGATATGCGCACAAACAAGGTATATTATCAATGTATAAACAACAGGAGGGCGCACTTATGGGGATGGCTGAGCGAATAAAAGAACGGCGTAAAATAATGGGATATACGCAAGAGGAATTGGCGGACAAATTAGGGCTGCAAAAATCAGCAATTGCTAAATATGAAAACGGAAGAGTTGAGAATATCAAGCGTTCAGTAATTGAAAGAATGGCGAATGTTCTTGAATGCTCACCAACATATCTTATGGGGTGGGGTGACTCTTCTCATATCATTCAAGCCCCACTGGGTAATAATCGGATCCCTGTTTATTCTGCGGCCGGAGCCGGGAAACCGCATTTGGCAACTGATGATATTCTTTATTTCATTGACTATAGCGGCGATCCTAACGGTGTAATTGCCGTGGTAATAGATGGAGACAGTATGACTCCTACCATTCCTAATGGCTCGGTTGTTGTAGCTGACCGTAACTTGTCTGTAGAATCTGGAGATGTTGTGATAGCAGTAATTAACTCCGACAATGAAGCTCTTTGTAAGCGTCTCAAAAAATACGATGACGGCATCGCCCTTGTATCTGATAACCCGGATTATCCGCCGTGGTACTTCTCGGCTGATGAGGTGCAAACGCTTCCGATCAGGATTGTCGGAAAATGTACAGAAGTACGGAAGAAGTTATAGGAGGGATCCACTATGAAAAAACATGCAATCGTAACAATGACTCTGGCGATCGCATTAGCAATGCCGGCAATCACGTCCGCAGGTCCGATGTCAGATTTTGCAGCGGAATCTTCAGAAAAAGAGTATACCTTCCGGGGGATCCCGTGGGGTTCTTCATTAGAACAGGTAAAAAATTCTGATTTTCTATTACAGTATTCAGACTATGTTTATGATTCTGAGAACAATGACATTGCTGTTCAAGATGTAAAGGTTGCCGGGAAGACGGCTGGTGTAATTCTCTATTTCGGATACAAAGGGTTATATTCCGCAGGGTATGTATTCGATAAAGAAGAAGGCGGAATATCTGACGATTATCAGACCTTCTTGGATGTTGAGAAGTCACTCAAGAAAAAATATGGAGACCCAGACGAAAAAAAAGACGATTTTGCTGCGGATGTCATAAAAAACACGCCATCGATGTATGCTCTTTCAATTTCTATGGGAAAAGCTGTTTTTCTTAGAAAATGGATAGGAGAGGACACAGAGTTATGGCTTGCGACATCTGGCTCTAATGGAACGATTACAAACATACTTATCTATCAGTCAAATACTCTTTCTCCGGTAGAAACAGAAATTGACGATGGATTATAAACCGCTATTCCCGTTTATTATACCCGTTTTTGCATGAAATATGCAAATATCTGGAATAATATCGCGTAGAAACTGCATTATAAAAGCCGCCCGGTGCTGCAACACCAGACGGCAAAGGTCATTGTACCCCGACGCATTATACGGGCAACCTCTGACCTTTTTCATTATATCACAGGAGGTGGTTCTGTGCGCTTCTTCTGCTATGGACGTAAATCTGTATTCTCTGACAAATCTGATTCTGTTGATAATCAGCTACGCATGTGTCTGGATTACTGCGAATCGAAGTTTCATGGACAGATCGACAGCTGGGAGTGCTTCTCCGATGAAGATTTTACCGGGGCCAATACTGATCGACCGCAGCTGCAACTTATGTTTTCCAGAATTCGTGAAAACGCTGCTGATGCCCTTGTTGTTTACCAGCTGGACCGGCTGTCCAGGAATGTCCGCGATTTCTCTAACATGTATGCAATGCTAGAAGAGCATGGAGTCATGTTCATTTCGATCAAGGAAACAATTGATACAACAACGCCAATTGGCCGGGCGATGATGTTTGTTACCGCCGTCTTTGCTCAGATGGAAAGAGAAACAATTGCGGAGCGCGTCTCGGACAATATGCTGGGGCTTGCGCGAAAAGGATATTGGACCGGTGGGAATCCTCCAGTAGGATATATCCGCAAAAGCATTGTTGAGCACGGAAGAAAGCATGTAACCATCATTCCTGATCCTGACGGCGTTGACTATGTCAATCGTATATTTGACACATTTATTTCATCTAACCGAAGTCTACAGGGGATGGAAACGCAGTTCAAAAATTCTGGCATCAAAACTCTGTCGGGTAAATTCTTCTCGTCTACGCAGCTCTACAAGATTCTTACCATGCCATTCTGTGTAGAAGCTACTCCGGAAGTATACGACTACTATGCAAACAAAGGATGCATCATGGATCCAGATTCCCCGCGCGAAAAATGGGATGGTTCTGTGGGCGTTATGGTTTACGGGCGGACAACTGGAAAAAACAAGAAGCATCAGCTTCAGCCTCCAGAAAAATGGACCGTTTGCTTGGGGCACCAGGAGCCATTCATGAAGGCCGATAAATGGCTGCTTGTTCAATCTCGATTCTCTGAGCATAAATGTATCAAAGATGCTAAATGGCCGGTCCCGCTGATGAAGGGCGTATTACGTTGCAAATGTGGGTCATTGATGTCGGTATCAAGAAAGAAACGAGTCGATGGCTCATGCTCTTCTTGGTATTACTGCCGCAAAAGGATGCGTCAGGGGGTCAGCTATTGTGATATGGGACAGACGGCGTGTGACAAGCTCGACAGCCGATTGATTAGCATCTTTCGGGACATTGCAGCCGATCCGAAGCTGATAAATCAGTATCTTCAGAAAACCGAGGACAAACCGCTTCGCGATCCAAAAGCGATTCTCTCCTCAATTACATCCTGCGACGGCAAGATCGGACGGTTGACTGCATCTCTTGCTCTGGCTGAATCATCTTCTATATCAAAATACATCATTGCGGAGATAAAGCATCTCGATTCAGAGAAAAGCAGATTGCAAAAAGAACTTACGGATATAGAACACGAATCAAAGCGCAAAATGGCACGCGAAAAAGATTCTCTTAAAGCTATTGCGGAAATATCCAGGTTAATATCAGGGCTAGATGGATTTAACGACAAAGAACGCAACGAGATCGTTCGCTCTGTAGTGAAGACTTGTACATGGGATGGCGTGAATCTTTTTATTACGCTTTAATCCTCACTTTTTTGTTATGCGTCCGAATCGGATTATAGTAGGGGAAGTCCGAGGCGCTGAAACCATCGATATGCTTCAGAGTTTCAACACCGGCCATGTTGGATATCCCTCTTAACTACATGATTTCCAGCTGAGTTTTCTTTCCCATAGGTTGTGTTGCAAAGAATCACATGTCCAGACTTCAGCAGAATTTTCATATCGTTAGTCGGCAATATATCGATATGATCGATATAGTTTACAATTCTTTCCCGATCCATCGTCTGAAAATTCCTGAGATTGGCGATGGCGGCCCTAATACCCGCCATTTTAGCTGTCACATAGGAATCATCCAGTTTTATTTCTTCTTTAACACGGATCTGTTCCGACAACTTGTCAATCTCATCTGTAATTTCATTGATTCTTGCAAGGACTCTGGCTTTTGCAGGTCCTGTTAGCACATCTTCAGAAAGTGTGTCAAGCAGCTTGGATATCTGCTTTTCACGAGCAGTTTTCTGCTTTTTCAGGTCGTCCGTGTCGCCCTCTTTTTGGGATGACTCAACACACTCCAGAAGGACCTTTTCAAGTGTTGAAAAGACAATGTCCTGCTGATCCATAATCCTTTTTAGAGACTCTTTTACTATTCCATCCAAGTCTTCTTCAAATACGCGGTTAATATTGCTCGTGCAATTCGAATGGTTCCCGACTCTATAGATTGGAATAGTTTTATTTCTGTCAGCATATCCAAAGCGGAATGGCTTGCCACAAACACCGCAAAAAATTTTACCGGCATACTTGTGCGTTCCCTGAAAGTATGTCTGTATAGTTTTCTTGTCTGGCTTTGTGTAGATAGTCAACCGAGCATGGTAAACCCTCTGCGCAAGTGCAAACAGCTCTGGGTCTACTATCTGAAGGTCTGGTCTTTCTACAAGCACCCACTTTTCTTTAGGGAGTTTGACGCGCTTTGATTTCACTCTCCCCATTCCAAGTTTCGTAGTGCGTTTGTTGATATAGAATTTCCCAATATAGCGTTCATCCCGCAGGATATTAAGAACGCTCCGGTTGCACAGTGTAATGCCCTCAGCGTTCAATTCTCTCGTTATCTGCGCTGGGAAGCGATTATAGTACACGTATTCCTCGTAAATCCTGCGTACAGTTTTCGCCTGCTCTTCATTGATAGTTATTGATTTACTGTCACGATGCCAGTCATACCCAAAAGCACAGTCCTTGGCAGAGAGTTCTTTGCGCTCACACCTGAGTTCCTGAACTTTTCTTCCGTTGATACTCTGCTGTTTTACATACTGTGCGTCAATGGCATACTTAATACTATGGAGAAGATCAGAGTTCATATCCTCAAAGTCATGAACCTGACCATCTTCAAGCGTAAGAACCGTTGTATTGTACTCGATAAGAATGCTTGTGAGCTGAAGTGAGTTTAACTGATCACGGTTCAGCCTGGAAAGGGCTTTCGTGATAATTAAGTCAACACCGCCGGTTTCAATTTTCTCTACCATTTCATTGTATTGAGGCCTATTGAAATCATTCTTTCCCGAGATACCATCATCAACATATACATTCATCAGATAAATGTTGGGGTGGCTTTCGATATACTTTTTTGCCAAATCTACCTGATTGGCACACGATTCTTTCTGTCCATCAGTGTCTGTCGACACTCTCGCATAAATGACTGCTTTTACGCTTTCCGTATTAGTATCATTTATTCTTTTCTTTATCTCTTCCGCATAATTCATGTTCCATACCTCTTAACAGAACTCTAGATAACCGTCTTGCAAAGAATAGATATCTAACTCGAGCGCTTCTCTGATCCTGCAGAAATTCGAAGTTCTCCAATGGATATCGTTTAGGTTCTGCACCAGTAACAAATCGTATTTATCTCTATTGGCAATCAGTTTCTGAAGTTCATGCTGTTCGCCATCCCTTTGGTGAAGCGTCATATCCGAAAACTGATCTGTTATCTTCCAGTCAGTTTTTTTCTCGGTAAAGGCTTTGAAAATATCCTGCCTGAGTTGGAATACTTCTTCCATTTCCTTCGGTGTTGCGAGGTGGCAAGTATATGTGGCAACCTTCAAGCTCTTATTAAAAGGTGCCGTACTCCAGACAAAACTCCCATTATCCGGTGTATGTACTTCAAGGCCTTTATCTCGAAGCTGTTTCAATATCGACATGCTCTTCATCGTGTTTTTCGAGATATGGTAAAAATCCTTAGCGATCAATGCATCAAACTGATTGCACTCTGACATAAAGCGATCGAACTCGGTCCGTTGATAACGGAACAGGCTCTTGTCACAGAAGACTTCTGCAACCTCAAATCCTCTGGACTTTGCAAACTCTGTAAGTCTGAAAATTTGTTTTTGATTTACTATCGGTCTCTTCTGAGATCCGTCTGTAAAATGATAGATTGCTGCTTTCTTCTGTGACATTTGCGCCTCTTAATCAAGCTGTTGCTCGGTATTCCGCTTTCTCCGGAGCATTGATGTTTCCAATAGTTGCTATCTTTTGAACTGCTCTGTTATAGATATCCTCATCAATTACTTTGCTGTTCAAAAGATCATTGAGAAAAAGAATCTCAAGTGAAAATGCTGTCGTGCCGTTCATTCTGATCCCCCCTTTTTCATATCAATACGGGTGGATTCAGAAGCCGATGAAAGGTCCTTGCTCTCCGGAAACATGAAGGCCGTCAAATTCCTCTTTGGGATTCTGTATGCGTTACCAACGCGTATGGATTTGATCTCACCTGTGTCCAGTAGCTTATAGACTGTGCTTCGACTGATATGAAGAATCTCCATGATATCTTTTGGGAGAAGGACTTCTTCATAATCTGATAACTGCTTACCCGTATTCATGTGCTTCCTCCTGTGCTTAATGCGCACTTTTTTGTGCTCATTTGTACTATAGCACCATGTCCGTTCTCATGCAAGCACTTTTTTGTGCTTTTTATTATGAAAACTAATTAGGAGTCTTTATTTGTACTTTAAGGCTGTGATAATATGAATGTATTGAAATTTACGCACATTTATGTGCTTATCTGGAGGGAATCGAATGCATATTCAGAATCCAACAGCTCAGGAAGATCTATTGGACTTTTATGATAGGACCGCCGCCGAACGCGTAGGCAGAAGGATCCGTGAAATAAGAATGGCTGTAGGACTATCGCAAACGGAATTGGGAGAAAAAATTGGTCTTTCAGCAGATCGAGTACGAAAATATGAAAACGGTGCTAGAAAGCCAAAATCTGATCTAATAAAAAAGATTGCTGATGTTCTCGGAGTAGAACCTATCGCCTTTGTAGATCCGGTTACGGTTAATACCGTTGGAGATATGTACGCATTCTTTGAAATGGAGAAATTGTTCGGCTTAAAGGTTAAGCGTGAGGGTGGGAAGCTTTCTCTTACTTTCGGGGATGGCTTTACCGGTTCGATGAACGATTTTCTAGATAAATGGGAAAAAGAACTCAGCACTTATAAGGAAGAGTTAAGCTCTGCAACTTCAGATGAAGAAAAGTCCCAAGCTACACAAAGATACAATATGTGGAAGTGGACATTTCCAAAGTGTATTTATCATAAGATAAATCTGGAATCGAAAGAACAGAAAAAGGCCAGGCTAGAAGAACAGATTAAGCAGCTATCGCAGGAATTATCCGACTTGAACAATGATGGCAACTAATTCATCGGCAACAATTCTCTCTAATAGTTAATAACAAGGTCTGAGGATATTGATAGATTCCTCAGACCTTTTCTCCCTTTTCAAGATGTCTTTGTAGCGTACGCCTTGTAGCGCATCAAGGTCCTCGGACTGACACCAGTCAGCTCTGCCACCTCAGAGTAGCTATGGTTCTTCAGGAGATCCAGAGCCTGTTGTTTTTGTCTCTTGTTTAACGCCTGCGGTCGTCCTTCCTTAAATCCTGGCTTCTGCCTTGCTATTGCTTTTCCCGCCTGTGTTCTTTCTACAATCATATCCTTCTCAAATTCTGCGAAAGCCAGCATTACAGTTCGAATAAGTTTGCCGTTTGGTGTGTTATTCAATTTCCCCATATTGAGAATATCCACAGAAATACCTTTGGTGAGGAAATCATCAACGATCTGTATTCCCTGAGACGCGCTGCGTGCGATTCTATCAAGTTTTGTTACTACTAATGTATCGCCGCTTTTAAGAATCGATCTCAGTTCCTCGAACGAGGGTCTATCTAATGTCGCTCCGGTAGCAGCGTCCTTATATATGTTGTTCTCCGGAACCCCTGCCTCAAGGAGATCATGTACTTGAACTTCTAGACCGTTGCCGGTCAGCTCCTGCTGTTTTGTACTAACTCTTGCATAGCCATAAAGCGCCATTTTTCTTCTCCCTAGTATTGTCACTAAGTTTTGTCGCATATTATAGTGTCATAATATTAAAGGTTTTGTCATGTGTCAATACTTATAAGTTATGTCAGTTCTTAATAATAATGAAGAGCAAGCAATCGCGTGCTTGCTCTCCTTGTCATTTATTGAGTTGTTCAATTTCTGGAAGGATTGTGTTCAGTTTCAGTATTATACGGCGTTGCTCCTGTTCCGGAGGTATAGGAATAGGCATATTTTGAAAGTCTTCAAATCTGAGACTATCGACTGTGGTTACTTGTTTTCGATATGTCTGAAGAATATACGTTTCCATACCTTTTAAGACAACATATATATACTCACATATATCTGGGTAGTATAACGAAAAGGCTTTTATATCTTGGTTTATAGTACTATTTGCCGTTAATATTGATACCGGTAACATTCGTTTCAATATCCCACTTCGTACTACCATAAGCATTGTATTTGGTGGATATAATCTCATTTCGGAAGCTGCATACTCGGAAATAAGCATTTGTGATATGGATAAATATTTATTCTTCATATCCTTCGATGTAATCCATGACACTCGCCCGTTCTGCCAATTTCTTACATCGCTCATAGATGGTGTTTTCCCACTACTAAATTCTCCCAGGTCCTTCAACCGTATCCATGTCCAGCTGTCTGGGATATCAAAAGGTTTTTCATCGTCTGTAATTTCCGCTAATGGTTTCTGCTTCTTGATCTTCCCTTCCTTGATCAGCTTCGCTTTCTCTTCTTGAATCTTCCGGAACAGCTCTTCTCCGGTTCCTTCTTCCGGACGCTGCTCGACCAGTTTGCCTTCCACAGCCATCTGCAAGATGGATTTGGTCATCTGATCTGGAAAATCAACGTTCAGCTTATCAAGTTTTTCAGAGACTGATTTATATTGCTTTACGAATGGCGCTAGCAACTCTAGTTTTTGAACAATACGAAATTGCTCTTGTAGTGGTGGAAGTGGTACCAACATGTTGCTAATACTACTATTATTTAATGTAAATCCCTTTACAGCTTTATTAGCATGTCCATATTGTGATAATTCTGGAAGCATATGAAACAAATAGTCCCGAAACGAATTATTAAAATCGATAAAGGGAAAAATGGAAATTATCGCTTCATTATGTACGCAATCCTCTCCAAGTATTGAAACCTTTCCAAGCTGAATTTTAGGAAGCTGTCAGTAGAAGAACGGAAGTGGCTGAAAAAGATTGCGGAAAAATCCGACTTGCTGAAGAATCCAAAACCGCAGAGAGGACGAAGATAAAAAATGCCTGAACGGCGGTTCTGGTTTTTCAGAACCACCATCCAGGCATTTTGTTTAGTAATAGAAAAAGGTGCAGTTGATTATTGCGTATTGTCAATCTCTCTCAAACCGGGTAGTAAAAATACGGCAAGCGCAACGATGATAATGCCAATTCCGCAAATGACAAACCATTTCTCAACTCCCAGCCGCTCCGCCAGAGGCCCGGAAATGACAAGGCCAAACGGCATGGCGAGGGAAGCGGCGCTTGTCAGTAGAGAAAAAACTCTCCCCAGATATTCTGGTTTGACCGTTTCTTGAAAAATCGCATTTTGCACACCGTAAAATGGAGCGGAAATTCCCATAACAGTACAGCACACAACAAAGACAAGAAATGCGTCTGGCGGCAAAAGCCCGGAGAGCATATTGCTAACGCCCATCAGGAGAACGGAAAGACCGATGGTGTACCGCCGTTTCTTAAAACCGCCCCAAATGCTCAGAATGACTCCGCCAAGCAGCATACCAACCGCAAAAGCAATTTCAGCGGCAGAGGCATGGGCCGGTGTTCCTTTGAAGTATGACATACAGATGAGAGGAAAAAGCGTACTGATTGGCATATAAAAGAACATATAAATTACACCAATCCAGAGCAGAGCAAAGAGGCCCCTGTTTTGCTTTAATACCACATACCCCTCTTTCATATCCTGTAAAAACTGTTGTCTTTTCGTTTCTGGACATAGTTCAGGCGTTGGTATGGACGAAATCGCAACAGTCACACAGGCAAGGATTGCACCCACAATATCTAACAATATAATTGCATTAAGAGGCCAAACAGCATATAAAAACGCTGCGGCAGCTGGACTGATAATCGCACTTACTGCTTGCATGGTCTGCGTGTAACCAGCGCATTTTGTAAGTTCCTCTTTTGGCACAATCATAGGTGTTGCTGCGCTGAATGCTGGAGAATGAAAAGCAGTTCCCGCACTTCGGATTAACAGGACAACCATAATAGACCATACGGGCAATTCCATGTAAAACGCCACCAGCGCCAGAATACCGCCAGCGGCGGCAATTATCAAATCCGCACCAATCATTACGCTTTTACGGCTGTGCCGGTCAACAAAAGCACCTGCAAACGGGCCTAAACAGGCTTGCGGCAAAAATCCAATCAGTGTTGCCGCCGTCAATATGATTGCAGAATTAGTTTTCGCAACCAAATAAAAGATAATGGCCATTTGCAAAATACCGCTGCTAATAAAGGATATTGCTTGTCCGGCAAGAAGTGTAAAATAAGTTTTTCTCCATGAATTGTTGTTTTGGGTCATAATGCGAACCTCCTTTTTTATTGCATTGTTCCTTTGTTTCTGCAATAAAAAGCAGGCGTTGTCCCACAGAGAGGGCAGACGCCTGCATAACAACAAAGCACGAAAAAACACCACGATACAGTTCAAAGACTGCTCGTGTCAAACCTACGTGTTCCTTTGCATACGCACGCAAAAAAAGCCCACCATCATGTGGAAAGGTACTTCTACTTTTTATTGCTTATTAGCGTACACAAATTAACACACGTAAGCCTCCTTCCAATCTCAAACTGTCGCACAGTATAACACACATCCGATAGACTTGTCAACCATTTTTAACCTTGTTTTCCATCTTGTTTTTCCATCTCTTACGGGCAGTAGCAAAGCCAGGCGAGCCAGTCAACGGTCAAGATGAACGGCGCTTTCAGCGCCGCCGTTGACAGTCTCGCCCGTCTTTGCTAATGGGTAATCAAGGCGGGAAAGCCATTTTAGGGCTTTCCCGCCCATTTCAATTTTGGGAGAAGAAAGGCCCCAAAATGAACGAGTGCGGCCAAACACTTTTAGGGATTGGCCACCTTGTCCACCCATCCAGCGGGGCGGCGGGGAACGGTCAAGGCCGGGCGTCAGCCCATTCATTTCAGCCTTGACGGTTTCCTGCCGTCCTGCTACTTTTCCCGGAGTGTGGCCACACATCTGGTCACGGTGTCCAGAGCTTTGGGACTTTTTGTCCCATAGGCCGGGGGCGGAGGACGAGGGACGGGGGCTTTCATAATACGCCCTGTCTGCTGCTGAAATCAGCCCTTTGTTTCCGGCTTACCAGCCCCAAACAAAGCCCTGCTTTCCTGCCGCGTCAAATGCCCTTGCCCTCCCCGGCGGCAACGGTATTTTCAGGGCAACGCCGACAGAGCGTATAACACACTACACTTTGCTCCGCAAAGTCGTGTGCCAAATGGGGCGCTGCCCCCTTTGGAAACCCCCGCAACAAACAGGTGCTATGCACCCAGCCGGGAGCATAGCGCCGTTTGTTGTCAGCAGCCCGTTTCACGGTCTGCGTGTAGTTCCTTGTAAACTGACCTAACGGAAAGTTTAAAACTCATTATTAACGTACCTTTAGGACTGATCAGGCTTCCAAACTTTTTTTCGAAAGCTCCTTGTGATATACCTTCTTTTGTCTTGACAACCACACCGCCGTCTATCATATCGGCAATCGAAACCCAAGGGATATCTCTTTTCCAGAAAGATAAGTCTTCTCGAGGTGGTGTTTTCCCCATCCTAAAACTAACTATTTCACCAAATCTTACCCACCGCCAACTCTCTGGGATGTCAAAGGGTTTTTCATCCTCATCTATTGCTCGAAGAGGCTTCTGTTTCTTAATCTTTCCCTCTTTGACAAGTTTGGATTTCTCTGCTTGAATCTGATGAAATAACCCTTCTCCCGTACCCTCTTCAGGTCTTTGCTCTACCAGCTTTCCTTCCATGGCAAGCTGCAGAATGGATGCCTTAAGCTGTTCTGCTGTCATCATGCTCAATCACCATCCTTTAGGTCGATGCCAAGGACATCTGTTATCTTTTCCAGAATCCGGTCAATATTCGCATTCAGGCTTGCCCGCTTCTCCTGGTATTCCTGAATCAATTCTTTTGGTGGAAGAATTTCTTCCTCCTCATGTGGATATCCGCAAAGATCAAGGTTATAACTACCCTCGGCTATTTCATCAGCTGTATAGCACTTTGCCTTGAAGCCATCTCCATCAACAATCTCAGTACGGTTTCCCCACCATTCACGGACTGGATCAAAGTGTTCGGTTCGCATCGGCTTAGTCTTGCTGAAATGCTTGTATCCTTCAGGTATATCCAGACGATAGAACCATGTCTGCTTTGTGCTGCCCGTATGATCGAAGAACAGGATGTTAGTCGTGATTGATGTATAAGGTGAAAACACGCTGCCAGGCATACGAATAATGGTATGCAGGTTGAACTCATTCATCAGCTTCTTCTTGATCGCAACCTTTGTATTATCTGTTCCGAAGAGAAAACCATCCGGAAGGATAACAGCAGCCCGACCATCCTGCCTCAGGCGATACATGATAACGCTCATAAACAAGTCAGCTGTCTCGGAGCTTGCCAGATCAGACGGGAAGTGATTCTTCACGTCATTTTTCTCGGCGCCTCCATATGGCGGATTCATCAGCACAACGTCGAACTGATCTTTCTCCGTATAGTCCAGAACATCCTTGAGCAGGCTGTTGTCGTGATATACACGAGGATTCTCAACGCCATGCAGGAGCATATTAGTAACGCAGAGCATATACGGAAACTGCTTCTTCTCAATACCGTAGATAGAATCATTCACAGCTTCCGCATCTTCTGTTGTCTTTATCTGCTTTTCAAGCTGCTTCAGCCAGCTGACAAGAAATCCTCCGGTCCCGCAAGCGAAGTCTGCACACTTTTCACCAATCTGCGGCTGGATCATCTCAGCCATGAAATCCGTCACTGCTCTTGGTGTATAGAACTCACCGGCTGATCCTGCGCTTTGCAACTCCTTCAGGATGCTCTCATAGATATCGCCAAACGCATGGCTCTCTTCATAATCCCCGAAGTCTACGCCATCGATAACATTCACAATCTGCCGTAAAAGTACGCCGTCCTTCATGTACTGGTTTGCGTCCTCAAAGGTAGACTTAACGATTGCTTTCCTGATATCCGTGCTGCTGTCTACATCCAGATTCTTGAGGGTTGGGAAGAGTGTATTGTTAACAAAATCAAGGAGATGATCTCCTGTCAGGGCAGTCCCTTTCCCATCATCAGCAGCCCAGCTGCGCCATCTGCAGTTCTCCGGAATGATCGACTGGTAATTCTCATCATCAAATTCCCAGTTCTCTTCCTGTGCGTCATATACTTTCAGGAACAGCAGCCATGCGATCTGCTCGATTCTCTGTGCATCGCCGTTGATTCCTGCATCATTGCGCATGATATCTCTGAGTCTTTTTACAAAACTTCCAAGGTCACTCATTTCCAGTCTTATCCTATCTTATAAATCTCGTCTTCCAGTTCTCTGACAGCATTCTGATACCCAGCTTTTCCTCCGAACAGTTTCGCTATCCTTGCGGGGTTGCCCATCCTGCGGAACGGATCCAGTTTCAAAATATCGGTCTTTGTTATCTCCGTGATGCCCTCATTAGCGTACTTATCAAGAAGCGCCTCAATGACCGCCCTGGCGGCTCCGGTATATTTGTGAAGAAAATCCCTCTTCTTCACATTTTCCGCCCGTTCTCGTCTCGTAAGAGGCTTTGCGTCATAAGCCACATGCGCAATGAAATCAAAATCATCTACATCGTCCATGTGTTCATCATTCTTCAGCTTTTCAAGGTCAATACCGTGCTTTGCAAGTTCTGACCGGATTGCCTCCTTCTTGTCCGTTTCAGACCATTTCCGGACAAACGCGCTCAGATCTGCATAGTCATGACGGATATTCTTGCGCGTATAGTCAATGATATCTTCCTGACGGAGAAGTTTGCCGTCCGTGTCATATACTGATACGACCTTCTGGATAATCTTTACCGGACACCCTTCCGAATCGACATACGGCATCGGATTTTTGGGTGGTTTTGGTTCCGGACCCGGACCCGGCCCGGGTCCCGGCCCGGGTCCCGGATCTGTCGGAGGCATATACCCAGGATCAATCTCAATCGGACCATCCCAGTCAGGATCTGCGAAAAGTCTTGCAACACCCCTGAAATCCATAACAGCAAAACTCAGCTTTCCCTGATCTTCACGGACTCTTGTGCCTCGCCCTATGATCTGCTTGAACTGAGTCATAGAGTTGATGGTCTTATCAAGAACGATCAGCTTCGTCATTTTACAGTCCGTGCCTGTCGAAAGCAGTTCAGACGTTGTGGCGATAACCGGATATTTTGAAGTGACGGAAATGAAATAATCAAGCTGCTTTTTGCCGTAAACGTCACTTCCCGTGATACGGACCACATAGTCCGGATTCTTCTGCACCATGTCGTGGTTCTGATTCACAAGGGCTACTCGCATCCGCTCTGCAGCTTCCTCGGTAGCGCAGAAAACGATTGTCTTCTGCATCCGGTCAGTAGCCTTCAGATACTCAGTGATTCTTTTAGCCACCTCCCTTGTCCGGTCCATCAGGACGATGTTGTAATCATAATCGGAGTTATTGTATATCCTGTCTTCAATCTCATTGCCGAAATAGTCAAGCTGCCCCTTGAACGGTCTCCACCCATCAGAGATGTTGAGCTTCATGCCAAGCACACGGAACGGCGCAAGGAAACCGTCATCAATGCCCCTCTTCAGGCTGTACTCATAGACCGGTTTTCCAAAGTAGTCGATATTCGAGACATACTTTGTCTCTTTCGGGGTTGCTGTCATACCGATCTGGGTAGCCGACTTGAAGTATTCGAGGATCCTCCTCCAGTTGCTGTCGGCTTTTGCTGATCCGCGATGACACTCATCTACAATAATCAGGTCAAAGAACTCCGGATCAAACAATTCCGAATAATGCTCCTGATCATCATCGCCGATAAGCTGCTGATAAAGAGCAAAATACACCTGATACGATGTAATAGTGTCCTTGTTGTCCTTCGCAAAATTAACTTTGTGGATCACCTTTTCCAGCGGCGAAAAGTCCTGCGAGATGGACTGATCGACCAGATTGTTCCGGTCTGCCAGATAAAGGACTTTATGCTTGATGCCAGATGAAATAAGCCGGTACACGATCTGGAACGCCGTGTAGGTCTTTCCGGTTCCGGTCGCCATCACCAGAAGGATACGGTCTTTTCCCTGGGCGATTGCATCCAGAGTGCGGTTGACAGCGTTTCTCTGATAGTAGCGGGGCGGGTAAGTGTTCTGGCTGCTGTAATATGGCTGCCTGATCAGCTGCTCCTCTGTATCATTCAGCCTTTTTTCAGTCTTATAGCGTGAAATAAGTTCATCCTGAGTCGGGAACTTGTCCATTGAGAGCATCCGTTCCGAGCCGGTCAGGAAGTCATGTTCGCAGAATCCATCCCCATTCGAACTATATGCAAACGGAAGATCCAGCATCTTTGCATACGTGATCGCCTGTTGAAGACCATGCGAAACGGAATGATTGTTGTCCTTTGCTTCAACGATCGCAATGGGATGGTATTTATTCAGATAGAGAAGATAATCAACCTTCTTCGGAGTCTCGCGGTAAGCCATGTTACCCTTGATGTTGATGCGCCCATCCGTGATCTTTGTCTCCATGGTGATATTCACACCATTCTGCCATCCGGCAGCGTTAATCGCAGGAGTGATGTAGTTGAGCTTGATATCTTCTTCGGTCATTTGTTTCTTATCAAGAATCATCAGACGCTCCTCCTCAGGACATACTTAAAAATATTATAACTTTCGCGGATTGTTTACACAATAAAAAACGCCGCTGCATAACTGCATACGGCGCAAACGCAAACTGTAAGTTTCAATTTCAGCCTCAGTCAAAATGCCAATGATGATAAAAATGTTCCGTGCAGATTTATGTTGCATTTCTCTTTTCGGTCGTCCCATTAAACAAAAACCGCAGAGAAGATTCATACATCCTGTCAATAGGCAGGGACACTGAAAGCGGTTATAATCAGAACCGTGATGTATCATCTGCCAGTGAATGAACTTTCATCCACTGTCGGCGGAGGTGCGAAGGGAGTCCCTTGAGGGGCTCCCTTTTCAATATTCATGATCCGAAATATGTTCCATCACCTTCTCGTGTCACGACCATCCTGATGAAGACATATACGAAATGGACTGCGATGAAGACCACAATCAGGTTCAGCTTTACTGCCGACATCATATCGGCAAACCAGACCAGGACGACAAGTTCTGTCACAGCGATATAGACGCTGATGCTGTCCGCGAAATGCTCTCTGTAAAATCCTACGAGCTTATAGCCGGCAAATCCCAGACCTCCGAATACAAGTGCTAAGAGGCTTGCAAAACCAGCGACAGCAAGCACCGCAGGAAGGATCTGACGGATCACCGGAACAGCGATCTTTTCATTCAGACTCCATGCAGCTGTTGCAAAACTCCATGCAGCGCTGAACATACCGGTGATGAAGCCGCCGATAAAAGTCAACGCCTGAAGGAGATCATGTGAGAAGCGTGCAGACTGAATGGCGCGGAAGATCAGATCGAGAGATGCAAACAGAAGGACTCCCCATGTGAAAGCCTCGTCTTCCTGCTCGCGTCTTTTATACCGATCTTCACATTCCTGTTTCTTGAGCTTATATTCACGGTGCAGCCGGTCTCGGTCCTCACGATACCGCCGGTCTATGCCGGCAAGGTTTTCATATGCCATCTTGTCGGCAAGGTCCGTGATCCGCTTGTCCTCCTCGTCCACTTTTTTCTGAGCTTCCTGCTCAAGCTCTTCCGCGTGGGCGAGTTTCTTTTTCGCTTTTTCCATCTTCTCTTTGTAAGATGCCTTAACGGATTCTGCCGCCGCTTCTGCTTCCGATGCTCTCTTCCTCAATTCGCTGTTCTGCTTCCCGAGTATCCGATTCTCTTGCAGCACTTTGTCTGCGCCGTTCAGCGCGACGATCGTCTCGCTCTGCTCTTGCAGCTTTTTCTTCATCATCAAGTTTTCTGATGAAAGAAGCCGTATCTCCTGCGCCTGTCTCCGGATCGTTTCGGACTGACTCTGCATGACCGATTCCTTCGACTGCTGACTCGACTTCTCTGTAATACTGCACGAATCCATCTTCTTTCTGATCTCTGTCGGAGCGGCTCCCTGCGAGCCTGAGTTCATTCTGTCTCTCAAATTCATGGATCAGGTTCTCCTTGTCAATATTCATGCTGAAGGTTTTGCTGATGTTCGTGTCCCGGACCTTGTCACCGTTGCCGTTCACAAAAGTGATATGTTTCTTCTTCGCCGTCCATGTGACGTTCCATCCCTTCTGCGTCATGCCGGCAATAAATGCTTCACGGCTCGTGCAGCCCTGAAGCGTCTCCACGATAGCGATTGCGCAGTCTGCGACAAAACTCTTCTTCGCCTCGTTGACCAGCAGATGGTACTTGTCCTTGCTCCATCCGCGGATCTCGCCCTCCTCGATCTTAGCTCCATCGAAGTGCTTTCCCTTTTCTGCTACGGAAAGACCACGTTCCGCGCAGAGCTGGTTGGTGAAGACTTTCTGTTTTTCCAAATCAGCTCTGGACTGGTGCAGCTTCCTCCCATCAATGTATGAGACGGTATTCGTGACGATGTGGATGTGAAGGTGGTCGCGGTCCTGATGAACCGCAATCAGGCTCTGGTGTCCGGAGAAGAACTGGTCGCAGAATTTCTTCGCAATCTCCATGCACTCTTCCGGAGTCACCTTCTCGTCTCTGTGAAAGCTGATGATGTTGTGTGCATACATTCTTCCGGAGTCTTTCTTCCAGATTTTCTTCTCCTCAAGGAATGCCTGATAAACATCATCGTAAGTGATCCTGTCCGGTTCATACGGACCGATGATGTCCGCATACCCGCCAATAACCTTTTTCTCCTGAAGCACGTACTGGATCACGTTCTTCATTGCTCCATGTGATTTTGTTGACTTATTAATAACCTTGTTGATCGCCATATTTTCTCTGCCTCCTTCCTTGCCAGGTCCAGTTTTTCACTGATACCGTCAAGGGATCTCACTGCGGGAAGATATCCCTGCCCGTTTGCGATGTGAGCCATCTGATTGACGTTCGTTCCAAGACCTTTGATCTGCCTCACGAGATCGGACAGATTCCTGCTGTTCTCTTTCCATACAGCCAGAAGCTGCTTCACTCCGCTTGAGTCGATGATTGGTGATCCGATGACGGCTTCGATAATGTACGTCTGCTGGGGAAGTCCGGATTCCTCCACCTTTGCTTTCATTGCCCGATATTCTTCTTCTGTCATCCGGACAGTGACAGCCCTGTTTCTGATGCGGGCGGGTTTTCTATTGTTGCTCATCAACATCACCCCTTTCGATGCTTTTGTGGATGAACATAAAGCTGTTTTCTGCTCTGCCTCGCCCTGCCGGTCCAGATAGCGTTGTGCGACAGGATCCGGCGGGCGGGCAGCTGCGGGATTCCAAAGGGATGCAGTCCCTTTGGCGGGATGCAGGGGCAGCGCTCCTGCCTGGGAGTACAGAGGGCGGGGAGCCCTCTAGCAGAAATTGCGAAACACATGACGGAAGGTCCGGTGGACCTTTCGCCAGATGTTGAGCATTTCTGTGTGTTCCGGATGCAGGGGTGAAACACCCTGCCGGGGGATCCAAGGGGGCAGCGCCCCGCTGGCAAGTTTAGAGAGCGGAGCGAACGGCGCAAAAGTGGCTTGCCACTTTGCGAAACTTGCCTATCACCACTACCGCCTTGTTGACCCTTTCGCGGTCTTTGGCGGGAGGGGTGATAGTGGTCTTGCTTTGCGGGGACATGGAGCGGCGTCATTCCGTAAAAATGACATGACCGGAGGACATGGCATTTTCCACGGAATGGCAGAGCGGAATGTTTCTGCAAAGCGCGGCATGAAGGACGGATGATGGAGCGGAGTGAAAAGTGAAGGACCCGTGAAAGGTCCTTCGCTTTTCGTGAAGCGGAACCATCCCGACTGAATACCGCTGATCCGAACAGGCCAGCCAGATGCAGGACTTTCCATGAGATCCCCATACGGTCACCTCGCTCTTCCGGAGCGTTCCGGTCCCTGCATCCTGTGAAGCCTCGATCGGTCGGTGTGCAGGATCTCCCGCTCCACCGACTCCGGATCAACTTCCACAGAAGTGACCTCATCCCCGTACCATGGATCAGCTCCGTACTCCAGAAGCGCTGCGGCTTTTTCCGCTTCTTCAAAAGATCCGAAATACTGCTCCTCAAAATCTTCTTCCTCAGAATCTTCTGAGACCCTGAAGGACACAACCAGCCGGTAAACTTTCTTCCTGATGCAATCTGCCATCTCTTTGCCTCCTCATTCCTCAGGCGCTTCGCTGCCAAGTTCGAGGATCTTCTTCAAGGTCTCCTCGATCAGTTCATGGGGCAGCATGTTGTCCTGGCGTTTTGATCTCGAGCAGTTCTTCCAGTCGTTCACGGAGATCTTTGCAATCTTCCAGCTGTTGACCGTCTTCACGATCTCCGACTGCTTCAGCCCGTCCAGTGCAGGAATCTGGTAGATCCCAGAACGGTAGCCCATAAGGATTGACATAAGGATCTTCCGGTCGAGGTTCTTTCCGATGTAGCCCTTGGTCTTTGTCGTGGACTTCACCTTCACCCGTTCGAGATCCCCTGTCACTTTGACGCAGTCCTCGTTCTCCATCGTTCTCCGGTAGTTCATGAACTCTTCCGTATCATCGAAGGGTCTCGTGTCGTATTCGGCGATCACGGTGTCGATGTGCTGCTTCCCGTCCGCACTGTCGTAGTGGACCGGCGTGTCCTTCGCCGTCTCCACGATCGGGCAGCGCTTGTAATCGAAGTTCATTGACAGCTGTCTGAGGCTTTCGGAAACTTTGAAGTCATATTTCCTCTCAACGATCTCGGAGAACTCTGTCCAGATCTGCGTCCTGCACTGCAGCCGCCCCTCGCGGGACAGCACGGCGATGATATAAGCGTCCCTGTCTGCGCGGCTGTTCTTCACTTCTCCTGTCGTGTAGGAGTTGTGGGCGATCACGCCTTTGTCGTTGACAGCAACGTTTCCCCTTGTCGTGATGTTCAGGAACGTATCGTTGAAATGTTTGGGCTCCCAGACCTGATTCGCGTCACATGGATCAGTTGTCTGGTTCAGCGTGTACCTTCCCTGCTGGAAGATCTCCGCAAAGCCGTAGGCATCCAGCCCCCGCACGATCTCTGTCGGAGCATCTGTTATGAAGCCGTCCGTTGTCACGGAGTAAACGTGGTAGCCCATTTCGTGGAGCTGGTTGATGCAGGCGATCAGCATGCACCGGACCAGTGCGGTAGTGTAGGAGGCGTGGTACGGGCTCGTTACTGCGGAGGGCTCAGCGTCTTCGCGTCCCATCTTCCGAGCGTTGTAGCGAGTCTTCGGGCTGACGTTCTGGGCAGTTTTCCCGTAACAGGAGTTGACCATCGTCTTGAGGCTCTTCTCCACGAGAGGGCTATCCTTGTAGACCTTCTTGGCTTTCATCCGGTCCTGCACAAGCTGCGTCACAGCGTATGCGAGGCACTTTGAGGGTTTCCCATCTCTGACAAGAATTTGGTTCACGCCACCGCGGAAAACCGTCACCTTTGCCCCCAGCTTCAGGGCGAGGTACATGTCCGGTCCGGTCATGTAGACATTCCGTCCATGCCTCGGGTAGATCTTCATGCCGCCCTTCACAGGGACAGGGATGTTCGGACAGTAAACATCGTCCGGAAAGTCGAAGCTGCCGACAGCGACCGCAGGGATCAAGGGACTTGTCAGGTCCTGCCATGTCAGTTCGTAATATCTGGGGAAGTCCCTCATGGGCTTGGACCAGTCAATATCCACGATGTTTGCCATAGCGGTCGGATACGCGTTCTGAAGGTCGAAGTCTGTCGTATGCTCCGTGATCCACCCGATGTAGAAGGATGCATTGAAGCCTCCGGTATAGGCTTCCTCGTAGAACTCCGTTGCGATCTTCGCGTCCGGATTGTCCCTCCTCGGAACATAGCGCGTAGCTTTCAGGAACTTCATGCATTCATCTTTTGACGGGATGATTCCTTCATCGAGCATTTCCAACCCCCTGTAAATCAGGTCATATTCAGCTTTCTTCGAAACGCCGAAGTATTCCTTGATGCTTCCGTACATTGAGGAAGCAGCGGCGCTGGACAGTGTCATGGGTATCGAATGGTTGCACCGGAATAGCGCCGAGCAGAAGGAGACGACAATGTCCGCGTCATTCATCGCGTATTTGTAATATTCCACCGGATGATTCACGGCATAGGCTGACATGTGATTGATCGCGTCCGGAGGGAGCGTGATCTTCGGTCTGTTGATAACGTTTCCCAAAGCCTTCAGAGATTTGTTGTCCGCAGGAGTCAGACCGAGTGTGTCTCTCACTGCAAGGTTCACAAGCCAGTAGTAGTTGTAGTTCCGGTCATTCTCAGCCTTGAATCGGACGTTCTTGGTAGTCATCCACCCGCCCTGGATCTCGCCCAGATCCCTGATCAGGTCAACATCGTACTTGGATCTCCGGAAGACGGAGATGTCAGCTTTTCCGGTATGGCAGATGATTGTGACAGGGATCACAAGGTCCTGCATGGCTTCAAAGTCGACAATCTTGTATGAATCATGACCTTTCCACTTCTGCTCCTTGTAGACAATGTCTTTCTTCAGGACGAGTGGGAAGTTGCCGAAGTAGCATTTCTTCAGGTCTGCAAGGATATCAGCAAGGCAGTATTTCAGAGGAATTTTTCCTCCGGTCTCTGCCGTGATCACCTGATATCTGGGATCTACAAGGAAGAAATACCGGATCAGGATCGCTCCGAGTGCGATCGACATCTGGAGGGACAGGACCCTTCTGCTGTCGCCGTTTTCCTGAAACTCGGTATCAAACCCGATGTTCAGCCTCAGTGACTTTGACTGGATCACACGGAAGGAAGGGATCACCTCGGCAATGCTGCCTTTCGTCTGAATGTCCAGCGGAGCAAGGAACTGCTTCGGCTTGATGCCAGGTTCAAGCCCCGTGGGCTGATTGGTGTCATTCATACCTTTTGCCCCGCATATAGGTGAAATGACACCTGTGTCTGAAAGCCTTGAAATCAAAGCATTTTCGGTGTCCTGCGTTTTACCGAAGTTGGAAACATCGGTAAAGTTTTCCGGTGCCAGAATCTGTTTGAGAAGGGTATATTCTTCCCTTCCCTTCACATACTCACATCCGAAATTGATCAGGGTCTGGACGATCTGAAAATGCTGTTCCTGCGTCCAGATCAACGCTGCTGGAACAATGTCTGGAGAAATCTGTAATGCAGACGTTCTATCTATCATTCAGATCCCTCCCTTCAAGCAGTAAGGAGATAACAGGAAACCTTTATCTCCACTGTTTCGGGATAAGCTCTCAGTTGTTTTGGGATTGGTTTGTAAGAAAACGATGTAAGAAACACTCTGTCCAGAGTGTTGTTATGAAGAAAATCCAAGACATGACGGCAGCCTCAGCACCGGTCACGGAAACAGTCCGCAGGACATGCTTTCTCGCCTTGAAACCATGGTTCTGATGGGCTTGTCCATTCCAATCCCGGCAATCCGCAGACAGATTGCATCCGGCATCGACATCATGGTGCATCTCTCCCGCATGCGCGACAAGAGCCGGAAGGTTCTGGAAATTCTTGAAATCGATGGATATGACATTCCCTCCAGCGAAATCCGGACGCATCCGCTCTTTGAATTCGAAGAAAGCGGAGAGGATAAAGACGGCCGGCTGACCGGCAGGCTCAAGAAAGTCGGATGTCTGTCTCATACTCAGAAGCTCCGCCGGGCCGGCATCAGCACTGAAGATATGTAGAAAGGAGTAACTCCCCATGCCCGAGCGCTCCCGAAGTATGATGAAGAACAGCCCTCCTCCACGAACCCCTCGGCAGGCGGCCCGGAAGCCCAGGCAGCCCGGCAATCCATATTCACCCAGCCTTTCACTGTCGCCTCCCCGGCACGCGCGGGCATTCAGGACAGAGACTGCTCCGTCTCTCCTCCGGAGGCCCCGTGACTATGGAACCTATCTGTTCAGCCGGCGTGAGCGTCTCGAAAATATTCTGGCATATCTGTGCCTGTGTTTCCTGGTCTCCTGGCTGTTTTACCACTCCCTCCTGCCGGCAGCACTCTTCCTGCCAGGTATCCCGTTCTTCCTGAAAGCCCGAAAGGAAAGCCTGCTTGAAAAGCGGAAAATCCAGATGCTCCGTGAATTTACAACCGGTATGCAGCTGGTCAATGCCTCTCTTCAGGCAGGATACGCAGTCGAAAATGCCTTCCGTGAATCCCTCCCGGAACTGAAAAAAATATACCCTTCTGACTCGTTTATCGTCAAGGAATTCAGACGAATCATCTCACAGCTTGATGTCAGCATTCCGATTGAGAAAGCGCTGGCAGATCTGTCAGCACGCAGCCATATCGATGATATCCGGAACTTTTCGGAGGTCTTCCAGACAGCCAAGCGAACCGGAGGCGACCTGATGCTGATCATCCGGAATACTGTTTCCGATATACAGGAGAAATCAGAGACTCGTGAACAGATCGAGGCAGACATCTCCGGAAAAGTACTGGAGCAGAAAATCATGAGCCTTGTCCCGATTCTGATCATCGCCTATGTCAACCTTACATCCCCCGATTTTCTGGAAGTCTGTTACTGTACAGCCGCCGGAAGACTGGTTATGACCGTCTGCCTCGGTCTCTATGGAATTGCTTTTCTCTGGGGACGGAAGGTTATGAAGATCCAGATATAAGTTCATTCCTGAAAGGAAAACCATGGAGAACAAACCTCGTTTTTCATCACAGATCCGTTCTTTTTTCCTGCGGCTTCATCCCTTCCGAAAGCTTTCTGTCTTTCTGTATGACCACTTCGTTCCCCGTGGAAGAAAGCTGAAGCTGACAGATGCTGTGGATGCTGTGTCCTGCCACCAGAAGGACAGTACCCGCACCTACTATCTGGAGAAGATCTCTTTCACACTTTTTATCTCCTCCCTGATGGGCGCGGCTCTTCTTTTCGGGGCTTTGTACAGCGCCCGGCAGAACCGTGGCATCCCATCCAACCTGATAACACGCCCGGGCTACGGAGAAGCGTCCCTTGAGGAGACCTTGAATCTGACCGCCGCAGGAGAGAAGGAATCAGAGCGCGTCACGATCCGGATCAGCCCGAAAGCATATACCTCCAAACAGGCACAGGCGCTTCTGGATCAGGCTGAGACGCAGCTTCAGAAACAGCTCCCGGGGAGAAATGAATCACTGGACGATATCCGTTACCCACTCAGGCTTCCTGCGTCCCTGCTGGATGGCGTCATTTCAGCAGAGTACACCATCTCTCCCTACGGCGTCATTGATGATAGCAGCGGTGCGATCGTCGGGAATCTGACAGAAAACGGTACACCTGTGACCATCGAAGCAACTCTCAAGGTGCAGGAGCTTGAGCGGATCTGCCGCTATGCAGCGGTTGTCTTCCCTCCCGCCCTCACAGACAGGGAGCAGTTTTCCGCCGACCTGGATACAGCCCTTCGGGCAGCTGACAGCTCAGATCCCACCTCCGACCAGATCCAGCTTCCCGCGTATGCCGGAAATACTCCGCTGGCCTGGAGCCGTCCGGAAGGTCCCTTTCTCACGATTCTCTTCATCCTCACGATCCTCCTCCCTGCCCTTTTCTGGTTTCAGAAAGATGAAAAGATGAAAGAACTGGCAAAAAGAAGACGGGAAATGCTCGACCTGGACTACTCCGAGCTTCTCTTTAAACTCACCCTGCTGATCGGCGCAGGTCTTACCATCAAAGGGGCCTTCTCCCGGATCTGCAGCCAGCAAGATGCTCTGCAGCACGGCTCATCTCTGCCATCTGGAGCCGGAAAAGACAGCATTCAACACCCAGCTGCGCAGAATAGATTTCTGGAGATAAAGAAGTCCCGTCCTGAATCTGCCCATCCGGTATATGGGGAGATCCGGATTCTGCTGCGCGAGATAACAGATGGCGTACCGGAGGAGACCGCCTATGAAAACTTTGGCAGGCGCTGCGGACTTCCGACTTATATCAAGCTTGGATCCCTGCTCGCCCAGAATCTCCGCAAAGGTTCCAGCGGTCTGACCGCTCTTCTTGAAAAAGAAGCCTTCCTCTCGCTGCAGCAGCATCGGACCGCCGCCAGAAAGATGGGTGAACGGGCATCCATGCGGATGCTCTTCCCGATGCTTCTGATGTTTGTCGACGTCATGCTCATCATGATGGTGCCGGCAATGCTCAGTTTCTGAGAGTTTCTGAGACAGCTGCCCCCGGATCGTTTGACGACTTGCAGACTGCACGCTACAATAATGCAAAAATGACGAAAAGGAGACAAATCAGAGATGCTTGAAGATATGAACACAATTCATCAGCATAAAGAATCCGACTCCTGCACCCATCCTGCCCGTAAGATCCTGATCGATACAGATCCCGGCGTGGATGACGCACTTGCGATCATGCTCTGCGCTGCAGATCCCTTGGTCCAAATCACTGCCATCACTGCTGTTGCCGGCAATGTCGGTCTAAACCATACGCTGGAGAATGCTCTGTATCTGAAGGAAGTCCTCGGACTTTCCCACACCCTTGTGTCAAGAGGAGCGGATCGTCCACTAGTTCTTTCCCCCGGGCGCGTCACAACGGTCCATGGGAATGACGGCCTCGGCGGACTGAGCAAAACCCCGAAAGCGTCTCCTGACCCTCTGCCGGCGTGGGAGAGAATCTACGAAACTGCCGTCCAGGAGAAGGGGAATCTCGAAATTCTAGCTCTCGGCCCGCTGACCAACCTTGCCCTCGCACTCCGGAAGCATCCGGACCTGAAAAGTCTGGTTAAAAACCTGGCCATCATGGGCGGAAGCGCGAAAAGCGGCAATGTGACAGAGCAGGCAGAGTTCAACGCCTGGGTCGACCCGGACGCCTGCGATGAGGTGCTTCACTCCGGCATCCCGCTTCTGCTCTGTGGGCTCGATGGTCTTCAACCTGCTGCCCTGGAGTTTCCGGAGCTGGATGCCCTGATAGACACCTTTCAAAGCCGTGGCGGCGTGACGGAAAACCTTGCCGTTCCGATCATCCGCTTTATTCGCCATTCGCGAAAAGGCTGGGGAGGGCACCACAACGTCTGTATCTATGATCTGGCAACTGCTGTCTGCTTTCTTCATCCGGAAGCCGCCCAGGCACACCCCGCCCATCTGTCCTGTGTGACAGAGGAAGGTCCCGTACTTGGCAAAACTGTCGTAACGGCTGCCGGCTCCGGAGAAGTGTGCACCTCCCAGATCCTGTACAGCATGGACAAGCAGCGGTATCTTGATGCGTTTCGCTTCATGCTGACCCGTCTGTCCGACCCGGATCTGTCCCTCTCCTCTGTCTGACAGCAACGGCTCCGCCGTCATCTCATGCTCTGCACTCGATGATGAGCGGTCATCTTCACAAAAAGGCGCACCCGCAGGTGCGCCTTCCGAAATCATCTCAGTGAAGTTTCAATCCCCAAATCTTACTCGATCTCGTCCCGATGATAACATAGTTGTTATAGACAGCCGGGGATGCTTCAATTGCCCCCTCACTCAGTTCGAACTGTGTGAACTGCGCACCTGTCTTCCCATCCAGCAGGTACATCCTCCCGCCGCAGCTTGCGTAGATCACATACCCGGTTCCATCCTCGTTGTAAACACAGGCAGGGGAAGACCATGCATAGAATGCCTTGTGTTCCCATTTGACCTCTCCTGTCTTTTTATCCAGGCAGGCCAGCACACCGCCCGATGGTGTGCCCGTCATCGCGACTGTCACATAGATGTTGTCATCCAGACTGTCCCGGCCAACCGCGATTGTCGACTGGACACCGCCGGATACCCCCTTCTGGGAATAGCAGTCATATTCCCGCTTCCAGATGATTTCACCTGTCTCCGCATCAATCTTCCAGATCGGAATCGGAGCGGTCGTATTGCTCCGCCACCCTATATGAAAGGATGTCGATATGTACAGATACAAATGCCCATCCTCAGCCGACAGTACAGGGGTGTCGTTGGTATCATCCAGCGTATCCTGGACCCAGACCAGCTGCAGCGTGTGCAGATCCATGCACATCAGGTTGCCGCCATTGTCCGCGACAAACAGATAGCCCTTGTATATATCGCAGCTGTCCTCCATTCCAAGCCAGTACTGCTGCACGCTCGTTCTTGTCCCCATGTAGTGCCATTTGACCACCTTATCCGGATTGATCGAAATCTGTCCTGTGGTCTGGTCATATACGGTATTCAGATGGAAAAGATACAGGATGCCATTTTCTCCAGGCCAGATCAATGTATCGGTTTCCGCATCCACAAGCGGAGACGAATCAAAGTAGCTCAGGTTCCCCCTGAGTGAGAATTCATCGATCGCCCCGAATTCATACATGATGCTCATGTCTACCAGATTAACGATGAAGGCATGAGCTGTTCCTTCATTGCTGTCATATCCGGCGCCGACATACAGGATCGGATATCCTCTGGGATCAAGTGCCCCCGCGCCCTTGAAGGTCCATCCAAGATAGAGCGGATCCCTTGTCTTCTCCCCCGTTTCCATGTCCAGGAAATAGACATAACCGTCCATGCAGGCATAGATGACTTCGACCAGATCGTCCTTCTCCTTCGCCCAGTCATACATCGCCATGTTCTTCTTCTGACTTCGGCTCCACCGCCTGAGAAGCGGCTGTCCAGTCCATCCGGATCCGGTCCAGGTTGCCGACCCGACAGTCAGGGCACCGGTCTGCTGGGTCCAGACTCCTTCAATGGAGGCGTCCCGGATATCCGCATGGCCATACGTCGGATTGTCACGGAAGTTATTTCCCCGAAAGGTCACAATTCCGTCCACATCTGTATAATCCTGCGGCATCCCGAACTGAATATCCGTATCAGATACATAAGCCGCCGGATCATCCAGGACTGTCCCATTCACTTCAATCCCTGTCGATGCAATGAAGTTGGAAGGCTTGGTTGATTCCACCGCGTGCGGTGAAAATGGGACCTCTGTCTCCGGTACCGTCTCCGGCTCCGACTCTGTCTCCGCGCCGATCATCATGCCACTTTCCGTCTCGATTCCGCCTGTCTCACCCATGTGAGGACCGGCCGCGTTATGCTCCACATGACGAATCAGCTTCCCGGCGCTCTCCCATCCCCTTTGCAGAGTCGTACGGATCTGCAGGCGGCCTTCCCAGCAGAAAAATGCAACCGTCAGAACCGCCATAAGGATCAGCACATTCCTCATTGTATGTCTGGGCTTCAGCGCTCCCATGTCTTTGTAGGGCCTTGTCGCTGCATATCTGCTGTACAGCCGATATTTCTCCTGCTCCGGGCTGCTCTCTCTGCTCATCGTCCGATACTCCCTCCCTTTATTCCTGCAAAAGCCAGTTCATTATCGCACCGCTGAAAAATCGCGTCAAACATCGATATGAGGTAAACAAACATGCTCCCGTCCGACCTGATGTTCCTGCTCTCCTTTACAATGGCCTGCACCCTTCATGACCTGAGAACCGGAAAAATCCCGAATTCCTTCATACTCTGCGGACTTCTGTGCGGCTCCGCCACGCTGCTCCTATCCTCCAACGGAACTGCCTTGAGCACGTTCTCCCGGATTCACCTTCCTGTTTTCCATCCCGCTCAGCCAGATCCAGCCAGCTGTATCCTGGGCCTTCTGCTACCATATCTTCTCTTCGGGCTTCCCGCTCTCCTTGGTATGATCGGAGGAGGCGACGTCAAGCTGCTGTCCGTCGCCGGGCTGTTTCTGGGCGCCGGAGCCGTGTGGAGCGTGATTCGGACTTCTGTCCTGATCGGTGCCCTCTATGCCCTTTTCGTCCTGGTTCGTCACCGCAACGGATACCGGCGGTTCTTGTTTCTACGGACGTACCTGTGTGAGCTGATGTCCGTCCTCCGCAGCCGCCAGACTTTCCCGGCCAGTCTTCCTGCCGTTTCGCACTCCAGCCCATCTTGTTCAAATGTCCATCTTTCCGGGGCAGCGCATGCCAGCTCTACGCCCTCTCATCCCTGCCTGAGCCGTTATCGCGGAGCTGGGACAGCAGACGCGGAATTCTGCTTCTCCGTCCCGATCTTTCTGGCACTTCTGTTTCTCACCCTGCGGGCGCAGTTTCCATGAGCGTCTCTCACCATCACCAGAGGAGGTCTTATGACAGAATCCAAAAAAATCTTTGCGATCTGCGATCTGGATGAGCATTATGTCGTCCGGCTCGCGAACTATCTCACCGAAAGAAAGACTGTCCCCTTCGAGATTCTCGCCTTCACAAACCTTGACAGTCTCTCGATCTACGCCGGCTCACACCCGATCGAAATTCTCCTGATTTCGAGACAGGCGCTGAATGAAAAGGTCAAGGAACTGAATATCAGACGAATTCTGCTGCTAAGCGACAGCGAGGAGTTTGAGCGCCAGCTCGAAGCTTCCCCGGACGACTTCCTTCATATTCCCGATGAGGAAGACACTGCACCATCCATTTCCTACCCGTCCATCCGAAAGTACCAGTCTTCCGAGAATATCGCCCGGGAGGTCATGAGCTATTACACAGAAGGCCGCCTGGGACTCTCCAAGAAGCTTCAGGAAATCGGCACATCCATCTACGCTGTCCACTCTCCGATCGCCCGCTGCGGAAAAACGCTCTTCTCACTGACCCTCTCAGAAATTCTGGGTGAAAAAAAGAAGACTCTCTACCTGAATCTGGAAAATTACAGCGGCTTTGAAGCCCTTTTCGGCCAGACATACCGGTCTGACCTGACCGACCTCGTCTACCTTTCCAGAAAAAATGAAGGGAGTCTTCCAATGAAACTTGAACATGTCATCCGTCCGCTTCGGAACGCCGACTACATTCCTCCGGCCTTCTTTCCCGGCGACCTGAGAGAAATCCATGCCGGAGAATGGATCTCCTTTCTCACTTCCACCGCAGCTTTGATGGAGTATCAGGCGATCGTCCTTGATATCGGAAGTGAGCCGTCCGATATCCCTGACCTTCTTTCATCCGCCGCCCACATCTACATGCCTGTACTTCCCGATCCATTGTCCCGTGCAAAGATCTCGCAGTATGAAAAGGATATGGAAGCCTTGTCTCTCAGTCCGCTGATGGACAGAACCGTCCGTCTGTACCTTCCGGAAGTTTCTGTCCGCGGAGGAGGGAGCGAGCTTCTGGACCATCTGATCAGCAGCGATATGGGACGCTATGTCCGAAGACTGCTCTCCGAGGAAGCCATGCAGACGTGTACGCCTCCCCGGCATCAGGCAGCGATGTAGCCCCTGCCCGCACCGTTGTCAGGAGCGGATATAGTCCTGCTCGGACTTCGGCGGCCGAGTCATCAGGTTCCGAACCGTCTCCTTCGGGTCCGCCCCATGGTTGATCACAGCATCGACTGCATCAACGAGCGGCATCTCTACCCCGTACTTTTTCTCCAGCTCCAGTGCTGCCGGAATGGCATTGATGCCTTCGACAACCATCCCAACCTTCTTCACCGCCTGGTCTGGTGTCATTCCCTGCCCGATCAGATGCCCGCAGCGATTGTTTCTGGAGTGTTCGGAAGTAGCCGTGACAATCAGGTCTCCGATTCCAGCCAAGCCATAGAAGGTCTCTGCCTTGCATCCCATCTTCAGGCCGAGCATCGTAATCTCATGCATGCCGCGTGTGATCAGTGCTGCCTTCGTGTTGTCACCATATCCAAGCCCGAGTGCGATCCCGGACGCAAGTGCAATGATATTCTTCAAGGCCCCGCAGAGTTCTATCCCCAGCACATCATCGTTTGTATAGACACGCATGACGTCATTCATAAAGACCTTCTGGACATACTCTGCCGTCTTCATATCTGTGCAGGACGCAACAATCGTTGTCGGCAGATCCAGCGAGACCTCCTCCGCATGGGTCGGACCGGACAGCGCGACCAGCCTGACAGACGGATGCTTTCCATCTTTGCCAAGCTCATCTCCGATCACCTGCGTCAGGGTAAACAGCGTATCCGGCTCAATTCCCTTCGCAACATCGACAATCACCTGCCCATCCGGGATATACGGAGCCGCCGTCCTTGCTGTTGACCGGACAAAGACAGAGGGAACTGCAAAAAGAAGGATATCCTTTCCCGTGCAGACCTCCTCGATGTCCTTTGTAAAGACGATCGAATCCGGAATGATCATGCCCGGCAGATTCGGGTGCCTCCTTGTCCTGCTGTATTCCTCCACTTCCTTCGGAAGTGCAGACCACACCATCACATCATAGCCCATGTTTGAAAGCATTCTGGCAAGTGCCATTCCCCATGTACCTGCTCCGAGGACTCCAATCTTCACCATATCTCTATTCCTCTCTGCGAACCTCAGCCAGCTGCAGACACATCCGGCTGTCATCCTGCAGCCTGAAGGGCTGCCCTTTCTGTTCTCACTGAAACGTCTGTGCCTGCCTTTCCCAGTCCTCCAGTCAACCGGACACTTCCGCCTAAGAGCCAAGCCTGCACCGACAGAAGCATTCTACCATCATTCCCGGACAGGGGCAAACTGCGCCCTTCTGCTGTCTTCATTCTGTCTTCATTCTATCTTCATTCTTCCCCCAATCTGCTCCTGTCTTGCCTTCCACCCTTTTTTCAGCATTCCTTCTTCTCAGGGACCGGCGCCGCCTGAATCTCACCCGGCTCCTTCCTTGCCTTCTGCTGCCTCAGAAATGAAACCGCGAACGGGACTGAGATCAGGGCAGCGGTGATATCTGAAACCGGCTGCGCGATCTCAATTCCTGTCAGGCCGAGATAAAGCGGAAGGATCTCAATCAGCGGAATGAAACAGAGCCCTGTTCGAAGCGCGGAGAGAAAAAGCGCCCTTCCGCTTTTCCCGATGCTCTGGAACATCATGTTAATCGGAACCGACAGCGGCTGGAACAGTGCGGACACACAGGCCCACCTCAGAGCGACGGTTCCGATTTCAATCACCTCCGGATCGTCGCGGAACCAGGTGATAATCGGCCGGGCAAAAATCATGCAGACGACGGCAAACACAGACAACAGGGCTGCGGCCATTTTCACTGTGAAATGGAAGCTTTCGCGGACACGCTTGTACTTCCGTGCTCCATAGTTGAAGGAAATGACAGGCTGCATACCCTGCCCGGTTCCGATCGCACAGGCCCCGATGAAGAAGCTCATTCTGCCTACGATACTCATCGCAGCAATGGCCGGATCACCGTACACCTTCGCCTGCTGATTCAGCAGGATGGTGCTGGCCGCATTCAGTCCCTGGCGCAGAAGACTGGGAGAACCGACCTTCATGATCTCCCAGTACGTGGAAAGCTCCGTGCTGATACGGCGCGGCGAGACATCTGTGACGGTGATATGGATGCAGAACATGGAAAGAAGAATCAGAAAACTGACGATCTGCGAGAGGCAGGTAGACAGCCCGGCACCTGACACCCCCATCCCGAAGCCGAACATCAGGATCGGATCACCGATCATATTCAGGATTCCGCCGGTTGTCAGGCCGATCATCGCGTACATCGCCCTGCCCTCATAGCGGAGCAGATTGTTCAGCGTGCAGCTTGCGGACAGAAACGGGCCGGCAATCAGAATCCAGACGGCATACTGCCGGGCATACGGCAGGATGGTCTCGGTGCTGCCCAGAAAATACAGAACTCTGTTCAGGTTCAGATAGAAGGCCAGCGACAAAAGCGTTCCCAGAAGGGAGGACAGGAAAAATGTACTCGCCGCGAACATCTTTGCCTTGTCAGGGCTCTTCGCCCCGAGAAACCGTGCAACGAAGCTTCCTGCGCCATGTCCGCACATGAATCCGATGGCCTGATAAAAGGTCATGAACGCGAAGACAATTCCAACCGCCCCTGAGGCAGATGTCCCGAGCCGTGAGACAAAGTACGTGTCTGCAGTATTGTAGATGTTTGTCACGAGCATGCTGATGATCGTCGGGATCGCCAGCGTTCCGATCAGCTTTCCGATGGGCGTCTGCGTCATCCGAATATACTGCTGCCTTGTCTGATCTTCATGTTGATTCTGCATATCGTTCTTCCTTCATTTCTGCCGGAACTGCCGCCCCACCATAGACAACAGAGCGGCAGAGCCTGATTCTCTCTGCCGCTTTCATGTCTTCTGTATTTCCTGTTACTCGGCTTCTTCATCCTCCTCAGCCGTGCACCGGATGTGAAGCTCATCCAGCTGCTGCTGCGTCACCTCGGAGGGCGCCCCCATCATGACATCCTGCGCAGTTTTATTCATCGGGAACGGAATGACTTCCCGGATGGAATCCTCGCCTGCCAGCAGCATCACCATGCGGTCGATGCCCGGTGCGATGCCAGCATGAGGCGGTGCCCCATAGGTGAAGGCATTGTACATCGCCGGGAATCTCTTCTTGACATCTTCCTCACCGAGGCGGACCATCTCAAACGCCTTGACCATGATTTCCGGATCATGGTTCCGGACCGCTCCGGATGAAAGTTCGATGCCGTTGCACACGATATCGTACTGGTCTGCCATGATCGACAGCGGATCGATTTCGCCTCTCTCCGCCTTCAGCAAGGTTTCAAGCCCGCCGCTCGGCATGGAGAATGGATTATGACAGAACTCCAGCTCTCCGGACTCCTCGCCGATCTCATACATCGGGAAGTCCACGATCCAGCAGAACGCATACTGTTCCTTATCCATATGTCCAGGAACTGCCGCACCAAGCGTCTTGACCAGAACACCTGCTGTCTTCTGCGCCTGGGAAAGTTTTCCTGCCGAAAGCGCAACGAAGTCACCCGGCTTCAGATTCAGCTTTTCAAATACCTGCTCCTTGATCGGCTTGACAAACTTTGAAATGCCTCCGACCAGCTCACCCTGCTCGTCCACACGGAACCAGTATGGCTTGTCACCTGCCTGGACTTCAACGCCGGCCAGCGTCTTGTCGATGAACTTTCTGGTCTCATTGAACCCGCTCACCACGACCGCTTTGACGACACCGCTCTCAAACGGCCCGAAGCCGCAGCCGCCCAGCACATCGGTCACATCCTGCACATACAGATCAATTCTCAGATCCGGCTTGTCTGTCCCATACTTCTCCATCGCTTCCCTGTATGGAATCCGGAGAAACGGAGCCTCAGACGCTCTGTCGTAGGTGCCGTATTTCGCAAACACCGGCGGAAGGACATCCTCCATCACCTGGAATACATCCTCCTGGCTTGCAAATGCCATCTCCATATCCAGCTGATAGAACTCACCCGGCGAGCGGTCCCCGCGGGCATCCTCATCGCGGAAGCAGGGGGCAATCTGGAAATAACGATCAAAGCCAGCTGTCATGAGCAGCTGCTTGAACTGCTGCGGAGCCTGCGGCAGCGCATAGAACTTCCCGGGGTGCTTCCTGGCCGGAACCAGGTAGTCTCTCGCGCCTTCCGGGCTGGAGGCTGTCAGGATCGGCGTCGTGATCTCCATGAAGCCATGATCCGTCATTGCCTGCCTGAGCGCCGCCACAACCTGGCATCGAAGGATAATGTTCTTCTTCACCTCCGGGTTGCGAAGATCCAGATAGCGGTATTTCAGCCGCTGGGACTCATCCGCCTCACGGCTGCGGTTGATCTCAAAGGGGAGTTCGCTATGGAAGCACTTTCCAAGCACTGTCACCTTCTGCGGGACAACCTCAATCTCGCCAGTTGCCTGCTTTTTATTCTTGGAGCTTCTCTCCCGGACCGTCCCGGTCACCTGGATCGTGGATTCCTTCGTGATATCCTTGAAGAGTCTTACCATCTCTTCTGTCTCGGCAACGACCTGCGTGGTTCCGTAAAAATCTCTCACAACAACGAACGCAAGACCGGCAGAAACAACACGCATATTCTCAAGCCAGCCCGCAAGCGTGACCGTCTTGCCAACGTCCCCAATGCGAAGCTCGCCACATGTGTGCGTACGCGACTGCATCATACTCTACCTCCTGACGCGGGCCTGAACTTCCGCACAGACGCCTCAGCTGACGACCTGAAAGAACCCCCGCCTTATATTTTCACACTCCGGATATTCTACTATTTCAGCCGGTTTCTGTAAACCAGCCATCCTGCAATTATGCCGGTTCGCCGCAAAGCCTTCGCCGCAAAACTGTCCCGCCACCGAATCATTGCCCGGCATCGCTCACCTTGCCCGCCGCTCTCCGGATTCATGCGGCATCGCTCACCTTCCGCCGCTTCCGGGCACATCCGGCCTCTCTTACGGCGCAGTCCTGGTCGGGATGTAAACACCCTCATAGTGCTTGATCTCATGATCCCGCTTCCGCTCATCCGGGACCTGATACCCGTGAAGCCCGATCAGGCGCTGATTGCTGCTCCCGCGAAACAGGAGCGTGGAATCCTTCTTCTCCAGTACAAACTCGCCATCCACCAGACAGTCAATATAGGAAAGCATTTCATCTGTAACTTCCGTCCGGACCTTCACCCCTGTGCTGGATACGCTGTCGCTCAGAAGATCCTCCTCATAGGTATATCCGGTGTAGCACCAGATATCTTTCTTTGGATACGTTTCCCTGACCTTTCTGAGCAGTTTCACCAGCACATGCTGGTTCTCCGGCTCAAAGGGCTCCCCGCCCAGGAGCGTCAGTCCCTGGATATACGCTGGGCTCAACAGCCGTAGAAGCTCCGCCTGCGTCTCTTCCGTATAAGGTTTTCCATACTGGAAATCCCAGGCCATCGCATTGAAGCACTCCCTGCAGTGATGCCGGCAGCCTGACACAAACAGGCTGACCCTCACGCCCGGTCCGTCGGCAACATCGACTCCTTTGATATTTGCGTAGTACATATCGCTTCTCCACTCCCGTTGTTCTTACGTCTCCCGGGCGCCATCCCACCCGCGCCTGACGCTGCACTCTCACAGCTTCCTTACCCCTGCGCCCGGCGCTGCACTCTCACAGCTTCCGCACCTCTGCGCCTGCCCGGTTCAATCAGGCATCTGCATGCCACCCCCGGCCTGTTTCAAACCTGAAGAAACAGGCGCCCGCTTCAATCGGGCGCCTGTTCCCATCATTCATATAGTGATTCAGATACTGTTGTCCCCCGCACCTGCGTGCGCACGATTACAGATGCAGCACCCTGTCCTTGATCTCCTGTGTTCTTCCCTGGTTCCAGAACTGGGTTCCGATATAACCACAGGTACGTCTTGCGACGGACATCTTGGTCTGGTCGGTATTGCCGCAGTTCGGGCAGACCCAGATCAGCTTCCCGTGCTCGTCCTCGTGGATCTGAATCTCCCCATCATATCCGCAGACTTCGCAGTAATCGCTCTTGGTGTTGAGCTCCGCATACATGATGTTCTCATAGATGAACTGCATAACCGAAAGCACCGCCGGAATGTTATCCTGCAGGTTCGGCACTTCCACATAGCTGATTGCGCCGCCCGGGGAGAGCTTCTGGAACTCCGACTCGAACTCCAGCTTGCGGAACGCGTCGATCTTCTCCCTGACATTCACATGGTAGCTGTTGGTGATGTAGTTGTGATCCGTGACATCCTTGATGATGCCAAACCGCTTCTGCAGACACTTTGCAAACTTGTATGTTGTGGATTCCATCGGCGTACCGTAGAGCGAGTAGCTGATATTCTCCGCTTTTCTCCACTTCATGCAGTAGTCATTCAGCGTCTGCATGACCTTCAGCGCAAATGGTTTTGCCTCCTCGTCGGTGTGGCTCTTTCCGGTCATCTCCACGCACATCTCATACAGGCCGGCGTAGCCGAGGCTGATGGTCGAGTAGTTGCCGAACAGCAGCTTGTCGATCTTCTCATCCTTCTTGAGTCTTGCGAGCGCACCATACTGCCAGAGAATCGGCGCTACATCTGACGGAGTGCCCATGAGTCTTTCATGGCGGCAGCGGAGTGCCCTGTGGCAGAGCTCCAGCCGATCGTCGAGAATCTTCCAGAATTCGTCGAACTTGTCTGTCCCGGCCTTCTCCGCTTCTTTGACAGCAGAGCAGGCAACATCGACCAAGTTGATCGTGACAACACCCTGATTGAAGCGGCCATAGTACTTGTGCTGCCCCGGCGTATAGTCCCCCGCCTCTGCCTTGTTTCCATCGTTGCAGAGCCCTTCCGGCTGCTGCTCGTTGTCCGGTGTCAGGAAGCTTCTGCAGCCCATGCACGGGTAGACATCCCCCTTGAGCTCCTTCATCTTCTTCGCGGAGATGTAGTCCGGCACCATTCTCTTCGCTGTGCACTCTGCAGCAAGCTTCGTCAGATACCAGTACCTGGAGTCCTCTGTGATGTTGTCCTCATCCAGCACATAGATCAGCTTCGGGAACGCCGGCGTGATCCACACGCCCTTCTCATTCTTGACGCCCTGCATCCGCTGGCGGAGCACTTCCTCAATCAGCATTGCAAGGTCTTCCCTGGTCTGCCCCTCCGGCACCTCGTCCAGGTACATGAACATCGTCACAAACGGTGCCTGGCCGTTGCAGGTCATCAGCGTGATCAGCTGATACTGAATCGTCTGGATTCCCCTTGTGACCTCATCCTTCAGACGGATCTCCGCGATCGACTCAACCTTCTTCTCGTCGATCTCTTCACCAACCGCCTGGAGCTCCTCCGCCGTCTGTTTTCTGAGTTTCTTTCTGCTGATGTCGACAAACGGTGCCAGATGCGCCAGCGTGAAGGACTGCCCACCGTATTGGTTGGATGCCACCTGCGCGACGATCTGCGTTGTAACGTTCGCCGCTGTGTAGAAGCTGTGCGGCTTCTCAATCAGTGTCTCGCTGATGACCGTCCCGTTCTGAAGCATATCCTCCAGATTGATCAGATCGCAGTTGTGTTCCTTCTGCGCATAATAGTCCGAATCATGAAAATGGATGATCCCCGCTTCATGCGCCCGGACAACTTCCTCCGGAAGCAGGATTCTGCGGCTCAGATCTCGGCTGACCTCTCCGGCCATGTAGTCACGCTGAGTGGAGTTGATGACAGGGTTCTTGTTGGAGTTCTCCTGCTTCACTTCCTCATTGTTCTGCTCGATCAGCGCCAGAATACCATCGTCCGTCGTGTTGGACTTGCGCGCAAGCGTCCTCTTATAGCGGTAGCGGACATACTTTTGTGCCACCTCAAAGCCGCGCATCTCCATGATGCCGGTCTCGACCATGTCCTGGATGTCCTCGACATTCACCGCATGTGGCGCCTTGCGGACCTCGCGGGCGACGTTCTCGGACACCGCGCGGATCTGCACATCACTCATCTGGTGGATCGGATCCACTTCCTTGTTCGCCTTCGCGATGGCATTGAAAATCTTCTCAATGTCAAACGTAACTTCCTCTCCGTTGCGCTTGATCACGTTCGTCTGTACATTCTCTTCCACGATAACTCCGCCCCTTCCCACTGATTCATCATACAATACCTCATCATTGCCGGAATTCTTCTGCAAACACCCCCGGGCCGTCTGTTTATTCTGTCAGCAGTCCTCCATATTTCATTTGCTATATCCAGATATAGGCATGTATGTTTTCGTATTCACAATATCTTGTATGTTCGTGCCTTGCTATCATATCGCAGCGGTTCTCCTTTTGCAACATGGCAAAATAGACAAACTCCTGACTGCCTTTCTCGAAGGCCATTCCGCAGGACGTTTCAGAAACGCGGAAAACGGGCATCTCTCCAAACGCTTCTTCACTGACAGACGGCGCGCGTTCCGGCTGATGAGCCCGGGCATATCAGGGTTTCAGCGGCTTCTACACACGCTTCGTGCAATTTGACGAAAAAATCCCCGCAGGGTCAAAGGGCCCTGTGGGGATTTCTCTTCCTGTCAGTCCGCACCGCGGCCTGATCGATATTCATGATCTTTTACGGATTGTGTAATGCATCCCGTCGTTCTCATCCAGCACAAACGGTGTGCGATCCAGCATTCCCGCCATCACACTGCTGCGGAGCCTGTAGTAGTCAGCCGCATCGCCGTTCCACCCGGCTGCATGGATGTCCTCCGCCATATGCCAGGAAACCTGGTCATCGGAGCTTTCGTCGACAACATTCACCCTGTCGCACGGCATCCCGTTGACAAAGAAATCCTCAAACGCACGGTAGATATCGGAAGCCGAAGCGGCATCCGGCCTGTTGTCCTGTCCGAACGCATATGCGACGCCGAGAAGCGCCTCCATGCGCTCCGGATGTCCGGAAAGCACACCCTTCACCAGAGAAGCAAGCCTTGTCTCGGAATCCGCGATGCGGCTCTGCAGCCATCCGTGGATATTGGAGACATCGATCACGCTTTGCAGCTCCGGGAGGCGCGCCGTAAAGCTTTCCGGCTCTCCGATCCACCCCTTCTCCGCTGAGTAGGAGGCCAGCTTTCCAGTCAGCTCCTCCTGTTTTCCGATTTTATTGTACAGCCAGTAGTGAACCGGCCCCAGATATGCTCTCATCGCTTCTCACCCTCTGTTCTCTGCAATCTTGCTGTTGACCTCTTTCACGACCGCCTCCGCGTCCACACCGTGGACCATGCAGGCATCCCGCAGGCTCTCCCCGAGGGAAGCCGGACAGCCAAGACAGTGCATACCGATTCCGAGCAGGACATCCGTCGTCTCCGGGTACTGACTCACCAGCTCCCCGATCAGTGTCGTCTCATCTACATACTTGCTTTCCGCCATATCCACCATACGTCACTCCTTTATGCTTTTTTCGTTGTCTTCCTGTATGGTGGCATTATAATGAAGTATGGGCAACTTTTATGTTGTCCTGGCAACACATGTTATCCCTTCACGCTTCCGGCCGTCAGTCCCTTTACAAAGAATTTCTGACAGGAAATGAAGACGATGAGGATCGGAATCAGGCTGAAGACGGACAAGGCAAACACATATCCCCACTGTGTGAACTGGTGCTGCCCGAAAAACCCGGAGATGGCAATCGGAAGTGTCCGCTTCATGTCATCGTTGATTACGGTATTCGCCCACGGGAATTCCTCCCAGGCTGTCAGAAAATTAAAAATTGAGATGGAAGCAATGCCCGGCTTCGCAAGCGGAAGCACCACATGGAAATACACGGTAAACACATTTCCGCCATCGATATAAGCCGCTTCATCCAGCTCCCGCGGAATGTTCTCCACGAATCCCTTGATCATAAATGTTGAATACGGGATGACCCAGGCAGTGTAAAAGGGGATCAGCCCGCCGATGCTGTTGATCGTATGGAGCTTCACGGCCAGCTCATACTGCGGCACAATCATCGTTGTTCCGGGAATGATCATCGTCAGGATGATGAACGCAAACAAAAATCTCCTTCCCGGGAACCGGAACCGCGCGATACAGAACGCGAGTGCGGAGGATACGACTGCCGACAAAGCAACCGTACTCACGGAAACCAGAACGCTGTTGAGAAAATTGCGCAGAAATCTGCCCTGCGAGAGAATGTACCGATAATTTTCCAGCGTGATTTCCTTCAGTTTTGGAAAGAACTTCGGCGGATACTCATACAGAGCACCGTTCGGCTTCAGCGAGGTGCTGATCATATACACCATCGGCAGGACAACGATTACCATGCCGGCGATCAGAAGGACATACATCCACAGAGCTGTTCTCTTCTTCCTCATGGTTCAGTCATCCTCCTTCCTCTGCATAAGCCCAAACTGCACAACAGCCAGAACCGCCAGGACAAGCGCAATGATGAAAGACAGTGCTGCCGAATAGCCGAACTTGCCGCTGCTGAATGCCTTGTAGTACATCCATGTCAGGACAACCTCTGTCGCGTGCCCCGGCTTGCCGTCCGTAATCAGCTTGGTAGAAGTATAGACGTTGAAACCGCCAATCGTGAGCATGACAAGGGCAAACAGGATGGTCCCTCTGATTCCCGGCAGCGTCACGTGAACAAACCGCTGCCAGGCGCCGGCGCCGTCCATCGACGCGGACTCATACAGGGACTGCGGCACCTGCTGCAGCGCCGCCAGAAAGACGACCATATTCCAGCCGATCCCTTTCCAGATTCCCAGAAGCATGGCAACTGTCATGCCTCCCCACCTGGAATCAAGCCAGTGCACATTCTGGGACGTCACATGGACCACATTTGTCAGGAAATAATTCAGCATGCCCTCCGTATTGAAAACATACTTGAAAACCAGGGAGGCAATGACCCAGGATGTGATGACCGGAAGATAATAGGCAACCCGAAAGAAAATCTTCGCATGCGTGATCGAATTGATCAGCATGGCGACGAACAGCCCGAGCATCATCTGCGCCGGGACAGTCACCAGCGTATAGACGATGGTGTTGGCAAACGCAACCCTGAAGTTTTCATCCCCCAGTACGGTGCGGTAATTATCAAATCCTATGAATTTCTGGTCAAAGAATGAGCCGAAATCCCATTTGAAAAAGCTCATCCAGAAGAGTCTGACGATCGGATAAAAGGTAAAGATACCAAAGATCAGCAGTCCCGGCAGCAAAAGCGCAAGAACCCGGACTTTATTCCAGCCTTTCAGTTTCATCATGCTGCAGTCTCCTTTAAAATGGGGCAGCCGCAGGTTTAAATGCGCCCTGCGGCTGCCCCGGATATCATATAACCCGCAATCCAGGAGAGGCGGGTTGCCGGTTATTCTTCCGCAAGCAGCTCATCCACCTCAGCTGCCAGCTGATCCATCGCATCCTGCGCCGTGGTGTCCCCATTCACCACACCTGTAACAGCCTCGGAAAGCTTGCTGTCGATTTCAGACCAGCTTGCCACAGTCGGGCGGGATTTTGCCGTCTTCAGCTGCTCGATGTAAGGCGCAAAGTCCGCCTTTTTCACCGTATCGCTCTCAAGCGCTTCCTTGTTGCATGGGATCTGCCCGCACTTTGCCATGGCCTCCTGTGCATACTCACTGGTCATGAACTTCATAAATTTCCACGCAGCATCCTTGTGGGCTGACTTGAACATTCCGATGTCCTCACCGCCCAGGACGGATACCGAGCCGCCATCTCCTGCCGGAACCGGCGCGACAGCATACTCAAGGTCCGGATAAGCGCCCGCCAGCTCAGAGACCTTCCACGGTCCCTCCAGAAGCATCATGTAGCGCCCTGTTCCGAAGCCGTCTGTCATCGGGATATCTCCGCTGTTCCAGCCGGTGATCGCACCTTCCTTCGCAAGATCTGCGAACATCTGGATCGCCGCGACCGTCTTCTCCCCGTTCAGATAGCCGGTTGCCTTCGTCTGGTCCTCATTTGTGATGGCTCCGCCCATGCTCCAGATAAACGGGCAGAGGTTCCAGCCGGACAGGCCGGGTTCATCATATCCCCATACCTGCTGACCATTTTTGTTGGTTCCGGAAAGCTTCCGGCAGGCCTCTGCGAACTCATCCATCGTCTTTGGCACATCCACACCTGCGTCCTTCAGTCCCTGGACGTTGTAATAGAGAATTTTTGTATTGGTATTCAGCGCCAGTGCGTAGGAGTCTCCTCCGATCTGCGCAGTTGTCATGGCGCTCTCCAGAAGTCCGCCGGAGACATCGCCGAAGTCACTCATTTCCTGATTCAGCGGCACCAGAATCCCCATCTTCTGGAATTCCGGAACCCAGGCACTGTCCAGCCTTGCAACGTCCGGAAGCGTATCGGACTGGGCGCTGATCAGAATCTTGTCATGAAGATCCGCCCACTCGTGGGAGACCGCATTGACCGTGATCCCCGGATGCTCCTTCTCAAACTTCGGAATCAGGTCATTCATCAGCGTTTCATTCTCCGGCGATTGTGCGCTATAATGGTGCCAGAAGTTCAATGTAACTTCTTCAGACGGAGCCGCAGCTTCTGTACCGGATGCCTGCGTTTTGACTGAATCCTCATCCTTCACTGAGGATTCAGCCGCTCCTGCTGTCATACTTCCTGCCAGCGCCATGCACATCGCTGCCGAGAGGATGGCCGTCTGGATTCTGCCTGAACACTTCTTCATAAGATTCCCTCCTTTGTCTGATCTTCCTTGAATATGACCGCTGAATACGGTGCGAGCGTCACATTCAGATATCCCTTGTAATGAATCACATCTTCATTCAGAAAATGCTGCTGCGCTTCCTTTTCTGTCGAGATAAGCGCCCTTTCCTGCCGGCTTTCATCTGTCTGCAGCAGTACCCTGAAACGTCCCTCTGACACAACCGGTACCCGCAGATCACAATCATCCACGCCTGTGTTCACCAGGATATAGATGGCATTCCGTCCTTCACCCCGGAAATACCCGTATACATCCTTACAGCAGAGGATTGTTCTCTGACGTCCCGTCCGAAGAGCCGGCTCCTTCTTCCGGATACGGATCAGACTTCTGTACAGCTCATAAAGTTCCTGATCCCGCTCACTTTCCTCCCAGATCATGCACCTGCGGCAGTCCGGGTCATTCTCCCCCTCCATGCCGCACTCATCGCCATAATAGATAGACGGCGAGCCCATAAAGCTCATCTGGAGGACGACCGCCAGCGCCATCTTCCTCCGGTCGCCGCCGCACAGCGTCAGAAACCGTTCCGTGTCATGGCTGCCGAGTGGAAGAAACATCGAAAGATCCATATCCACCGGATAGTCGGACAGCATCTTCTGGATTCTGGCGTCAAATTCCTCCGCCCGGATTGTTCCAAGCGCGATGAAGTCCCGGACCGCATCCCGAAACATATAATTCATGATGCTGTCCATCTGCGTGCCGTTCATCAGCCTCAGTCCGCTCCCCCAGGTCTCCCCCAGCAGAAGCATATTCGGATGCTTCTGCTTCAGCACAATCCGTGCCATCTCCCAGACGCTCTCGTCGACTTCATCCGCGACATCCAGCCGCCACCCATCGATCTGGAATTCCGATATCCAAAAATCCATCACGCGCAGGATGAACGCCCGAACTTCCGGATTTCCGCTGTTGAGCTTCGGCATGTACTTGTACGCACCGACACACTCGTAGTCATGATGAGTGATGTCAAACGGAAAATCCCTGACGAAAAACCAGTCCCTGTAGCGGGAGCGCTCCTGGTTTTTCAGCAGATCCTGGAATGGCTCAAAATGGATCCCGCAGTGGTTGAACACTCCGTCCAGGATAATCCGCATCCCGGACGCATGAACCCGCTCCACCAGTTCCTTCAGATCCTCATTGGTCCCGAACTGCGGATCGACCTCAAAGTAGTCTGTCGTTGCATACTTGTGATTGAAATCGCCCTTGAAGACCGGATTCAGATAGAGACAGTCCACGCCAAGTTCCTTCAGGTACGGCAATTTCCTGATAATTCCCCTTAAATCACCTCCCATGTCATGCACTCTGTCCGGCGGGCTGCCCCACGGCATGCACCCATCCGGGTCATTGCCCCGGTCTCCGTTGCAGAACCGTTCCGGAAAGATCTGATAGAACACCTGTCCCCTCGCCCATGCCGGCACTGTGACGGCATCGGTCGTGTTCGCGTACAGGAATTCGAAAAATCCATCCGTCGGACAACGTTGCGAAAAACCATGCGCTGAATAGTACAAGGCATCGTCAAACCGGAAATAATACTTCTGATACCGGGCGATCTGGTGAAACGTAACGACTGCTGCATAATAATCGAACAGCTCGTCCCGATACTCCCACACCATCGGAATCTCCCGGACCTTTTCCGGCTCTGTCCTTGCAAAGCAGAACAGGGTGCAGCGCTGTACATCTGCTCTGGCAGTCCGTATCCTGAAAACCAGCGTTCTGCGGTTTTGAAGATAAACATCCGGGTATGTCCCGGTATGCCTGACTGCTTCTCTGATCATTGACCCTCCTTTCCCGCTGATGACATCCGCCTGATCAGGCTGGCGCCGATCAGCACCTGCCTGGGCGGCCTGTCGGCCTCATGTATGCTCTGTATCAGAAGCTCTGCCGCAGCCTTCCCGAGTCTGGATGTATCCACATCCACCGCCGTAAGCGGCGGGTCCATGAAAGGTGCCAGCGGGTAGTTATCGAAGGTCACCACACCAGCCTCCTCCGGGATCCGGATCCCCGCCCCGCGAAGGGCGCGCAGCACATGATACGCAATCTCATTGTCCGCGCACAGAAAAGCATCCGCTTTCCCCTCGCCGACAAGTCTGACAGCCAGCTCCTCCAGCTTCGCTGCCTGTCCGTCCGTCCAGAATTCCGCATCTGCCTGTTCAGGCGGACGCGGCTGCCCGTCCGGCTCCTCCACATATATCACCTGCGGAGGACATATTTCCGTCACACCATCCTGATAGCCGTAAATTCGGTTCCTGGCAAAAACGGTTCTGTCGTTTCGGACAATCATGACAATCCTGCGAAACCCCTGCCGGCAGAGGTGAACGACCGCCTCCCTGCTTCCTTTCCGGTTATCGACATCCACCCAAGTCGTTCTCGTCTGGCCGATTTCCGGCTCTCCGAGCACAACAAACGGAAAATGCTCTTCCTCCAGGAACTTTACGGTTTCCTCATCGAGGCTGGCCGGTGGAATAATCAATCCGTCCACCCGCTTTTCATAGACCAGCGACCGGATCGAGGAGACCGGCCGGTTGTTCGTAATCAGGAGGCTGTAGGCATGCTCCTGAAGTGTTTTCTCGATCGCATACACACTCCGGTTGAAAAAACTGTTGGCGAAGGTTCCTTCGTCCGCTGCGTCAATCACAAGCCCGATGGTACAGGATGCGCCGCTTGCCAGGTTTCTGGCCGTACTGTTCGGGTGGTAGTTCAGCTTTTTCATTGCTTCTCTGATCTTTTCCTGGGTCTCCTCCGATATCGGAGCCGTCCGGTTGACCACCCTTGACACCGTGGAGGGAGACACACCAACCATCTTTGCAATGTCCTTGATCGTCGCTGCCATACTGGTTCCCTTCTGCAGGCTGTCTGTCTCTGTCCGCCTGAAAATCTTCTCTTCATGCAATCGTTTGCATGAATGTTGTAAAATATATGCAATCGTGCAACCGATTGCATACTGAATATATACGTCATTCTGTTTTAATTGTCAACATATCTTCAGGTTCATCTGTCCATTTTTATGAAACCTGCACAACCTAAGGGCCCTATTTTTATGCAATCCTTCAATCGAGCAGGGCCGATTCACCCTGCCCCCTCGTTTCGTCGCCCCCGCCGTCCTCTCGTGCTTCGCACTCGATGATGTGCGGTCGCCAGGTGCCATGATGCAAGCAAGCTTGCATCATGGCTTCTGGCTCGTCGCTTTCACAAAAAAGAGGCACGGAACGCTTCCGTGCCTCTCTCCGAGAAACAATTGCTTCCCTGCTTATTCACTTGTCAGAGATGCATTCCCGCACCATTTTGATACGGCCACAATATCCAGTCAGGTCTGCTCCGGTTGTTTTGGTGCAGTTTGAAACATCTAACCGCTCACAACCTGCCCCCTGTGTGATACTAAATGATTCCGGATATCAAGCCACACTTGCCTTCTTCTCAAGGCTCTGCTTTCTCATGGTTCTGATGGAATCCACCGCAAGAATCAGCGCCAGTACAACAAGAAGGACAGCAATGACGGTTCTTGCGACATCCCATCCGAAGTCTGTCGCCGCACCGGACGTCAGCGCGTTCATATTCTTGATGACCGTCTGGATCAGGGATGTGACCGTGACGCAAAGCATGAAGACCATCGGGATATAAAACATCTTGTTTTTCTTCCCCACCTTGCCGAGCCAGGTTGCAACGGCAAGCAGGCCGACAGCAGCCAGCAGCTGGTTTGATGCGCCGAACAGCGGCCAGATGTTCATGTACCCGGTCATGCCGAGTCCGACTCCAAGCACCACCGTCAGGATGGAGGAGAAGTACGGATTGACAAGAACCTTCTTGAAGCCCTTCGCATCTGCGACCGTCTCGCCCGGAGCCAGCCAGAATTCCTGGAACGTATATCTTGCCAGTCTCGTGGAGGTATCCAGCGAGGTCAGGCAGAAGACAGAAATCGCAAGGATCAGAAGCGAGCGGATAACATTCTCAGCGCCCGAAAGGCCCGGAAGAACCGCAACCATCTTCGCGATCCCGATGGAAAATACCTGCATCGGGTTCGTTGTCGTTCCGGATGAGAAATCCTTCCAGAGATAGCCGACTGCGCAGATCGTGCACAGTCCGAGCACGCACTCGATCAGCATGGAGCCGTAGGCAACCGGCAGCGCATGCTTCTCATTGTCGAGCTGCTTGGATGTCGTGCCGGAAGATACCAGCGAGTGGAAGCCGGAAATCGCGCCGCAGGCGATCGTGACAAACAGTGCCGGGAACAGATATCCCTGTGTCTTGTTATAGAATCCTGTGAAGGCCGGCATCTGGGAAATGCTCGGATGCGCGCCGAAGATCCCGACGACTGCAAGAGCCATCATGAAATACAGCAGGAAGGAGCTCAGGTAGTCTCTGGGCTGAAGCAGGATCCAGACCGGAACGATGGATGCCGCCGCGATATACACCCCGATCAGAATCATCCATGTCCTGTTATTCAGATAAATCGGATGCCAGTTCAGTCCGATCGCAATGATTGCGGCAATCGCCACCACACCGGCAATCGTGGACACCAGGAGCGGTGCGTTTCTTCTGTAGATCATGAAGCCAAATGCAATTGCGATAACGATGAACAGAATGGAAATCATCGCCGTCGACGCATTGGTCGCGCTCGCCGCCTTGTCCAGGACACCGTTCGTGTAGGTCGCACTGAAGGTTCCGGCAACCATCGAAGAGAATGCTGCGATAACCAGAAGCAGGGTCAGATAGGTGAACACCAGAAACAGCTTCTTCATCTTGCTGCCCATGGTATCGCCGATGATCTCGCCGATTGACTGTCCCTTGTGGCGCAGCGAAGCAAACAGAGCGCCGAAGTCATGCACCCCTCCGAAGAAAATGCCTCCGATCAGGATCCAGAGCATAACCGGCACCCATCCGAAGACGGCTGCCTGGACCGGTCCGGTAATCGGGCCTGCTCCCGCGATGGATGAGAAATGATGTCCCATCAGCACAGGTGCCTTTGAAGGTACGTAGTCGACGCCGTCCTGGTATTCGACAGCCGGCGTCTTTCTCGACGGATCGATACCCCATGTCTTCGCGAGCCATCTGCCGTAAAACAGATATCCGCAGGCAAGGACAACGATACCGACGAACAGTATCACTGCAGCATTCATTGTGTTTCCCTCCTCTTGTTTCCCTTGCCGTTCCGCTGCCTGCTCTCCATTCTTCTCCTTCAGTCCCGGATCTGAATGTCCGTGCGGCCGCGCTCCGGCTGTTTCTTTGCTGCCGGTCTCCCGGCTATATCATCAGCGCCTCATGGCGCAGGATGAACCATCTCATGACAGGCACTTCTTCCGTCTGTCTTCCATATGACTTTCAGACTGAACGATTTCCATCCGGCCGGAACAGCCGGTACGCCAATCGTACACCAGCCGGCTGACTGCCGGCAAAGCAGTGGCAATCACCGGATCAGCTGCCGCAACAGCTTCAGGTTATCATGCCCGCCGAAGTTTGCAGCGGCCTTCCCGCTTCCCAGTGTCATCAGGCCAGTGTGGAAATCCATCCATCCGTCGATTGAAAAACGGAAACTCTTGTGCAGCCGGCACTTTTTCAGAAGCTTCTCGGCACCCGGCGTACTTTCGTCACAGACCACAAGAAGCGTCAGTGTCGTGCACATGTGTCCTTTCCCGGGATGAATCAGCTTCATGCCCTCCTCGTAGACATACTGTTCCAATGTCCGGTAAGTCTCCTCTGTCAGCTGCGGCATCGAAAAGATATAGCAGTGTTCCCTGCTCTCCGCACTCCAGAGCTCATTCTTCTTCGACAAAACATACTGTGCATTGCGCACGGAAAAGTCGCAGCGGCAGATCAGTCCGTCCGGGCCCTCCAGTATCTCAGCTGAGGTCGATTCTGTCTGCTGAGGCGTTGCCCCCGCAGCCTCCTTCGCCGTTGTCTCTGATCGGGGCGCATTGACGGCTTCCGCAGAGACCCCCGGGATGATGTCGTAGTACCTGCGGTATGAACTGACCAGCTTTTCCACATATTGTCCGCGATCCATACGGCATACCTCCCTTCCGTTTTTACGCTGGTCCCTGCGTCCCCTCGCTGCCTGGCGCTTATTTCTGCTGTCCGGCTTTCTTCCCTGCTGCGAACAGGTGCATCGCTGTGAATGCAGTCAGCAGCTCTCGGGGCTGATCCACTAAAAAAAGCCCCCGCCTGCACATAAACCTGCACTGTGCAAAGGCGGAGACTTTCATCTTCGTGGTACCACTTTGCTTGCTGCCAAGGGCAACCTCTCTGTCTGTCGCGGATATCCGCTGCGTCTGCTGCGGAGGATCCTGAAACAGCTCATCATATAACGGTGATCACCGGCGGCATCTACTTCATCTGCCAGGACGATATGAACCCCGCCCGGCATCCGGTTCAATGTGCTGCTCGCAGATGAGACTCATCCGAACTTCCCATACCGCTTCTCAGCACCCGCGGCTCTCTGTGATGTTCCACTCGTGAGCATGTTCTGGTCATTGCATTTCTCAGTTGTCTGTCGGCTCTTTCGAGCTTGAACAGAATGATACCACCTGTTAATCCTTTTGTAAACCAAACGTTTTTCTAATTTTGCAGTGTTCTCATGAATTATTTCGGCATCTGTGCAGATAATTCTCTGTGCGGTTCTCCCGCGCCCATCTGCCTGACGCCGTTAAACCGTTCGTGCTGAATCATGCGCGCTTCCGACAAGGCCCGGATCTTACACCGTTCCCCACTGGTATACGGTCCTGCCGTCAGCCTCCTCCGAAAACGGTCCGGGAAGCGGAGCTGCCCCTCTGTGCGCACCGAAGTAGTCCTCATTGAAGACGATTCTGCTGCCATCCGGGTTCTCAAACCGCTCTTCCGGCTCAAAGGCTTTCCCAAGCGTATCTGAGTCAACGATGGCGTCCGTGAAGCCCGACTGTCTCAGCCATTCTCCGATGTTCGTTCTCAGGATGACGCTGCCATCCCGCTCCTCCACATCCGCATAAGGCGCCTCCGGGAGCATTGACGCATCAGGGATGCAGCTACTTTTCTCATGAGTCCATGCCTCTGCCCCGTTCAGATAGAAGTTCCCCTCAGACCAGACCGGAAGCTTGTCAAAATGATGCGGCTCAAGCTTCTTCATATCCGGAACATCCGAGTCCATATCGAACCAACTGATCCATTCCTCATAGGTCGGATAGCTGTCGAACACTGCCGTCCCCACCTTCCGGTTGTCCCAGTCCGCTGCGCCCGGCTCACTGTCGCTGGCATTGAGATAGTCCGCGGACGGCCATTTCTGCAAAAATACGTTGTTGTAGAAGCGGTCATCCCCGTGCAGGATGGTCATGAAGCCCATGACCTCCGTCCGGTGCGGGATGTGGTACGGAGTGTAGCGCTGTCTCAGCAGGCCGTCCACGATCGCATCTGTTCCACCTCCCACGACGGTAAAGGCACCGCAGATGAGATTGTGCACCATCGCGACCCCCTCTGTCGCAAATCGGAGCGAGACATCGGAGAGCAGGATGTTGTTGTCGATCAGCGTCGGTCCGTGGCCAACCTCGACGAACAGATCCTGGCTGCACATGCCGCCCGGAAGCCGCTTTGCCCCCTCAGGCGCCTGATTGCGGTACAGCAGGTTCTGCGTGATCCTCGTTCCCTGTGCCTCCCAGTCGCACCAGATGCCCATCGTGCAGTCATGGATCCAGTTTCTCCTGATCGTCACATCGATGGCTGCATGCATCTTGATGCCCGCAATCTCCGCGCCGCCAAGCTCCATCATATTGTTGATATGGTGAATATGGTTGTCCTCAATCACGCTGAAGACACCGCCCATGCGGCCGATGATTCCGCCCTGCTCGCAGTCATGGATGTTGTTGCGGCGGATGATATGGCTTCCGATCTTTTCCTTCAGCCAGCCATAATACTGTCCTCTGCAGACCGCGTCGCGCTCCATCTGAGTCGGACTCTTCACGTGTTTTGTCGTAAAGTAATGGTCATTCTCCGGGTCATAGTACTTGCCCAGTCCGATGCCGGAGCACTTGCTGTTCGAGATCTCGCAGTCCTCGATGATCCACCCCTTTGACCAGTGCGGACCGATCATGCAGTCCTGGAAAGCGGCCGGCGGTGCCCAGGTCGTCGCAGCCTTTGTCACCACGAAACCGGAGACTGTGATGTACCCGATCCCCTCCTGCTGCGGCATGAAGCACTCTCTGCGAACATTGATCTCCACATTTTCCTTGTTCGGGTCCTTGTCCTGGAAATTTGCATAGAAGACCGTCTCATCTCCGTCCTGCTCCGCGTACCACTGGTAAACAGACTCCTCCGGCCGCCAGGAGTACGGGCTTTTCTCCGCCTTCAGGCAGTCCTCCAGCGTCCTCGCCTCATACAGCATCCGGTCATTCAGGTAGACCGCTCCGGTGTGTCTGCCCTTTCCGGCAAAGTACCAGTCGCCGTAGACATAGGTCGTATACGGGTTGTAGTCCCCGAAGATGCCGTTCCTGACGCGTGCTGTCCAGACAGTTCCCTGATACCGCTCCCAGTCTTCCAGCTTCTCCGCGCCGGTGATCACTGCACCGAGCTTTTTCTCGCTCCTGTAGATAATCCGTGCGTCCGGGCGCCCGGCGTTCTTCGGGTCTACATACTCGCGGTACACCCCGGGTGCCACAACAACCTCATCTCCAGGCTTCGCCACACTCGCGGCATCCTGAATATGCCGGAACGGCCTGTTCTCACTGCCGTCTCCCTGAAATGAGGCAGCAGCGTTGACATAGTAAATCATCCGTATCTCCCTTCACCCCTTGACCTTGATCACTGCCTTGACCAGATCCGTCCGATTATTGACACATTCCTGATAGGCATCATCGATATGATCGAAGTCAAACTCATGTGTGACAATCTGCTTGACATCAATGGCTCCCTTTGCAACTGCAGCAATCGCCTTCGGGAAGATATTTCTGTATCTGAAAACAGATTTGATTGTCAGTTCCTTATCCATGATCTGCGCAAAGCTATAGCTGATGTCTGACTGAACAGAAATCCCTACCAGAACAACGACACCGCCGCGCCTTGCAAGATAAGGTGTCTGCTGAATGCAGACTGCAGCCCCGCTCGTCTCAAAGACCTTGTCTGCCCCGCGTCCCCCGGTCAGTTCGGCAACACGCTCCAGCACATTCTCCTTCCCGCTGTTGATCACAACGTCTGCGCCCAGCTCTTTTGCCTTGTTAAGTCTGGCCTCCACGATATCCGCTACGATAATCTGCCCTGCTCCGTGAGCCTTCGCTGACAGAAGCGTGCAAAGTCCGATGCACCCGCTCCCCAGAATGACCACGGTATCTCCGACGCCAACGCCGCCCTGGTTCGCCGCGTGAAAACCGACAGACAGCGGTTCGATCAATGCGCCTTCCTTTGTGCTGACATTGTCAGGAAGCTTGAAGCACCAGTCTGCGGGATGCTCGATGAATTCCTCGTTACAGCCGGGAACCGGCGGGGTAGCGAGAAACTGTACATCCGGGCACAGATTATAATATCCGGTTTTGCAGAACTCACAATGTCCGCAGGTGACACCCGGCTCCAGCGCAACCCGGTCTCCAACCTGAAGATTTGTGACGCCCTCTCCAACCTCGACAACTGTTCCTGCCGCCTCATGCCCCAGCATATAATCCTGCGTCAGGTCAACTGTATAAGCGCCAACCTTACCGGCATGATAATAATGAATATCTGACCCGCAGATCCCGATGTATTCCAATGCTACAACTACATTTCCCGGTCCCGCAGCAGGTTTTTCAATCTCTTTGATGATCATATGATCAAGCCCTCTCATGAAGGCTCCCTTCTGAGTTGCCATCTTTTTATTCCTCGCTTTCTCTCTTGTCATTCTGATCAGCAGCCCCTGCCTTCCAGGCACTGCTCAGGCTTATTACACCCTCCATATCAGCCATGCCCCTGTTTTCCGGCATCATCTCACGTTCATTCCCGGCAGGCTGCCATTTTTCAGAAGACAATCATTTCATCCTGAATCTCCGCAAATGGTCCTGCAGCCGGCTCGATTCCTCTTGGATGATCGAAATAATCCAGGTTAAATACAATTGGCTTTCCATCCGGCTCCTCGAACCGCTGTTCAGGTTCAAACGCCATCCCAAGTGTATCGGTCGAAACCACCGGGCATGTTCCCGTCGGAAGAGCTCTCATCAGGTCCGTCCTCAGCACCATCTGCCCCTGTTCCGATTCCAGAAGTTCAATGTGCACCTGATGTTCTCTGTCCACAATGGCACCCGATTCATGATTGAAAGGCTGCGCTCCGTTGAAGTAGAGATTGCCGCTTGTCATTACCGGAAGATGGTCATAGTAGAAATCCCGGCACACGCCATCCTGTCCATGATAGCCCGCAAAGGTCTCCTTATACATCTCTAAATCCGGATAATCGTCATAGGGCTTCGTTCCGCAGACAAACTGATATTCATTCCGACCATAAACGTCGTGTTCCTCTGCATAGGCAATATAGTCCTTCCGGATCGGTCTCTGGACAAATATATTGTTGTAGAAACGGGCATCTCCGTGAAGAATCGTCATGAACCCTGCCACATCTGTTCCGTGCGGCACATGGTATGGTGTATAGCGGTTTGTCGGGAACTTCTTCCCACCGTTGTCTGTTCCGCCGCCTACCCATGTAAATGACCCGCAGATCAGATTATGGACAAATGCGATCCCCTGCGCGCTGATTCTTGCCGCGCAGTCCGACAGCAGAAGATTGTTGTCAACCAGAGTCGGACCGTGAGAAACCTCTATGAACAGATCCTCGCCGAGCGACAGACCTGTTCCGATTCTGGTTCCTTCCGGTGTCGTGTTGTCGTGGAACAGGTTCTGTGTAACCCTTGTCCCCTGGGCCTCCCAGTCCAGCCAGATTCCTCTTGTACAATGATGAATATGATTTCTCCGGTAGGTCACATCAATGGCGGCATGCATCTTGATTCCGCCGATCTCGGCTCCGGTAAGATCCTGCTTGTTGTTGATGTGGTGAATCTCGTTGTCCTCAATCAGAGAAAAAACACCGCCAAGATGGCCGACGATTCCCGTCTGTCCGCAGTCATGAATATTGCAGCGCCTGACCACGTGGGAACCGACTGTTTCCCTTGACCATCCTTCCCGCTGCGCCTGGCAGACACAGTCCCTTTGGGTCTGCGTCCCGTCCTTGAAAAACCAGGTCGACCACTTATTTTCATTTCCCTTCTGAAGATACTTTCCGAGGGAAATACCGCTGCATCTTGAGTCTGAAATCTCGCAGTCCTCTATAATCCAGCCCTTTGACCAGTGTGGCCCGACCATCCCGTCCTGGAATGCTGTCGGTGGCGCCCATTGTGTCGCCGCCTGACGGATTACAAATCCAGAGAGCGTAATATAGCTAATTCCCTCCTTTGATGGGAAGAAGCACCGCCGCCTCACATTGATTTCCACATTCTCTTTGTTCGGATCAGCCCCCTGAAAATTTGCATAGATCAGTGTTTCATCTTTCTGCCCGTCCTGGCAGGTATACCACTTGTGTTTTGTAAATGGAACATCCCAGGATTCTTCATAGAAAACCGGGTGAAGCACTTCGTCAAGCGAGGGTACCTCATACATAGCTTTTCCGTTCAGATAAAGTTCTCCCGTATGAACTGGCTGTGTTGCAAAGTACCAGTCTCCCTTTACGGGCGTTGTATATGGATTGTAATCTCCGAACACCCCGTTGGAGATATGTGCAAGATAGGTATCTCCCTCATAGTGTTCCCAGCGACCTGTCTTTTCAGCTCCTGTGATGATTGCTTTTCCCTTTTCCAGAGAGCGGTAGGTGATGCGGTGCCTGTCGTCTGTACCGCCCACTGCTGGATCTACCTCTTCACGATAGACGCCCGGAAGGACCGAAATCACATCCCCCGGCACCGCACAAGCCGCAGCTTCCCCGATGGTTCTGAATGGGTGATTTCTGGAGCCATCGCCCGATCTGAGTGCGGTTGATGATACAAAATATTCCATGTTGTCTCCCTGTTTGAATGACTTTTGGACCTGCTGTTCGCATTCATCCCTTGACGGCGCCCGCCATCATGCCCTTGATCAGCTTGTCCTGTCCGAAAATGAATACAATGATCATCGGCAGGATCGATATGAACAGCACCGTCAGAATCATCGGTGTATTCATGGTGTACTGCCCCTGGAACTCATTGACAGCAAGCGGAAGCGTTCTGTTAGCTGCGCTCTGTGTCAATGTCAAAGCAAAGCTGAATTCATTCCAGATATTGACGCCATCATAGATGACAAGTGTTGCCAGGCCTGGCTTCACAAGCGGAAGCATCACTTTTCCAAACATCTGATATCTGCCGCAGCCGTCAATCTCCGCCGCTTCCTCCAGCTCCTTCGGGATCGTTGCCATGAAGGTTGTCAGAATGAATACAGAAATCGGAAGATTGAATGCCACATATGGTCCGATCAATGCCCAGATACTATCGTACAGGCCTGTTTTCACACTCATCAGATACAGTGGAAGAAGCGTGATATGAATCGGAATCGACATGCAGGCAACGATGAATCCATGTATCGGTTTGTTCATCCTGAACTTCCATCTGGAAAGCGGATAGGAAGCAAACGCACTGAATGAAAGAAGGATCACCAGCGTAACGACCAGAACAACCAGGGAATTCAGAATGTATCTCCAGATTCTTCCGGATTCAAACAGGGCTTTGTAATTGCCCAGATAAAATCCTTCCGGAAGTGCAAATACCCCATTGTTCATCATTTCAAACTGCTGCTTAAACGTGCTCATGATCAGAAAGACCAGAGGGGTCAGACAGATCAGGAACCAGAGAACCACCAGAACCGCAACAATGATGGATGACGGTCTGAACTTTTTCTTTGAATTCATGACTTAGTCCTCCTTCCGGTTGAGCAGTCTCATCGTCACAATCGCGATGAGCGAAATCAGGATAAACATGCCGCAGGCAAGTGTGGATGCATATCCGTTTCTATGGGATTCAAATGCCATGGAATACATGTAGGTTGCCATGAGCTCTGAAGCATGGCTTGGTCCGCCCTTTGTAAGAACATAGACCAGATCGAAGTACTTCAATGAACCGACCATGGATAGAATCACCGCGCTCTTGATGGTCGGTTTCAGAAGCGGCAATGCAACTCTCCAGAAATACTGTCTTTCCGTTGCTCCGTCAATCATCGCTGCTTCCTTGACATCCTCGGATAATCCGCTGTATCCGGCCAGGTAATAGACCATATAGAATGGTGTAAACTGCCATGAAATAATGAAGATGCAGGTCAGAAGAACCTTCCCCGGGTTTCCGAGCAGGTCCACTCTTCCTCCTCCGAACAGCTGGGACAATCCTGTGACAAAACCTGTGTTTGCATCCAGTGCATAGCGGAACAGGTAGCCGATTGCAACCGAGCTCATGAGCATCGGGATGAACCAGATGACCTTTGCCACATTCCCCTTGCGTCCGACCTTGTCCAGCCAGGTTGCAAGGGCGATACCGATCGGCATCTGAATACAAATTGACAGCACCATCACGATCAGGTTGTTTCCAAATGCCTTCCAAAACACCTTATCGTGGAACATTTCCTTCCAGTTGCCGAAACCAACGAACAGTTTGTCCGTAATGCCGTTCCAGTCATATGCACTCGTCGCAAAAGAATCGATGATCGGATAGATAATAAAAATTGCGATCACAAGCAGCGCCGGAAACAGGAATACTGTCGAAGCCACTGCAATGGATTTCTTTCGTCTGAATGCGAGAGAAGTCTGCTGCATCTTTCCCTCTCTTTCTCTCTGCACTTCTTTCTGCAGGCCATTTCCGAAAGATGGGGTTGCCACTCCTCATGGCAGCCCCATCTTATAATCATCTATAAGTAAATCACGGATCAGGCAGCCGCCCGGTCATCAGGCCTCTGTCTCAGCTGACTCTGCCTCAGTCGACGCTGTTCCCTTCTTTGAAAGGTAAGCGGTCATTGCATCCTGAAGCTCCTTGTCTGCCTCGGCCGGTGTGATTGTCTTTCCGAAAATTTCCTGGCTGGTTGTCTTGTGAACCTCCGCAACCTCGCTCGGCAGATACTGGTCATACCAGAGCTGGATGCCCTTTGCCTTGCTGATCGTATCCAGGACTTCCTGGACAACCGGGTCGCTTGTCTTAAAGGACTTCAGCGGGATAATCTTTGCAAGATCGGTACGTTCCTTTACTGCCTCATCATCAAGCAGGGACTGAATGACCTTGAAGGCTGCTTCCTTGTCGGCGCACTTATTCGACACAACATAGAGGTTGTCACCGATGGTGCCGAGGCAGAGAGACTGATCCGCCTTCGAATCCGGAATCTCCGGGAACGGGAAGAATCCAAGCTTCCCGTCGTCAAGGAACTGCTTGTTCTCACCGGCAATGGTCATCGTGAACCAGGAGCCCATCAGATCCATCGCTGCGCTTCCTGTATAGAACAGCGCACGTGCCTGGCCGGAGTCATCATCCATGCCGTTGAATCCGTCACAGAAGTATCCCTTGTCGACCCAATCCTGAATCTTGGTTCCGGCGAACTCGAATGCATCATTCTCGAAAGAGCCCTTGCCCGCTGCCGCATCAGCAAATGGCTCCAGTCCGCCATAGCGGGTCGCCAGATACTGGAAAAACATCGAGCCCGTCCACTTTGTCGCGTTAGCAAGTGCAAACGGAGCCACGCCATTTTCGACAAGCGTGTCACAGATCTTCTCAAGATCATCAAGTGTCTTCGGCTCCTCAAGATTGTATTTATCGAACACATCCTTGTTGTAGAAGATTCCGGCAACGGAGATGTTCTCAACAGGAGCTGCCCAGATCTTATCCTTGTAGGTGCACTGTGCGATGCCGGCATCCACGAACTGATCCTTGTAGTTGTCCTTGTTCATGTATTCTGTCAGATCTGCGATCAGTCCCTGATCCGCGTAATCGTACATCGTCTGTCCGCCCCAGGTAATGAAGATATCCGGGAGGGTTCCGGCCTGCGCCGCGAGAGATACATCTGTCTTGAATGTATCATTCTGCTTCTGGACAACCTCGACGTCATAATCCGGGTTCGCCTCCATGAAGCGGTCGACAGAACCCTGAATGACATTCGCCATCTCGCCTGTCTGGATATGCCAGAGTGTCAGCTTGGTCTTTCCGGCTGCCTGTACTGTTGTCATGGATCCTGCCATCAGAGACAGGAGCATCGTTCCGCTGAGAACTGCAGATATCGCTTTCCGATTCATCTTATCCTCCATACATAATTCGCAAAAAATCATTCTTATCCGCGGCGGACTGGCCACCCCGCCACGTGAAATTCCGGCTGCAGCTTGTTCCTTTCGGTGACAACATCCTATCAGATCACTCCGATACCTTCTATCAATTTTCTTTGACATATATCAGTTTTCTTGGTATATTTCTTGTCTGAAATGCAGCATCATGACATAAAACAGGTGTAAATCTTGTTCATTTCCACGATGTTCACAAAGGAGGACTATGCAATGAGGCCACAACCGGAAACGTCTCCCCGCAATTCAGACAGGGCTGTAACCGCGATGCTTGGCGAAACCAGACGGGACAAGGAGATCATGAATGTTGTGCTGGAAAAGCAGGCGCGTATTCAGTTTTCATACATCGCGCGATCTGCCGTCCACAATCCATATGACGAAGAGGTCCGCCAATACACCAGTATTGAGAACGGCGACAAGGATAGTTATCTCAGAAGCATCCGTGAAGCTTACACAGGAGAGCTGGGAACCCTCTCGGATGACCCGATTCGAAATGAGCGAAACATGGCGATCGTCAATATCACGCTGGCATGCCGCGCAGCCATGCGGGCAGGCATCAACCCTGAAGTCGCCTATTCCCTTTCCGATGCAGAAATCCAATATTGCGAAGTATTAACTGATGTCCGGGAACTGAACCGCTACCGAAGCCTGTGCGAGCTGTTATTTCTGAATCTGGTTCATGAAAAAAAAGAAAGGGAACGGATGAAGAATGCCCCGGTTCCCCGGAAGGGGAGCCCGGAGCTGACTGTTGAAAGCTGCAAGGAATATATTGCCTGTCATCTGCATGAGAAAATACTGATCCGGGACATTGCAAAAGAATTGTTTGTCAATGCCGATTACCTGTCCGATATTTTTCATAAAAAGACCGGAACGACCATCACCCAGTATATCCGCCAGCATAAGGTACAGCTCATCTCCAACATGCTCACCTACTCCGACTACAGTTACCTGGAAATTGCCACCTACTTCGGTTATTCCTCCCAAAGCCATCTGGGCTCTGTTTTCCGGAAGGAAACAGGCATGACGCTTCAGCAGTACAGGGCAAAATACCATGTCAGAGAATTCCGCAAGTGACAATCCGTCATTCACTCTGCCTGCTCTTGACGATCCGGCTTTCCTGTGACAGAGTGGTAGCATCATGAAACAGCTTTGAAACGGATCAAAATTGGATCAGGATTCAGGTGCCTGGATGCTCAGGCACCTGGAAACAGTCAGGAGTCGGAAAATGGAGCGTGTGCGCAAGGTTCTTGTAGGGTTCTCTGAGGTGATTGAGGTCGTCCTCGCAATCGGGGTTGCGGTTCTTCTGGTGATGGATATCATCGGCCTTCTCCCGAAAATCGGCGCCTTCTGGGCTGTCCGCGGAGATGCCGAGGAGTTCTCGAAGCTGCTCAGCTCCGTCCTGGGCATCGTGGTCGGCACCGAGTTCATCAAGATGCTGATCAAACCAACCTTCTCCAACGTCACTGAGGTACTGGTCTTTCTGATCGCCCGGCATGTCATCCTCTCGGAGGCGACGCCGACTGACAACCTGATCTCCGTCATCAGCATCGCGATCCTCTTCGCTCTTGAGTATTTCCTGTCCCACGAGGGAGCGGACAGCAGCCTCATGGCCGATGTCTCAAAAAAATTCCGCTCGCGCCGGCACTCCAGAGGCGCCGGCTCCCGTGAAGGCGACGGCAGCGAATCTGACAATTGATGCTTTCTCAGCCCCAGCTTTCCTCCATCCTCCTGACGGCGTCCAGATACCTTCTGTTGACCGGAGTGGGAATTCCATGTTTCTCACCGAGTTGAATAACCGTCCCGGCAAACATATCGACTTCCGTCGGTCTTTTTGCCACGGCATCCTGCCGCATCGACGGATACCCATCCGGCTTCAGAGTCTTCTCCAGCTCGACACACCGGTTCAGGTCTTCCTGTGTCAGGTGAATTCCTTCTGCCTCCGCAATCCGGATAACCTCCGTCATCGCACCGATCATCTCGTCCAGGATCGGCCCCGGCGCCGTTGCGTGCGCGTAGTCTGTTTCATAGACCGTGCATGCCTGGTTGATTCCAACATTCAGCATGAACTTATTCCACATGCTCCTTCTGATGTCCGGGCAGATCTCATACGGGATCCCCGTCCTCTCCAGGAATGAAACAAGTGCCTGAAACGCGGGTTTCTGGTCCCCTTCCGTCACGCCGATTTGCAGCCGTCCCGGCTTTGTGTACCGCAGCGCCGTCCCCTCCCGCATCGCATCCATCCCGATCGCGACACAGTCGATGATGTTCCTGCGCGGGTATGTCTGTGCCAGGATATCCTCGCTGCTGATGCCATTCATCACAGAAATGATCACCGTGTCAGGGCCGACTGCCGACTTCATTTCCTCGACAACATCCTTCAGATCCTTGTACTTGACCGCCACTATCACCAGGTCATATGGCACTGCGTCCTCTGCTGCCTCGATCTGAAAGTGCTTTTCGATCCCATTCACGGAATACCTGTCCTGCTGATGCCGCTTCGCACGTTCCCGGTTCATCAGGAAGGTCACCGCATCCTCACCTTCCGCCCTCGCAATCTGTGAGCCAAACAGAAGACCAAGAGCGCCCATTCCGAAAACTGCTGTCCTTTTGATTTCCATCTCCACTGTCCTCCCTCAGTTGTCAGTGTCTTCTCTGATCATCCGCACATACCGGTCACGGTCAGGGTGCGGCTCGCCTTCCAGAGATGCTCTTTTTTCCTCCGCATACGCAAGCCACAACATCCTGAGTCTGCCTTATTCTACCGCATTTTCCAGTCATTGTCGCATCCTGCCTGCAGACTTGAAAAACAGATGCGGCTTGTATAAAGTACCCGTATAAGACCATGGAGCTTCCTCCGGAGGGCCGTCCCGCATGTCCTCCTACCCGGCAGCTCACGAAAGGAACAAATTTATGAAATTTCTTCACCTTGCCGATCTTCATCTTGGCCGGTCTCTCAATGAGATCAGTCTGATCCCCGACCAGAAATACCTGCTTGACCAGATTCTGGAGCTTTCCGCGCAGGAAAAACCGGATGCCGTCCTGATCGCCGGCGATGTCTACGACCGCGCTGTTCCTTCCGAGGAGGCCGTTGCGCTTCTGGATGCCTTTTTATCAGAGCTTGCCGCCATGCGTCTTCCGGTTCTTCTGATCAGTGGCAATCACGATTCAGATGAACGGCTGAATTTCGGCAGCCGGCTTTTGAAGGAGAGCGGCATATACATCTGCGGAAAGTATGACGGGACACTCCGCCAGGTATCGCTCACCGATGGGTATGGTCCCGTCCACTTCTGGCTGCTTCCATACATAACGCGTGCCCAGGTACAGCATTTCTGGCCGGATGAGGACACCAGAACGTATGAATCTGCTGTCAGGACAGTTCTGCGCCACGCAGAGATTGACCTTACAGAGCGCAACGTGCTTCTCGCGCACCAGTTCGTGACACCAGGGAAGGCCGGCAGCGGAGATCCGATCCTTGCCGGATCAGAGACTGCTGCCCAGAATGTCGGGACGATTGACCGGATCAGCAGCGATGTGTTTGATCACTTTGACTATGTGGCGCTCGGCCATATCCACAGACCGCAGAAGGTCGGCCGTGAGAGCATCCGCTACGGCGGCTCCCCGCTTCGGTATTCGTTGAGCGAGGTCGGTCAGGACAAGGCATATACCCTCGTCGAGATGGCGAATAAAGGGAGCCATCCGGCTGTCACGCTCATCCCGGTGAAGCCGCTCCACGAAATGCGCCTGCTGAAGGGTCATTTTGAAGAGCTCATGAAGCCGGAAAATATCAAGTACCCGGACGATTACGTGTTCATCACCCTCACAGACCGGACGCCTGTACCCGATGCATTTGCCGCCATCCAGGCGCATTACCCGAATGCCTGCGGCCTGCGCTATGAGCTGCCGGAATCATCAAAGGCAGCCCGATCCGAGAAAGGGATAAGTCCGGAAGGCGACAGCGTCCCGACCTTTTCCGATCAGATCCGCGCCTTTTACAGGCAGATTCTCGGCGAAGAACCGACTGATGAGGAAATGAAGATTCTGGAAAGTGCCGCGCGGGAAGCCGGCGTGGAGGACTGACCAATGAAACCACTCTATCTGAAAATGACCGCCTTCGGTCCGTACAAGGACACGCAGCGCATTGATTTCACAACGCTGGGCACAGACGGACTGTTTCTGATCACCGGCGATACCGGAGCCGGGAAGACGACCATATTTGATGCCATCTCCTATGCGCTCTATGGGCTGACCAGCATGCCAGGACGTTCTGCCGGTTCAATGCGGAGCGACTTTGCACCGGAAAGTCAGGCAACCATCGTCACATTCCGCTTCTCACATCGCGGGCGGCAGTATGAAATCATGCGTCAGCCTGCCTATACCCGCCATCTTCTCCGGGGCGCCGACCGGTCAAAGACAATGACTGTTCCGGAGAAAGCAGAGCTGACAGGAGATGGGATTCAGCCTGTAAGCGGAGCCAAAAATGTGACAGACCTGGTCCAGAATCAGATTCTCCATCTCGACCACAGCCAGTTCTGTCAGGTTGCGATGATTGCGCAGGGAGAGTTCCGGAAGGTTCTGACCGCCTCCACCGATGAGCGCACGAAGATCCTGCAGAAGATCTTTCTCACAGAAGGGTATCAGCGTATGAGTGAGATTCTGAAGGCGCGTGCCGCTTCCGCCCGGGCGCTGCGCGACAGAAGCGCCTCCGGCATCTCAGACCGGCTGCAGGCCATCCGGACAGGAACAGAGAACGCCGAGGTGCTCTCGCAGTTTCAGTCCATCGCCTCACCTGTCGACCTGCTCTCCCGCAGAGAACAGGTTCTCGGACTTCTGGACAACATCCTTCGATCAGATCAGGCGCTGTCAGCCTCCCTCGCCGAAGCGATCTCCCATCTTCAAATCGAGGCCGAAGCTCTGACCCGCCGTCTGGCACTGGCAGATTCGGATAACCGGAAGCTGGATGAGTACCAGGCAAGCCAGACGATGAAAACACAGCTTGACGCGCAGACTCCTTCGATGGAGACGCGGCGGGAAACCCTCACCCTCCGGAAAACGATCCGCTACAGCGTCTATCCCTTCTATGAGCAGAAGCAGCGTGCCGGCAAAGACGCTGCCGCCTCCGCTGCCGCATATGCAAGAAGCCTGGCCGCTGTCTCTGAAGCGAAAAGCTGTCATGAAGATGCTGAGAAACGATATGCCGCTGCACAGGCTGAAAATGCGCTACTTGACCAGAAGAAGCTGGAGCTGAGGCAGCTGCAGGATCAGATCCCGCTCTACAGCCGCAGGAATGCACTGCAGTCTGACCTTGAGACAGCCTCCGCAGCGCTCAGGCAGCTTGATGAAAAGGCCCTCCTCCTTCAGACCAGGCTTCAGGATCATGATGCCCTGACCCGGAAGCTGAAGGATTATATAACCAAATCAGCAGATGTCCCACTTCAGAAGAAGGAGGCAGACGTCCGCCTCCAGACGCTCGAGAAGCAAAGAGAAAGCCTGCTGGATCTGTGCAGACGGACCCGTCAGGCGGAAAAACAGCGCATATCCTGGGAAAGGTCGAAAAAACAGTATGTCTCTTTCAGGCGGCAGTACGACAGCCAATATGCCGCACTGTCCGAGGCGGAGCGTCTATTGGAAATGAACCGCGCCGGTCTTCTCGCTCAGGAGCTGAAAGACGGTGCGCCCTGCCCGGTCTGCGGGTCAACCGTCCACCCGCATCCGGCCTCTCCTTTCCTCCCGGGTGCTTCAGACAGCAGGGTGGCTGTCACAGATGAAACCGTCCGGTCCCTCCGCGCAAAGTCTGATCTTCTTCGGCAGAAGAAGGATGAAGCAGCGACTGAAGCCGCCTCGCTGAAGGCTGCTGCCGGGACAGCTTCTGCCCAGCTGCGCGATGACCTTGTCAGAAACCTGTCGGCCATCCAGGCTGAAATCGGGCTGCAGGAGACAGAGATTCCCCCCGAAGAGGACATTCGGGACGACGAACGCCTGCCGCTGAGCCGGCTTGAGACACTGCTCACCCAGCTGCAGGCTGCGTTCGATTCTTCAGCCGCAGCAGTCAGGCAGCAGGTAGAAACGCTTTCCCTTCAGCTTGCAAATCTGCAGCTTGCCCAGAAAAGACAGGAGAAAGCGGAGGAAGAAAAAAGACAGCTGGATACCCAGAAGGAAACGCTCCGGGCAGACAGAGAGGCCGTCGTGCAGCGGCAGACTGCGTGCAAGGCCGCCCTTTCTGGTCTTCCTGTCCTCCCTTTCCCCACACTGAAGGAGGCGGAGGCTGCCGTAACAGCTACCAGGGAGGTTTGTGAGCTGCTGTCGAGGCAGATCGAGGAAGCCGGACAGAAAAAAGAGGCGGCTGCGCGTGCGCTGGCTGCAAGTCTTGCTTCCAGCAAGGCTGCCGAAGCGCAGCGGGACAAAGACAGGCTCTCCGCCCTGGACGCTGCAGAGAAGCTCGACCAGAAGCTGAAAGAAACAGGCCTTCTGTCGGAGGAAGTCCTGCTGGAGAACCTGTGTTCCGAGGAAGCGCTGAAAGAGGAGGAACAGGCGCTTTCTGCATTCGACCGGCAGCAGGCCGCCGCCACCGCCCGCCTGAAGGCCGCACAGACTGCCGCAAAGGGACTGGTCCGATCAGACCTTGGACAGCTCCGGACATCCCAGGCAGAACTTTCCACCCGTCTGGCGGCCCTCCGGGATAAAAAAGCGCGGACAGAGGGCAGAATAGAGAACAATGAAGCCGTCCGAAACAGCATATGCGCGGAGTACAGCAGACTTCAGCAGCAGGAGCACAGCTATGAGATGCTCGACAAGCTCTACCGGCTCGTCTCCGGCCAGACCCAGAACGTGAAGATCACATTCGAGCAATATATTCAGGAAACAGGCTTCGATGAGATCACGCGTGCCGCCAATATCCGGCTGGATATGATCACAGACGGTCGGTACCGGTTCTTCCGCCGAGAGGAAATTGATGCCGGGAAGAAATCCAAGAATGCCCTTGCGCTGGACATCCTGGACAACTACACCGGGAAAAAAAGACCGGTCAGCACCCTGTCAGGCGGAGAGAGCTTCAAGGCCTCCCTGTCCCTGGCGCTCGGTCTGTCGGACAACATTTCCTCCAGAGCCGGCGGTATCACGATTGACTCACTGTTCATTGACGAAGGCTTCGGCTCCCTCGACAAGCGCCAGTCTCTCTCCGATGCTGTGAACATGCTGGTCTCCCTCTCGACCCATCACAAGCTGATCGGCATCATCAGCCACTGCGATGAGCTGAAGGAACAGATCCGGCGGCAAATCGTTGTAACAAGAGGCCGCGACGGCAGCCATGTGCGGGTTGTCAGAGAGGATTAAAACGGATGCTCTGTCGGGCTGCTGTTTACCGGGAAGAAATCCGAACAGTCATGGCTGACGGGCTTCCCTCTGCTGATGTAGAATAGGTTCAGGTACATTTCAATTACGATTACGGATCATAAGGAGGCGTCCCATGTTTTTTTTCATCCCGTTTGTCACCATGCCATTCCTGTATCTTGTCATGATCTATATCGCGGCCGCCATCCTGCCGGCAATCCTGCTGATGCGCTATGTCTATCAACAGGATTCCATCGAAAAAGAGCCGCCCCAGTTACTGATCAGTCTTGCCTGGCACGGCGTTCTCGCCGCGCTGGTTTCCATCGTCCTGGAAATGATCGCTCAGAGCATTCTGAATGTCACGCTGGATCAGAATGATCCGCGCTACCAATATGTCCTTGCCTTCCTGTGCGTGGCGGTCATCGAGGAGGGAACCAAGTTCTTCTTCCTGTACCGCAGAACCTGGCATGACCCGAATTTCAATTTCCGGTTTGACGGCATTGTATACGCCGTCTTTGTGTCATTGGGCTTTGCTGCTTTTGAGAACGTAAAATACGTCTTCAGCTACGGCTTATCGGTCGCGCTTCCGCGCGCCATTCTTGCCATCCCCGGCCATATGGGCTTTTCTGTCTTCATGGGTGTCTTTTACGGAAGAGCAAAGCTGAAATATGACATGGGCGACCGATTCGGATCGACTCTGAATCTCATATTCGCATATGTCTCGGCTGTTGCCCTCCACGGCATCTACGATTCCTGCTGCATGAGTGGCACAAAGCAGTCTACCGCGCTCTTCGTTCTCTTTGTCATCGCGATGTACCTGATCGTCTTCGGTCTGATCCGACATGAATCCAGGAGCGATACACCTGTCTGACCACTGGCAGTGCTTCATCACTGTGCACAGAGCACGATGAAAAGGGGTCCCTGCAGTCACAGGAACCCCTTTTTCATCGTGCCGCCCCGGCACACCTTGATCAGTCAGCCTTCCCCATACGCTCACTTCCAGAGCCATGCAAACAGCCGTCTCCACATGCCGGCTGTTTTTCTCGGGAGTCCCTGACTGCAGTAATCATACCGTTCGATTCTCTGCCAGTCAGGCACTCGCTGATAAAGGTCTGCACTCATATATGGTGTAAAGATTGTCATATCTATCAGCCTCCTTTGTCCTCCTGACATCTCCTCGTTGCAATGTTATGATAGTCACTTGTCTGCACATATTCAACGTGCCCCTGATATAAAAATATCAATCTTTTTTGTGCTGTTGGCACAAACCTGTGCTATGCTGAAGAAAAGGCAGCCATCTGTGCGGATGGATCGTTTCCCTTCAGGAAGGGAACAGTCAGCAAGCTGACGATTCAAAAAGGAGGCTTCGAAGATGGGATTTACGGTTGAGGATATGCTGCTCGTCTCAAGACAGCGGTACCAGATGAAGCTGATTGCAGGAAAAGAAGGCTGGTCCAATTCGATCAGCTGGCTATTAATGGTCGAGGACCTGACGATTGTCCAGCGCTTCAGCGGCAAGGAACTGGCCGTCACCACCTGTCTTGGATTTCAGGAGGAAGAGAAGCTGCACCTTCTGATGGAGGAGCTCGTCCGCAGACAGGCCTCCGGCCTGATTATCAATACAGGCTGTTATATCCGCGAAGTACCAGCCGGCATCCGGAAATTCGCGGATGACAATGCCCTTCCGCTTCTCACCGTTCCCTGGGACATCGAGATTGCCGAGATGATCAAGGATCTGAGTATCCGGATCTTTCTGCAGGGCTCAACAGACGAACAGCTCTCGGCAGCCTTCATCAAAGCCATCGAGTCGCCTGAAGATTATGAGGCCTACGTGAAAACCCTGCTGCCCCATTTTGACATCGAGGGTTCCTTCCAGGTCATCCTCCTTCATCGGAACGGACTGGCAGAAATGGACACTGTAGAGCGCAAGCGGATCGGCTACCGCCTGCAGCTTGCCCTGACGAATCTCACGCATAACGGTCATTTTTTCTATTACGATTCGAGCTTTGTCGTCATCATCAATGCGCTGAGTCCCGATACCACTGCAGAGATTCTCCGGCAGTTCCGTGCCAACATTGTCCGGAGAATCCCCGACCAGTCCTTCGTGATCGGGGTCGGCAGCGCGCTGACAGGCATCCGCCGCCTCCACCTCTCCTATCGCCGGGCGAAGGCTGCCGCCAGGATGGCAGAAGTCTTTCGAACGGATGGGGAACGGAATGGATTTATGCTGACCCAGTTCGACACGATGGGAATCTGGCGCCTCCTCAGCATGGTCTCCGACCGGCAGCTTCTTGCAGAGTTTGAGGAAGAATACCTGAAGCCACTTGAGGACTATGATGCCGCCCACGATTCCGAATATGTCCGGACACTCGAATACTACCTGAAGTATAACGGCAGCATCCGGCAGGTTGCGGATGCGATGTTCATCCACCGCAACACCATCAGCTACCGGATGAACCATATCCGGGAGATCCTCGGCAGCCCGCTAGACACAGAGGAGGAACGGCTCTGCTGCCTGACCGCCTGTCTGATCCGGCATATGCGGCAGGCAGCTCCCTGACAGCACACTCTGAAACCGCACCAAATTACCTGCCGCCTTCAAAAATAAGCGCGCACGCCTTTTTACGAAGCGTGCGCGCAATTCTCTGGTATCATCTGGCCTGAATCACATACATCATATTCGTCATGCTGCCCTCGCCCCGGACCTCATTGTTGGCGGGATCCCCGGCTGTGATGACAACCATATCACCGGAGCTGACGAGCTTATCCCGCTCAACCACATACATCGCGTGGGAGACAATATTCTCAGGCGAATCCTCCTCGTATCCCTTCACCGGAAGAACGCCCCAGTCCAGCTGCATCTGATGCAGCGCCCGGTCATTTGGAGACACAGCATAGATCGGCTGTGTCGGCCGCAGGTTGGAGACCAGCCGCGCCGAGAAGCCGGACATCGTCGGAATCACCAGCGCCTTCGCATCAACATTCGCCGCTGTTCGGACTGCCCCGACACCGACGGCGCTCGATACGCTGTGCCTGCCTTCCAGTTTCTTGAACTCAGGAATCCGGTATTCATAGAACGGCTCTGTGGACTCGCAGATATGCACCATCATCTTCACAGCCTCGACCGGGTACTTTCCGGCAGCCGTCTCGCCGGACAGCATGATCGCATCGGTGGACTGCATGATGGCCGTCGCTACATCCGTCACCTCCGCCCGGGTCGGACGCGGATTGCGGATCATCGAATCCAGCATCTGCGTTGCCACGATGACCGGCTTGTAGGCAGCGTTCACCTTTTCGATGATCATCTTCTGGATATGCGGAACCTCCCATGCCGGAATCTCGACGCCCATATCACCGCGTGCTACCATCACACCGTCTGCTTCCTGAATGATCCCATCGATGTTCCGGATCCCCTCCTGACTCTCCACCTTCGCGATGATATGAACATCCTCCGCGTGATGCTGCCTGAGCAGATCCCGGATTTCCCGGATGTTATCCGCGCTTCTGACAAATGAAGCTGCGATGAAGTCAATCCCCTGCCCAATCCCGAAGATGATATCCTGTTTGTCCTTCTCCGTGATGCCTGGGAGGTGAATCTCAACATTCGGGAGATTGATCCCCTTGCGCTCTCCTAGCATACCGCCATTATCAACCTTGCAGACGACATCTGTATCCGTCGTCTCCTGAACGGTCATGGCAATCAGGCCATCATCAATCAGAACAGTGTCTCCTGGCTTCAGATCTGTTGGAAGCCTGTCATAGGTCTGGGAGACGATCTCATTTGTCCCCTCCACATCTCTTGTCGTCAGTGTGAAGGTCTGACCCTCGACAAGTTCAACCTTTTTTCCGTCCTTCAGCAGCTTTGTCCGGATCTCCGGCCCCTTCGTATCAAGCATGATCGCAATCGGCTTCTTTTTCTCTGCCCGAACCTTCTTGAGCAGGTCCATCCGGCCCTTGTGTTCCTCATAGCTTCCGTGCGAAAAATTAAACCGTGCCACATCCATACCGGCATCGACAAGCGCACCAAGAACCTCCTTGCTGTCGGTACTCGGCCCCATCGTGCATACAATCTTTGTCCGTTTCATGCTATAGATCCTCCCGGAAATACTCTGAAACCGCTGCGCAGCGCCGGATGTGTCAATGAACCGGGCGCACAGGTTTTTCACCTTTTCATACAAGTATACCATGATTCACACGAAAAAGTCCGACTCCCGCATATATGCCCTCAAAACCTCCAGTCCTCCGCGCGGCACGCAGTACATCGGGTCGTGTCGAAGCACCGCCTGCCAGGTTTCCTCCAGATCAAACCAGCCGGCCGCCTCCACTTCCTCTTTCTGAAGCTTCAGTTCTGAAAGCGCAACCGGACGGTCGCAGACATACACAAAGGCAACCTCGTCATCCAGAAATGGCTTTCCATGGAAGGTCTCTGTATAGTGGACCCGGAACTTTCCCGCAAACTTCAGCTCCTCCGGTCTGACTGCAATCCCCAGTTCCTCCTGAAGCTCGCGTACCGCCGAGATGCGAGGCTCATCCCCGGCGTGAATATGGCCAGCCGATGATGTGTCATACTGGCCCGGAAAGGAGTCCTTGTCCATCGCCCGCTTCTGCAGCAGGATCTGAATCCCGCCTTTTCCCGGCTCCCTCCGGATGACCCAGATATGGGCTGTCCGATGTCGGATGCCCTTCTCATGTGCCTCCTGCCGGGATACCGTCTCCCCTGTCGGTCTGCCCTCATCGTCTACCACATCAAATATTTCCATTTCCTGCTGTCTCCTCCTCATTCAGTTCGATGCCTCGCTGTGCCTCCCCGGCCACGGTTACACCGGATGTGTCGTCGCCCTCTCCTCATTCCGGCCAATGCCACATCGTGCCATGGCAAGCAAGCAGGCCGGGCATATGCCATCCATGCCCGGCCTTGCTCTGACAGATTCTTCTAATTCTGTCTTTTCTTACTTCTTCGGTTCAATCAAGGGTTCCATCGGATTGTCCGGAACCTCCGATGCCGGAGGGGTATGCGGCTTATCCTGCGGAATCACAATATTCATGACCAGCGCGATCACGCAGGCCGACACGATACCGGACTCTCCGAAAATCAGCTGAATGAACTGCGGGCACTTTGCGAGCACACCCGAGGTTGCACCAAGTCCGTAACCGACGCCAAGAGCAGTTGCGACAATCGAGACATTTCTCGGTGTCAGCGGATCCTTCGTGACGAGCTGCATGCCTGACACGATGATGGACGCAAACATCAGCACGGCCGCGCCGCCGAGCACACTGTTCGGCATAATGCTCATCAGGGCTGCCAGCTTCGGAAACAGACCGCAGAGCACCAGGAAGATGCCGCCAATCGCAATCGTGAACAGGTTGACAACCTTGTTCAGTGCAACCAGCCCGACATTCTGGCTGAAGGAAGTGTTCGGAAGGACGCCGAACAGCGCCGCGAAGGAGGATCCGAGACCGTCGCAGATGATTCCGCCGGAAAGTTCCTTATCGCTCGGCTCACGGTTCATTCCACCCTCGCAGACTCCGGAAATATCACCGACCGTCTCGACAGCGGTGACGATGAACATGACCATGATCGGAAGAATCGCCTTCGCGTCAAACACCCACTTCACAGGCATCAGCGCCGGCGCCTTGAACCACGCCGCATCCTTCACGGCCTGCCAGTTCAGCACCCAGCTTTTTGTTGCCTCTACCGTCTTCCCGGCAGCATCCGTATAGGTGTAGGTATGCGGCAGGAAGATCCCCATAATGGCGCAGAGGATATACCCTGCGATAATCCCGATCAGTATGGAACTCGTGCTGGTAAAACCCTTCGTCCCATGCTTGAGCACCAGAATCACGATCAGAACGAAGAATCCGATCAGAAGATTCTCCGGCGAACCGAAGTCCCCGTTCTTGTTGCCGCCGCCAAATGAATTCACCCCGACGGAGATCAGGGAGAGTCCAATGGACATTACAACGATTCCTGTCACCAGCGGCGGAAAGAACTTCCGGAGCGGCTTCAGGAAGACGCCAAGCACCGCCTCGAAGATACCTCCGACAAAGCTGGCACCAAGCACCGCGCCATATCCGATGACACCACCGCCCATCGCATTGGCAGCGGAAGTCATGACGCCAATGAAACCGGAGGACGTCCCCATCACAATCGGAACCCTTCCGCCGACAGGCCCGATCGAGAACACCTGCACCAGCGTCACAATTCCAGCAATCAGCATCGCGTTCTGAAGGAGTGAAACGCGAAGCGCCCCGAAGCCTCCGTCAACCGTCATCCCGCAGATTCCCATCAGAATGATCAGCGGTGTCAGGTTTCCGACAAACATCGCCAGGACATGCTGCAGACCGAGCGGAATCGCAATCCGAAGTGGCGGCCGCCCCTCCAGCTGATAGATCAGTTCCTTTCCGGAGCCTGAATCTGTTTTATCCGTCATAATGCCCCTCCCTCTCCATACATGTTTAAATATCTATCACCTACTTTCATGATAACAGGATGTTCAGGCTGCGTCCAGCGCTTTCTGATGCAGCTTCCGCCGCTCATCCTGTCCGCTTGACCTTCTCTGCTGTGCGCTCAGTGGAAAACTACCAGCTTGTTGTAATAGTCCGAATCCATCTCGTTCTTTCCCGTCCGCGCAGAAGGAAAGCAGCTTTCTGCCGATCGCTTCCCTGCGGATACCGGGACTCAGTCCTCCGGATAAGCTGAGGGAGCCGGCGCGGCACCCATTTTCCATCCAATCAGGTTGACCAGGACAAACGTCAGCGTACCAACACCGCAGCCGAACACGACTGGCAAAATTCCAAGATAGAAATTGCCGCCGCTGAGTACCTGCCAGATGACGACACCGATGGTTCCGGTGATAATAGAGGCGATGCCGGAGGCCCTGACCGCCTTCTTGACGACCATTCCAAGTCCGTATGCGGCAAATGGACCTGCACAGCGAATCGCGAATGCGAAGGTATTCATCGTGACAATGTTGACATTGCCAAGCGCAATGAGCGTTGCAACGACAGCGCAGACCACGTTGCACAGCCTGGTATAGAAGATCACCTTTCTGTCCGGTGCCTTCTTCAGGTTCGGGTCGATCTTTGAGAAAATGTCATTCATCAGGATCGTACTCATGCACAGCAGATTCGAATCCGCCGAGGACATCGTCGCCGCAATGATCGATGCCGACACAATCCCGGTGATCACAGCAGGCGCATGGTGGTTTGTAACGGCCATCATCGCCGTGTTCGCCTTGTCCGGTGTCAGCCCCAGCTCATCCTTCATCGCCAGAGCTGCAAGTCCAAGGATGGTCGGGAAGATCGCCATCGCCGCCATCAGAATGGCAGACAGGAAGGAAGCCCCAACCGCCGTCTTCTCATCCTTGCAGCTTTCGAAGCGGCTGACCATCTCCGGTCCGGACAGGAAGGTACAGAAATAGTTGAAGATATAGCCGATGATCGTGACCCATCCGATGTGCGTGAAGCTTAGCTGTGTAGCCGGGAGGGCGGCGGAGATCGCACTCCAGCCGCCGCAGCCCTTCACAACGAAAGGCGTTGCGATTGCAAGGCCGATCAGGATGATCAGGAACTGAACGGTATCGGAAATCTGATCTGCGATCATGCCGCCTACAGTCGTGTAGATGATTGTGACCGCCGCTGCGATGAAAACGCAGACATTCAGCGGAATGCCTGTCAGGACACTCACAACCGAGCCGGAAGCCATGATCTGTGAGGACGTCAGACAGAAAAGCGCCAGCACATTCAACACAGCGGTGAAGGTTCCGGATACTGCCCCGAACCGCCGGGTTACCACCTCCGGAATTGTCAGTGACATCGTTCTGCGGATTTTCGGCGCAAAATACGCCAATGGGATCATTGCAACCGATGCGGCCAGCACATACCAAATGGCGCTCATGCCCCAGGCCCCGAAGGCCTTGGCCGCTACACCCGTCGTAGATCCGCCGCCGATGTTGTTTGCCGAAAGCGAAAATGCAACCATGAACAGTCCCATCCGCCTGCCCGCAACCATATAGTCCTCGCTGTCCTTGATCTTCAGCTTGCCGACCACCAGACCGATGACCAGCATGCCGATCAGATAAGCCGCTACAATGATCAGAGATATCACATTCACACTCATACCTGTTCCCTCCTGTTCTCTTTCAGATTCATCCCCCGGATACAGTTCTTCCCGCTGCCCCTCCCGGAAGTGATTTTTCCAGCATTATTCACAGAAAGCAGCTCTTCGATATAGTCTCTCCGGAGTCTGAAAAGGCAGGGTAGCGTTCTGGCCACCCTGCCTCTGCGACAAGCTGATTCTATCAAAAGATCAAGTGCTATTCAAGCATATATTTGCAAATATATTTTGCAACAATGCGCAGTTCCTGAATAATTTACGGCTCACTCTGTCTTCTCTTCTGGCAATGCAGGCTGAAACCCCGCGTTCGGTCAAAAGAGACTTCACTTCAGTTCAGCTCCGTCCCGGCCTTCTCTCCCTTCAGATATGCTTCTGCGTTGCCCAGTGTCGTCTCTGCGATGGCCGCCAGTGCCTCCTCAGTGAAGAAGCCCTGATGCGACGTCACGATCACGTTCGGGAAGGACAGCAGTCTGGACGTGACAGAATGCATCATAATGTCGTCCTCATGATTCTCGAAGACATTGTCCTTCTCCTCCTCATAGACATCCAGCCCGACGCCCGAGAATTTTCTTTCACGAATTCCCTGGATGAGATCATTGGTATCAATCAGGCCGCCTCTCGACGTATTGACCAGGATCACACCATCCTTCATCTGATTGATCGTGAAGATATTGATCATATGGTAGGTTTCCTTCATGAGCGGGCAGTGCAGAGAGATCAGATCGCTCTCCCGGAGCAGCTGCTCCAGGCTGACATACTCGACGAAATCCAGACTCTTGTTCGGATACTTGTCGTAGCCCAGCACCCTCATGCCATAGCCCCGGCAGATCCGTGCCATCGCCGCCCCGATCTTGCCGGTTCCAATGATGCCGGCCGTCTTCCCATAGAAGTTCTTGCCGGTCAGCCCCTGCAGGGAGAAGTTGTTCTCTCTCACACGGATGTAGGCCTTGTGGATGTGGCGGTTTACCGCGCTGGCCAGCGTCATCGCCAGCTCCGCGACAGCCTCCGGAGAATATCCCGGTACCCGCATCACCTTGATTCCATTCGCTGTCGCCGCCTCAAGATCTACATTATTATAGCCGGCGCAGCGCATCAGAAGCAGCTTCACGCCTCTGGAGGCCAGAACACGCAGGGTGTCCGCCCCGGCATTTGCGTTCACGAACGCACACACTGCTTCGCTGTCTGTCACGTAAGCGGCCGTCTTCGGGTTCAGCTCTGCCTCCCAGTATTCCAGCTCCAGATCCGGGTAGTTGGCCTTGATTGCATCAAAAGATTCTGTGTCATAAGACTTCGCATCAAAAAATGTAATTCTCATAAGCAGGCCCTCCTCTCGACCTGTCTACAATATGAACTGACTGAAGATAAAAAACTGTTGCTGCGGCAACAATTCGCAGCATTTTACTGCGAATTCAATTCTACACGCCCTCCTGGCTGGCGTCAAATCCAATCACCGCCAGCGCCTGCCAGACCAGAATCTGCCAAGCTGACTTTCACTTGTTGGAATCAAATCTCCCCACGGCGATCGCCGCCTTCACAAAAAATGGGCATCCCGCTACGGAATGCCCATTTTTCAAGATGCGATTCTTCTAAGTTTCATACAGCCGCCGCCCTCAGACTTTGAGATCATCTCAGTACGGTACGAGCTGCTGATCAGTCGATTTGGATTACATGCTTCTTGTCTTCAATCTGCTGCTGATCCTTCTTCGGAACCGTCAGTCTCAGCACGCCATCCTTGAAGCTTGCATGGACGTCGTCCTCTGTCAGGTCCTTGCCGACGTAGAAGCTGCGGCATACATTGCCCGAATAACGTTCACGGCGGATGAAGCGTCCATTCTCATCCTTCTGGTCGTTGTTCTCATCCTTCTTTGCAGCGATCGTCAGGTAGCCATCTTTCAGCTCAACGGAAACATGGTCCTTGTCGAATCCAGGAAGCTCCACTGCAACTTCATATTCCTTCTCGCCTTCCTTGACATCGGTCCTCATGAAGTTGGCGTTCACGCCGCCCATCTTCTCATCAAACTTTCTTGCCTCTCTGCTGACCGGCCAGAATCCATCATCAAACCAGTCATCAAACAGATTATCATTAAAAATACTCGGTACTAACATAAGGCACCCCTCTTTCCATTATGGCAGCCGCCCCTTATGGCGGCGCCTAAGTCACTGTTCCACGGAATTGGATGACCTGAATGACCTTTCCGGCACCCTGCCTTGTTCTTCCATCCATCCTCTTCCTTCGTTCTGTCCATGTTATAGCACTTGTTGTTAGCACTGTCAATAGTCGAGTGCTAATTTTCTCACAATTTTTCTGTCCACATGACCTGTCAAACAGTTCATGAACCATTTGTCCGGTCGATTTGCCCCTTGCCACAAAGAGTCTGAACCGCTATAATAAGAAATTGCTTACAGGTTTCAAGGCCTGATGCACCATTATGGACAAGTCTGCGTAGCTCAGCTGGATAGAGCGACCGCCTCCTAAGCGGTAGGTCAGAGGTTCAAATCCTCCCGTGGACGCCAGATCATGATCGGCAATCCATCCTGAGGATGAATTGCCGTTTTTTTATTTTATATCAGGGAGCCCTTACATAGAGGAGTGATCGCCAGTGTCTTCATTCTCATTCTCTGCCGACCTATAATGGCTCCCTGAAACCGCTTTCTATATGTCCGGTTCAATGCAGGAATTTGGATATTCTATGATGGTAAGAGGTGTGATTGAAAAATCGAAATCGATAAAGGGGTGGTAAATTTACCTTACCATCCACGCAATCGCTTGCTTTTCATCTTTCTCCAGACCTTTCGATGTCAACCGGTATACTGTATTGCAGACTTCAGAGATATATTTCCGGTCATGGGAGATACTGATAATGGTCCCGGGGAACTGTTTCAAGACAGCTCGGACAGTCGCTCCGGAAAGCGGTGAGAAATTTCTCGTCGGTTCATCCAGGATCAGGACATTCGCTTCTGTCAGACTGATCTTCAAAAGCAGCAGCTTCGCTTTCTGGCCTCCGGACAGTTCCCGGATCGAATGGGACATTTCGTCTGCCGTATATTTCATGGATCCTAAGTATGTCCGTACCATCGTTACATCGTCTTTCTTCCCGGAGGGCGCGAGATACTCTGTCGGAGTCCGGTCAAAGGGCAGAGTTTCTTCATAATTCTGTGACATATAAAAGATGTTAAGATCCTGCCGTGGGAGAAGCTCTTTCGCGATTTTCCGGATCAAGGTTGTCTTGCCGGTTCCGTTATCTCCGATGATGCAGACCTTATTCGGCCCTCTCACCTTCAGGCAGACATTCTCTGCCAGGCGTCTGCCATCCGGGGCTATTAACTCCGGCAGATTGTATTCGAGCACATTTTTGCCTGCAGGCATGGGCCTCTGATGCTCAAATCGGATCGTGATGGGGGATTCCATTTCTGGAACTTCGGTCATTCCCCCACGCTCCCTGTCATAGCGTTTCTCCAGAGACTTGACTGCTTTCATCTTTTTCTTCAGAAGCTGGCCGCCGTGTGGATCCTGCCTGGAGATGTTCCGAAGATCGGACTCCACCGTCTGCTCGATGCGCCGGAACCGTTCCATGGCTTTTTTCTCTTCGCGCCGCTCGCTGCAGGCTTCTTGTTTTTGTTTATCAAACGCCCGCTGCCGCTCTTCCATAAATGTCCGGAACGGCATATTGGCAACGGTCACCCGCGGCATTGATTTCCGCCGCAGCTGCTCCAGCAGGATCACCCGGTTTGCAGTTCGCTCAATCAGCATTTCGTCATGGGAGATGAAAAGAACACTGCCTTTAAAGCGGTTGATCGTATCCTCCAGCCACCGGAGTGTAGAGAGGTCAATATCATTGGACGGCTCATCAAGCAGCAGAATGTCCGGATGGACAAGCAACAGCCTTGCCATCTGAATCTTGACCCGCTCCCCGCCGGAAAGCGACTGCATCTTCTGGTCGGTGTAAATGAAAGTGCTGGGAAGACCTATCTCTGCCGCCAGTTTTTCCAATTCGTACAGATTTGTTTCCTGAAACATCAGCTGCTCGGAAAAATAGTCATAAACGGTTTTCTCTTTTTCCTCATCTGCAAGTTCCTGCGGCAAATATCCTATCAGCTCGCCCTGAAGGGCCCGGATCCCATCTGCTTCCGCATAGGATTTCACAAGTTTGGGATCATAGATCCACTTTAACAAGGTGGATTTCCCATTCCCCTCTTCACCGATCAGAACTGCCTTGTCCCCACGATTCAACACAAAATCAAAATTCTGTATAATCGTTCTCAGGTCTTTTCTGTGTGTTATGGTAAGTGATTTGATTTGTAACAAAAAACGCCCCTCTCTGACACGCATAGACCGGTAAGAGTCTGTCAGAGCGAGGCGTTCCTGGCTTGCCTAAAAGACGTGAAAGAGCACCGATCAACGGCAACTGTATGTCTACTGCGATCTGCATCTCTTTCTTTAAGATCCTCTCGAATAACAGATAATCCCACTTCAGTCTACGCAAACATGCTATGGGCACACTGCGCCCATAAAACAACCATCGTTTACATATGCTGAATTCGATCATCTGTTAATCATTGCTTCACCATCACATGAATATCATGTGCCTTTCAAAAATGATACGGACTATATCATAACAAAGCGGTTTCGTCAATCCTGACCCACCGGAAAGCGTATGGGGAAATTTTAAGGTCAAATGAAAATCTAACTTCTACACCCCCCCCCCGTAGAAATAAGTCTTGCAAGATAACTCGCGATTTTGGGTCTATACTTTATCCTGGTTTCATCCGCAGTTGGAAAGGAAGGAACCATAAGCAAAGAGATCATAGGAAATGGAAAACACTTTACCCTGGATGACCGTTCTGCCCTCCAGGCAGGCCTGGATCAGAAAAAGTCTTTCCGTGCCATCGCGAAAGAACTCCACAAGGATCCATCAACGCTTGCCAAAGAGGTAAAACTCAATCGTACAGCTTACGGTCGTTGTTTTTATACCAATTCCTTCGGAAACCTCTGTAAATACGCACGTTTGTGTAAAAAAACGAACCTATGCCATAACAGGGCCAAATGTAAGGCATCTCTGTGCTACAGATGCAGGATACACGATCGCCGCCGGATTTGCCCGGATTTTGTAAAATTTGACCATATCTGTCCAGCAACCGAAAAGGCACCTTTTGTCCGCAATAGCTGCTCCAAATTCAACAGGTGTGACTGCTTCAGGTTCAAATATAAAGCCACAGCTGCACAGTCCAGCTACGAGGACAGACTCAGGGATACGCGTACCGGGATTGATATGACGGCAGAACGTCTCGCGCTGCTCGACCAGATCGTTACTCCAAGAATCAAAAAAGGCGACTCACCGCAAACGATCATCAGAAATAATCCGGGGCTCAAAGTCTCATCACGAACAATCTATAACTATGTCGATCAGGGCCTCCTGTCCGTCAAAAATCTTGATCTCCCTAAGAAGGTCGTTTACAAGCCCCGTGTGAAGAAAAAAGACTATCCGGTAAAAGATTCCGGGATCTTTAACGGCCGCACCTACAATGACTTTCTGGAGCTCGTCCGGAATGATCCGGAAAGAGCAGCAAAAACCGTTGAGATGGACACAGTTGTCGGTTGCGAAGGATCTAAAAAGGTCATCCTTACACTTTTCTTCCGACCGTATAAACTTCAACTTCTTTTTCTTATGCCGGACAAAACAGCGCTCAGCGTAAAGACTGTGTTTGACAGGATAGAGGACAAACTGACACCTATTGGATTTCAGCAGGCTTTTCCTGTAATCCTGACCGATCGAGGGTCTGAATTTTCCGACCCTGATTCCCTTGAGACAGGGATTCAGTCTGAAATGCGGACCAGCATTTACTACTGCGATCCAATGTGCTCGAATCAGAAAGCGTACTGCGAAAGGAATCATGAATGCATCCGCAAAGTGCTTCTCAAGAAGAGTTCTTTTGACAGTCTGACCTGCTATGACATCAGAAAGCTTTGCTGGCACATCAATTCAACAAAAAGGGCGAGCCTGAATGGCCAGTCACCAATCAAGCTCGCCAGTCTCCTTTTACCGAAGGAGATATTTGAAGCGCTCGATCTGAGAGAAATCCCCTGCAATGAGATCAACCTCACGCCTACGCTTCTGAAATAAACAATTAAACGATTGAAACTGCGGACGGCACCAAATCTGAAATACTTCAGTATCCCGGCATGTGGAAGTTAGTTTTTCAAAAACTGCCCAGATGCCTTGTTCCGTATACGCATTTTTAAGCCTAAGCCTTCAGAACGAGCCCTCATGAGGTCATTATACAGCCATCTGGAGTCCCTGCAAGCCTTTAAAATAGAAGTTAGTTGTGCATGTAGAATTTAACTTTTCATGTAGAACTTCGATTTTCAATCGACCTTTCTTTTCAGGCTATGCTTTTTTCACAGCCCCTTATTTTTCCAAAATCAGCTAAAGCGTTGAATTGAACAAGCCGTTTAATATTTGATGTTTCGTATCTGTCTGTCTATTTTCTGTGTCTTCCTGCTGATACGACAGTAACCAAAGACTTTTGCCATGGTTTCATTCCTCCTTTATCGTTAAACTGACGTTCGTCATTATTGAGATAATCAGAATAATCATTTTTTCTCTTGTTAAGCCTTACTTTTGATACATTTCAGGTCAACGTAGGATTGCAAAGAGACCAACAGGAGCCACTAAAACGAAAGGAGAAAATAGTCTGTTTGCTGAAGTGTGACACAGGACCGTCCCCTGTCACGTCTACAGTACAAAGTTCCTCAGATACTTCGCGCTGAGAAAGACAGCGTTCCTCACTTTCTCTTCCGACCCCTCGAAGGCTCTGTCTTCCACTTCTATGCAGGCATATCCGTCAAATCCGATGTCTGTCATGGCGGATACATATTTGCCCCAGTCTACATCGCCATGTCCCGGGATCTTAGGGCTCATATAGTCGAGCGGATAAGCCATGGTGCCTTTTTCTGACAATCTGTCACGGTACAGTTTGATGTCCTTGAAATGAACATGGAAGATCCTGTCTTTGAATTCATAGATCGGCTTTATATAATCGACCATCTGCCAGACAAAATGGGACGGATCATAGTTGATCCCGATATTCGGACTGTCAAGGATCTCAAAGACCTTCCTCCACAGAGCCGGTGTTGTCATGAGGTTCTGACCGCCGGGCCACTGGTCCGGGCCAAAGAGCATCGGACAGTTTTCGATCCCGATCTTCACTTTGTTCTCCACGGCAAAGTCCACAAGAGGAGCCCAGACTTCTTGGAGCATTTCAAGGTTCTCCTCGATCGTTTTATACTGGTCACGGCCGATAAAGGTGGTAACCATACCGATGCCGAGCCTGGCAGATGCCAGGATCAGTTTCCTGAGATGCGCGGCTGCAGCCGCTCTCTTTTCCGGATCCGGATCCATGGTATTGGGATAATACGCCAGCGAGGAAATGACAACGCCTTTTCCGGCGGCATAATCAAGAAGATGGTCGCAGTAATCATCATCCTCCATCACCCTGTCCACGTCGATGTGACTGACACCCGCATAGCGCCTTTGTGCCTTGCCCGCTGGCCAGCAGGCCACTTCCACGCATTCCAGCCCGGCTTCTGACACAAGATCAATCATCTCTTCATAATTCATTGTATCGCAGATTGCGCTTACTAATCCTAGTTTCATAAAACCCCCGTACGCATCCTGGTTCTTCGGCGATTAGTCCTGCTGAATACGGATGCACTGATTCTTTTCGGCCGATTCGATGCTCGCGAACACGGCCCTCATCGCATAAAGAGCACTCTTCCCGCTGATAGCAGGTTCTTCTCCTAAGGCAATGGCGCTGATAAAGGCATCAATCACACCGGAGCTTGTCTGGTTATCGTTGGTCTGGATCCGGTCTATGTCATAATAGACCTTCTCTCCGGACCGCGTGCATATTTCGATGGAGAATTGCGGGTCCGCATAAATCTTCATCATGCCTTCCGTTCCGTACAGCACAGTGGAGTTGTCCTCTCCGGCATAATAGGTCCAGCTGGCGGTCATCGTACCGATAATGCCGTTTTCCAGCGTATAGATGCAGATCGCATTGTCATCGACGCCGATCAGGTTCCCGGAAGCATCTCTTTTATCCAGAGTCGTGACGATCGCTCTGGTCTCGGTCACGCGCGAATCTGTGAGAAACTGGATCAGGTCGGTCTTGTGAACACCCAGGTCCGCCATGGCACCCATGGCCGCCCTCTTTTTATCAAAGAACCAGCTGTTCTTTCCGGGATCAATGCTCCAGGTTTCTGGCCCGCCGTGACCGAAAGTCGTACGGAAGGTAAGGACTTTCCCGATCGCTCCGGACCTGACCAGTTCCCTGGCTTTGACATGTGCTTTCGCCAGGCGCTGGTTGTGTCCGATCATCAGATATTTTCCTGACTCTTCTGCTGCCTTTACCATGGCCTCACAATCTTCAGGAGTCACAGCCATCGGTTTCTCGCACAGGACATGCTTTCCTGCCTTCAGCGCCTGAATCGTGATCTGGGCATGCGCATGATTAGCTGCGCATACACTGACGGCGTCGAGGGTGGGAACAGCCAGAAGATCTTCTATTGAATCAAATGCTTTTGCCTGGTACTGCTGCGCGATCTGAACGGCTCTCTCATGATTGAGGTCATAGACGGCCGCAACGTCGCAAAGTTCATTCGCGGCATATTCGGGGAGATGTCTGGTTTGTGCGATCTTACCGCAGCCGATCACACCGACATTTATCTTTTTCATGATGATCTACATCCTCCTCTTGTGAAACTCAGCTGCTTAAACTGGCCTCAAGGCATTTCATATACCGGATCGACTGCTCCGCGTACCTGTCCATCAGCTTTGACTTCGTCTCCATCTCGCCCGAGGCGTAGGGATTGGCAAGCCTCGGCATGAATTCCATAGTCAGCGGGCCCTGATAACCGATATCCCTGAGCACATATAACATCTCCTTGAAATCGGTATTGCCCAGGCCGGCCGCCTCACGGGTATTATCCGCGATATGGACATGCATCAGTTCGTCGGCGATCATTCGGAGACTGGTTCCGATGTTGTTTTCCTCCAGGCTCATGTGGAACATATCCGCCATGATCCCGACAGCGGGATGGTTGATCTCCTTTACCAGGCGGTACGCTTTTGTGAGCGTGTTTGCCAGATAGGTCTCATACCGGTTGATCGCTTCCACAGCCAGCCGTACATTTTGGGACGCGGCATAGTCCGCAGCGGTCCGGATGTTCCTGACGGCATTATCCCAGCACTCCTCATAAGTACGCCCTGCGGGCGGCTCGGTCCTTCCCACCGGAGAGGGCACGATGATGATGTAAGGAGCACCGACTTTTGTGGCAAAATCCACGCTGTCTTTGACATACCGGATCGCCGCTTCCGCCGCAGCGGGATCTTTGGCCGTCAGATCACGCTCTTCCGGAAAGATGCCGCACAGTGAGGTACATATCAGGCCGTATTTTTCCAGGAGAGACACCATCCTGTCCTGATCTGTCATATAGGGTTCGGCGGCAAATTCAATGCCGTCATACCCGTATTTTTTCAGTCGTTGAAAACTGTATTCGATATCTTCGTTTCCAACAATCCATTGAGTCATACTGTATCGATACACCAGTTTGCCTCCTCTCCGGGTTCTTGGCCCCTGTCACTCTTCGTCGGGATACAGGATCACTTCCAGTCCGGTCCCGTTCCTCATCGCCTCAAGACCTTCCTCAAACCGGGAAAGAGGCAGCTGGTGAGTAATGATCTTTTCAACCGGGATTACGCCGGCTTCCAGCATCTTGACGGTTCTGGACATAATGTAGTTTCCGATGTAATTGCCGAAGATGCTCAGGCCTTTGGAGACGATGTCGTTCTGGCAGATCGTCTCGTTGACGGCACCGTTCTGCCCCATCAGCACGACCCTTCCGCCCTTGCAGGTACACTCGATCGCGTCTTTGATCAGAACACCAACTGCATCAGCAGCAATGTCCACACCATTGCCGTCTGTCTCGCGCAGCACCACTTCATGAAGATTTTCTTCAATGGGGTTCACGACCAGGTCGGCTCCGCAGGCACGGGCATATTCAGCGCGATACTTGGAGGGTTCGGATACGATCACCTTGCCGGCACCATTAGCCTTCATCAACATCGTAAAATACAGGCCGATCGGGCCGCCGCCCAGGATAAGGACAGATTCTCCGGGAAGGACCCGGACCCAGTCCATGGCGCCCATAACGCACTTGACAGGCTCAGCGAACACTGCCAGATTCCTGGGCATATCATCCGGGATCTTTGTCAGGGCAACTTCCGGAGCCACGAAATATCTGGCGAACACGCCGTCGCAGGTAACGCCCATCACGCGTTCATTATTGCACATATTGGCCTTGCCTCTGCGGCAGCTCTCACAATAACCGCAGGGAAGGTTGGGAACCAGTACGACACGGTCTCCGGCCTTAAAGCCTTCAACGCCGGTTCCCACCTGCTTCACGGTGCCGACACACTCATGTCCGAGAATGATCCCCTTGGTCCCGATAAATCCGGGCGGGTCTCCGAGAACATGGACATCGGTGCCGCAGATGCTCGCGGCTTCGACTTCAACAAGAACATCGTCTGCTTTTTTGACCTCAGGCACAGGTCTTTCCTCAAATGCCCAGGTTGCAAGATCTTTAAAAACAACTGCTTTCATTATTTATATCAGCGGTATCTGACAATACCGCTTTCTCCTTTCTCAAATTAAGCCCTGCAGGTCATTTATTTCAGGCACTCTTCGTGCTCTGGTTATCCATGATGACAGCAACAAGGATGATCAGGCCTTTGATTACCTTCTGCCAGTATGTTGAAACGTTGATCATGGTCAGGCCGTTTGTCAGCACGCCGATGATCAGTACGCCCAGCATCACACCCCAGAGTTTTCCTTTTCCGCCTGACATGCTCGTTCCGCCCAGAACGACAGCCGTGATTACATCCATCTCGGAACCTTCACCGGTGGCAGGAAGTCCGCCGCCCAGTCTTCCGGCCAGGATGATCGCGGCGAACCCGTTGAGCAGGCCCGCGATCAGATACACCACGATCTTGACCATATCCACATTAATACCGGACCACTGGGCAGCCTGGGCGTTGCCGCCGCAGGAGTAGATGTAGCGTCCGAACCGCGTTTTCCTTACCAGGAAAGATCCGCAAAGGAGCACAATGATCATGAAGATGACCGGCAGCGGAATGGTGTTGAAAATATACCCGGTTCCGAGGATCGTAAATTTCGGGCTGGTCACGCCGATGGGCGAACCACCTGTCAGTATGTAAGCAAATCCCCGGCACATGCTCATGGTCGCCAGCGTTGTGATGAAGGCAGGAATGCGGAACCTCGCCGTGATCACACCGTTAAACAGACCAATGACCATGCCCAAAACCAGCGCGGCAAGCACCGTCAGGACAGTGGTGCCGGTAGACTTGAAGATCATGGCGCACAGAACGCCGATAAACGCGTACATGGAACCTACGGAAAGATCGATGTCTCCCAGAAGGATGATCATAAACATGCCGACTGAAGAGATTCCGGTAATGGAGACCTGACGCAGGACATTGATTATATTGGAGGTGGTCAGGAAGGTCTTGGACATGATCGAAAAGATGATCACTTCCAGCACCAGCAGTCCTGCCAGCGTCAGCTGCCTGACCAGTTCAAATTTCCCCGCGCTTTCAGATTTATTTATTGCCTTTTTGTTATTCATTTTTTATCCCTCAGCTAATGGCGGCATGCATGATCTTTTCCTGATCATAGTTTCTTGTCAGACCGTCCAGTGTGATCTTTCCGTCGTGCATCACGACCACCCGGTGGCTTACGCGAAGTATTTCCGGGAGATCGGAGGAGATCATGATGACGCACATGCCCTGATCCGCCAGCTCCCGGATGATCTCATAGATCTCCGCCTTGGCTTTGACATCCACGCCTCTGGTAGGTTCGTCCAAGATCAGGACATCCAGTTTCAGGGAGAGCCATTTGGAGATGACCACCTTCTGCTGATTACCTCCGCTCAGTCTTTCCACCAGCTGTTTCCTGCCGGCGCATGCGATCGACAGGGCATCAATATAATGCTCTGTGATCTGGGTCTCTTTCTTCGTCGAAGTAAGGATCTTGGGCAAATCCCGCAGCTTGACGATAGTCAGGTTGCTCTGGATATCCTGTTTCACGATTAAGCCCAGTTCTTTCCGATCTTCCGGAACCATACCGATTCGGTTGCTGATCGCGTCAGAAGCGGAACGAAGCTTAAGGATCTTACCGTCCTTCTTCAGCACGCCGCAGGGGCTTTGATCGATTCCGAACAGGACGCGGGCCAGCTCTGTGCGACCGGCCCCGATCAGTCCGAAGATACCGACAATCTCACCGCTCCAGGCTTTAAAATCGATCGGTGTATCAAATTTCGAGGTGATGATCCCTTCTGCTTCGATAGCTACCTGCCGCTCTTTTGTTTCGTCATAATCGGAATACTTGTCTTTAAATTCTCTTCCGATCATTAGCCGGATCAGCTCGTTTTCCGTTGTTTCACTGATATTGCGCACACCGACCTGTTCTCCGTCCCGGAAGACCGTTACCCGGTCTCCGATCTCGAAGATCTCCTCCATGCGGTGGGAAATATAGATGAAGCTGATTCCCTCTTTTTTCAGTTTGTCAATCAGAGAAAAGAGGGTGCGCACCTCTTTCTCTGATAGACTGGAAGTCGGTTCATCCAGAATGATGATCCTGGCATTGTGAGAGAGACATTTCGCGATCTCCACACACTGCTTCTGGGCAGTAGACAATTTTCCTACGATCGTGGTAGGCGGAAGATTCAGATCTACCATTTTCATCCAGCCCACAGCTTCCTCATTCATGGCCTTCCAGTCGATTACTCCGTGCTTTGCCGGCGCAAAGCCCATGGAGATATTTTCAGCAATGCTCATATTGTCCATCAGGTTGAATTCCTGAAAGACCATACTGATCCCCTTCTCCAGCGCAGCTTTCGGGTTATGGAAATCGGTTTCTTCAAGATCTCCGTTTTCGTTTTCCAGGAAGATCTTTCCTGAGCTCTTGCGGTAAACACCCGTCAGGATCTTCATCAGAGTCGACTTGCCCGCTCCGTTTTCTCCCATCAGGATATGCGTCTCTGCTGCCTCCAGTTCAAAATCAACGTTTTTCAGCACCTGGACTTTTGAAAAGGATTTGGAGATCCCTTCCGCTCTCAAAATTGTCCTGCCCATTTTATTTATTTCTCCAGATAAGCGTTATCTCTTGCGACGATGTCTGCGCAGTTCTCAGCGGTCACCAGTTCGCACTCAATGAAGGCGTCTTCCACTTCCTCACCGTTCAGGTATTTGATGGCATTCTCAACAGCCTTGTAGCCCATGGTATAGGGATCCTGAGAGACGGTCGCCACCAGGTTGGTACCGTTCGCAACAGCTTCCATTACTTCGCTGTCGGTATCGACGGCAACAACCTTGATATCCGTGCGGTTCAGGGACTGTGTGGCGGAATAAGCGCCCAGAGCCATTTCAGCATTGGCACCCCAAATGAACTGAATGTCCGGATTGGCCTGGATGATGCTCTCAGCCGCAGAAAGAGAAGCGCTGCGGTCGGCGTTGCAGTCCTGCTCGGCAACGATCTCGATGTTCGGCCAGGACTCTTTAAGCTTGTCCATGAAACCGGCTGCTCTGTCAGCTGTGGCGGATGCTGCCGGCCAGGTCAGGATAGCAATCTGTCCTTCGCCGCCCATCTGCTCGCCAATGAAATCAGCTGCGATCTGGCCGATGCCATAGTTATCGGAACTGACGAAAGAAGCCACATCAACGCCTTCGATCCCGATATCGCAGGTACCGATCGCAACGCCCTTGCTCTGCGCTTCTTCGATGACCGGAACAATACCTTCGGAATTGCAGGGACCTACGATGATATAATCGACGCCCATCTCTACGAAGTTCTCAATGTCATCTACTTCCTGCTGAAGGTCGCCGTCAGCATACTTGTATGTGAATTCCGCGCCGAATTCTTCGGCTGCATCCTGCATGCCGACTGTCTTGATCTCCCAGTGCTGAACCGCGCCGTACCCATGGGAAGCGGCAATGGAATAAGAAGCTTCTTCAGCCGAAACAGCTACTGTCATTCCAAGAACTGCACAAGCTGTAACGATCACTGTCATCATTCTCTTTTTCATTTTCGTTCCTCCTTTGATGATATGTTTGGTTATCTGCCAGCCAGTGAAGGAAAAAGGATCTTCACTGTATGTTTCTTATGAAAACAGTTTTCTAAGATACTCGACAGACTCCTGTGAGTACTGGTCATAGAATTCTTCCTGTACGATCCCGCTGAAGGGATTGGCCGCGGCCGGAAGAAGTTCCATGGCGATCCATCCGTCATAATCGATGTCGCGAAGTGCCTGGGCGATCTCTTCAAAATCAATGTGTCCGCGGCCGGGTGCCGCGCGGTTGCTGTCGGCGATATGAAGGTAATACAGTTTTTTCCCGACATTGCGCAGGGCATCACCCATATTGGTCTCTTCGATATTCATATGGAAAGTGTCGCCCATCACCCCGACATTATCCAGATCAACATCATTCACCATCTTCAATGCATGTTCGACCTTTGTGATCAGGTAAGTCTCATATCGGTTCCACGCTTCAAGCGTAAGGCGGATGTTCTTCTCCCGCGCATACGCGCCGGCTTCCTTCAGGCCTTCCACCGCCCACTGCCATTCCTGCTCGGGAGAGGATTCCGCATCGATCTTCATGTTGGCAGTCACCTGTGTACTGATGGATTTCGCACCGATGGCGGCAGCAAAGTCTACGCAGGATTTCATGTAATCCACTGCCTGACGGCGGATTTTCGGATCACTTGAAACAAAATCCCGTTCACGGGTGAATATCCCGCAGATCGAACTCGCCTCGATGTTGTTTTCCTTCAGCAGGCGGCGGATCTCACCCGTATCATAATTATTCGGCTCACCGACAAAATCGACGCCGTCATAACCGAACCGGGCAAGGCGGCGGATCCCGTCAGCAATATCCTCGCCTGCATAGACCAGAGTATTGTAGGAAATCTTGATGTTCATTATCTCCCTCCTCTTTTGTTACATCATTTACATTGTTTTGTTGCTTTGTTTACATTTCCCTGTAACAAAAATTTATCCAAAATCTGTGTAATTGTCAATGCGTTTGAGATATTTACATCTATTTTGGCAATATTATCCAAACAAATGGCGATTAATTATGAATATTGCAATGCGAGGAAGTGAAACAAATGTAACATATCGCATCTGTTACATTTGTTTCGTTTTTTGCTTGTATTTGTTTATGAAAATATGATTCAATTACATTGAAAGGAAGGAGGGAACCATGAGCAGAAAAGTAACGATCCGTGACGTAGCCAATGAAGCAAAGGTTTCTATTGCCACCGTCTCAAGAGTATTGAACAATAAATGTGCGGTCCGCCCGAAGACAAGGAATACCATTCTCCAAGCCGTTGAAAAACTGGGATATAAATATGAGAATAGGGTGACGGAAATCCCGGAGCCGGGAATGACTGTCCCGGAGGAAGGAACAGCTCAGCTTTTCTATCATAAGGTAATGGAAGAAAGCAATATCATCATTGTCAACATCCCTACCATGTCCAATCCCTTCTATTCAAAGATCATAGACGGAATTCATGCCTCGGCCGAGATGCATTCGCTTTCGGTGGTCTTTACTTCCATTGATATCAATGAGAAAAATGTGGACGCTTTCATAAGACTTACAGATCACCTGAAGGCGATCGGACTGATTGTACTCAACAGCTTTTCCTATTCAACCCTGAGCATCCTTACTTCCCATCTTCCGGTAGTGCAGTGCTGTGAATATTATGACAACCCGTCCGCTTCCTATGTCGGAATCAACGACTATACCGCAACAGAAACAGCAATCAATTATCTTCTCTCCATGGGCCGAAAGAAGATCAGCCTTGTGAACGGACCGCTAGAATTCCGCTATGCCCAGAACCGTCTGGCAGCCTATCAGTCTGTCATGGATTCGGCAAACATAGAGGTGCCTGCCTCCTGGATCATCCAGCTTCCCGAGCTCAATCATGACCTCGCCTTCACCTCGATCGTCCAGGTTCTCTCCTCTCCTAATCCGCCCGACTGCTTTTTTGCAGTCTCGGACAGCCTGGCAGCCGCAGCGATCAAAGCCGCTCAGTACTGCAATCTCAGGGTACCCTCAGATATCCTGGTCATCGGGTTCGACAATACGGAGATTTCCCAACTGGCTACCCCTTCAATCACTACCATCAAACAGCCTCGTTACCAGCTCGGCTACCTGGCCTGTGAACTGCTGGTCGAAAAAATAGCAGATCCGCATTCCGAGATCAAACGTGTAAAACTGCCGACCGAACTGATCATCCGCGAATCCACCACCAGCGAACGCATCTCAATGGAGTAAGTGTGACAGAGGTAGTCTGCTGCTCTTATCGAAATATCATTTTCGAGCGGATTTTCCTTTTTATGAAGGTATAGATTTATGTTGCAGGCAATATGAAACAGACTTTGCAACATAAATACGCAGCAATATCAAGAATATATAAGGAGAAAAATAGAAAATGAAAAAAGGATTTTTAGCAGCAATGATGTGTGTATTAAGCGCGGCGACAGTGATGTGTGCTCACGCAGCAGAACCCCAGACCGAAGCAGCAACCGAAGGAACATCCGGTACAGCACTTGAAGAATTCAAGTGGGACGATAATATGCAGCAGATGTTTCTCGCTGAGGGATTTTCCGGCACGGTTTATGATATAGATGCGTTCGGCATGCAGATGGTTGTCCCGGAAGGCCTGGAAAAGAGACAGCCTACCGAGGAAGAGCTGGCGGAGGATACCAGACTGGTATTTGAGAATGCCGAGAAAGATCAGAAAATCGAACTGGTACTTGGCCCTGTAGGTGACTGCAAGACGCTTGATGATGTCAAGGTATTTATTGAGCAGCAGGTTCCGGGAATTGTGATCTTCCCGACAAAGATCAATGAGTTTGACACACTTGTGTATGGAACGGAAGAAAGCAATTCCATGTGCGTACTGATCGGTGCCGGCGATGCAGGCTTCCTGCGGGTAATCTGCCGTCCGATCAATGATTCTCAGATGAAAAAGCTGTACTCTTATGTGGCAGCATCCATCCAGACAATCAAATGATGAAAGGATCAAGGGATGATCAAAGGGCGCGTGAAAAAACGAAAGTTTTTTCATGCGTCCTTTTTACTTTGGAGAAACCACGGCCATTTCAATTGAAAAAGAACGCGGACAGGGAAAACCATCTCTGGAGCTTCTGGTTGAGATTGCCCTCTACTTTCATGTCAGTACTGACTATCTGCTTCTGGGGCGGGAGCTTGACAGGGATTCCGTCCGTGTGATCCTTCTTGAACTGTCCGCGCAGATGATGGAGCTTGCCAAGAAATTGTAAATCATAACAGACGGTAAGAATGCCTCATATAATCATTACGACAATTTTCCTGCGGAAAATACGTGACAATGATGTAAATCGTAAGCGCTCAATTAACATTGAGCGCTTACTTAAGATAAACGAATGTTCAATATCTGTCGGCTTCGATCGCCCTGGTGTTATATTTGATTACTATCTTATGCCGCTTACGTCCCAAATACGTAATTTTATGTTGAACCGCAGGACTCAATGGGTTATACTTTTATTACGATCTTAAGACGATTACGTCCTAAGTGCGTAATATCAGGAGGTGCCGATGATACAACGTGATCTTTATCTTCACCAACTTGTTTCCTATATGTGGGATGGTCAGATCAAAGTTATTACCGGGATCCGGCGGTGCGGAAAGTCCGTTCTTTTATTCGAACTGTTTCGTGACTATCTGCTGTCACAGGGGACGAGCGCCGAGAACATCATTACAATCGAACTTGATAAACGCAAAGATGTAAAATTCCGCAGCCCGATTGCTCTCAGCAGTATGGTCGAGGCAAAGATACAAAACAGCGCACAACAGTACTATCTCTTTATCGATGAAATTCAACTGTCTGTTTCCATTCCCGATCCGGATCTGCCCGGCGAAAAGGTAACAATCTATGATATGCTGAATGAGCTGCGAGGATACAAAAATCTTGATGTGTATGTCACAGGAAGCAATTCCAGAATGCTGTCAAGCGACATCGTGACAGAATTTCGCGGCCGTTCTTCGCAGGTCCATGTATATCCTCTTTCTTTCCGGGAGCTCTTTGAAGCTGCAGGCGGAGATAAAAGAGATGCATTTGACCGCTATATGCTTTATGGCGGAATGCCATACCTTCTGAATCTGAAGGAAGACCGACAGCGAAAAGACTATTTAGCACAGCTTTTTAATGAGGTATATATCAAGGATATCATTGAGCGTGAGGGAATTGAACGCCCTGATGTACTTTCTGATATCCTGGACTTTCTTGCGTCATCTGTCAGCTCGCTGACAAATCCCACAAATATTGCAAACACACTGAACAGTACAAAAAAGGCGAATGTCAACCCAAAAACTGTTTCAAGTTACCTGGAATACCTGAAGAATGCCTTTCTGATCAGCGAAGCAAAACGCTGGGATATCAAGGGAAAACGATATTTCCAGTATCCGAACAAATATTATTACACAGATATCGGACTCCGTAATGCGCGAGTCAATTTCCGGCAATTTGATCCTGGTCATATCATGGAAAACATCCTGTACAATGAACTGATTATACAGGGATATTCCGTTGATGTTGGCGTCGTCCTCGACAGGCGAAAAGATCAGAAGGTGCAAAAGGAAATTGATTTTGTTGTCAATCAAGGAGACAAAAAGGTATATATCCAATCCGCCTATGAAATGTCTCATACAGAAAAGACAACCAGTGAACTGGACTCTCTGCGACTAACGAATGATTTCTTTGAGAAAATCGTTATGCGTCGGGATATTCCGGCGTCATTTACGGATGAAAACGGCATTCGTCATATCAATGTACTGGATTTCCTGCTTGGCAAAGAAACGATCTTCTGATTCATAAGATAATCGGTACATGGTAGGATGAATCTTCTGGATGAGGTCGCGAGCATGGCAGCGGATCTGGATAGATTCAGTGATGCGAGGAGAAATTTATTATGGCAGTAAGAAAAGCAGATGAATCAGACAGATTGTTTGTAGTTGAAGTAGGTATGGAGAACCGTGCACCGGAGGAGATCGCTAAAGATGCGGCTTTTCAAATCAGTGCATTGTTCGACAGGCTTATAGAGGAGCAGCAGAAAAAAGATGATCAAGACATTGTATAACAAGTTGCAGGATGTACAGAAAGTTCTGATTTTTTGCGAGAGTATGCAAAAATTTCTGTAAATAGGATTTCCTGTGATAAGATTTATGCCTGACAGACCAGTGAAGTGTAGCTCTCAGGCTGTCAGGCGGCTGCTTATTATATACGACATGATTTGTGGCATGTCAATTTCGGGCGGGGGATTATCCCGCCCTTTCATTTTGTTCGCAGGTATTCTTAATCGGCTAATCGGTCTTCGTACATGACCGATAATTCGCCGTACACCTGTCCCCAGTTCCGGATCGGCATCGTCCATTTTTTCGTCGCTTCCAGAGTTGCCAGGTAGAGTGCTTTCTGCAAC
>NZ_VULZ01000015.1 GCF_009696445.1 Porcincola intestinalis
TCTTCTGCCAGTAGCCGTTCAATGATCTTTACTTTTTCTATCGGATCAATTTTGCTTTTCCTAGACATAGAAATACCCCCAAGTAGGTTTTATATTTCATTGTCCTACTTGGGGGTAGCATATCATTTCCAAATGGAAAGCAGGGGCGGCTTTTTGTCTGTAATCCGCTATCTTTCACTCGCTGACAGCTACACTGACAGCATTCACACACGAGCGTAAAACGAAAAAAATGATGACGAGCATCGCTTTTCCGTAGCTCCGTTTCGCACCTTATGCTAGTATTGGATCCGGAATTGCATGCATGTCTGAATGCATGCGTGAATTACTCATGTAATGAAAGGTGATGCCATCATGGCTTATACCTATATGCTCCGGTGCTTCGGTGGTTCTCTGTACACCGGATGGACGAATGATCTCGTGAAGCGGCTTGCAGCACACAGTTCTGGAAAAGGCGCTCGGTATACCCGAAGCCACCGTCCGGTTTCCCTAGCCTACTTCGAGTGCAGTGCCACAAAGGAGGATGCCATGCGCCGTGAATATCAGATCAAGCAGCTTACCCGGAAGGAAAAGGAAGCGTTGATCGCCGCTCTCCCAGACGACATTCTTCAGCAGATCGAAGCAATCAACACCCAATTACCTTCTCAAGATTAACAAATTAACAATCAAAATTTATTTGACTTCTCCGCCGAGAATCGCATCGACAGCAGCTTTTGTGACCTTGTATCCGTTCTCCATGGAGGTCGGGAAGATATCGAACGTCTCCGCAGAGTCTCCGGTAGGCGCCTTTTCATCACCCCAAAGGGTTCCAGGTGTATTTCCGCTCATGAAGGCATCCGTGTTGACGGAATCACGGATAATCAGGAAACGGTCGAGGAGTCCATAGCGGTCAGCCACATCTGCCAGCGCCACATCCTCCATCTCGGTCGTTGCGTACGGATCCGGGCAATCATAGGTCTTCGCAATCAGGATCGCATTGGCATGATCGTACTTTCCCTTCCAATAGTTATCTCCGGTGACTGTCGTGCCTTTCAGGACCTTCGGATCTCTGACCGCCCAGTCTGCGTCATCAAACTCATCCTTCATGAACTTCCGGGTCTGGTCAGTTGTCTCCAGCTTGACGTCCTTGGTCACTTCATAGACCTGATCTGTGAGGGCTGTGTTCAAATGCTTGAATGCAGAGCCATCGTAGCTTGCGTCATGGTACCAGGTCGTCTCGCTGTCAGAATTCGTCATCTCACGAATATCCGCCTTATGCCCGAGATCATAGTCAACTGCGGAAGTAATGATAAATACATCGCCCATCGTTCCGTACTCGATTGCGGAGCCTGCGCAACCAACGCTGATGATATAGGTATCAGAGAAGTCAAAGCGTGAATCATTCAGAATAGAAGTCAGACTGGTCGCGGCATTCACCTTACCCATCCCAGTGACATAAAGCGCCACGCCGTCTTTGACATAGAGCTTGGAGCCGCTGAGGCTTCCGGCAATATCATAAGCCTCTCCGCCTTCGCAGTATTCCTTGTAAAGAAGTTCACCCTCTCCTACCTTTCCGTCATCCAGGGTTCCGATCTCAAACTTTGGAAGCAGAAGAACCTTGATCTTTTCCTGCCCTGCGACAGCCTGGGCCGTAAACGGATTCTCCGTTTCCTCAGCATTTGCATTTGCCTCTGTCCCTGCTGCCTCCGTCGTCAGTTCTGTGCTCTCGGCCATCACGGACATCTGCGTCAGGCCAAGTGTCATCCCCAGCACCATCATAGCAGCCAGAAGTCTCTTTTTCATTCAGCTCTCCTCCCATTCCTTGTTGTCATTATGAACCTGTCATCGAGCTACAAATTACATGGTTCACATCATAATGTTTTGCAGAATCGGAGTCAATGCCAAAATAATTTTCTTGTCAAAAAACTTTATTTCTGTTGTATTCTGGAATGTGCCGTATTTTTTGCGTATTTTATGTTTTGAAAGCTCTGACCTGAACACGTCAATCCTTCCAGCATGACGACATTACGGCATTTTTTCTTTGTATATGTAACAACATCACAGAACTCCTCCTGCCCGGATGCTATAATAACCTCACAAAGCAGAAAACAACCCAGTCAACCGTCCCTCCCGGAACGGTCAGACCATCAGGCTCCGCCTGCAGGCGCCGCGTCCAGCGGCTCCCAGTGGCGGGTTCCATCAATATGAAGGAGGATTCACAGATGTCTGTTATCAATATCACTCAGAATACCTATCAGCAGGAAGTACTGAACAACGAGAAGCCCGTTCTTCTGGACTTCTGGGCGCCCTGGTGCGGATACTGCCGCAGAATCGCCCCTGCGTTCGACAAAATCGCAGAAGAGTATGCTGACACACTTGTCGCTGCAAAAGTGAATATCGACGATGAGCCAGGTCTTGCAGAGGCAGAGAAGGTCGAGGTTATCCCGACGCTCATTCTCTACAAGGGAGGTAAGGCAGTTGACTCTATCGTGGCTCCGGATTCAAAAGCTGCGATCGACCGGTTCCTCAAGGAAGCGCTTTCCAAATAACAGGAGGTCTGGAACATGAGTGAGAAGCATCTATATGATATGGTGGTGGTCGGCGGGGGCCCCGCCGGTTATACGACTGCCCTGTATGCGGCCAGAGCCGGCCTGGATGTCGTCGTACTCGAGAAGCTCTCTGCCGGCGGCCAGATGGCACTGACAACCCAGATTGATAACTATCCCGGCTTTGACGAAGGCGTTGATGGCTTTGAACTTGCCGAGAAGATGCAAAGACAGGCGGAACGATTCGGAAGCAAAAGCGAGTTTGCGGATGTGACCGGAATGGATCTGACTAGAAATCCATATGTGATTCAGACTGAGGATGGGGAATTCCATGCCCGGACGGTTGTCATCGCAACCGGCGCGGATCCCAGAGAACTTGGACTTCCAGGAGAAAAAGCGCTCGTTGGAAAAGGACTCGCTTACTGTGCGTCATGTGATGGCATGTTCTATAAAGACAAGGATGTTGCGGTTGTCGGCGGGGGCAATACGGCCGCTGCCGACGCACTTCTCCTGAGCCGTATTGCCAGAACAGTCACACTGATCCACCGCAGAGATACGCTCCGCGCCACAAAGGTCTACCATGAGCCGCTGATGAAGGCGGAAAATGTGAACTTTGTCTGGAACAGCACGGTCACAGAGCTTCTGCACAATGAAAAACTGACCGGTCTCCGTCTGAAAAATGTCCAGACCGGTGCGCTTAGTACGCTCTCGTGTGACGGCGTCTTTGTCAGCATTGGCCGGAAGCCCTCGACATCCTTTGTGAAGGGACAGCTTGCGCTCGATCCGGGCGGCTACATCATCGCCGGAGAGAATACCCAGACCAGCGTCCCCGGTGTCTTTGCCGTCGGAGATGTCCGGACCAAGTCTGTCCGTCAGATCGTGACGGCAGTAGCGGACGGGGCTGTGGCTGTTCACATGGCAGAAGAATATCTGGCTTCCCTGAAGCCTTGAGAATAAAGCATCCACATCACCGTACGAACCTGGAGCTGACATCGCTGTGAGTCCTGCCAGGCAGCTGCAGATAATTCCATCATACACTTACCCCGGCCAGAATAGAAAGGACAGATGCGGGAGGCGAGGAGCAGACAGCGAAAAACACTCCGCGGTACATCGGCCGGGGCAAGCGGCAGCTTGCGACAGAGCATCCTTCTCGATCAGCAGTAAAACTGAATTTGTTCAAAATATTGAATCCACTTTTGAAATACAATCTGATGCTGTGACTCTATGATGCGCATGATATTCCTTAGAGTCTTAGCCGGAATATCTGAATTGTTGTTTGCCAGAAGACACTTGCCTGTTCGGGTAAGCCATATCTTCGTTGCATTTGGCTGCGGGCTGCCCTCTGCCACGTGAACGTGTACCGGTTCAAGCGGATCATTTTCATTGGACCAAAAATACACCCAATACGATCCGATTTTAAAAACCTGAGGCATTCTGAAATCCCCCATCTTTGGCAAATTCGATAATCAGATTAGCTGAATTTTCAATTATTCTCTGGTATCTGGCAATATCCTCCTGCGTAAATCCAAAGACGTCTTCCCACCTATATTCAGGCAAGAAACAGGTCGCGTGATGAAATCCATCTTTGGCATCCGCTTTTTCAACATATACCTTTACTTTGCCTTGTTCTAATATCTGCGAGTGAACAATCTCGGTTCCATCATCCAAAGTTAAAAATGGATACATCACTGTTACCACCTCCATATATTCTCCAGAATGATTGTTCTGCCTGAATTATACAAATGAATTTATATAAACTCAAGAAAGCAACTGCTCTTACGAGCTGATATGGTTCAGATGGTTCAGAATAAGATTGTATTCACGCTTGTCGCTGTAATCATACAGCTTCCTTGTAGTATCTAATCCGTGTGGCTCTTCTGCCCAGATTTAAAGCTGTCATTCACGTTACCGCCCAGCAATGACCGGGGTGATGACTTTTTACAACAAAAACAAAAAGCTGAAAACCTTGAAAAATACAAGGCTTTCAGCTTCACTAAAAGCAGGGGATGAGAGAATCGAACTCCCGCCAAAGGTTTTGGAGACCCCTATCATACCATTTGACCAATCCCCTATCACGCCAACAAGCCTCACGGCTTTACGGCGACTTTTTATTTATAACATAGCAAGCTCTCAGATGTCAAGTATCGAGTTTTGACTGGACTTGTCCAAAAAACCTTCAAAATTTTTTGTTCTTTCATGATTCCCTCTTCCCAATCTGAATGATCTATGCTATATTGATTTTACGCAATATAATTTATATCAACTATAAGACAACTGATTTCACAGACTTTTTAATGGCTTTTCTGCAATGCAGAGAAAGGGGAACGTTATGAGCATCTATGATTACACCGTTACAGACCGCAGTGGTAACGAGGTTTCGCTGAAGCAGTTCGAAGGAAAGGTTCTCATCATTGTCAACACAGCAACCGGCTGCGGATTTACGCCGCACTACAAGCCACTGGAGGAAATGTACGAAAAGTACCATGATCAGGGTCTGGAGATTCTGGACATCCCCTGCAATCAGTTTGCAGACCAGACGCCCGGCTCAGATGATGAAGTGCACTCCATACACAATTTGATCAGATGCACAAGTCCGATGTCAATGGTCCGAATGCGCTTCCGCTCTACACCTACCTCAAGAGCTGCCAGCCGTTCCAGGGCTTCGGCAAGGGTCCGAAGGCACTGATGATGAGCACAATGCTCAAGAAGATCGACAAAGATTACAAGAACAATCCGGATATCAAATGGAACTTCACAAAATTCATCGTAGATCGCACGGGAAAAGTCACAGCACGCTTTGAACCGACCCAGAGCATGGAGGATGTCGAAAAATATGTCACTTCGCTTCTTTGAAAACAGCTGCTGCGTCCGGCATCACAAACCTCTGCCCGGCCAAGGAAAGACAATGCCCCTGTTTCAAAATATGCCGGGGATATAAATAAAAAAGGAAATAAAAAAGAGACCGCCGCAACGGTCTCTTTTTCGTGGAGACGGTAGGACTCGAACCTATGACCTACTACACGTCAAGCAGTTGCTCTCCCAGCTGAGCTACGTCTCCTTATGACTTCCTCGCCCTTTCGGCAAATCAGTACCTTCTTACTATGCCACAGACGGGGAATAATTGCAAGCTTTTTTTACACAAAAGATACAGCTTTCCCGATTTTTTTGACGCTGCTTCCGAAGGAAAGCGTTCCACTGACCTCGAATGTTCCTGGCGTGTAGAGTGTGCCCTCGATTTTTCGGACAAGCGTGGTGACAGCCTTCTCCGCGATTTCCTCCAGGTTCACTCTGCAGCTTGTCAGCTGCAGGCCGGAAAGATGATCCGGTAAAAAGTCTTCAAACCCGGCCAGAGAAACATCCTTCGGAACCGTCAGTCCATCCTGCTGAAGACGTGCCGCAAAGCAGCTGGCAGATGTATCGGTGCTGCAGAGATATGCCGTCGGCATGTCTTCTCTGTCGATATTGAAATATCGCTCCGGGTTGAAATCCCCGGTCTTCGGATCGCGGTCGTCGAGAACATAAGCCGGATTCACCTGCACGCCGTGTGCCATCAGTGACTTGATGTATCCTAAAAACCGGTCATCAACCGCATCTGTCAGAGTCCGCGTTCCGATAAACCCAATCTTCCTGTGTCCCATCGAAAACAGATAGTTGGTCAGCTGATACGCCATCCGGAGGTTGTCCGTAACGATGCTGTCCTTGCCATCCCCGATTCCCGGCGCATCAAGAAACAGATACGGAACCTTTGTTGCATCTACCATGGCCTTTCCGTACTTCTCACGGAACGATCCGAGAAATATGACGCCTCGTACCTGTCCGCCCTGAATCAATCCGGGAACCCTGCTTCCATCCTGTTCTTTCTCACTGACGACCTCCAGAACCGGAAGGTTTCCTCTGTCTCTTGCCTTTCTGGAGAGTTCCTGGAAGTATGCCCAGTAATAGGACTGTCTTCCGCTGAAAAGATTCTCCGGCACAACCACACCGATCGTATAGCTCTTCTTCTGGCCGGGAGCCACCATTGTCTTCTGGTAACCCATGTCCGCCGCAAGCTTTCTGATCTCATCACGCTTTCGCTCGCTGACACCCTTCTGCCCTGAAAGAGCCTTCGATACGGTTACTGTGCTGACTCCTGTCCTCTTTGCAATATCTGAGAGACGAACTGCCTTTCCCATGATGCCTTCTTTCTGTCTCCTGAAAATTTCCCCATATTCCCGGAAAATTATAAACCGCTACATAGTGATACTATGAAATCGGCTGATCACTGTCAAGAATAATTATGTACTGTTTGTGTATTTTGTGTATATTCAGACCTCTCCGCTTTATATATCGCCTGTCCGGAGTATGCATCCTGTCGGACATTCATTATTGTTTTATGACATCACAGGCGTTCACACCACCCGATGCTCACTTCAGTTTCACAATCGTCACGCCTGTGTCTCCTTCTCCATACTCGCCGAGCCGGTAAGACTGCACATGCTTGTTTTTTCGCAGGAAGTTCTGCACACCGGCGCGCAGCGCCCCTGTGCCCTTGCCGTGGACGACCCGCACCTCATCCAGGTGAGCGATCGCGGCATCGTCGAGGTACTTATCCAGGACGGAGACCGCCTCGTCCACCGTCATGCCGAGAAGATTGATCTCCGGCGAGACGCTCACAGACTTTGAGATTCGTACCTTCCCTGTAGCTGTATGCTCATACGACGGTCCCTTGATCGATACCTCATCGAGCAGTTCGATATCCTTCACATTGACAACCGAGTGCAGAATGCCCATCTGCACATCGATATTTCCCGATTTGTCCGGGAGTGATCGCACGATGCCCTTCAGGTTCAGCGACAGGACCTTCACCGAGTCGCCCACCTGCAGCTTTCTCGCATCGACTGCCTTGTGCGGCGTCTTCTCCTTCTCCTTTTTGCGGGAAGACTCCATCTTGTCCATTTTCCCGCGAAGGGCCGTCCGCCTGCGCTCCATGTCCCGGGCGGATATGGCGTTGCCGCTCATCTTGTTGAACGCGCGGATGGTCTCATCCGCATACTGCTTCGTGTCCCGCAGCAGATCGGCAGCCTGCTGTCTCGCCTTCTCCAGAATCTTATCCTTCGATTCCGCAAGCTTCTTCTCCTGCTCCTCCAGCGAACGTCTCAGCCGTCGGATCTCCGCCTGGTCCTTCGTCATCGCGCTCTCCGCCTTCTCCATGGAGACCCGGCGGCTCTCAAGGTCGGAGATCACGCTCTCGAAGCTCTCCTGCTCATCGGCTATCCGGCCCTTCGCATCCTCAATGATCTCGTCCGGAAGTCCTAGGCGCTTTGATATGGCGAAGGCATTGCTCTTCCCGGGCACGCCGATCAGCAGCCGGTAGGTCGGTCGCAGTGTCGCCACATCGAACTCGCAGCAGGCATTCTCCACGCCATCTGTGGACAGTGCATAGATCTTGACCTCGCTGTAGTGCGTCGTCGCGACCGTCCGGATGCCCCGGCTGTGCAGGTGCGCCAGGATGGAAATGGCCAGCGCCGCCCCCTCCTCCGGGTCTGTCCCGGCGCCAAGCTCATCGAAGAGCACAAGACTTTTCTCGTCTGCCGCCTCCCAGAAAGAGACGATGTTCGTCATGTGGCTTGAGAACGTCGACAGGCTTTGCTCAATCGACTGCTCATCTCCGATATCCGCATAGATCTCGGTGAACATTGAGAGCCTGGAATGCTCCTTCGCCGGGATATGGAGCCCGGACAACCCCATGATTTCCAGAAGCCCGATGGTCTTCAGGCTGACCGTCTTTCCGCCGGTGTTCGGTCCCGAGATCACCAGCTGGTCAAAGTCTTCCCCCAGCCGGATGTCGACCGGAACGACCCGCCTGCGGTCAATCAGCGGATGGCGTGCCCGGCGAATGTCCACGATCCCCTGTTCATTAAAATCCGGCTGCGTGGCGTTCATTTTCTTGGCAAGGACAGCCCGCGCAAAGATGAAGTCCAGCTCCGACAAAATCTGAATATCGGAAATGAGAGCGTCGCTCTGCTCCGCCGCCTTTTCGCTGAGCTCCTGAAGGATCTTCTCGATCTCCTTCTTCTCCTCCGCCTCGAGTGTCCGGATATCGTTGTTCAGCTTCACGACCGCCATCGGCTCGACGAAAATCGTCTGGCCGGATGCGCTCTGGTCGTGGATCATGCCCGGAACCTGGGAGCGGTACTCCGACCGGACCGGGAGGCAGTATCGGCCGTCCCGCTGGGTGATGACCGCATCCTGCAGAAATGCGCGGGCGGGTCCGTTCACCATCTGCTGCAGCTGAGAATGGATCCGCTCCTCCGACAGGCTGATCTGACGGCGGATCCTGCGAAGATTCACGGACGCATCGTCTGCAATCTCGTCCTCTGACAAGATGCAGCGGCGGATCTCCCGCACAAGCGACGGCACCGGCTCCAGATCGCAGAACAGCTCCGTCAGTGAATCCTTCTCCGGCTGATCGGCCTCCTCCCCGGATTCTCTCCGGCCTGCTCCCGCTCCGGCTTCTTCTGCCGCCATCTGGCGGTTCTTAGTCCAGTGTGCCGCCCCGTCCTCGACAACCGCCGGCTCCGGCTTCTTCTCGGATGGCTTGTCCTCCCAGGACTTCACCCTGGCTGCGGTCTCCAGAAGCTTTGCGATGTCCAGCAACTCTGTGATACTCAGGCTCCCGCCAATCTGAAGTCTTGCAATGTCTGCACGCATGTCCTTCACACCGGAAAAGCTCACGCTACCCTTTTCATAGATTCTGCGCAGGGCGTCCGCCGTCTCGGTCTGCATCCGCTGCACCTCTTGGAGATCCTGTGAAGGCAGGAGCGCCTGGCACTTCTGTCTGCCCGGGAAAGAGCCCGCGCAGGCCACCAGCATCTCTCTAATCTTCGGATATTCCAGAATTCTCAACGCTTTTTCGTTCATCTTGCTCCTCGTTCCGCTGCCACCGGATGGCAGTACGGCAGCACAGCCTGTCTCCACTGCCCATGTCCTCTTCCGCCGGCTCTTTCAACTGTTTTACGTAAATGGATTTTATCACATTATGAAATGCGCGCCAAAGGTATGCTATAATGTGACTGTTGTTTTCATTGCAGCAGATTTCCAGCATAATCACTTGAATTGTGGCACAGAAGGAAGAATTTTAGAAAGAAGTTTTCAGGATGAAATACATTCAATCATTTCAGGAAGGCGACCATATCGGCGATGTCTATCTCTGCAAGCACAGGCAGTGCGCGACCTCTCGGAACGGGAAAAGCTACGAGAACGTCACGCTCCAGGACAAAACCGGAACCATCGACTGCAAGGTCTGGGATCCGGGAGCTGCCGGCATCGAGGATTTCAAGCCGCTCGACTATGTCTATATCACGGGGGAAGTGACCAGCTTCAACAACAGCCTGCAGCTGAACATCAAGCGTGCCCGCCCGGCATCTGCAAACGAATACAAGGCTTCGGATTATCTCCCTGTCAGTGAGAAGGATCCGGAACAGATGTATCAGAAGCTCATGGCTTCTCTCGATGGGGTGAAGAACCCCTGGCTGAAGCAGCTCATCGCCAAATACTTCGGGGATGAGAACTTCAAGGCTGCCTTCATGAAGCACTCTGCCGCCAAGTCTGTCCACCACGGCTTTGTCGGCGGACTCCTTGAGCACACCTTGTCAGTTGTCACCATGTGCGAATTTTTCTGCACGCAGTATCCGTACCTCAACCATGACCTGCTGATCACGGCAGCCGCATTTCACGATGTCGGCAAGCTGAAGGAAATCTCTTCCTTTCCGGAGAACGACTACACCGACGACGGTCAGCTTCTGGGGCATATCGTGATGGGCAGCGAGCTGGTCGGCTACGGCTGCCGGACAATCAAGGGCTTCCCGCACCGCCTTCAGAGCGAACTGCAGCACTGCATCCTCGCCCACCATGGAGAACTGGAATACGGGAGTCCGAAAAAGCCGGCACTTCCCGAGGCGCTGGCACTCAACCTCGCGGACAATGCGGACGCGCGCCTTGAGACCATGAAGGAGCTCATGAAGACCGATGAGTCCTCCACCGCGCCAGGCGGCTGGCTCGGCTTCAACCGGCTGTTTGATTCGAACGTCAGAGCTTCCGGCGAGTGGTAACAGGCCGGGCTTATCCGGCGGATGATTGACAAACGAAGTCCTGCGGTGGACATACGGATAATAAGAGAAAGGAGAGGGACCGCTGCCCCTCTCCTTTCTCTTTTCGTATTGATCTATATGTTAAATCCAATTGTCGGCCTTGCATCCGTTCAACGAAACGATTTGTTCCGACGGATTGCCTGCATATGCTTCTTCAGCCCTGTTCTCCGTGGAACACACCATACTGCGCACGGCAGAGTACCTTCGCATAGCCATTGGCGTAGGTATCGTCGCTCGGTGCCGGCGGGCAGGTCAGCTCGAAGCCTGCCTTCTTCTCGAACAGCATCGCGCAGTCCGAGCCGCCGAACAGGAAGTATCCGAGCTCGTCGCCCTTCTTGATCTTCGCACCGGGAACGACTCCCTCTGCAAAATGAACACTCGACACCTGTCCCTGACCGACGGTGAAGACTGCAACGAGACCGTACTTGTCTGTCTCGATCAGCACACAGCCTCTGGTCTCGTATGCCTGCCAGCCCGCAAAGCAGGACTCCAGAACATACATCTGACGATCCGGCTCCCAGGTCGTGATGCCGCCGACCGCATTCGGATTCTTAATCACATAGGTAGCGATGACCGTCCCGGAAACCGGGCAGTGCGCCCTGTGATAATCGTCAAAATTGAAGAACGTGTGGGTCAGCATTCCGCCGTAGAAGTGCTTCGCATACGGCGCACCTGCCTCCCCGAGCAGCTTCTCCACACTGTAGAAAGTCGATGTCTTGATGACAACCCCATGCTCATCCGTCACATCCGGCGAGAAGAAACGTCCCTTTTCGTCGATCTCCCAGGTTCCCTGCGGAAGCGAGTCACCCGGAGCCGCGACAACCGAATCATCCTTCGCGCCTGCAAGCGGCCTGGACTCATCTGCGTTCTTCAGTCTCCTTGAGAAGAACTGGTTGAAGGTATGCCAGTTGGACGGATCCTCAAACCACCCCTGATCCAGATGCCAGCTCGGATCCTTGTAGAGCATCTCGTAATACTCCGGCTTCCAGGATTCCTCGGTATCGAGAAACTGCTTGAGCGCATTGTTATAGTGGCGAAGCCACACATAGATGGGTTCCAGAAACTGAACCGATGGTCTGAATTCCAGCTCTCCCTCCAGCTCCTTCAGCGGTCTGTCGAGCAGGAAATAGATATACAGGCAGCTCTGATCGACCTTCGTTACAAACCGTTCGTAGCGCTCTTCCGGCAGGAAGGTCCACGGCATCGCCGTCAGGGTAAAGTCGATATAGTCATAGAATTCGTCAAGGCTGCGGACCGGATTTGTCCCGTGATCCGGGTTTTCCTTCTCCGCCAGCGCAATCGACTTTTCGACAAGACGCTTCAGGCGTCCGTCTCTGTCCAGCAGTTCCATCAGTTCCAACGTCACTTCAGCATGGTTTTTCATAATTACAGATATCGACCTCTCTTCTGACCAGACTCGCAGGCGGACACAATCCGCTGCTGTTATATTCTGCAGGACTTCCTGCTGCTGCCTCGAATCCCCGGAAATGAGCCTCCCGTTTTTCCTCATGACAGCGAACCGATTTAATATACCACATATGTCAAGCCCCTGAAAGAGAGCGGACATAAAATCTTCTGTAACCCGGGATTTTTCAAAAATCTGCCTGAGAAACAGTCCAAACCGTCAAAGGGAGGATCTGAGAACTGCCATCAGGAGCGGGTGCTGGCGGGCTTCCACAGTCCGCACGATTACAAGGCTGGCCCGGAAACTGACAAATCAGATCAGGCTGAAACGCCCTCTTCTCTCCGCCTTCAGCGCACTGGAGAAGAACACCTTCATCACGCGGATCAGGGCACCCGTGTCATGGACACCTGCCGTCTCATACGGCGAGTGCATGGCCAGCTGCGGCAGACCGATGTCAACCGTATTAACGGAGACATGTGCATTCGAGATATTGCCAAGTGTGGATCCGCCCACCATGTCTGACCGGTTCGTGAAATCCTGGCAGGTTTCTCCTGCCGTCTCCGCGATCGCGCGGAACAGCGCCGCAGAATATGCGTCTGTCGTGTACTTCTGGTTGGCGCTGTACTTGATAACGATGCCATGGTTCATCCTCGGCCGGTTGACCGGGTCTGCCTTGCCTTCCGCGTTCGGGTGCACCGCATGAGCGTTGTCAGCAGAAACCATGAAGCTCGATGCCAGCTTTCTTCTCTGGTCCTCCTCTGTCAGGCCGAGCTCCTGCCCGATCCGTGCCAGCGTGTCTTGAAGGAATGTGGAATCTGCTCCCTGCTTCGTCCCGCTGCCGACCTCCTCATTGTCAAAGACTGCCAGCACAGGGATCGCGAAGCCTGATTCCTGAGAAGCATCTTCGGATACATCTTCGGATATCGTTGCAGCATCGGCTGCGTCCGGGGCGCCGCCAGCCTTCTCTCCCGACTCGACAAACCCCATCAGATCGCCATAGGTACACTGCAGATCGTCCAGGTGCCCCGACGAGACGAACTCTCTGTTTGCACCCCAGATCGTCCCCGGCACCCGGGCATAGAGAAACAGGTCATCCCCCGCAATCTGTTCCTTCGGAACCCCGGCTGCCTCCGCGATCAGCTCCGCAAATGCTCCTTCGGCTGTCTCATCTCCCAGCACCGGGAGCACATCTGTCTGAACATTGTAATGCATCCCGTCGTTGGCCTCGCGGTTCATATGGATGGCGACATTCGGGATCATGACCAGATCGCGGTCGATGTTCACAAGCTTCGTCCGGAAATGATTTCCTTCCTTAATTATTATGCGTCCTGCGACGGACAGCGGACGGTCAAACCACGGTGCGATCAGCATACCGCCGTACCGCTCCACATTCAGACGAACGTAAGCCCCGGCTGACTTCATTTCCGGATTTGCCTTGATCCGAAATGCCGGACTGTCGCTGTGCGAGGCTGCAATCATGTACCCGGTAAAATCCGCCACTTCCCTTCCGTCTTTCCGCTCGGGAATCCGGAACGCGATCAGGGACGAATCATTGCGGGTTACAAAGTATTTTCCGCCGGCCTCCAGGCCCCAGCTTTCCTCCTCAGGGCACTCCCTGTATCCGTGCTTCTCCAGAATCTGCCGGATACTGTCGACTGTGTGGAATGCTGTCGGGCACTGACCGATAAACGCCAGCAGCTTCCTGGTTATTTTTTCATCTGAGGTCATCTTTTCTCCTGCCTTTCTTCCTTTCTTCTTCGCCTCTGCGCGGTTGTTGTTTCTACTTCTTCAAGACACATGAGTCATCTTTCAGCGGGTATCTGTTTCATGCTCACGCGCTTTCCCCAGTATACACCCTTTCCGTCTCTCAGCATCCCTCACTGCTTTTCGCCCCTTTCAGATGTCCTGTATTTATCATTGCTTTTTGCTTTTTGCTTTTTGCTCTTTGCTTTTTTCTCTTTGCTTGTTTCTGACTCTTTGTTTTTGCTCTTTAATCTATGCTCTTTGCTTTTTGTCAAAGTACCGCCTGGTTTGTTTTGCTGTATTTACTGTTTTTCAGCCGGACATACGAAATTTTTGGTTGACACCTTCTTTGTTTCCCCATAAAATAAGCCCTATCAGACGAAGGCGTCCCGCACAAGCGGGGCGCCTGTTGTTTTTCTCCAGCAAAGGCGCTGTCGGTCTGCTCTCCAGCAGGCTGCGGCGCTTTTTTCATTGCAGGAGGAACAAGAACAAGGAGGAGGGAACTTATGGAATACAGTATGACTACCGTAATATGGGTGCTCGTCGGCGCAGCCCTGGTCTACTTCATGCAGGCGGGCTTTGCCCTCTGCGAGGCCGGCCTCACAAGAGCCAAGAACACCGGCAATATCCTGATGAAGAACATGATGGACTTCTGTATCGGGACACCCTGTTTCTGGCTCGTCGGCTTCGGTCTGATGTTCGGCGGAACCGGCGCCATCATCGGACACCTCGATCCGATGATCCTCGGAAGCTACACTGCCGAGAACAGCGTTGTGCCGCAGACCATGCCGCTCTGGGCATATGTGATCTTCCAGACCGTCTTCTGCGCAACCGCTGCGACCATCGTTTCCGGATCGATGGCTGAGCGCACAAACTTCAAGGCATACTGTGTATACTCTGCCGTCATCTCGCTGATTGTCTATCCGATCAGCGGCCACTGGATCTGGGGCGGTGGCTGGCTCTCGACGCTCGGCTTCCATGACTTTGCAGGTTCCACCTGCGTCCACATGGTCGGCGGCCTCATCGCCTGCCTCGGCGCATGGATGCTGGGCCCCCGCATCGGCAAATACGACAAGAACGGCAAGGCAAGGGCAATCCCCGGTCACAACATGACGGCGGCCGCGCTCGGTGTCTTCATCCTCTGGTTCTGCTGGTTCGGTTTCAACGGCGCCTCGACCGTTGCCATGGATTCCGATGCTGCCGCTGTCACTGCTTCTCTTGTATTCGTCAACACTAACCTGGCTGCCGCTGTCGCAACTGTGGTCGCGATGATCTTCACCTGGATCCGCTATGGCAAGCCTGACGTATCGATGACCTTCAATGCAGCGCTTGCAGGTCTTGTTGCCATCACAGCGCCCTGCGACTGTGTCTCTCCGCTCGGAGCCTTCTTCATCGGTCTCATCTCCGGCATTCTGGTCGTCCTGAGCGTCGAATTCTTCGATAACATCGCCAAGATCGACGATCCGGTCGGTGCTGTATCCGTACATATGGTCAATGGCATCTGGGGTACCATCGCTGTCGGCCTGTTCTCCACCGGCGACGACGGGGTCGGCAAGGGTCTCTTTTATGGCGGCGGCTTCCATCAGCTCGGTGTACAGCTCCTCGGCTTCATTTCCGTTGCCGTCTATGTGCTGATTGTCATGTTCATCGCCTTCAAGATCATCGACAAAACCATCGGGCTCCGTGTACCGGCACAGGTCGAGATTGACGGCCTTGATGTCCACGAGCATGGGCTGACAAGCGCTTACTCCGGCTTCGCCATCACAGATGTCACCGATATGGATGTCAACCCGAACGACAACACAGAGCTTGGCGAGGATGACTATGAAAAGGCAAGCGATGCACAGATCAATGCCGCTGTGAAGGTTACCCGCGAAGCACCGCTCGTCTCGTCCCTTGACACCGGTATCCACAAGGTCAGCATCATCTGCCGTCTGGCGAAGTTTGATGCCCTCAAGAAGGCCCTCAACGAGCTCGGCGTGACCGGCATGACCATGTACCAGGTTATGAGCAGCGGCATTGAGCGCGGCTCGTCCGAGCGCTATCGTGGTGCGGTCGTCGACTCGACCCTGATCCCGAAGGTCAAGGTAGAGGTCGTTGTCGGATCGATCCCGGTCGACAAAGTCATTGAAACCGCCAAGAAAGTCCTCTACACCGGCCGCATCGGCGATGGCAAGATCTTCGTCTACAACGTTGCGAAGGTCGTCAAGGTCCGCACCGGCGAGGAAGACCTCTCCGCTCTGAAAGATGTCGAATAAGTCCCAGTCGCAATGAGAAAGCTCCTGCAGCGTGTTGTTGCAGGGGCTTTCTCTGGGAAATGAAGATTGAAGAAACAGGTGTGCCTGTCAGCTGAAATATCTTGCAAGTCCTTCCATCAGGTACATGCCGGCAACGGCACCCTGGTCTTCCACACCTTTTGCGCGGGCTGCGAAGACGGCTGCCTTTCCATACTTCGGCGTCATCTCCTTGGTCGCCTCCACGCCCTCTTTGGCACCCTCGACTGCGGCATCCATGACAGCCTTCATGCCGCCGCCCTCCTCCAGTGCCTTCTTTCCTGCCTCAGCTGCCTTCGAGACAGAATCATAGATTGTCCGATCGCCAGGCTGGCACTTTCCTCTCTTCTGGATCCCTGCCGCGAAGCCTTCCAGAAATGCAGCCAGATCCTTTACGTCCATCTCCGGCTTATCCCCGACCGCTTTTCCGCCATACATAACGCCGGTGCTCATCAGGGTTCCCATTGTCGACGGGACAAGTCCCTGCATCTTCATGGCCGCCTTCATCAGCGTCTTCGCAACGCTGGACTCCTGCATCTGATCCTTGATCAGGCCTGGAAGGGCCCCGTAGCCCTTGCTCATGGTCAGGCCGAGATCCCCGTCGCCCATGGCTGCGTCCATCTCACAGAGATGATCCTTCTGTTCCTCAAAAATATCTGCCACTCCCTGAAAAAGCGCCGGGAGATCGCTCACGCGTACTGTGTCCATATTTCCAAGCTCCTTGTCTTCGCCCGTCTCCGCCGGTCTGCCTGCGCCTGCCGCCAGGCGTTTTTTCTGTCCGGCCTATTTGTCTGACAGGTCCATCCAGTCAACACCCGCTGGCTGGACAGCCCTGCGGTTTAATCGTTATACCTGCGTGTAGAACGGCGTATGAACCGGCATGTCAATCCACTGCTTCATCTCCTCGTCTGCAACCTTGCAGATCGAAATCGAGGCACCGGCCATCTCCATGGAGGTCGCATACTCGCCGACAAATGTACGGTAAACCTTGATGCCTTTCTCCTTCAGAATATCCTCCACATCCCCTGTCAGGATATAGAGCTCTTCCTGGGAGGTTGCCCCGAGGCCGTTGATCAGGACACAGACCTCCTCACCGGATGCAACCGACATATCGCCGAGGATTTCCTTCATGGACTCCTCCGCCAGCTCTCTGGAGGTCTTGACCGGTCCGTTCCAGACGCCCGGCTCGCCATGGATGCCCATACCGAACGCCATCTCATTGTCGCCGAGGGTGAAGTTGCTGTGGCCAAGCTCCGGGATGATGCAGGGCGTCAGGGCAAAGCCGACTGTGCGGGTGTTATCCTTGGCCTTCTGCGCTGCAGCCAGCACCTCGTCAAGCGTACCCATCTGAGCTGCCTTCGCGCCTGCGCACTTGTACATGAAGAAGATACCCGCGACACCACGGCGCGCATCCGGATTCTTGTTGGACAGCACGTCGTCTGCGCCGACGATGCTGCGGGTCTGAATGTCATCCATTTCCAGCATCTCAGAAGCCATATCGAAGTTCATGATATCCCCGGTATAGTTGCCGTACAGAAACAGGATGCCCGCTCCTGATTCGACTTCCTTCGATATGTTGTAGATCTGCTCCGCCGATGGAGACTGGAAGACCGATCCGACACCGCATCCATCCAGCATGTTCTCGCCGACATAGCCAAGGAACAGCGGAAGATGCCCTGTGCCGCCGCCGGTGATGATGGCAACCTTGCCCTCCTTCTTCTGCGCGGTGCAGTAGCAGCGAAGGTCATCCTCCACGTATTTGACCATATCAGGATGTGCCTGATAGATGCCATGCAACATGTCGTCTGTATAGTTTTCCGGTTTGTTGATAATCTTTTTCATGTCATTCTCCTTCCAGGCCACTTTCAAAGCCCGTCTTGCCGTCCTTCCTGTTTTTCCGCCTTCCGGCCAAAGCCGGAGACTTAGCTGTTCTTCTGCATTTCTCTCTTCTGCATAACCTTGTCCAGAATCAGAGCCGCCACCAGCAGGCATCCGTTCACCAGCGTCTTCAGCGTATCCGGAGCGTGCATGATCGTAAATGCATTTGCGATCAGCTGCAGCAGCACGATGGAGAAGGTCACGCCTGCGACCGTCCCGCCGCCGCCGTCCGGGTTGATCCCGCCCAGAACAACGATCAGTAGGCTCAGAAGCGTGTAAGTTGAGCCGTTCGACGACTTCGCCGAGTTCAGATGCGACGTGATGATGATGCCGGATATTCCCCCGAGAATACCGGACATCGTGTGCGCGAGAATCGTCGTCCGGAGCGTATTGATACCGGAATACCGTGCCGCCTGCTTGTTCGACCCGAGGAAATAAACCTCATGCCCGAAGACTGTGTGCTTCATGATGAACGCGACCACAATCAGCACACCGATGAATATGAACAGAACGTAAGGGATTGACCCGAAGGAACCGTTCGCAATGTTCTTGAAGCTGTCGGACATGCCGTTGATGGCCGGTCCTCCGGTGATAGCAAGTGCCAGACCTGAGTACACCTCAAGGCCGCACAGCGTCACGAGCATGGCTGGAATATCGAGCGAGCCGATGATCAGCCCGTTCAGCGCGCCGCAGCCTGCGCCAACGGCGACCGAAGCCAGGCAGGCCAGCGGAATCGGGACTCCCGCACTCTTGATCAGCAGTGCGCAGACCACGCCTCCCAGGTTCATGATCCCGACCAGCGACAGATCGATCCCTCCGGCGATCATGCAGACCATCATGCCGAATGACAACACGCCGTATTCCGGGAACTGGAAGATCATTGACCGGAAATTGTTGACGGAATAGTACACCGGTCCTTTCAGGACCGCCATCAGAATCAGCACAAATACCATCATCAGCATGAGGACTTTGATATGGTCATTCAGCTTTTTTGATGCTGTTTTTTTCTTCATCTCCAGACCCTCCTCACGCCTGACTCATTTTCATGGAGCGCTTTGTCTGCCATGAAGTGATGATCGTGCCAAGAAGCAGCACGATGCCAACTACGAACCGCTGCCAGCTGGTCGGGATACCCAGCATATTCAGGTTATTCTGAACCAGCGTGATCAGAATCACGCTCAGGACAACACCGCCGACTCCGCCGTGTCCGCCCGTGATGCGGACGCCGCCGATGACGCAGGCTGCAATCGTGATCATCTCGTCGCCCATCAGCGCGGAGGTCGTCGCCGAATGCATCAGGATGTTATAGATCATCGCTGCCACCCCGACGAACACGCCCGACCAGACGTAGGCTGCGAACTGAAGCTTTTTCACATTAAACCCTGCGACGCGGGCTGCCGTCTTGTTTCCGCCGATGACATAGAGCCCTCTCCCGAGCATCGTATACTTCAGCATCCACGCGATCAGAAGACAGACGATGATCGGCACCAGAACCAGGATATTCAGCACATACTGGAAACCAGTCTTCGGCGAGGTGTAGGTGATCAGATTCGTGTTGTAGATCGCCTGGAGGCTGGACGGAAGCACCGTGAACTCACGTGTTCCGAGGATCGTGACCACGCCGCCCGATGCGATGGAGCTGGTCGCCAGCGTTGCGATCAGCGGAGGCAGATTCAGGATCGCGACCAGAAAACCGTTCAGAAGCCCGAACGCCAGGCCGATCAGGATTGCCAGACCGAACGCAAACCACGCGTTGTCGATCGGCGCCACCCGGTTGATGATATACATCGGGACGTACATCGCGACACATCCGATTGCCGGAAATGAAACATCGATTCCTCCCGATATAATGACAATCATTTCACAGAGTGCGAAGCACATCGTGAAGATGGCCGCCCTCATCGTATTGAGAACCGTTGCAAAGTCCCAGAAAGCAGGCTGGCGGATCCCGACGATCAGGCTGAACACGGCAATGATATAGACCAGAATCATTTGGTTGCTGGTCAGCCAAGCATGTTTCTTTTTACTGTTCATAATCTCCTCCTGACCGGCACTTTACAGGCTGAGCTTGTCAATCTTGTTGTCGGTGACAAGCCGTACCTTTCCTTTGTTCATGATCACGATCTTGTTGCAGTTCTGAAGAAGCTCCGGAAGATCATCGGATATAATGATGATTCCGATTCCCTGCTTCGCAAGCCCTCTCAGAATCTCGTGGATCTCTGCCTTCGCGCCGACGTCGACACCGACGGTCGGCCCGTTGAGGATGAACAGCCTCGGATGTGTATTCAGCCACTTGGCGATGACAACCTTCTGCGCATTGCCGCCGGAAAGCGTCCGGACCGGCGGATCAATCGAAGGCGCCGCGATGGATAGATCCTTCAGCCATCTCTCTGAGGCTTCCCGCATCTCCTTCTCATTCAGACTCATGCCGTGGAAATAATCGCGGATGGAACTGGCGATCGTGTTGTCCTCGATCGAACGTTCCATGAAGAGTCCCTGTGTCAGTCTGTCTTCCGGGACATAACCGATCTTGTTCTTGATCGCATCCGCTACGGAGTGGATCTCAATCTTCTTTCCGTTCATGTAGATATCGCCCGATTCCGGCGGCGTGATGCCGAACAGCGCTTCGCCGATCTCGCCTCGCCCGGATCCAAGCAGACCGGTCAGACCCAGGATGTCTCCCTTGTTCATGCTGAAGCTGACGTCCTCAAAACGGCCCTTCAGCGTCAGATGGTCGACACGGAAAACCTCCTCGTCGGACAGCTCCGGATCATACTTGGTCTCGACCAGATCCCTGCCTGTCATATCCTTCATGAAACGGGCATCATTGTATTCGGATATTTTTCCGCTTGATATGTACTTTCCGTTTCTCAGAATCGTAAGGCTGTCCGCGATCTGGTAGATCTCATCCAGCTTATGATTGACGATCATGATCGCGATGCCCTTTTTCTTCAGCCCTCTGAGAACCTCCCAGAGCTTTCCGACCTCCTTCTCGGTCAGAGCTGTCGTCGGTTCGTCAAGAATCAGCAGCTTCGCGTCGTTGACAATCGCCCTGCAGATGGCAACCATCTGCTTGCCGGCAACCGGCAGCTGCTCCAGCGGCATATCCGGGTCCAGCTCCGCGCCGACCTGCGCCATGCCCCGCTCCGCGATCTGGTGAATCTCCTTCCAGTTCACAAATTTCTTCCGGTCCTTGACCTCCCCGTTCAGCGCGATGTTCTCCGCGACTGTCAGGTTCGGAAATACCGCAAAGTCCTGATAGATGACCTGGATACCGCGGTTGATGGCATCGATGGGCTTCATGTGCTCCACCTTCTCGCCATTGATCCAGATCTCACCCTCGTCCGGCTCATGAACCCCGGAGATCGCCTTGATCAGCGTGGACTTACCGCAGCCGTTCTCACCGGCCAGGCAGTGGATCTCGCCCTCCCTAATCTCCAGGTCAACGCCTCTGAGCGCATGGACGCCGCCGAAAGACTTCTTGATCCCCTTAAGTTTCAGAAATACCTTGTTCTCTTCATTTCCCATATTCTGACCAGGTCTTTCCTTTTTTACTGAAGAAACCCCATACGGTTTCTGAACCGTATGGGGTTTCAGACTCATTCATGCATTCGTGACTCCTGAAACCGCCTGCGGCTGATCAGAAGTTATAGTCTTTCATGTTGTCCTTCGTGACGTCGACACGAGCGTTTCCATAGTAGACACCGTCCTTATTGACGTTCTCGACGGTCTCATAACCGCTTGCTGCGAGATGCATTGTGCTGTCGTCAACCGTTCCGTCAAGCTCTGCGATGGCCATGCAGATCATCGCCTTGCCGGCCTCTGCCGGATCCCATACGGAGAAGGAAGCGATTGTCCCGTCCTCTACGTACTGCTGAGCGATCGATGTCATGGACGTTCCGACAATCGCAACCTTTCCTGCAAGTCCAAGTTCCTCAACTGCCTGTGCCGCGCCGACAACATCGGTGGAAGCGGAACCCTCAATTGCGGTGATGTCCGGATTTGCGGTCAGAAGCTCCTTCGTCTGGTTATAGGAAGAAGTCGTGTCATCACCTGTCTCATAGCGGCCGACACACTCCATATCCGGATATTCCTTCTCCTGAAGAGCCTTGGCTGCGTCGCACCACTCGTTATGGGATACAGAAGTGAGCGCACCGACAAACTGAATGTACTTTCCCTTGCCGCCTGTCAGCTCTCCGAGCTCTTTCATGAAGTTCTCGCCATAATCCGCATTCTGGAAAGCCTCGACATCGACATCCCGGACGCTTGCGTCCATGGAAGCTGCCTCATGTGTGATGACCTTGATGCCCTGATCCTTTGCCTTCTGAAGAACAGGAGCCAGTGCCTCTGAATCAAACGGGACCACGCAGATTGCATCCCAGTCCTCTGCGAGAAGTCCTTCGACATAGGAAGCCTGATCTGCACCCTCTGCAGAGCCGCCGTAGACGACATTGCTTCCGGTTTCCTTATTGTATTCGTCGACACCATCCTGCATTCTCTGGAACCATGCGATGTTGGTCATCTTCGGGACAACCGCGATCTTGTACTGCGTCCCCTTCGCTCCGATCAGATCACCCTCAGCCTCTGTTCCGGCCTCTGTGGAAGCTTCCGTCTCTCCCGCGAATGCCGGCGCCGCGAGCAGCGATGCTGCCATGGCAGCTGATGCCAGAACACTGACGACCTTATTGAACTTCATATCCGAATCCTCCTTTTGTTTAGTAAACGTTCTCGACGTTTTGCTTGTTGTTCATACAATACATCCACTCAAATAGATTGTCAATATGTTCAGACATGAAATTTATTGTTTAATTTTGTTTACTATGGTCAGCTATCTTTTTGATATTTCGTGAATATAACGGCCATGTTTCGAACACATTGAAGGAGTCACCCATTCTGAGCATAACAAAACCGGAACAGCGTTCCGTTTTTGTTTACTAAATATAATTCATTTTCAGCTTCGCACGCTTCTGCGCTCGACCAGTTTTCCGGTCACCAGCGTTTTCACCGGATCGAGCTGCGGATTCTCAATCCGGTTCAGAATCCCTCTGACCGCCTCATATCCGATAAACCGCCGCTGGACATGGATCGTCGTGAGCGTCGGAGAGCTCACCGCCGCATACGGGATATCATCAAATCCGATGACAGATACCTCCTCGGGTACACGGATCCCTCTCTCCCGAAGCGCTGTTATGGCTCCAAGCGCGATGATGTCATTCACCGCAAAGAAACACTCCGGAAGCTCTTTTGTCCCGCTGGCATCCAGATCTCGAAGCATGTCTGCCCGTGCCCCCTTCATGTCCGGGCGCAGCCGGTGCTCCGGTCCCCAGAAGGAAAAGCCGAGTGATTCCAGACTCCTGAAAAAAAACCTGTTCCGGATCTCAAAGTTTTCGAAGGGAATGCTGCTGGTCAGCAGGCCGATCTTCGAAAACCCCCGCTGTTTCAGAAAGTTCAACGCAATCCATACATTCTCCTCGTTGTTCATACAGAGGCAGGGGTAGTTATAATTCGGAACCGGATTGTCGATCACAAGAAATGGAATCCGGATTGAAGCGATGTCTCCGTACATCGACGGCGAGATTTCCGAGGCAATCAAAATCGCGCCGGAATAACTGTCATAGCTCATTGCCTCCAGCTCTTCCCTCAGATCGCCTGATATGTTGACAATGGACAGGCCATAGCCCTCATTCTTCAGATTTTTCTCTATTGCATCGATAATTGCCGATATAAATCCCTGGTTTTCCTCAACCAGATAACCGCTGCCCCGATACTGAATGAGCAAAATACGATTACGCAGAACGACTTTTCTGCGCTTCGGCGAATACCCATACCGCTCAACCGCCTCCAGCACCTTCGCTCTGGTCTGCTCGCTGATATCGCCCTTATCGTTCAACACCATCGATATGGTTGCAGGGGAGACCCCGATCTCCCCTGCCAGCTCTCTGATTGTCATCGCTGTGCACCGCCTGTCTCTGCTGCGTCATTCGCTCCGGGCGCTCCCGGCATGTTTCCGGCCTTTCAGCATTCCGGCCCCGGCGCCCTTTCGGAAAGCTTTCACGGCCAGCCGCCTTTCCGCGTTTTCCGCTTCCGTTCCCGTCCTGTCTTTCCACCCAGTAAGCTAACTCGAATTCAGACAGCGGTCAACCATCAGTTTATTCACCCTTCATACCGGCGGACCTTTCAGCCACCGGGATGCCGGTTTTCAGCTTTCCGACGAGACAGCTTCTCTGCCGTCAATCCAGACCTTCCGCACCTTCAGAGATTTGTCAAGTGCTACCATATCTGCGCGCTTTCCGGCCCGGATCGAGCCGATCTCATGATCCATCCGGATCGCCCGCGCAGGCGTACTGCTGGCTGCAAGAACCGCTTCCTCCAGCGGCATGCCAAAGTCCACGACACGGCGGACGCCCTCCATCAGGGATATGACAGACCCGGCGATGGTGTTCGTCCCCTTCAGCATTGCTCTTCCGTTCCGAAGCGTGATCATCTGGCCGCCGAACGGATAATCTCCCTCCGGCATTCCGGTGCACCGGAGCGAATCGGACACCAGAACCAGATTCCTTCCGAACAGCTTCTCGGCCATTCTCATGACAGAGGGCTCTACATGCATGCCGTCACAGATCAGCTCTGCCGTCGCCCCGGCATCGTACGCTGCCGCAATCAGCCCCGGCTTTCTGTGGTGGATCGGCTGCATCGCATTGAACAGGTGCGTGACATGGCTGGCTCCGGCAAAAAAGGCCCGCATCGCTGTATCGTAATCGGCCATTGTATGTCCAAGCGAGACCGCGCAGAGCCTCGACGCTTCCCGCACAAATGCAATTCCGCCCTCGGTCTCCGGCGCCATGGTTACCAGGCGGACTGTCCCGCCCGCTGCCTCGTTGAGCCGTTTGAGCATCTCCACATCCGGAACATGGATGTTCTCCGGATTCTGCGCGCCGCGCTTCTCCATGCAGACAAACGGTCCCTCCAGATGAACGCCGACGGAGCGTGCGCCATCCTCCGGTCTTCTGAAATGACTGATCGTCCGGCACGCCTCTTTCAGCTCCGGTTCCTTGAGCGTCATTGTTGTCGGGCACCAGCTCGTCACGCCATTCTGCGCGTAGAAGCGGCTCATTGTCTGCATTTCCGCGTCGTCTCCGTCACTGGCATCTGCGCCCATCGCCGCGTGGGTGTGGATGTCCACCAGTCCGGGGATGATATAAAAACCGCTGTAGTCCAGAACATCCTCTGCCCCCTTGCCCCGCGCTCCGGGCCGTCCGTTCTCCTCCGTGCAGCCGGAGCCCGTATTCTGCATGGATGACGGCTTCATCCCCGGGGTGAAGATGCTGAACCGCTCATCAAACTCCAGCGTCCCACTCTGGAACGCCGACCCGATCAGGATATGATCACTGTATAATTTCATTGCGCGCCCTCCATTTCCGAAAGCGCCTCCTCATCCGCCACCAGGACAAAATCAGGATGGAGCTGCAGCACCGACGCCGGAACCTGCGGTACAACCGGTCCGCAGAGGGCTTCCTTCAGGATGCCTGCCTTGCTCTTTCCGCTGACAACCATCAGCACGCGGCGCGCCTTCATGATGCCCGCAACGCCCATGGTGTATGCAAAGCGCGGCACTTCCTCCTCCGAGGAGAAGAACCGCTTGTTGGCCTGGATGGTGGAGTCGGTCAGCGCAACCTTGTGTGTGCCGGCCGGAAAGAAGTCCTCCGGCTCGTTGAACCCGATATGTCCGTCCGGTCCCAGCCCGAGCAGCTGCAGATCCGTCCGCCCGGTCTTTTCCATCACTGCGTCGTATTCCGCGCAGGCCTTCTGCGCATCCGCCTGCTTTCCATCCGGGAAATGCGTATTCTCCGGCCTGATGTTAACCCGGTCAAACAGGTGATGGTGCATGAACCATACGTAGCTCTGATCGCTCGTGATGTCCAGTCCGCAATACTCATCCAGGTTGACCGTCCGGACCCCGGAGAAATCCAGCGCTCCGTCCTTATACATCTTCACCAGCTCGTCATAGGTACCGACCGGACTCGAACCCGTTGCCAGGCCGAGGACACAGTCCGGCTTCAGAATCACCTCCGAAGCGATAATCTCAGCCGCCCGGCGGCTCATTTCACAATAGTCTTTTGCACGAATGATTCTCATATCTTCTCTCCTGTCTCCTTGCCGTCTTCTGACACTGGTGTCATCCGGCGCATCTGTGTCTGCGTCCTTCTCAGTACCCGGATCTTCTCTGCGCAGGCTTCCGGCGTACTGTCCTCCGCCGCTCAGCGTCCCTGCCGTTTTCTCTGCATCTTCTGAAAATGCAGATACGCCCCGATCATGCCTGCATCATTGCCCTGCCGCGCCATCGTCAGCTCTGTTTCCTGTGCAATGGAAGGGATCAGATACCTGTCCAGTGCGCTCCGGATCCTCGGGTACAGATATTCCTTCTGCGCCATCACGCCCCCTCCAAGCACGACAACCTCCGGGTTGAGAACATAGCATATATTCGCGATGCCTTTTCCAAGGATATCACACATGCGGTCAATCTCGCTGACACAAATCGGATCTCCTTCCCTGGCCGCCTCGAAAATATGCTGCCCTGTCCAGATCCTGCTCACATCATCCGGCGCGGTTGTATCCCCACCTGCTGCATGCCCGTCGGCTTTATCCCCACCGGCTGTATCCTCATTAGCTGTATCCCTGTCCGTTTTCTCCTGAAGCTTCTGCTCCGCAATCCGTCTCAAAAGAACGCTCATGGCACCGAGGCGCTCAAACTGTCCGCCTTCCAGATTCATGTAGCCGATCTCACAGCCGCTGCCGGAATGTCCATGGTAAACATCGCCCTTCCATACAAAGCAGCCTCCGATTCCGGTTCCGACTGTCAGACAGAGCACGCTGTCTCTGCCCCTCGCGGCCCCAAGGACAGCCTCCGACAGACCGGCGCAGTTGACATCATTCTCGATCTCACAGGGCAGGCCTGTCTTCTCCTCAATGATGGTCTTGAACTCCGTTCCGGCATAGTCCGGAATGTTGGGGCCAGAGTAGAAAATCCGCCCCCTCCCGGTGTCCACCATCCCTGCGGAGGAAATGCAGACCCCGTCTGCCTTTTCTCCGCCCGATGTGAAGGATGAGATAATCTCCAGGACCTTTTCCACGATCCCCGTTCCGCCAAGCCAGGCTTCAGTCGGCCGCTTTCCTTTCTCCAGAAAGCGAGCGGTCTTTCCTTCCATCAGGCCGTACTTGATGTCCGTCCCTCCAATATCGATGGTAATGAATCTGTCCATAGTCATCCTCACACTGCGCGCTGCTGCCGCTTACAGGTACTTCGCCCTTGCGTCCCGGATCATCCCGGCCGCCTCCTCAACAGTCTGTTCATCCTCCGGAGCAAGAGAAGAAAGCGGACGCCTGACATCGCCGATGTCCAGTTTCTCATTGCGGCGCAGAATCTCCTTGATCACAGCATACATATTGCCATGCGCTGAGCACATCTTGTAAATCACGGCATCGACAGCGTACTGGATGGCTCTTGCCTCCGCAATCTTCCCCTCCTTCAGCAGTGCGTCCATCTTCAGGAAAAGCTCCGGCATGACGCCATATGTACCTCCGATGGCGCCTTCCGCACCGATCACGCGGCCGCTGATAAACTGCTCGTCCGGACCGTTGAATATGATATAGTCATCCCCCGCCTGCTGCCTGAACATCTGGATATCCTGCACCGGCATGGAAGAATTCTTCACTCCGATGACACGCGGATTCTTTCTCATTTCCGCAAACAAAGACGGTGTCAGCGCCACGCCCGCCAGCTGCGGGATGTTGTAGATCACAAAATCGGTGTTCGGCGCCGCCGCGCTGATGTCATTCCAGTACTGAGCAATTGAATATTCCGGCAGATGAAAATAGATCGGCGGAATGGCCGCGATGGCATCGACTCCCAGGCTCTCCGCGTGCGCCGCCAGCTCCTGACTGTCCTTTGTATTGTTGCAGGCTACGTGGCAGATCACGGTCAATTTTCCCTTCGCAACGCTCATCACGTTCTCAAGAATCGTCTTACGATCCCGGACACTCAGGTAGATGCACTCTCCCGAAGAGCCATTGACATAGACGCCCTTCACACCCTTGTCAATGTGGTACTGCGTCAGCCTTCTGACAGCCTCCGGACTGACATTGCCCTCCTTGTCATAGCATGCGTAAAATGCAGGGATCACACCCTTATACTTGTCAAGATTTCTCATGTTTTAAGCTCCTCCGTATACTTTTTTATCCGTTCCCAAACGCAGCACAAACGTACCGGAAGGATTTCCCGGCACGTTCTGCTCCTCTGTTCTTCAGCCCTTCACCGCGCCAAGCGCGATGCCCTGCGTGAAGTATTTCTGGAATATGATGAAGACTGTCAGAATCGGCGCCGCCGCAAGTGTCGCACCGGCCATGATCAGGCCGAAGTCCGTCGCGTTCTCCGCCTGGATCTTCGCAATACCAAGCGAAATGGTGAGATTCTGATTGCTGTTCACCATGATCAACTGCATGAAATAGTCATTCCATGTGTTGATGAAAGTAAAAATCGCAAGCGCCCCGATCCCCGGCTTTACCATCGGCGTTACAATCTGGGTGAATGTCCTTGCCTCGCTTGCTCCGTCCACGCGCGCGGCCTCGAGCATCTCCCCGGGGACACCCTCTGAAAACTGCTTCATGAGGAAGACCCCGAACGGCCAGCCGACGGTGGGGATGATGATCGCCCAGATGTTATCATACAGATGAAGCGCCGACATCTCACGGATCAGCGGAATCAGTATAACCTGCTTGGGCAGCGCCATCGCGCACACGATCAGTGTAAACAATAATTTCTTTCCTGTGAAGCGTTTCTTTGCAAGTGCATATCCTGCCATTGTCGCGGTGATGCAGGTCAGAATCATCGCCATGACGGCGATGAAGACCGTGTTGAACAGCCACCGGAACGCTGCCGGCGCCTTCGGCCCGAAGAAACCGAACAGATGGTCAACACTTCTCTTTGCGAAAAGCTTCTGAAAATTCGTCAGGACCCACTGCTTTGGAAACCAGTCCGGCGTCGTTGCGTTGATGGACGCATTCGTTTTGAAAGCGCCCGTCACAATCCAGTACAGTGGAAAGATAAAGAAGATTGCCAGCACGATCAGGATGATCAGCGAGATGACCTTGTATGGCGTTATTTTTTTAATACCGGAATTTTCCATCGTCACCCCTCACTTTTCTCTCGCAAACCGGAACTGCAGCGCTGACAGCACCGCGATGAAGATTGCCAGCACGACACCCATCGCGTTCGCATATCCGTAGCGGTAGCGCTTGAAGCACATGTAGTAAATGTAGTACATGATCGTATCGGTGGAGTGGTTCGGCCCGCCGGATGTCAGCAGCTGGATCAGCGCAAAGCACTGGAAGCTGTTGATGGTCGTGATAACCAGAACATAGAGGGTGGTCGGCCTGATCTGCGGCCACTTGATCTTCCAGAATACCTGATGATTCGTTGCGCCATCCACCTCTGCCGCCTCAATCAGAGACTGGTCAACATTGCCAAGCGCGGAGACATACAGGACGATCGGCTGTCCGACGGATGTCGTCAGCAGAATCAGGATGATACAGCCAAGCGCGTACTTCGAATCCCCCAGCCAGTTGATGTTCTTTGAAAGGATCCCTGTCTTCGTCCCGACATAATTCAGAACGCCGTAGTAGTTGTTGAAAATCCATTTCCAGACAACGGTGACAGCGACGGAGCCGGTGACAACCGGAAGATAGAAGATACAGCGGAAGGCCGAGAGCGCCCACCCCTTCATCTGGTAGATCACCGAGGCGATCCACAGCGAAAACACACACACAATCGGAACCGAGACGACGACGATGATCAGTGTGTTGACCAGCGCCTTCAGGAACACAGGATCCTTCCAGAGCTCCACATAGTTTCCAAATCCGATAAAGACATCCTTCACATCCTTGCCCATCGTCGAGTCGAAGAAGCTTGTGTAGACGCAGAGCACCATCGGGAGGATGACAAAACCGACGAAGAAGACAAGACTGGGGGCCAGAAATGTATATGCCACCCTTGTCTCTCTCCTTGCCAGTACCTTGCTTCTTGACTGAGCCTTGGTTGTACCAGCCACAGCGAATTCCTCTCTTTCTCATTGGAAGCGCCCACCTTCCGAAGGAAGCGGGCGCCAAAGATACTGACAAATTGACCGGCAGATTCGCCTGCCCTTCCGCCTTATGCCTTTGCGGCCTCGTTGGCGGTCTTCTGGAACGCGGTCAGCTCACTCTGGATGTCTGCGCCGTTCCCGATGTTCTGAAGCATATTCCACCATGCGGTACGAGCCTCTGTCCAGCCCGGGACGACCTGATAATAGTCTCCCATCGCCGGCATGAACTTCTCGGTGAACATGGTCATGGTATCCGCGATATCGGTTCCGTCATAGACACCGGTCATCTTCGTGTGTACCGGGAAGAAGGAAGAAACCTTGACACTCTCCTTTGCCTGATCCGGATCGTTGCAGATGAAACGGATGAATTCCTTGGAAGCCGCGATCTTGTCCGCATCGCCGTTGTCAAAGATACCGAAGCCCCAGATACCGCCGCAGAGCTTTGCCGCGGAGCCGTCCTCGGTCGGGAACTGCATCGGGATGATGTTGTCGCCGTTGTTGGTCTTTCCTGCCTCGCCGTTGTCGGTATTGTTCTGCTGCGCTGCATTCCAGCAGAAGGAAACCGCAAGTGTTCCGTTTCTGAAGAGCTGGATCTCATCGCCGCCGACCAGAGACGCATCGAAGTTGATGCCCTTCTGATCAACCAAGGCCTGGAGAGCCTTGGCATTCTCCGGACTGTCGACGGTGTACTCGGTGTGCTCTGCATTCGTGAATGTTCCGCCGTACAGATTGTTCACCAGTGCTCTTGTTCCCTGATCGCCGCCCTGCCCTGCGCAGTAGACAGCCGCTACATTCTCCTGGCCACTGTCATAGACTGCCTGGACAGCCTTGAAGAAGTTTTCCGTCGACCAGGTGTGGTTGTCGATATCAAGATACTGAAGGGCATCCGCATTTTTGAAAATGGTCTCATTGACCGCCATGCAGTGCGCGACCATGCAGAGCGGATACTCGTAATACTTGCCGTCGCTGCTCTTGCAGGCTGCCGAAACATTCTCGTACAGATCCGAGGAAGCATCGTCTGCGAACAGATCTGAGAGATCCACCATCAGCCCTCTTGCGCCCCAGTTTGCGACCAGTCTCTCAGGCCCCTCCAGCACCAGATCCGGTGCCTGTCCGCCTTCGATCGCGGTGTTGACCTGGTCATCGCCGTTCGTGTAGTCCAGGTACTCAACTGTGACGTTGACGTTCGGATACTTCTCGTTGAAAGCCTTGATCAGGCCATCCACGTTCTCGCTGTTGCCATATCCGCCGACCGGATAGGTCCAGAGTGTGATATCCGCCGCAAGATCTGACGACGCCGCTCCTTCTGTCTCTCCTGCGAATGCCGTCATTCCCATGCTCATCGCCATGACCGCCGCCACCGCAAGTGCCGTTGCTCTTCTTTTCATAGATGCTATCCTCCTTGAAATGCTGCGCTTTTGCGCCTTTCATTGATTCCTTAATGTGGTTATTCCTGCTGTTCTCTCGCCAGTGTCTCGAGCGCCTCCGCGAAGGGCTTCGCAATCAGCTGAGGCCTGGTAATGATGGAACCGACGACCACCGTAAACGCGCCAAGCTCAATCACCCGCCTCGCCTTCTCCGGCGTGTTGATGTTGCCCTCGGCAATCACTCTGGCATGCCGGACACCCGCAATGATGTCTCTGAGTATCTTGAAATCATCTGCGGCGATCTTGTCGCCTGCGCTCTCCGGTGTATATCCGACCATCGTACAGCCGACAAAGTCAAACCCGAGCTCATCGGCGTGAATGGCTTCTGCCACCGTGGAACAGTCCGCCATCAGCAGCAGTCCCGGGTGTGTCTCCCGGATCTCTGCATAAAACTCATCCAGCGTCTTTCCGCCCGGACGGAGCCGGTCTGTCGCATCCAGCGCGATAATCTCCGGCTTCACCTCCATCAGCTCATCAATCTCTCTCATGGTCGGCGTGATGTAGATACCGCTGTCCTCGTAATCCCTCTTGACGATTCCGATAATCGGAAGATCGACAATTCTCTGAATTTCAGCAATATCTTCCTTTGTGTTCGCCCGGATCCCGCGCGCCCCGGCCATCTTTGCCGCCAGCGCCATCCGACCCATGATAAACGATGAATGAAGTGGTTCGTTCGGAAGCGCCTGGCAGGAAACAATCAGCCTTCCCTTCAGTGCCTCAACCTTCGCATTCATTCGCTTTCCCTCCTTGACTGCACTATAGCATATATAAAATAATTTTCAACATATTTTCTATTATGAAAATTATATTCTCCATTTCTGACAATTCTGCCTCTCTCCGTTTGTGCAATCTGTTTGACGAGAGCTGCTTTACCCCTGTTCCCGGCTCCGGGGCCGGACGACAGGCCTGCAAAAAGGCCGATCGCCTTCAAAAAAAGACTGCCGGGGATCCGTCAGCCGGATCCTCGGCAGTCTGAACTTCAGAACAGTTTTTCGACAACTGCCTTTGATGTTCTGCGGTTGTTTTCGGCGGATTCCCTTCGCGTCTTCTGGTAATAGGCCTGAAACAGAATATCGATGATGTGGAGCTGGCTCATCTTCGCTCCCATGGAACCGCCCTCTAGCGGTCCTTCATTGGACCCGCAGATCAGCACGACATCCGCGTACTCTGTGAGCGGAGATTTCAGGAAACGGGTGATCACAATGATTCTCGCCCCGGCCTCCTTCGCGATCTTCGCCACATAGACATTGTCCTTCGTCGCTCCCGAGTAGGATATGAAAAACAGCAGGTCTTCTGCGTCTGCCATGGATGCCGCCATGGCCTGCATGTGCGGATCCGTGATGGTGCGCACCTTCGGTGTGATCCGGAGGAACTTGTTGCGCGCTTCCTCCGCCGCAAGCAGGCTGTCACCGATCCCGAAAAACTGGACACTGCGGGACCGGATCATCAGATCCACTGCCGCATTGACTGTCTCCGGGCGCAGCAGCGCATTCGTCTCCCGGATGGCATTGATATGAGTCTGCAGGATATCCGCGAACATCTGTCCTGTCGCAACCTTGCCGTTCCCGTCTGCAGACCCCTCATCAGACTCCGGCTCCTCCGGCGTCGTGCTCAGAGAAAGCTTCATCTTGAATTCCTGATATCCCTTCGCTCCGACCTTCCGGCAGAACCGGTGGATGCTCGCCTCCGCGACACCGCATTCCTCCGCGAGCTCCGTGATCGACATGAACAGAACGCCGCCCGGCTTTTTCAGGATATAGTCGGCAATCTTCCGCTCCGTCTTCGTGTACTGGTTGTATGAAAGGCTGATCTCCGTCAGCAGGCTGGATCCTTGCATATGGTTCTTCCTCGTGGCAGTTTCCCCCTCACCCGGCCAGTCCGCCTCATCCTTCATCTGTCGGATCAGCTTCCGGCGCCCTTGCCGGATGAAAATATCATCTTCAGTATAGCACCTTCTGCCGCCGCTCCGCATCAGAACAGCTCCGGTTCCGCCTCCAGCACCATTCTGCACCGCCGCGGTCTTTTTTCACTTCCCGCACCAGAACGGCCTGTCAGCCTGCCGCCATCACCATACTGCGGATATACTTCTTCACCGCCTTCGACGCATACCGGCTGTAATGCTTGAGATCATAGCCGCCCCGTCTTTTCTGAAACCCTCTTCCATCCTTGCGCGGCCGGTCAAGGCCTCTCCTCTCCAGATACTCTCCTGCGTCAATGTATATGTCCGGAAAGTTCTTCTTCAGCGCACGGTTCATGTAATGCATGTTTCCTCTTGAATAGGGCTTCCGCTCGGCAGCCGGGAATATGCTTGCCACATAGAACTTCCGGTTCGGATAGGCACGCATCCATTTCTGATACTCCTTTACGACCCTCTTCGCGTTGCTTGAAACCCGGGAGCAGCCATTGCAGCCAAAGTTCAGGACGATCTTTGCATTCGGATAGGTCTTCAGCGCGTCGCGAAGATATTTCCCAAGCTGTCCGCAACGGCTGTAGTTTTTGTTGTATCGAAGTTCGCCGATCGATGCTCCATCGCGATAGATCAGCCCATCCCGCTTGTCCTTCACATGGTGGAGATCGTAAAACCATGTCCTGGAATCTCCGACATACAGGATAATATCACTCCGTTTCCTGTCAACCGACGGCCTTCTGTAAGCCGGATCCTTGTAATTTGCCTCTGCAACCCCTGAAAAGAGCAGGCAGACAGCCATCAGCATCACAGCGCACAGAACCGGCCGGAGCTTAGCGAGCCTGCCTCCGGATATCCCTTCCTGTTTCATCACCCACCTGTTTCTTTCCATCCTCATCCCACGCTTTCCTGCCACCTGTTATTTTCACTCAAGTTTCGGCCATTATGCAGGCATTTATTTGAACAACTTCAATCCTGCAACGCAGCCCGCCGGTCGTCAAGCCCCGCATGTCATCGATCAGTCACCGCGCTTCTGGCTGCATATTCCCGGAACGGCTGCGCAATCCGCCTCCATTTCCCGGAGAAATGCCCCCACAGCGTCTGTGACAACCTCCAGGTGACGGTCATAGCAGTGATCATCGCCCGGCACCGGCACCAGTCTGGCATTATGGTACCGTCTGGCCGCATCCTCGGCATACCTGTATGGAACCGTCTCATCCTCGGTCCCGTGGATGATCAGCACCGGTTTCCGAAACCCATCGATTGCCTGCTCGACCGGAAGGACTCTTCCGGTTCGAACATAATTGCCTGTCACATACTTTCCCTCTGTGATCTTCACACGATCCGGAATGAACGCGGGATCGAACTTCTCCGCAAAGACCTCCCCCTTCCGGCAGGCATCCCGGATCATAATCGCCGGGGAAAGGGGGATAATCGCCTTCAGCTGATCTTCCTTGAGCGCTGCGGCAAGCATCACTGCGAGCCCGCCCTGTGAATGGCCGGTCAGATACAGACTGCCGGCAAACGGAAGGCTCCGGGCATAATCGATGATGTACAGAAGCTCTCCCACCCACTCCAGCAGGTTGTGATTCAGAAAGTCTCCATCCGTTTTCCCATGTCCGTAAAGCTCCACCCGGAGCGCCGCGGCTCCTGCCTGCAGGACAGCCTGCGTCACCGCAGTGATGTGGCGCTCCTCCATGTGTCCCGTCAGGCCATGAACGACAATCACCAGCGGAATCCGCACAGCTCCTGGCTGCATCACCTTCTCAACTGTCCGGTCACCCGGAATCGCCAGCTTCGCGTGGATCCGAAACCCATCCTTGTCAATGTAGAATTCTTTTTCGTCCATGACGTTTAAACCAGTCCCATCACAAATACAATTCCGAACAGCATCGGCAGAATCCAGGTCAGATAGAAGCGCATCCAGCCCCTGACCTTCAGCCCCTTCCCGGTATTCGCCTCTGCCATAAATGCCTTCCAGCCCCAGCCGGCCTTCCTTGTGCAGAAGATGCAGAACGTCAGAGAGCCAAGCGGCAGCACCAGGTTCGAGACGATGAAATCCTCCAGGTCCATGAAGGTCGAGCTGCCGCCCATCGGATGCACGCCCGCAAGCAGATTCGGCCCGAAGGCACAGGGTGTCGCCAGCAGAAGCATCAGGGCACCGTTCAGAAGGCTGGCCTTCTTCCTGCTGAAGCCCGTTAAATCCATGAACATCGCAATGATGTTTTCAAATACCCCGATCACGGTCGAGAACGCCGCAAATGTCATGAATACAAAGAACAGTGCGCCCCACAGGCGTCCCATCGCCATATGGTTGAATATATTCGGCAGTGTCTTGAAGATCAGCGCCGGTCCTGAATCCGGGCGTACACCGTATGCAAAGCAGGCCGGAAAGATGATCAGACCGGAGGTAAATGCTACAAAGGTGTCCAGCGCTGCGACGTTGACAGACTCTCCCAGAAGTGCATGATCCTTCCCGATATAGCTCCCGAAGATCGCCATTCCGCCCATGCCGATCGACAGGGTGAAGAACGCCTGGTTCATCGCATTCTGGATCACATTCCAGATGCCGGCGCGGCGGATTTCCGCCATGTTCGGCGTCAGGTAAAACAGTAGACCTTCCCGTCCTCCCTGCATAAAGATGGAGTGAACCGCCAGCACGACCATGATCAGCAGAAGCGCGATCATCATCCCCTTCGTAATCTTCTCCACCCCTTTCTGAAGCCCGAGACTCAGGATGAAGAATCCGATGATGACCGAGACCGCCATGAAGCCCCACTGCCTCAGAGGGCTTGCCATCATCTGGTCGAACTGTTCCGACACGCCCTCGGCATCGAGTCCCTCGAACGTCCCCGTAGCCGTTGCGAAGAAGTACTGCAGCATCCATCCGCAGACGACCGTATAAAACATCATCAGAATATAGTTGCCTGCAAATGCAGCATATCCGTGGATATGCCACTTGCTGCCCTTCGGCTCCAGAACCTTGTACATCTTCACCGGACTCTTCTGTGCCGCCCGTCCCATTGCGAATTCCATCGTCATCACCGGCACACCCATCAGAAGCAGAAATACCAGATAAATCAGGACAAATGCGCCTCCGCCGTACTGCCCGACCAGCCACGGGAACTTCCATACATTCCCGATCCCGATAGCGCAGCCCGCCGACAGCAGGATAAAGCCCAGCCGGCTTCCAAGATGTTCTCTTTGATTCTCCATGATGTCAAAACGCTCCTCAAGCAAAATATACAAGAAACTGTTCTTGTCAACTGTCAGATTGGTCAATTATACAACAGTTTTCCATTCTTGTCCCGGAATCATCAGTTGAGCCTTGAACTTCATGACCCAAATTCATGATCCGAAATCCATGTACCGGAAACAGTTGAAATCCTTGCCCGTGGGGATATGATGATATGAGTGTCTAAAGTACCTTTTGCCACTCATTTATGATTACACGTGGTTTCGCTGCTCTTAAGCTCCCACCACGCTGCCACATTCGGCATTCTCATACATCTGAGGAGACAACACCATGACCTACGATTACCCTTCATACTACAGCCAGTTTCACTGCATCGGCGGAAGCTGCCCCGACAGCTGCTGCATCGGCTGGGAAGTAGACATCGATGAGGAGACCTGCGACTACTACAAGTCCCTGAAAGGACCCTTCGGAGACAGACTTCGCGCCCACATCAAAGAGGACGGAACCGACCGGTACTTCCCCCTGTGCGAAGACGGCCGATGTCCATTTCTGAACCGGGAGAACCTCTGCGACATCATCACGCAGCTTGGAGAGGAGAGCCTCGCGCAGGTCTGCATGGAATATCCGAGGTACTTTCTCGAGGAGGGCGGATTTGAGCAGATCGACCTGTCCCTGTCCTGCATGGAACTGGGGCGGATCTTCTTTGAAGACCCCGATCCCATCGAATACATCCGTGAGGAAATGCCCGACACGGATGCAGACGCAGAGCCCATACCGGATACGGCACCGGATGGCCGCCTGGCGCATGTTCTCGATATCCGGGACGACTGCATCGCCATCCTGGAAGATAGAAGCCGCACACTGGCCGATCGTTTTCTTGAAGTTCTGCGCCTGTATGGCCCGGGATACAGTCACAGTGAAAGTCCGGACGCGCAGAACAGCCCGAAGAATACAGCCTGCGGCGGAGATCAGACAGACGGTTTCCGGCTGACTCGTCTCCCGGCACTGCCGGAGCAGATGTCCCGGCTGGAGATTCTGGACGACCGGTGGACCGACATGCTCGCCGGGATGAACCGGCAGGTCTCTGAACTTCCGGATGGATCGCTTCCGGATGTCACGATCCCGGAATTCATCGGGCAGCCTCTCCTGTGGGAGGAGCTGTCGCAAAGCACTCATGGAAAACTGACGGTCTGGTTTGAAAAGCTCGGCTGCTACTTCTGCTTCCGCTATATCACCGACTCTTACTTCCAGCCAGCCCAATATACAGATGCTGAAAAGGTGGCATCCGCCATCCATTTTTGTGCAAAATCCGTCTGCTTTCTGTATCTGATGTGCATCTCCAGATACCTCAAAAACGGCAAACACTTCGAAATCCAGGACGTCATCGATCTCGCCCATCTCTACTCCAGAGAAGTCGAGCACAGCGACGAGAATGTAGAATATCTGAAAAACTGCTGAATCACCCGATGATAAGCGGACGCCGTCAAAAAAGGAGTGGCAAACATGCCACTCCTTTCCGTTTTATCCTGTTCTGTTCAGCCGCTGACTCTGAGCATCTCAGCCAAAGTATCTCTTCAGCAGTCCGGCGAATGCACGGCCATGTCTTGCCTCATCGCGAGCCATCTCATGGACAGTGTCATGGATTGCGTCAAGGTTCAGTGCCTTCGCTCTCTTCGCCAGATCCGTCTTGCCTGCGGTCGCGCCGTTCTCAGCATCCACTCTCAGCTGAAGATTCTTCTTGGTGGAGTCTGTTACCACCTCACCGAGCAGCTCTGCGAATCTGGATGCATGATCAGCTTCCTCAAATGCTGCCTGACGATAGTACATGCCGATCTCCGGATAGCCCTCACGCATCGCGACACGGCTCATTGCCAGGTACATGCCAACCTCAGAGCACTCACCGTTGAAGTTCGCACGAAGATCTTCCTTGATGTCATCCGGTACATCGGAAGCAACACCGACAACATGCTCAGCTGCCCATGTCATCTCCTCTTCCTGCTTTCTGAACTTGGAAGCCGGAGCGCCGCAGACCGGGCACTTCTCCGGTGCAGTCTCACCCTCATAAACGTAACCACAGACATTACATACCCACTTTGCCATAATTCAAAATCCTCCTGATTATCCACTGTTTTCCCCGGTTCATGCCGGGAAGTCAACCTCTGTTTCCTGAATTGCTGTCTTCCTGTCAGATGTCTCCGCTGAGCTGAGCTTTTCTTTTTCTTCTTTCTTCAGGCATTCGCCGCAGACCCCGTAGAACAGGATGCTGCAATCCTCAATCCGCCCGTCAAACTGATCTGCTGCCAGCAGTTTGATCTTGCTGCAGTCGATAAAATCATTCATATCGAGTACATTCCCGCAGCACCTGCAGATAAAGTGATTGTGCGGATGCGTGTCACCGTCGTAGTGTTCCGCCCCTGTTCCTGTTGTGATCTTCTTGGCTTCCCCAAGCTCAACCAGCAGCGACAGATTCCGGTAAACCGTCCCGAGACTGATATTCGGATAAACATTCCGGATATCCTTGTAGATCATGTCCGCCGTCGGGTGATCTTTCCGGTGCCGAAGATTCTCGGCGATCGCGTCTCTCTGACGACTATGCTTCAGCCCTGCCATATGTCACATCCTTTCCTTCGTAACGATCATTCCTTTGAATCAGGAATCATTATCATTACTGAAGTTAATATAGCCCTCCCTCAGTCATTTGTCAACACCTATTTTTAAGAATCTTTATCTGATCATCCGCCCGAGCAGGTTATACTGCGCAAAGACCGGCACAATCACAAGTGACACCGTCGATATGATTTTGATGAAGATATCCAGGCAGGGCCCGACCGTATCCTTCAGCGGGTCTCCGACCGTGTCACCGACAACTGCCGCGTCATGTGCGGGCGTATTCTTCGCTGCCCCCTTAACGCCGCCGATTTCGATGTACTTCTTGCCGTTGTCCCATGCACCGCCCGCATTCCCGCAATAGATAGCAATCATGATGGCACTCAGCGTTGCCCCGATAATCAGCCCGCCGACAAACTGCGGCCCGAACAGGAAGCCGCAGGCAACCGGTACCAGGATCGCGAGAAATGAAGGCAGCTTCATCTCCCCGATCGCCCCTTTGGAGGAGATGCTGATGCAGGTCCGGTAGTCCGGCTTCTCGGTTCCATTCAGAATTCCGGGACGCTGCCGGAACTGGCGCCGGACTTCATCAACCATCTTTCCGGCCGCCTTTGCGACCGCATCGATCAACATGCCCGAGAACAGGTACGGCAGCGCAGCACCTGCGACAGCGCCGGCCAGCACCATCGGCTGCATCATATTGAGAACCAGATCTGTCCCGGCGTCGTTGAACGAGTACAGATACGAAATCATCAGCGCCATGGCTGCCAGGGCACCGGACCCGATCGCGAACCCTTTCCCGATCGCTGCCGTCGTATTGCCGACAGCGTCAAGCGTATCCGTAATCCGTCGGACATCCGGATCCAGGCCGCTCATTTCCGCGATGCCGCCTGCATTGTCGGAGATCGGCCCGTATGTATCGACCGAAACGGTCGCGGTGACAAATGACAGCATCCCCATCGCCGACATCGCAATGCCGTACATCCCGCAGACCGCGTAGCTGATCACAATCGCTGCCGCAAGGATGATGCAGGGTGCCATACAGGAACGCATCCCGAGCGCCATCCCGGATGTGATGGTCAGCGCCGGTCCCTCCTTCGAGGCATTCGCCAGCTTCTGCGTCGGCTTGTATGCCGCAGAAGTATAATATTCCGCCAGCATCCCGATCACAACGCCCGCCGCAATCCCGGCTGCCGAGGCAACCCACGGCGACAGCGCGCCGGCAGAAAACCCAAGCGCCGCTTCGAGAACCGTCATATCCTCATTTCGGAAAAGGAAAAAAGAGACCAGAAGCCCGAGCAAGATGGTCGCGCCTGCCGCCACATAGGTCGCCCCGTTCAGATCCCGGTGCGGATCAGCGGACATTTTTTTCTTGAAGAGCAGGCTTGCGATCCCGATGCAGCAGGAAATGAGTCCCACGGACACAAAGATCAGCGGAAACAGAATGCACTTGTCCAGCTGCTGCCTGGTCATGCCGGTGCCGAGTGCCTCAGACTGCAGGAACATGTGGTAGGCCAGAATGATGCCCGAGCAGATCGCCCCGACATAGCTCTCCAGCAGATCGGAACCTAGTCCTGCGACATCCCCGACGTTATCGCCTACATTGTCCGCGATCGTCGCCGGATTGCGCGGGTCATCCTCCGCAATATGCGCCTCCGTTTTTCCGACAAGATCGGCGCCCATGTCTGCCGCCTTGGTGTAGATCCCGCCGCCGACACGGTTGAACATCGCAACGATCGAGCAGCCCAGCGCGTAGCCGGACAACGTCATGGTAAATGGAATGAACCGAAGTCCCAGAAAGTTGACATGGGAAGCCTCCGTAACATGAAGCTGTCCCATGCCGAGGCCAAAGATAAGATAGACGAAGAACAATCCGAGAAGGGCAAATCCGCCGACACAGAGTCCCATGACGGAGCCGCCGCGAAATGCAACCTTCACGGTCGCGCCAATGTCCTTTGTCGATCTGGCGCGCTCCGATACGCGGACATTGGCATAGGTGGCTATCTTCATGCCGATAAAACCGGCCAGGCTCGACATCGCTGCCCCGATCGCCAGGGCAGCGCCAGCCTGCCACATCGTGAGGATCCCGATCACGGCCGCCACGATGACAATCACGAAAAACAGAACCTTGTACTCATACGATATAAACGCAGCTGCTCCCGCCCGGATGGCAGACGCAATCTCCCGCATCTGCCCGTCCCCCTCCGGCAGCTTTTTCACCCCGAAGAAATTGAACACCGCAAAACATAACGCCAGAATCGATGCAAACAAGACGAGAATCATCAGCAGCTGCATAAGCACACCTCCGTTCAGTTTTCATATACTGCTTTTCATTCTTCGATCCGGTAACCATTTCTTTCATTCTAACATCCGCAAATATACGATGCCCTCGAAAAGCTGAACAAAATTTAGTCTGATTTATTATCCATTCTGCTAAATTAAGAGGAGCGCAAAAAGAGCCCGGCAGGCTGCATCACCATGCAGTCTGCCGGGTTCTTTCTTATAATCAGAACGATAATCAGGATTTACGCTCATCCACGATATTCTGCGCACCAGCACAGAAACTGTCCATTGTAATATCCCCAGCTATGTACTTTTGAAACAGCGTTCCCATACTCTTAATTCCGCTCATCGGGTTATCCGTAAGATACCGCGGAAGCAGTTCATAAGTGTTGACATAAGACCGGATCGCTTCAATATCCGGGATATCCAGCCTGCCTTTCCTTAGAATATCGAGTCTTGCCGGAGCCCTGTGAACGCAGTTGCTGTAATATTCCGCCCCTTCATCGCTTGTAATATATCGGATAAATGCCTTTGCGGCTTCCTTCCGAACGGAAGAATGGTTAATCGCAAGCTGCCAGGTCGCAATGATCGTCCTTTTCTCATAGAATGACGGAATATTGCTGACATGGATGCCCTTTCCGGAATATTTTCCGGAATTCAGAAATATATTCATCGCTCCGCTGTACATATAGACGCATCCGTACCTGCCATCGATGAATTTCTGTTCCATCTGATCATACTGATCCAGCATCTGATCTTCCGGTGTCTGACCATTTTCCAAAAGCTCCTTCAGGTATTGAACCGCTGCCCGGCTGTTTTCATCGTCCCAGTCCAGATAATTGCCGCCAAACAGATTGACTGTCTGGAAAAGATCATTGTATGCATAGGACTGTTCCCACGCTGAGCCGTAAGCATATCGGTTCCTTCCATAATCGTATTCCAGAAAATGATCATACCGGTCCTTCGATCCCAGATCGGAAACCCCGGCTTCTTCCAAAAACTCCTGATTGACCCACAACATCATGATGTCCAGCATGTAAGGAGCGGAATACACCGTACCATTATAAGTGCAGACCTTTTGAAAATATGACTCCGGAAAGCTGCTTCTGATATCCTCTGGCAGCACATCGTCTCCCAGTGGCTCCAGGTATCCCTTCGGGATGAACTCCGATGCCATTTCGTCATTGATTGCAATCAGATCGATGTCCTGATTACCGGATGTCAGAAGGTTCGATATCTGCGCTTCCCTGCTTTCTGCATCCTGGGCGGTCGCTTTCAGATGGATCTTAATTCCCAGCTTTTTCTCTGCCTGCTCAACAAAATCCTGGAACTCTTTTACAGATGCGTCCGGAGTCAGGATTGTCAGTTCCCGCCCTGTTTCTGTTGTTTCCGTGGTTTCTGTTATCCCTGAATCATTTTCCATTCGGAACCTGCTCCGTTCAGATTGTCGGAAAACCAGAAAGACCACGAAACAGGAAACCAGCACAAGGACAATGGCAAGTCCTGTCTTTCCTTTCATATTTTTCACCTCTTCGGCCCGCAGGATTCGCGAAGAACGCTCTATATCATGGCTCCGGCAGGCTTACCTTGGCCATCTGTCCTCCACTCCTGGAAGCTCCGGGAACGGCTCATGCGGGAGCTGCTGGTACCAGTATGCAACCGACGCGACGTCATCCTGTCTTTCAAACAGCCCCCTGTAACCGACGCCAATCTGCTGGATCGTCACGCGGATATCCTTGCTGAATGCAATCGGGTCCTCGATGTGCCACCTGTAAAACCCCCGCTGCGGCATGGTATCATCGTTGTGATACAGGTTGTGCTCCGTGTCATGGCTGGAGTAATACGGATAGCCCAGATAAGGCGTGCAGTACTGCTGCTCAACTGTTTTTCCATTCTCCTGTCTCGCAAAGCTCCAGGAGCCGCCGAAATAATCCTCTGTACCAGTTCCGCAGATCGTCGGGTACTCCCGGTCACCATCCAGGTAGAACTTGACCTCTCCTTCTCCGTACCAGTATCGCTCCAGCGTAGTCAGTGCCAGATAGGTTCCGACATACTGTCCTCTTCCCTTCACTCCGTCCAGAATGGTGTAATCAATACCCTTCTGGGTGATTTTCTCCCTGCGCCACTGTGCATGAAAATAGAGCGCATCCTCCGGGAGGGCTTCCACAAGGCTGTAGTCCACCTGGTAGAAAAAGGCCGGAATCGGGTTTTTATGCTGATTTTCCAGCTCAATCCGGGCACTCTTCCTGAACGGCATCTGGAAATAACAGTTCAGCCCCCGGTTCGGCACCACCGCGATCGGCAGAGAATTGACCATGCAGGCTCTTCCGAACCCGCAGCAGAAGAAATCCCCAAGTGGTACCTCCACAGACGGAAGTGTCTCATCATCCCAGTAAAAGCGGAGCACCAGATCCCGCAAGACAAAACAATCTGCATCTGTCGTTTTGTAAGGCACGGTGATCCAGATGTGCCGAATGATGCCGGGACCTTCAATTGCCGCAAGATTCACCCTCGCGCCGGAAGGGATATCATGCAGGCAGGGTGCCCCCTTCCGGGACGGTCCAAGCCCGCTAGCCGCCATGCCGCCCCTGCCCTTCTCTCCGGTTGGGTTTTCTGCATTGATCGACCGGCTTTCCATATGTTGATCCAGAAACAAGTTTCCGAGTGATGTATATCCGCTCATGCCTTCACGCCTCCTGCCATAATCCCATCCATGATCTGCTTCTCGAAGATTGCGACGAACAATATGATCGGCATCAGAATGATCCAGCCCATCGCCGATGTCAGATCCCAGGGTACGCCATACATATTATCACGAAGAGGAAGCTGGACGATAGCGACCGACAACACCTGAATATGATTTGAGTAGTACAAAGGTGTAAAGAAATTATTCAGACATGAGATAAAGTTGATGATGCAGACGGTTGCGATCGCCGGCTTCATCAGCGGCAGTATAATATACCGCATGCGCTGCCAGAATCCCGCTCCGTCAATCGCTGCAGCCTCCTCCAGTACAACCGGAATCCCCCCGACAAACCCTCTCAGAATCAGAATCGTGAACGGAACAATGCTGCTGATATACAGGATGATCAGTCCCGGATAGGTGTCAAACAGCCCGACTTTTCTCATGAATTCATACAGCGGCCTTGCCGTGACCACCTCCGGAATCAGCATCGTTGCAACAATGAACAGAAACGCCAGATTGACGCCCTTCCTGTCCCTGAACCGATAAAACCCGTAGGCTCCGAGGATGCAGATGAAGGTTCCCACGATCAACGTAACTCCGATGATAATGATTGTGTTCCGGATCTTTTCAAGCAGGCCGACATGGCTCACCAGGAACTGGTAGCTCTCAAGTGACGGGTGCTTCGGAAGGTATTCAATGGGGGATTTGAACAATTCCCCGGGCGGAGTAATCGAGGATATGAATATCCAGTAGACCGGCATCAGAACGACAAATGCAATCAGCGCAAAGACAACCCAGCGGATGATACAGATTCCGATCTTTCCGGATGTTCCGTTACTGATCCTTTTTATTTTCATGGCTGCTCCTTTTATGTCTCAAACTTTTTACTTCCAGTAATTCTCATATTGATGAGTGAGAAGGCCATCATGATCAGGAACAATACAACCGCCATGGCAGATGCATACCCGATGTTCAGATTCGTGAATGCCTCTGTCGTGATTCGGTACGCTATCAGCGCCGTATCTTCCCCTGGTCCTCCGGAAGTCATCGAATAGACAAGGTCAAATGAAGTCAGCCTCCACAGTGTGAATGGAATACAGAGTGTCGCCACCCCCTTTGCGATCAGCGGCAGAGTGATTTTCGTAAAGCACTGTCTGGCGGAAGCGCCGTCAACCTTTGCTGCCTCATACAGATCCCCTGATATGAACTGCAGGTTCGACAATACCAGAATCGCAAAGAACGGAAGATCCTTCCAGAGATCCACCGCAATCACAGCTGCTCTCGCAGACCCCCTGTAGATCAGCCAGTTATACTGAAAGCTCGGGACAATCCTTCGGATCAGATCATTGATCAGGCCATAGTCGTTATTGAACGCCCACTTTGCGGCCATACCTGCGACGACAGAGGGCATTGCCCAGGGAATCAGGACAATCGTCCGGAGGAACCTCTGCCCTTTGAACTTCATGTTCAGCGCCATCGCAAGCAGCACACCCAGTGTAATATGAAAAAACATCGAGACAAAGACAAAGATAACCGTAAACTGGATCGAGATCAGTACCTTCGGATCATGAAACATCCGGATATAATTCTCAAACCCGCAGAACACATTCTTTCCGGCAAGGAGCCGTATGTCAAAAAAGCTGTCCCTGATTGTCTTTGTGACCGGATATATCGTTGTAAATGCCCTCAGGATGACAACCGGAAGCACCAGCAGCCATGGAAGGAGAGCCATCGCCTTCGATTTGCTTCTGTACATGTGATATTTCCTTCCTCCTCAGACAACAGCCGGGGGCAGGATTTTCTGCCACCGGCTGTATGAAGATTTTACTGGTACTCCTCTACGTATCCCTGTGCCTGGGAGAGGAAGTCATCGATCGAGATCTCATCTCTCATATAGGACTGGAAGATCGTTCCCATCGCACTGATGAACTCCATTGTCTGCGGCAGCATCGGCCTTCCCTGTACGTTGCACTCCTTTGCGTATTCCGCGTACATCTTCTTGACAGGATTGGAATCCGGAACAATTTCCTCCGCCAGATCCGCCCTTGCCGGATAACGGTCAAAATACTTGTAGCTTGCCTCCATCCCGTCTTTCCCGGTCATGTACTGAAGGAATTTGACCGCAGCGTCCTTGTGTTCGGATGCGGCATTCAGGACATAGCTCCAGGAGTCTGTAAAGATGGATCTGCTTCCGTCCTCCGCGAAGGACGGAACCATCGCCATATGGATCTTGTCATCTCCGAGCATATCCGCATTCGCATAGTCGGTTCCAGTTCCCCACATAAACCAGCAGCCGTATTTTCCATCGATTGCCTTCGGATTCATCTGCTCATACTTGTCAGGAAGCTGGTCAAGAGAGGTATAACCCTTCTGGACAAGCTCATGAAGGAATTCCATCGCCTCCTTGTTGTGCGGATTTGTCCAGTCGTAGTAATCTCCGCCAAACATATTGACAAACTGTGCAATCTCATTGAATACATATGTTTTTTCCCATGATCCGCCATATCCGAACCGACCGTTTCCGGAAACAGCTTCCATATACTTCATGAAATCATCCTTTGTGTCGATCGACTTGATGCCGACTTCATCCATAATCTGCTGGTTGACCCAGAATGCCAGGTAACCGGTATAAGACGGGACACCGATGACCTGGCCGTCCACGTTCGTAATCATCTGGTCGACATAGCCTTTAGCGAACTTGTCGCGGACGTCGTCCGTCATCACTGTGTCATTCAGTCCCTCCAGCCATCCGGAATTTTTGAATGTCGTACTCATCTCATCGTTGATCTCGATGATATCAACCGATGAGTCTCCGGTCGACAGCATGGTCGTAACCTTCTGCTGTCTCGTGTCAGAGTCTGTAGGTGCCGCAATGACATTAATCTTCAGCCCTGTTCCGCTCTCCACATCACTTAGCCAGTCCTTGAATTCCGGATCTGTCGTCTGGATGGAATACAGTGTGAGATCATAGTCTCCTGACGCTTCTGTCGACTCTGCCATTGCCGGAACCGCTCCACAGCCAAGCGCCATTCCTGCACTTAATGCCAGACTGAGCATTCTCCCTGTTCTTCTTTTCATCTCGTTTCCTCCTTCTCAAAAAGAACTTTTTTCCGATGCATGTACAATACCGGATTTCCCGCCTGGCTGAAATGCAATTTGTTTATGTGTTTTTATAATCCGTTTTAGACTTTGTATAAACATCTTGAAATCATCGTGGATACAGATAAGATGAATGCAGGATCGAAACGTACTCTGAGATAAACAATGAAGGGAGCTTCACAATGAAAGATCAAATGGCCTCTTTCAGAAGGACTGTTTGCAAAAGTTTTTCTTCCTATCATTCAAAAATCCTGCTTTCACTTCTGTTCTGCGGCCTTATCCCACTCGTCGGAACATCATTTCTTCTGATCCACACGATCCGGAGCGGGAAAGAGCAGATTCTGGATGCCGTATACCAGTCCGATACTCAGCTGACCATGGAGATTGACAACCGCATAGGCCAGATCCAGTCTGTCATCGATTCTGTCCAGTACAGTATGTATGCCATCTCACAGACTCCCGCAGATATGCAGGAGAAAACAGAAGTGTCCAGCGTACGGAATACCCTGAGCCTGTACCAGTCTACCTTCAACCTGCTTCACATCTTCGCATTTCTCCCATCTGAGAATATGATCTCCAATGAGGGAATCTATTTCCTTCCCCTGGATGAACTGGACCGTTTTGGAATCAGCAGCAGTACGCCGACTTCCTCCACCTTCTGGTTCTACCAAAAGCATATTCCGCTGCCCTATGTCCTGAACATTGACAAGAAAGACTATCACTCAATCGGCGCCGGATACATTCTGAGGGATCAAGTCAGCAAGGATATCCAGTATGCCTTTCTGGTCTACATGAATCCGGATGAACTGAGCTCCATCCTGTCCGGTTCATTCTCTGATGTCCGCATCCAAAGTTTTATAATGACGCCTGCGGGTCAGATCACTGCCTCCTCGGTTTCCGCTTCCGATGGCCAGATGGCAGATTCGTCTATCATTGCCTCTCTGCAGGAGACATCCGGCTCTTCTGTCAGAGTCCGGATGAATAGCGGAACAATCACCAGAATCTCCCCGCTTTCAAACGGATGGTTTCATGTAACAACCATCCGGAGTTCCTACGTTAATGAAAACCTGAAAGCAACATTGTTCTCCATCAGTCTGATTCTGTTCCTGACGGTTGCCTCGATTCTTCTGGTTTCTGCATTCCTGTCTCAATCTCTGACCTCCCGAGTCAGCCTGCTCTCGAAGGCCATGCGGGAATATAACCCGGCGGTCGGACTCTCTAAGAAAACGCAGACAGCACTTGGCTTCCGGAAGCCTTCCGGCATGCTTGACGAAATCGATGAGCTGAGTCACACCTTTCTCCGTATGGATGATTCGATACAGTCCAGCCTGGCATCTATCATGGAGCTGTCCCTGTCCGGAGAGCGTCTCCGTTACAAGCTGCTTCTGGCACAGATTAATCCGCATTTTCTGTATAACATTCTTGGCACCATCCAGGTCTGCATTCATACCGGGAAGCCGGGCATCGCCGACCAGATGATTGCGGAGCTTTCCCAGTTTTACCGGCTCGCTCTTCGAAGGTCTACAGAAATGATCCGGATCAGAGACGAGCTTGAGATCGCCCGCCTCTACCTGGAACTTGAGAAAGCTTGTCATAATGGCCAGCTGACATGGCAATTTCACTTAGAGGATGGGATCGAGAATTACTATATCTGCAAATTTACGCTCCAGCCCTTCCTTGAAAACTGTATTCACTACGGGTACTCTGAAGCAGACAAATGTGTATCCATCACGCTCTCTGCAGTCTATCTGGACGACAAGGTTCAGATCACCATCCAGGATGCCGGATCCGGAATGTCTAAGGAAAAACTGCAGCAGCTTCGTGCAGTCATCGAATCCAGGAGTGTGGATTATTCAAAGAATTTTGGTATTGGGAGCGTCAGTTGGAGAATCTCGAGTCCCTCCTATGGAAACGGTACACTGAAGATTGATTCAGCCCCTGGCGAAGGAACAATTGTGACAATCACAATTGACCAGATAGAGGAGTATTCAGAATGAGCCGGAATGTAATCATCATAGATGACAACCAGTTTGCAATAGAGGGCATCCTGTCCCAGATTAACTGGCCAAGCCTTAACGCTGAGATAAAAGGGACCTTCAACGACGGGTATTCCGCAATCGAATATGCCCAGTCGCACGACATCGACCTTGTGATCTCCGATATCGAAATGCCCGGTATCAGCGGAATTGAACTTTGCTCCAGGCTGATCCAGATCAAGCCAGATATCAGAATGATTCTGATCAGTGCATTTGACAAATTTGACTATGCAAAAAAAGCCATCCGCATCGGAGTCGTCGATTATATTGAGAAGCCGATCTCCTATCCATATCTTAGTGAAAAGCTTGCCTCCGTCTTTCGTTCCATGGATCAGGAGGACAGGACGCGTACCATCGTAGAGCAGAGCAAGCCCTTGATTCAGGAGAAGCTGATCTCCGACCTGATCGGTTTCTCCGGCGCCGAGGCGGAGGAACGGCTGTCCAGATATTCCCGGTATCTGAGTCTTGACTTCAACTATTCCAGCTACTGTGTTCTCAAAATACGGATAGAGAATGCTGATTCCATCGAAAAAGACTTCGGCGTGCAGCGGTATCAGATGGACGTCATCTCTATCGAGGAATCCGCCCGCAAATCCGGCTCTGTTTTTGACTGGTTCTACTGCTACCACACGTATGACGCGGTGTACTGTATCATCGGACAGAATACAAACAGCACCGAACACTTTCTGACCGTCATTCACAAGTTTGCTGACATCATCACCACAAATTCAGACGCAACTGCGGAGTTGAATATCGGAATCGGGACCATCGTTCCCCGCATCTCCATGCTTCATGAATCAGCTGAGAACGCGGAAGGCGCCCTGAAGTACCGTTTTTGCTTTCCGCATGACACAATCTATGATGCATATGACACGGAGAAGCACTCTTTCTCCTTCTTCCCTGAAAACGGACGCGACACCTCGGAGCTGTTCCAGCTGATCGCGTCCAAGAATACGGCTCAGATTCGTGTCTGGCTGCGTGATTACTTCGATGCGCTGGCAAAGGAGTGCACAGTCAAGAACATCCTGTTCTCGCGCATCCACATCCTAATCGGCGACATCATCCACTTCTGCTACGAGGTCAACATCGATATCTCCGATATGGAGGAGGACATAACAAAGCTATATCGCCGCTTTGACCGGATCCACGACTATAACGAATTATTTGAGTGGATGTGCGGTTTCTGCCTGAAGGTCGGGCGCTGCCTCGATACCTCAACAGAGTCCTACCACGAGCATATCTGTTCACAGGCATCTCAGTTTATCAGCGAAAACTACAGTGACAACACTCTTTCGCTCTCTGATATCGCCCGGCATGTCGGCATAAGCAGTGCCTATCTCAGCGCACTCTATAAAAAGGTGTACGGAAAGAACATCTTTGACACCATCACAAGCCTGAGACTTGAGAAAGCATGCCAGCTGCTTCAGCAGTCCACGCTCCCGCTGAAGGAAATCAGTATCCGCTGCGGCTACAACAACCAGTATTACTTCAGCAACAGCTTCAAGAAGAAGTACGGTCAGTCACCCTCCCTGTACAGAAAAGCGGAAAACAATTAATTCAATCCGCCTCTGTCACAGCCTCAGTCTGACTCTCCGCCGAAAGAGTGCTTTCAACCTGCTGCTGTACTTTTGCAGCCTCTTCCTTGCTCAGGCTGATATTCTCCGTGATGACATTCCAGATATCGGAGCTCTCAAACCCGAGCACCCAGGCCGCTGTTCCGGCGAGATCATACTGCGGGATCAGCCGGACCTTTGCCGCAATCGAGTCGGCATCCTCGATCCAGATCTGGCAGCGGACACCGTCATTCGTCGTCCAGTCTGCGTAATGCTGGAAAGCCGAAGCATCAAATGCAGGTGTAACATTCCAGCTCTGGAGCGTCTTCCGGACGCCGGCCATGGACAGCACCTCGCTGGTGGTGGTCTGGGAGCCGCCCTCTCCGCTGGATGTATACCAGATTCTGGTGTAGAACGGGATTGCGGAAATCAGCTTTTCAGCCGGAACTCCCTGGCTGATGCTCTCCTCAATTGCGCGCTGCTCATAAGGTAGAGAAGCAACCGAGCCTGCATCTGAGCCGGAGTAGTGTTCATCATACCCCATGTTGATGAGATAGTCCGCCACTGTTGCAAGCTCCTTCCGATTCATCCACTGGTTGAAATCATAGGGCGGCTTGATGTCGACCGACAAGACAAGCTTGTTCAACCGGCATTCGATGGAGAGCTCCCGGACAAACTGTACATAGGCAAGCGCATCCGCCTCCTCCATGTATTCAAAGTCGAGGTTGATGCCGTCAAGTCCCAGCTTCAGGGCATCATCGACAAGTGCACCAATCGTATTCCTTCTTGAGGCTGTCGAAGCCAGAACGGCGGAGGTGTCCATCTCACTCGAGAAATCTGATACCAGCCCCCAGACCTGCAGTCCTTTTTTGTGGGCGGCCTTCACATACTTTTTCGATCCGATTGAGGAGATGTTACCATCATTGTCCGTCAGGGAAAACCAGGTCGGTGAGATCACGTTGACACCTGACATCTGCGCGGTCATATCGGACAAGGTATCGTTTCCATCCTTCGAGGACACCTGATGCCAGACCAATGTCACCTTTCCATCCATCGTGATAGACGGGTATTCCTGCGCCGGAATATCCGTCGTGACATTCTCTGTCATCGGTTCAGCCATCCGTCCGGACTTCACATAGCCGATGTAGCCGTCCTTCGTCAATACCTTCATCCAATGGGAAAGCTGATCCAGAACAAATACCTTGTCGCCCTTGGCAAGCGTTGTCAGGATCGGGCTTTTGATACCGCCCCTGTAGCGGACAGCCGCCTCCTTGACCGACTTCGCCGTAAGCTGTTCTCCCCATTTGTACCGGATCAGGACATGACCGCCATCCTTGTTTCCCTTCTTCCATATGTACTCCACCTGAGTATACTTCTGGAGGAAATCAGCGCTTACATAGAGGCCTGTCGTGTTTCCACCGCTGCTCTCCTGTGCGTCCTGCGTGACGCGCTCGCTCCCGGTAATCCGGTTGTCATCCGGGCGCAGAATAATCACCCGGTCATAGGTTCCCTCACTGACAGGGTCCGTCGTCCGGACGCCGTCAATAACACTGTAGGACGAGGCGTTCACCGGGATCTCAAACTCCTGAGTTGCCGTTGTAAACAGCATCCTGGTTGTTCCTTCATCCCAGTAGAACCGTCCGTTCAACGTATCGCGCACAATATTATAAGGAAGATAGAGTGCACCATCCTTCACAATCGCGCGCTCATTGACCAGCTGGTCCCCCAGAATGAGCGCTGCTTCGTCCTGCTGCATCTGCCCGAAGTAGTCTTCATCGGACATCTTCCTGTTGGTCGGCGTATTCCGCACAATCAGGATACCGGCTCCAAAGCAAAGCAGGGCAAGGAAAAGTGCGGCCAGAGTCTTCCGGCTTCCCCTGCCGCCCCTTCTTCGGTCCGTACTGCTGCCGGCCGTTATATCTGCCTTGTCCAGCCTTCGGACCTCTGGTCTTTGTCCGGCTGTGGATTCTTTATGATCCGTTTTTTTCACACCCGACTGCTTCTCATTCAATTCCGATTTATTCATGGCTGTTATCCTTACGGCTGATTTTCCTATTCCTGCAGGGCTGGCTTCACCTTCCCGTTCTCTTTCACCGCTACAGCTGACAGTTCTGCATCGCTTCCGTTCCTGATACGGGTGGCTTACCATAATCTGTACGCACAGATGTGATGTTCAGGCTTGTAGATTCAACCGTAAGTATAGCAACCTTTCAGATTCGAGTCGACATCAAACATTCTTAAGATCCCCGGCAGACTCTGCCACACAGCGGGGAAATGGCCGTCTTCCTGTTTCCGTATCTTTTTCAGAATACTCTCCCGGACCAGGCATGAATTCCTGAATCCGAAGTTACGTTCTTCCGAATCCTTTCAGGGTGTTCTGGCCTGTGTCTGCCTGCGGTTTCCTGCCATTTTTCTGGTCAGTCCTGTACCTGATTTTGTCTTTCTGTCTCCTCATATTGTGGTTCGTCTGTCTTCGGTGCAGTCCCCTGTTATCTGCACCAACCCGCATAAGTTCTCCTCCTGCAGCGGTATCTGTCCGCTCCGACGCGGTTGAGATCAATGCGGCTGATCCGGTGTCCTGCCGGATCAGGGATAAAATCCATCATGTAGCTGACTCTTTCCCGCAGGCAGCAGGAGGCAGCCTCCCATGGCTCCATGCTCTTTCCCTCAAGGCTGATTCTGCAGCCTTCCAGATAATAGTCACGGAGCATACTGCCCAGTACATCATCCTGCTTGTTCTGTCTGCTTCGTGTTTTTTGTTGCTGTACTTTCATACACTCTTCCTCCTTGCCGGCGGAGGTGCAGATAATGAAAATAAATGTGATGTATCATTCCGCTTCTGCCGGCACTTGCAGCCTGTTGCATGCTGAAAACAGTTCTCTATCCTGCAAAGCAACGGCTGGTCTTCCAGTTATGCGCGGAGGACGTGAGATATAACAGATCTGTGTCAGATAAGACGGTTGGACTGCCGGATGGCTGCCCGAATGGTGGTGCGGAGCTCCTTGACATAAGCCACATCCTTTTGCACAGTCTCATGATACAATGGCACCTTATGCTGTGCAACCACATTGATGTAACATTGAGAAATTGGCAGTATGGTTCATTTTTTTAACCTTGAAGAAGAGCTTTTGCCTCCATTTTCCTCAAAAAATCAGGGAATGCCGGAGGACAGCATTCCCTGATTTCATCAAAATCGCATATAAAGAAAGATGTTACATAATTTCTGTTGCTTCATGTTGCATAGTACAAACATGCGCATGCATATCTCGATCCATCCTCACCTGCAAAATCTCGCCGCACCGGCTTCTCAGATCGTCCGAAGCTGCTGTACAGCCTGCCTGTTCACAATGGTTTTCATGTGCTCACGGAAAAATTCATCCGTTCCGTTTGTGAAATCCATCGGGAGACCATATTCCGACAGGATATTGCAGATCTGATTAAACCGCTCCGGCTGCGTATCCTCCTTGCGGATCAGCAGATAATACTCACCGTCATCCGGATTGCGGTAGAGGGTGTTGCGCCCCTTGTAATCCGGTCCGATATTCTTTGAAGCACGGATAATGTTCTCAAGCGAATGGAACATATAGAAACGCGTAAACCCGTACAGCTCTTCTTCAGTCATCGTCCCGTTCGGGCCGCCCTGTTCTTTGCTGTCAGCGCTCTTTCCATCGCCCGATACCGGGACAGCAGGCGCTTCCTTTCTACGCACAATCGCCGTCCCGCTGATCACCGGCTGCGCGGACGGCTTCCCGTCTTTCTCCTCATCCAGTGTGCCGTCTCCATCGAACAGCTCCTTCAGACGCTTCAGAATATCATCCGCTGCCGGCATATCCTTCGCCAGGCTGCTGAAGGAGTAGTCATCCCCGGACGGATCTCCTGTAAAATGAGCGAACCGGGAGTCTATCTCCTCCGGATTTTTAACCTTCGTGATGATCAGGGTAAGGTTTCCGCCGGAGTCCGGCGTCGCCTCAATCATCAGCGGTGCATTGTCCAGGCGGAAGCCGCAGTGATTCAAGGCTTCCTTCATCATGTCGCGGAACAGGGTACGTGCCTTTCCGCTTCCATATGTCAGCTCGGAGATCCGGATATCCCTTGCCTTCAGATCCTCGGGTGTCAGCGTACAGCGTATCTGATTGTCATTGATCTTCTCTATCTTCATTCAATTCCCCTCAGTTCATTCCCCTCTGCTGTCATCCGGCCTCCTGCAGATGTTACTGTGCCTGCGCCTCGAGATATGCGTTCAGGCGCTCAAGCAGAAGATCTGGATCAATCCCATGTACCATCGCCGCCTCTTCCAGCGACTCGCCCATGGATGCCGGACAGCCGATACAATACATGCCGCCGCCCATCAGAACGCCTGCCAGATTGACATCGACATTGATGATCTCTCCGATGGTCATATCCTTGGAAACCTTGCGTACTGCCTTCTTCTCAGCCGCAGCCTCTGTCGTATTCTCTGCTGCTGTATTCTTCACTTCCTCAGCCATGTTGTGACCTCCTTTTTTGTATACACGGATCGTAACACATCCGTTCTTTCAGCGAACTGAATCCCGTATCCACGATTATAGTATGCAGACTGCAAATACACAAGATATATTTTGCACAATCTAATTACATATGATAACCGATATTCTGTCATTCTCCTGCCCTGTCCGCTTCGCAGCTCTCCATACCGATTCCATAACCGATCCTTTCAGTGCCTCTGCTGCCTGCTCCTGTTTGTTCGTCTGTCTACCCGAAGTTATGCTTGTCTAAACCTTTTGCATGGTATTAGAATACAGAAAAGACTCAGGTAATGAGTCATGACTAAGTATACAAGGAGGTGTCACGATGGCTTATACAATCAGCGATGATTGCGTATCTTGCGGAACCTGTGCACCGGAGTGCCCGGTCAACGCAATCTCCGAGGGAGACGGCAAGTATGTAATCGATGCAGACGCATGTGTTGAGTGCGGAACCTGCGCAGAGGTTTGCCCGGTTGGTGCTCCGACTGCTCCATGATCGGCAGCGTTCTTACAGCATAACATCGGACATAAAGGGAAGTGCCGGCAGCTGTCAGCACTTCCCTTTTTTTTAACGGCCAGACTCCTTCGCACCGGAGTCTGGCCGTTCTGTTTCTTACAAGCTCTTACTCAAACGATTCCGGATCGACCGTGATCTTGATCGGCTCCAGCTTCCAGATGTCCCTGACATATTCCTGAATGGTTCTGTCTGAGGAGAACTTTCCGCTCGACGCCATATTCAGAATCGCGCTCTTCGCCCAGTCTCCCTGACTCTGATAATACTCGATGGCCTTCTTTCTCGCCGCATCATAGGACTTGAAGTCCGCCAGAATGAAGTACTGGTCCGCAGGTCCCTCCTTTGTGGTCAGCAGAGAGTCATACAGCTCGCGGAAGAGCTCCATATCCCCGCCCGAATACTTGCCGTTGATCAGCTCCATGAGCGTTGTACGGATATCCGGATCATTGTTGAAGTAGTAGGTCGGATCATAGTCATGGTTGTTCTCATGATCAATGACCTCCTGGGAGGACAGGCCGAAGATGAATGCATTCTCCTCTCCGACCTCCTGCACAATCTCAACGTTCGCGCCGTCCATCGTGCCGAGTGTCAGCGCGCCGTTCAGCATCAGCTTCATGTTCGAGGTTCCGGACGCTTCCTTGGAAGCAGTCGAAATCTGCTCGGAGATATCCGCTGCCGCGAAGATCAGCTCCGCGTTTGAGACACGGTAGTCCTCGATGAAGACCACCTTGATCTTGCCGTTGATCGACTGATCATTGTTGATCACATCCGCGACGGAATTGATCAGCTTGATCGTCAGCTTCGCCCGCCTGTAGCCGGCAGCCGCCTTCGCCCCGAAAATGAAGGTGACCGGATAGAACGGTCTCTCCGGATGCTCCTTCAGCTCGCGGTACAGGTACATGACATCCAGGATATTCATCAGCTGTCTCTTGTACTCATGGAGCCGCTTGACCTGCACATCGAAAACAGATCTCGGATCGACATCAATGCCGTTGTGCTCCTTGATGTACTTCGCCAGACGAACCTTGTTCTGGTACTTGATGTTCATGAACTCCTGCCGCGCCTTCTGGTCGTCAGCGTAGAGCTTCATCTTCGCAATCTGCGGAAGATCCGTGATCCACTCGTCCCCGATATGATCTGTCACCCAGTCCGCGAGAAGCTGGTTGCCGTGCAGAAGGAACCGGCGCTGCGTGATACCGTTCGTCTTGTTGTTGAACTTCTCCGGCATCATTTCGTAGAAATCCTTCAGCGTCTGCTTCTTCAGGATCTCCGTGTGCAGCTTAGCAACGCCGTTGACAGAGTAGCCCGCGACAATTGCCAGGTTCGCCATCCTTACCTGTCCGTCATAGATAACAGCCATCTTTGCGATCTTGTCCTGGTTGCCCGGGTACCGCTGCTGCACCTGCGCGATGAAGCGGCGGTTGATCTCCTCGACGATCTGATAGATACGCGGAAGAAGTCTCGAGAACAGCTCGATTGGCCACTTCTCAAGCGCCTCCGCCATGATGGTGTGGTTTGTGTAGGCGACTGTCTTCGTGGTGATCTCCCACGCCTCATCCCAGCCCAGGCCTTCCTCGTCAAGCAGAATGCGCATCAGCTCGGCGACAGCGACCGTCGGATGCGTATCGTTCATCTGGAAGGTTGCCTTCTCATAGAACTTGTGAATGTCGTTGTGCTTTCTCTTGTACTTTGCAACCGCCTCCTGAACAGACGCGGAGATGAAAAAGTACTGCTGCTTGAGCCGCAGCTCCTTGCCGGCATAGTGGTTGTCGTTCGGGTAAAGAACCTCGACGATGTTGCGCGCCAGGTTCTCCTGCTCGACCGCCTTCTGGTAGTCACCCTTGTCAAATGAATCCAGCTGGAAATCATTGATGGCCTCTGCGTCCCAGACACGGAGCGTGTTGACCATATTGTTATTGTAGCCGACGACCGGGATGTCGTAAGGGACTGCCCGGACAGACTGATAATTTTCCTGGATAAACCGGTTGCTGTGGGTCTGCTCGTCGTACTCGACCCGGACATAGCCGCCGAATCGCACGATCTTCGCGTACTCCGGACGCTTGAGCTCGAATGGATTTCCATTTCTCAGCCAGTCATCCGGGACCTCGACCTGGTAGCCGTTCTCGATCTTCTGACGGAACATGCCATAGCGGTAACGGATGCCGCAGCCGTACGCCGGATAACCGAGCGTCGCGAGCGAATCAAGGAAGCAGGCGGCGAGACGGCCGAGGCCGCCGTTGCCGAGGGCCGCGTCCGGTTCCTGGTCCTCGATCACGTTCAGATCGAAGCCCATCTCCGAGAGCGCCTCCTTCACCTCCTTGTAGGCGGTGAGGTTGATCAGGTTGTTGCCGAGCGCTCTGCCCATCAGGAATTCCATCGACATGTAGTAGAGAATCTTCGGATCCTCCTCGTCCATGACCTGCTGCGTCGCCATCCAGTTGTCTATGATGACATCCTTGACCGCGTAGGCCACCGCCTGGAAAAGCTGCTGCTGCGTCGCTTCCTTCAGAGTTTTGCGGAACAGGTTCCGGACATTGTCCCTGACCGTTTCCTTGAACCGTTCTTTATCAAAATGTTTATCCATGCTGCCTCCCTCAGACTTTCCTGACCCCCAGTGTTACCGCTTCTCCGTTGACGCTCCACTCCTTTGTGTATCCGTCCAGACTTCCGTAGGTGATGCTCTCCGCGAGCACCTCTCTCTTCAGGCCGGACTCATACTTCCTCATGATACCCTCCAGCTTTTCATTGCCTGCCTCAAAGACATCGATATGATCCTGAACCTCGAAGCCGGCTTCCTTTCTCATGGTCTGGATCTTGGAGACCAGCTCGCGGACAAAGCCCTCCTCCACCAGCTCCGGTGTAAGATTGGTGTCCAGCACGACGGTCAGATCTCCCTGCTGCTGGCTGACATAGCCCTCGACCTGAGCGGTCTCGATCAGCAGATCCTCCTCCGCAAGGGAGACCGGGCTTCCATTCGCCTCGAAGCTGAGGGAGCCGTTCTTCTTCAGCTCGTCCATCGCGGCGCTGCCGTCCACCTCGGAGAGATACTTCCGGATACCGCCCAGAAGCTTTCCGTACTTCGGCCCGACCGTGCGTAGCTGCGGCTTGAAGCTGTAGCTCGTGAAGGCTCTCACATCCTCCGTGAATGTGATTTCCTTCACATTCAGCTCGTCTGTGATGATGTCCGCATAGTACTTCGGAAGCGCCTGCGGTGCGCGGACAAACATCCGCGCCAGAGGCTGGCGGTTCTTGATGTTCGCGTCATTTCTGGCTGCACGGCCCATCACAACAATGTTCAGCGCCTCGCCCATCTTCGTCTCAAGGTCCTCGTCGATCCGGCTCTCGTCCGCCTTCGGGAAATAGCACAGATGGATCGACTCCGGTGCATCCTTCTCCACACGGCGCACGATGTTCTGGTAAATCTCCTCCGTCATGAACGGGATCATCGGCGCTGCGCACAGGCAGAGGTTCTTCAGCGCATTGTACAGCGTCATGTAGGCCGCGATCTTGTCCGGCTCCATGCCGTGCGCCCAGAAGCGGTCTCTGCAGCGGCGGACATACCAGTTGGACATGTCATCCACAAAGCCCTCCAGCGCCCGTGCGGCTTCCGGAATCTTGTAGCTGCCAAGATCCGTGTCCACGTCGCGGATCATCGTGTTCATCCGGGATATGAGCCAGCGGTCCATGACCGGCAGGCCTTCCTTCTCCATCTTCGCATACGCTTCCGTATAGTCCGACGGGTTGAAGTCATCGATATTCGCATACAGCACGTAGAACGCATAGGTATTCCACAGCGTCCCGAGGAACTTCCGCTGTCCCTCCTGGACAGCCTTGTCGTGGAAGCGGTTCGGCAGCCACGGCGCAGAGTTGCTGTAGAAATACCAGCGGATGGCGTCGGCGCCGTGCTTTTTCAGCGCCTCAAACGGATCCACGGCATTGCCCTTGGATTTGGACATCTTCTGGCCGTCCTTGTCCAGAACCAGGCCGAGGACGATGACGTTCCGGTACGGCGACTGTCCGAACAGGATCGTGGACTCCGCCATCAGGGAATAGAACCAGCCTCTTGTCTGGTCAACTGCCTCGGATATGAACGCTGCCGGGAACTGCTTATGGAAGGTATCCTGATTCTCAAACGGATAGTGATGCTGCGCAAATGGCATCGCGCCGGAGTCAAACCAGCAGTCGATGACCTCCGGTACCCGTTTCATGTGTTTTTTGCCGCACTTCGGGCAGGTACAGACGAAATCGTCGATATACGGTCTGTGAAGCTCCACCGTCAGCGCATCCTCGCGGCCGGACAGCTCTCTGAGTTCCTCTCTGGAGCCGATTGTAACCTTCTCGCCGCAGTCCGGGCACTCCCAGACCGGAAGCGGTGTCCCCCAGTAGCGGTTTCTGGAGATGCCCCAGTCCTGGACATTCTCCAGCCAGTCACCAAAACGGCCCTTTCCGATTGTCGGCGGGATCCAGTTGACGGTGTTGTTGTTGTCGATCAGCTGCTGCTTGACCGCCGTCATCCGGATGAACCAGGACTGGCGCGCATAGTAGATCAGCGGCGTATCGCATCTCCAGCAGTGCGGATACTGGTGCTCGAACTTCGGCGCATCGTACAGCTTTCCCTCCTTGTCGAGGTCGCGCAGAACCAGCGGATCCGCCTTCTTGACGAAGATGCCTGCATACGGCGTCTCCTCCGTCAGCTCACCCTTTCCGTCGACAAACTGCACGAACGGAAGATCATAGGTCTTCCCGATTCTGCCGTCGTCCTCACCAAATGCCGGTGCAATATGAACGATACCGGTACCATCTGTCATCGTGACATAATTGTCGCAGGTGACATAGAACCCCTTCTTGAACTGCTTTGCCGCCGTCTCACCTGCGCAGGCGTAGAGCGGCTCATACTCGCGGCGCTTCAGGTCGGTTCCCCTGTAGGTTTCCAGAACCTCGTAGGCAGTGCCCTCCGGGACCCCATTTCTGTCATAGGCGGACTCATCGAAATCGACCGTCACCGCTGCGATCTCTTCATCGGACGCACCGGCCTTTCTGAGCTCCTCCTTCTTTGCCTCCGCGAGCGCTCTCGCCTCATGGTACGCGCGGGAGACCTGGGCGGCGGTCGCCTGGTCAGCCAGCTTGCCGAGCACCTTGTCGGCCAGTGCCTGGGCGATGATATAGTTGTAGCCATCCGCAGCCTTGACCTTGACATAGGTCTCGTCCGGGTTTACGCAAAGTGCCACATTGGACGGAAGTGTCCACGGGGTGGTTGTCCATGCGAGATAGTAGAGGTCATCCTCGTCCTTTGCCTTGAAACGGACGATAGCAGAGCGCTCCTTGACAAGCTTGTAGCCCTGGGCCACTTCCTGCGCAGACAGCGGGGTGCCGCACCTCGGACAGTACGGGACAACCTTGAAGCCCTTGTACAGAAGCCCCTTCTTCGAGATCTCCTTCAGCGCCCACCACTCGGACTCGATGTAGTCGTCATAGTAGGTGACGTACGGATTCTTCATATCCGCCCAGAACCCGACGGTATCGGAGAAATCCTCCCACATTCCCTTATATTTCCAGACACTTTCCTTGCACTTTTTGATGAACGGCTCCATGCCGTACTGCTCGATCTGCTCCTTGCCATTGAGACCAAGCTCCTTCTCGACGCCCAGCTCGACCGGAAGGCCGTGGGTGTCCCAGCCAGCCTTTCTCGGCACATATTCGCCCTTCATCACGTGATAGCGCGGAATCATATCCTTGATGACGCGCGTCAGGACATGACCGATGTGCGGCTTTCCGTTCGCCGTCGGCGGTCCGTCATAAAATGTGTAGTATGGCGCGCCCTCGCGGGTCTTCAGGCTCTTTCCGAAGATGTCATTCTTCTTCCAGAACTCGTTCACCTCATGTTCGCGGTCCACAAAGTTCAGGTCTGTGTTTACCTTGTCATATCGCATAGAATTTTTCCTCCCGGAGCGCCTTTCTCGTCGGCAGCCCCTCTGTGCGCAGATTCCCCTGTATGCCTGAATAAATCCGGCGGATCCGGCTCCGGCATCGTGCACATCCACTGCGCTGCGGACATACAGAGTGATTATATACATACTGTGAAAACACTGTCAAATAAGGGCCTTCCTGTGGTATCATGACAGCATGGAAAAACAATCAGCTTACAGAAAAACTTCAGAAATCGTGCGCAGGTACGATTTTAATTTCAGAAAACGCTTCGGGCAGAACTTTCTGACCGACGAGGGTGTGCTTCAGCAGATCGTCTCCTCCTCTCACATCACAGAGAACGACCTGGTGATCGAGATCGGCCCCGGCATCGGAACGCTGACCCGGTATCTCTGCGAAGCCGCTTGTCAGGTCGCCGCGATTGAAATCGACCGCGATCTGGTAAAGATCCTGCATGAGACCCTTTCCGACTGCAAAAATCTCCGGATTGTCGAGGGCGATGTGCTCAAGGTCAACCTCTGCGGGCTCGCAGCTGAATACGGAGTGAGCGATACGTCCGGATCCACGGCTTCATCTGGCGGTCTCTCTACTGAAGCTGCGGCAGTCTTCCCGAAATCCGGGCAGGCTTTCCGCTGCAGGCACCTGAAAGTCGTCGCGAACCTTCCTTATTACATAACAACGCCGATTCTGATGGGACTCTTTGAACAGCATGTCCCGGCAGAACGGGTCACCGTCATGGTACAGAAGGAAGTCGCGGACCGGATGACCGCCCGGTGCGGAAGCCGGGATTACGGCTCTCTGTCCCTGGCCGTGCAGTATTATGCACGTCCGGAGATCGTGACACTCGTGCCGGCATCGAGCTTCATGCCAAGTCCGAAGGTGGACAGCGCTGTCGTGACGATGCAGCTTTACAAGGACAAGCCGGTTCAGGCAAAGGATGAGCAGCTCCTGAAGGCAATCATCCGGGCAGCCTTCGGCCAGCGGCGCAAAACCCTGTCCAATGCACTTGGCAACGCACCTCAGATTCCTGTCACACGGGATCAGACCGCCAAAACGCTGACCGCGCTTGGCCTTCCCGCCTCTGCGCGTGGAGAAACTCTGTCGCTTCAGCAGTTTGCACAGCTAACAGATGCTCTTGCAGATCTCATCCGTGCATAGCCATGCAGAACTGGTTTCTGTCTGATGTGCGGTGCACCAGCTGTCCAGTCTGAGGCGTGAGGCGTCCCGGCTGCAAGCCGCACCTTTCCCTGCTGACCTGCAGCATCTGACAACCATCGTCATATCACGTGAATTATTCAGAACAAAGGAGAAACTGAACTCATGATGGATCGGATTTTTAACCTGGACAACCCGGTGATGCGCTTCCTCGGAAGAGCATTTGACATGATGATGCTGAACATTCTGTTCATTGTCTGCAGCCTGCCGATCTTCACGATCGGGGCTTCCCTGTCGGCGCTTCACTACTCCTGCCTGAAGATGAAAGACGAGAACGAGGGCTACGTATTCCGCAACTTCTTCCGTTCCTTCAAGATGAACTTCAAGCAGGGCACCGGTATGTGGCTGATCATGCTGGCGCTCGGCCTTCTTCTCTTCATGGAAAACCGCATGGCGGCCCAGATCACGGACGCTTCCGTAAGGCCGATCCGGATCATGATCTACGTTGCCGCATCCCTCTGGTACATGGCGCTCTGCTGGATGTTCGCCCTGCAGTCCAGGTTTGTCAACAAAGTCGGCCAGACCATTAAAAACGCCGTGCTCCTTACATTTGCAAAGGCTCCCAGATCCATCGGCATGCTCGGGATCCTCGCTCTGGAGCTGATTTTTGTCGCGCGCTCCTCCGGGCTGGTACAGTCATACGCAATCCTGTATCTGCTGATGTTCGGCTTCTCTGTCCAGGTGCTGATCAACACCCAGCTCCAGTATCCCGTCATCAGGGAACTTATGCCGAATGATGAGGATGACAAGCCAGCCGCCGACAACCAGTTCACCGTGGATGAGGAAGCGGACGTCTCTGCGCTCGGATATACACCACTCCCGAAGGACGAAAAAAAGCCCGGTGCGGACAATCCCGGCACCGGGAAATAAAACAATCTCTATAGCAGTCCGCCAGCCAATTGTCAAAGAGGTCCGGCCGGCAGGAAACCGTGTTTTACCCGGCGATTTTCTCCAGGCGCTGCCGATCCAGCAGCCTGACTGCTCCGCGCGACAGCCGCACAATCTCCTCACTCTGGAAGTAGCGCAGCATCCGCGTAATGACCTCCCGATGCGTGCCAAGGTGATTGGCGATCATTTCGTGAGTCATCTGAATCGTGTCGGAGCCCTCGAGCGCGGATTCTTCCAGCAGAAAGGCTGCAACCCGCTTGTCCAGACTTTTCCACATGATCTGCTCGACAAGCCACATGACATCGGACAGACGGCTTGCCATCAGTTCATTCGTAAAGTTTGCGACCGGAGCGGACTCCTCCATCAGGCTTTTGTAGGTCATCGGCGGTATGATCCAGAGGCTTGTATCGATCTCCGCCTCGATGATGATGTCGAACTGAAGGGACCGGATGATGCAGGACGCCGAGAAAAGGCAGATATCCATATCCAGCAGACGAAAAACCGTGATTTCCTTCCCTTCATCCGAAGAGATGTACGCGCGGAGTCTTCCCTCATCCACAAGGATCAGCCCCGTGCAGTCCCTGCTTCCATGAGAGATGATGGTTCCTTTTTTCACTGTCCTTTTTTTCATCGACTGCCGGAAACGTTCCTGCTGGACAGCTGTCAGTTGTCCCCAGAAGGGAAAAAACTGTTCAAATTCCATTCCCTGCTCCTCATCTTTCCAAATCTGACGCATTCTATAACACATTCATGCCTGCGTAACACGGATTGCCGGCGCGCTGATGCCCGCTTCATTCATTGCGGTGACGACCCGCTCCAGAAGATCATAATAAACATCCCAGTAATCAGCCGTTCTGCACCAGACACGCACGGAAAACTGCAGTGCCTGATCGGTTCCGCCGGTGAGTCTTGCGAACGGGGCCGGATCCTTCAGCACCTTTTCCTGTGCGGACAGACAGCTGATCATCAGCGTCTCGACCTTCTGAACAGACTCGCCCTTCCCGCAGGAGAACGCCAGATCAACACGGCGCATTCCCTCGCTGGAGTAATTGGTGATATTCGCGTTCATCAGCGTACCGTTCGGAATCATCACACGCTTGTTATCGCTGGTGAGCAGTGTTGTATAGAAAAGCGCGATTCCCTTCACGGTCCCTTCCTCACCGCCGGCTGAGACATAATCACCAACACTGAACGGCCGGAAAAACATCAGCATGATCCCGCCGGCCAGATTGCTCAGCGCCCCCTGCAGCGACATGCCGACTGCGACACCGGCAGCCGCAAGAACCGTGACAACCGATGCCATCGGGACACCCAGGATGTTGATGACCGTCAGGATCAGAAGGATGTTCAGCAGGATGTTGATAAAATTCCCGACAAATGAAGCGACGGTTGGCTCCATTTTCCGAAGAAGATCTCTTTTCTGCAAAAACGCAACAAGTTTCCGGATCAGAAACCGTCCTGCAGCCCAGACAACAATTGCAAGAAGAATCCGTGTGCCTGCCGTTGTGCAGACCTCTATTATTTTATTCAACAGCTGCTGCATAATGATTTCCTACCCCCTGTTCCTGGTTTATAATCAATCCTATCACAACAATGCGCAAGGCGCTCGCAGTTTTGAAACGGTTATCAATAGTATCATGAATCGCAGCTTTCAGGGAAACAAAAACAAATCAGGAGGAAAACATGAACTACACAATTGAGAGCAGGGAAGGATTAAAGGTGACAGTGTCTGATCTCGGAGCCGAGATGACCGGAATTCATCTTGGTGAGACCGAATATCTCTGGCAAGCAGATCCCGCATACTGGAATGAACACGCACCGGTTCTGTTTCCCTATGTCGGGCGGCTGACGGGTGGAAAATACAGAATCGGAGACCGTGAATATCAGATGAAGATACACGGATTCGCCTCCCTCTCAACATTTGAGGCTGAGAAGCGGTCTGAAAACTGCATCGCCTTCACACTGAAAGACAGCCCGGAGACGATGCAGATGTATCCGTTCCGGTTCCTGTTCAGGGTAATCTATACAGCTGAGGGCCATACCCTGAAGATCCGGTACGAGGTTGAGAACCCGGGACAGACTCCTGCAGAGGACACACCAGGCAGATCGGCCAACTCTCAGTCCTCCGGAGCGGCGGACGGGATGCTGTATTTCGGAATCGGCGGACACCCGGGACTGAATGTGCCGCTTGAGGATGGTCTTTCGTTCGACGATTATTACCTGGAATTCGGCGACCGCTGCGATTCAGAGCGAATTCAGTTTACACCTGCCTGTTTTCTCGCAGGCAGGGAGGAGCCCTTTGCACTGGAGGATGGACGGATCCTGCGGCTCCGGCACAACCTGTTTGACGAGGATGCAATTGTTCTCCAGAATATGGCTGATTCTGTATCGATCCGCTCCGATAAGGGTAGAAAAAGCGTGACCGTCCGGTACCCGGGGCTTCCCTATCTTGGAATCTGGCACATGCCGAAGACCGATGCGCCGTATGTGGCCATCGAGCCATGGGGCAGCCTCCCGTCCAGGCAGGATATTGTAGAAGATCTCCGCTTCAAGCCGGACCTGCTCCGGCTCGGGAGCGGTGACAGGTGGCACACCGAATGGAGCATCACCGTATCCTGAGCGCCGTGCCAGATTCAGGCCCCTTTCTTGTTTAAATGTGTTATACTGTTCTTGTTCAATCATTTCCGCTTCAGCATGCCACAAGGCAAGGATGATCCTGTGGCTGCCGATGGACAGATTACACGCAGAACAAAAAGAGAGGGAGGTGCGCACATGAAAAACTACGTCAAGATCCAGTCAGCCAGATATCCGGATGTCATTCTCAGAGCGGTGCCGGGACACTTCATCACGCCGCACGCACACGTGAATTACTACCTTGACTTCACACCGCTGAAGTTCCGCTCCAGCGAAGCGCACGCAGCCGCGAAGGCGCTCAGCAGCGTCCACTATTTCTCAACGCCCGTCGACACGATCATCGCGCTGGAGGGCACGGAGATCATCGCGGGCTACCTGGCGGACGAACTGACACAGGCAGGCGTCCTGTGCAAGAATGCGCACAAGTCCATCTATGTCATCCCGCCGGAATACTCCTCCGAGGGACAGCTGATCTTCCGAGACAGCCTGCTGCCCTGGATCAAGGAGAAGAATGTCCTGCTCCTGTTCTCCGCCATCACCACCGGTTCCAACGCTGCCCAGGCCATCGAGTCCCTGCGCTACTACGGCGCATCGATCACCGGAATATCGGCGCTCTTCTCCCTCGCGACAAGCATCGCAGGGATGACCATCTATTCGATCTTCAGTCAGCAGGATCTTCCGGACTACAAGGCTTTCAGTGCAGACAAATGCGGCCTCTGCGAATCGCGGAAACCTGTCGATGCGATCTGCAACGGATTCGGCTACACCATGCTGAAGGCATAGGCAATAAACTGAACTGACAGAAACATTCAACTGAAACAACAAGCAGAAACTCAATAAGGGAGGTGTATCAATTGACTTACACATATTCGTTCCGCCCTGTCCGGCCGGAGGAGGGAGACCAGATCGCTTTCATCGAGCAGGTCTGCTTCAGCCCCGCGACAGCGCTCAGCCCCGAAACCATGAAAGCGAGGGCAGCGGAATTACCGGATATGTTTCTTGCGGCAATCGCACATCCTGAGGTGCCCTCCGGCATGTCGGCCGGCCCGGGCAGCCTGCCGGCGATGCGCCGGGACAACGGTTCTGTACAGCAGCCGGATGGCCGCCAGAATGCATGCACGGACGGCAAATCCACATCCGCCTCAGGCGTGAAAGCTGCCTCACCGGATGACGCGCATGACCAGATCGCAGGCTACATCACCATGATGATGACAGATGAAGAGCATTTCCGGGATGCCTTCTTTGAGGACCCTTCTCTTCACCAGCCAAATGGCGCCAATGTCATGCTGCTTGGCCTCGAGGTGCTCCCGTCCTTCCGCCATCAGGGGCTTGCTGCCGAGCTTCTGAACCGTACCATCCGTCAGGCAGAGAAGGAAGGACGCCGGAAGCTGGTTCTGACCTGCCGGGATGACAAGATCGCGATGTATGAAAAATTCGGCTTTCAGCTGGGCGGCATCTCAAAGTCCACGCTGGGCGGTGTGACCTGGTACGAGATGGAGCACAGGCTGCAGAAGTAACCGGCAGCCTGAGAAATCCGAAGAATTTTTATAACCGGCAGATCGTTAACCTTTATCTTTTACAGGTTGACATTATGAATCCCTCATCTTACAATACACACTGTGCTGTATAACTCGGCGGCAGCAGGTCTGGCATATCACCAGTGTCCTGCTGCCGATGATCGAATTCAGATGAGGGATTTTCTATGGAAAACACAACTTCAACGCGCATCTGTTACCCGGAAGGCAGCTCGAAATCCGTGCGCCGTTCAGGCGTCCAGGAGCTCTGCAGAATTGCCTTGTTCACAGCCCTGATCGCTGTCTGTTCCCAGTTCTCGATCCCGCTTCCGGGCGGCGTCCCGATGACACTTCAGACGCTCATCATCCCGATTGCCGGCATCGTGCTCGGCGCCAGGGGCGGCACCATCGCGACCATCGTGTACCTGCTTCTCGGTGCTGTCGGACTTCCGGTATTTGCGGGCTTTTCAGGCGGCCTCGACAAGCTGGTCGGCATGACCGGCGGATTTCTCATTTCCTTCCCGCTGATCGCCTGGTTCGGCGGCATGTTCAGCAGAAACAACAAGTACCTGAAAACCATCCTCGGCATCGCGGTCGGCTCTGCACTGAACTACGTCGTCGGTTCCATCATGTTCATGGCGCTGACTGGAATGAATCTGAAGGCAACACTGGCAGCCTGCGTCGTTCCATTCATTCCGACCGCAATCATCAAGATCATTCTGGCGGCATATCTTGGGATTCTGCTGAAGAAGACCCTGACGAAAGCGCATCTGCTGTGAGCGCGCCGATTCCGCTCCGTCCGCACCACCTGCTCTGCACGCAGGGCTACAGCGGACATGGCTACAGCAAAGCTTATGTGGCGCACATGAACGAAGTGACCGGAAGGCTCCGGACCGACCCTGATATTCTGGTGCGAATCGTCTTCGGCAACGATACCCTCTGCAGTGTCTGTCCGCATGCTTCAGAGACCGCAGAAGGGCTGCTTCGGTGCGATACGGAGGCAAAAGTAAGAGCATTTGATGAAAGGACTGCGGCATTTGCCGGCATCCATGAGGGCATATACCGGTACCAGGATCTGATTCAACGAATCAACCGTTCCATGACCCCCGAGAAAATGGATGAGATCTGCGGATCCTGTTCCTGGGCGAAGATGAGCGCATGCAAGGCAAACGTAATAAGCGGGAGATATCTGCTGTGAGCAGATATCTCCCGCTTTTTGTAAAGGCGACCGTTCCTCATCAGGTGCGGAGCACGAGATGACCGCAGGCAGAAGTGCCAGCGGTCAGCGGATCTCCGCTCCGACCTTGACAGCTTTTTCCGGATTTACCAGAGACAGGTTTCCTGCATCGTCCTCCGCACAGAGGATCATGCCCTCGGAGACCATCCCTGCCAGCTTTGCCGGCTTCAGGTTCGTGATAACCAGAACCTTCTTTCCGACCATCTCCTCCGGCTTGTACCACTGCTTGATACCGGACAGGATCTGGCGTGTCTTCGTTCCGATCTTCACCTGTGAGCAGAGGAGCTTGCGGCTCTTCTTCACCTCCTCGCAGGCGACAATCTCGCCCACCTGGATCTGAAGCTTATCGAACTCCTCAATCGAAATCTCTGCCTTCGGCTCGACATCCATCCCGTCTGAGACTGCTCCGGTCTCTGCTGAAGAATCCGCAGTCTTGGATCCCTCGGCATTCTGCTGCACCCCGGCGCCGGCGTCGTTCCTCTTCGCCTTCCCGGCCGCGATTTTACCACCTGCTCCGGATGCCTCAGCCTTCTGCTTTCCGGCTGCTTCCTCCGCCTTCTCCTCTGCTTCCGCCATACCCGGGTGGCGCTTCTCCACCTCAGCCATGACCTCTTTCAGATCTCTTCTCATAAACAGCGTTTCCGGATCCTCCGTCACCTTGCTGCCGGACGGATAGAGTCCGAACGTGTCCATCCTCTCAAGCCCGCGCTTTTCCGCATGAAGCTGGCTGAGAATCTTCCCGCTGGTATCCGGCATGAACGGTTCAAGCAGCTCCGCACCAATCGCGATGGACTCCGTCAGGTTATAGAGCACCTCCGCCAGCCTCGGCTTCGTCTCCTCCGACTTCGCAAGCACCCACGGTGCTGTCTCATCGATATACTTGTTGCATCTCTTGAACAGATTGAAGATCTCCGTGATGGAATCCGCGACGCGCAGTCCGTCCATCTTCGTCTGGACAATCTCCGCCGTGTGAAGAACCGTCTTCTTCAGGTCCTCGTCGATCGACGCTCCGTCCATGGACACGCCCTCACTCATGACGCCGGCGCCATCTCCGCCCGTTGTCACACCGGTATGCGTCACCACGCCGCCGAAATACTTGTTCGTCATCGAGATCGTCCGCTTGACCAGATTCCCGAGGGTATTCGCAAGATCTGAGTTGAGGCGCTCCACCATCAGTTCCCAGGTGATGACACCATCATTCTCGAACGGCATCTCATGCAGTACAAAATAACGCACCGCATCCACCCCGAAGAACTCCACCAGCTCATCGGCATACAGGACATTGCCCTTCGACTTGCTCATCTTTCCGTCGCCCATCAGAAGCCATGGATGTCCGAAGACCTGCTTCGGAAGCGGCTCACCGAGCGCCATCAGAAAGATCGGCCAGTAAATCGTATGGAAACGAATGATGTCCTTTCCGATCAGGTGCAGGTCAGCCGGCCAGAACCGCTTGTATTCCTCCGTCGAACCATCCACATCATAACCAGCGAAGGTGATGTAGTTCGTCAGCGCGTCAAGCCAGACATAGACGACATGCTTCGGGTCAAAATCGACCGGGATCCCCCACGAAAATGAGGTTCTGGACACGCACAGATCCTGGAGTCCCGGCAGCAGGAAGTTGTTCATCATCTCGTTCTTGCGCGAGACCGGCTGAATGAAATCCGGATGCGTGTTGATGTAGTCGATCAGGCGCTGGGCGTACTTGCTCATCCGGAAAAAGTATGCCTCCTCCTTCGCACGCGTCAGCGGCCGTCCGCAGTCCGGACACCTTCCGTCCTTGACCTGCGATTCCGTGAAGAAAGACTCATCCGGCTCGCAGTACCAGCCCTCATAGAAACCCTTGTAGATATCGCCCTGGTCATACAGCTTCCGGAAGATCTTCTGTACCTTCTTCTCATGAACCGGATCCGTCGTACGGATGAAGCGGTCATAGCTGGTATTCATCAGATCCCAGATTCTCTTGATCTCGGCGGAGTTCCGGTCCACCAGTTCCTGCGGGGTGATGCCCTCCTCCTTCGCCTTGTTCTCATTCTTCTGACCATGTTCATCGGTTCCGGTCTGGAACACGACATCATAGCCCTCCTGTCTCTTCCTTCTTGCGATCGAATCCGCCAGCACCGCCTCATATGTGTTGCCAATATGCGGCTTTCCAGACGCATACGCGATTGCTGTTGTAATATAGTACGGTTTCTTCTCTGCCATCTTCTGTCTCCTCGTATCCTTCCGTCAAAGCAGCCGCGCCTTCATCCGATCTCTCGCGCCGTCGCCTCCGGGCTGTCTTTACTGCTCATCCACAATGTCGTCCCCGCGGAATGCCTTGCGCAGTCTCTCGATTGCCACACCTGCCGCGCACATATAGATACCTTCCACAAGCATCATTGCTCCCACAAACCGTGTCAGAACTGCCGCGGACGCAAACGGATTCTTCAGCGCAACGACTCCGACAACAGCGAAGGCGATGCCGGTCAGCAGATTGTACATCCATCTCATGCTGCCGAACCGTTTCATATCAAATGAAGACTGGATCGATATCGCCCCGCCGAAGATCAGCGACAGGCCGAACAGAAACGGCAGGATGCCGATCACGACCCTGGAATAAGCCAGCATGAAAAGACCCGTCACAATACAGATCAGCCCGACGGAAATGTCATACTCCGTCACGGCCACCGTGATCTCCCTTCTCAGATATCGGATCACACGGTATGCGCCGTAGATGATCAGCGCAATCCCGATCACAAACACAATCACCTTGTTGGTGATGGAAGGAAAAATCAGAAGGATCAATCCCAGCACAGCCATAATGATTGAACCAACCGAAAGGCCATTCTCCAGTTTTTTCATCTCTATCACTTCCTCTTTTTGATCCGTAAATGATCCTCTCCGCCGGATGCACCATTCGCCTCCGGCTCAAACCATTTACATCTGTTACTCGGGCTCAGACCATCTTTACCGGATGCTCCGGTACCTCCGGCAGCTTTTTCTCACAGGTCACGGCCAGGCAGCCCGGCCCGACGTGACAGCTGATCGAGAGGGACAGTTGCTGCAGACAGACGCCGACCGGGTACTGCGCGTGGATATCCTTCACCCACTCTGCCACCTCATCGCGCATCAGCCCGGAATAGGCGGCATCGATCCAGAGATCACTCAGACCATGTTCCGGCTTGAAGCGGTTCTCCATATCGTTCTCGATCGCCCCGAGCATCGCGGCCTTCGCGCCTTTCAGCGTCCGACACTTCGCGTAGGAGTCCAGTTTCTCACCCTGAATCTGCAGCACCGGCTTGATCTTCAGCAGAGAGCCAAGCGCTGCCGCTGCCGGCGTCACCCTTCCGCCCTTTCTGAGATATTTCAGTGTCGGTACAAGGATATATATGCTGGAATCCGCAGCTGTCTTCTCCAGATACTCCCGGATCGCCTTCGCACTCCATCCCAGATCCGCCAGCCCCTTTGCATTCAGGACCGAACGCATCATTGTGACGGAGATCCGATGGTTATCGACCACCTCGACTCTTCCGTTGTAGTCCTCCGCAAGCGTCTTTGCAGTCTCGCAACTGGAAGACAGCCCGCTTGACATCGGAATATAGACAACCTCGTCATATTCCTTCAAAAGGCTGTCCCATCTGTCAAGGACATCCCCGACGACCGGCATGGACGTATGGATATCCGAATCTCCCTCCAGATGTGCGTAGAACTGCTCCTGTGTCAATGTGATTCCCTCATAATAGAGGTTGTCATTGATATAGAACGGCATCGGCAGAACATAGACGCCGTACGCTTTTGCCTGTTCCTGCGAGATACCGCTGTTGCTGTCTGTCAGAATCGCAACCTTACTCATCCGATCACCTGCCGTTTTCAGTGCCCGGCCCCTCCGGCCTTCTCTTCCGTAGAATCATGATTCATGGCAGACCAGGAGCCTGAGACCCGGTTCTCTGACCAATTCTTCAGGCATCCGTATCCTGACTCTGCTCACAAGTACATACATCATATCAGATAAAACGGCAACTTTCCACTCCCCCGAAGCGGCAAAAACATCCATACTCAATAAATGAGCGCCCGCAGCCATCCGGCCTGCAGGCGCTCCCAGCAGTTCTTTTTCCTCAGGCTGACTGATCCCTGTCCGGTTCATCCAACCTTGAGCATGAATTTTCTTGCTTCTCTCTCTGTGCAGACGCACTCTATCTTTGCGCCGAGGCTCCGAAGCTTTGCGTCAAAGTCCTCATATCCGCGCTTGATATAGACGATATCATCAATGATCGTGATTCCGTCCGCTGCAAGACCGGCGATCACAAGCGCCGCTCCTGCCCGCAGATCCGGCGCACTCATCCGCGCACCCGTCAGGTGCTTCACCCCTGTGATGATTGCGGCATTTCCCTCGACCTTTGCGCTGCCGCCCATGCGGGCCAGCTCATCCAGATATTTGAACCGGTTCTCAAAGATACTCTCCGTGACGATGCTGGTGCCCTCCGCCATGGAAAGTGCCACACCGATCTGCGGCTGCATATCGGTCGGATATCCCGGGTAGGGGAGAGTCTTGACATTCGCCGCAGAGAGACTTCCCTCCGGCCCAATCACGCGGACCGCTGTGTCGAACTGCTCGACCCGGCAGCCAATCTCAAGAAGCTTTGAAACCGTCGCCTCCAGATGCTTCGGAATGACATTCCGGACCGTCACATCCCCGTGCGTACAGGCTGCCGCAAACATGTAGGTGCCCGCCTCGATCTGATCCGGAATGATAGAATACTCGGTCCCGTGAAGCTTCGGTACTCCGACAATACGAATGACATCCGTCCCGGCACCTTTGATATTCGCACCCATGCTGTTCAGGAAATTCGCCACATCGACAACATGCGGCTCCTTCGCACAGTTTTCAATCACCGTGCGGCCTTCCGCCATCGACGCCGCCATCATGATGTTGATCGTCGCCCCGACGGAAACCGTATCCAGAAAGATGTGCTGTCCGACCAGATTAGATGCCGACGCACAGACAACTCCGCTCTTTATGACAACCTTCGCTCCGAGGGTCTTGAATCCCTTCAGATGCAGGTCGATCGGTCTTGAACCAATGTTGCAGCCGCCCGGAAGCGGCACTTCAGCCTTCTTGTACTTTCCGAGCAGTGCTCCCAGAAAATAGTAGCTTGCCCGGATTTTCTTGATATATTCGTATTCGATGTTGACATCACCGATGTCCGCACCGCAGATTTTAATGGTATGCCTGTCAATTTTCTCGATGTGAACGCCGATCTGGCTCATCGCCTCGATCATGATATTCACATCTGCAACATCCGGAAGATTCTCTATAATTACAGTATCGTCTGTCATGATTGCGGCAGCGAGAATTCCGAGAGCCGCATTCTTGGCTCCGCCGATCTCCACCTCACCTTTCAGAGGCGTGCCGCCCTTGATGATATACTGTTCCATATACGCACCTCAGCTGATTATTAATTACCTACTCCCATTGCATCAGCCGTTCCTCCGGCCCCTTAATTCCGGAAATGAACGTCTGCGGCGTCACCATACCGCCGGTTTTGTGTGCCCTTTGAAACCTGGCACTTTGGCTCGATTATACATAGAATTTTCATGTATGTAAACTAAAATTAATAATTCCGCAATCTTCGACCATATGTTCGATGAAATTTATCCTGTTTCTTCCATCTTGAATGGTTTCTTTTTAGTCAATCTGTTAAAGCTTATTTAATAGGAAGAAACCCATCTGCCCGCTGCCCTGCGGAACGCAAAAAAGCCGTTCGCGAATGAGGCGCACTTTTCGCCCATTCGACCAAAATTTAAACAGTTTATGACATACCCGATGACTACAAGCCTCCGCTGTGCATCCGCACATATCTGTTTCCCGAATCATTCGTGAATATCACCAGTTTCCGTAAATTTTTCTGTACAAAACAGAGACGGAATATTTGTGTAAACAGCCTTATTTTCCTGTATACTCTACTGTACGCGCCTGCCGGACGGCAGCTCCCACCACGCTGACACATGAGGCATTCTCGTACCGCCTGCGCGCCACTTCATGCCTCATGTGGGGCGTGTCAATAAGTCCTGCCACCACTTGCATGCAGGCATGCGTGGCGGAGGGCGTTTGACACTGTAATCATCTGATTCATTCCAGGAGATCTTCATGAACCGCAATCTGAAATCCAGAAAAGACAGCAGCAGAAACATCAGACCTCACTCAGACTACCAGCAGCTTCCGCTTCTGCGGCTGATTCAGATGATCTCCGTCATCGCAATCCCTGTCGCCCTTCAGAATCTGCTGACCACGACCGGCTCCATGGTCGATACCATCATGCTCGCCTCGCTCGGGGAACGCACCGTCGGCGCTGCCGGCCTCTGCGCCCAGTATTCCAGTCTGATGTTCTCGGGATACTGGGGCTTCGTGGGCGGCGGCATGCTGTTCTTCTCCCAGTTCTACGGCTCCGGTGAGCATGAAAACATCCGGAAATCCTACGGGATGACCATCGTTTTCATGATGATCTCCGGGGTCACCTTCGGTGCCCTTGCTGTCTTTGCGCCGATGTCTGTCATGCGGCTGTATACAGGGAGCGAGGCCATCCAGAAAATCGGAGTCCGATACCTTCAGATTGTCGGCTTTGCATACCCGCTGCAGGTTCTCGCCATGGCTCAGAGCGCCCTTCTGCGCTCAATCGGTCAGGTAAAGATCCCCCTGTTCGGTGCCATCGCCTCCGTCATCACCAACTTTGTGATCAACTTCATCCTGATCTTCGGGAAGTTCGGCTTCCCGAAGATGGGGATCCGTGGCGCCGCGGTCGGAACCGTGGCAGCGGCAGCCGTCAACATTCTGGTCATCGTGGTGGCTGCCCGCATCATGCATCTTCCGTACCTGATGGATGTCACCCGCCACTTCCGCTGGAACCGGAAGCTGCTATCCGCATATCTGCGCAAGTCAGCCCCGATTATCGCCAATGAAGTGATGATCGGGATCGGCAACATGCTCATTAACATCGTGCTTGGCCACCAGATCGAGTCCGCCATCGCCGCAACTGCCGTCTTCCGGACGCTGGAAGGCATCATCATCGCCTTCTTCAGCGGCTTCTCGAGCGCCGCAACCGTTCTGGTCGGCACAGAGATCGGCGCCGGCCGCCATGAAGAGGCCTTCTCGAGGGCATACCGGCTCATTTATCTCTGCCAGGGACTGACCGGCATCGCGGCACTTCTTCTGATTATGATTCACAATCCGCTGCTGCACACGATGGGGTTGAGCGGGGACTCCTACCACACATGCACAGCTATGCTTTATATCTACAGCATCGCAGCCGTTATCCGTATGGGAAACTGGTCGATGAACGACACCTATCGCGCTGCGGGCGATCCCAGCTTCGGCTCGATGCTGGAAATCACCTTTATGTTCGCGATGGTTCAGCCGGCTATCCACATCGCCAACAGCCTGGTTCACGCGCCGTTTCTCATCGTCTTCGCCCTGTGCTACTGTGATGAGCCCATCCGCTACATCATCATGCAGCTGCACATGTATTCCCGCAAATGGATCCGCCCTGTCTCCATCGCCGGTCTTGAAACAATCGATGCCTTCCGCGAGAAGTATGGTGTACAGATGAATCGCGGCAGCAGACTCCGCGGCTGACAGAGCGGCTGCACTTTGCCCCCGCATCAGTACACCCGAGCTGTTTTCTGCGCTTGCATGACATGCGGTGCACCCGTTTCCTATGCCTTGCATGCATCATCCGCCAGTCCCCTGCGCCGTGCATGGCATCAGCTCTGCAGGTTTCTGCGTCTGCATGGCATCAACCCTCCCGGCGTCTCACACTGTACCCGAAGGTGCCCAGCTTTTTCCCAAGGCCGAAGTATGTCCCGTGCGAGTAGGCAATCAGCCCCGCACTGTCCAGGTCAAGTCTCCCCTTTGAGTCGATGAACGCTTCGTCTACGTCCACACAGACTACCTCCGCCAGGAACATATCATGAGAGCCGAGTTCGATTTTCTGCTTTACCCTGCACTCCAGGCTGACCGGACTCTCCAGAATGATCGGCGCAGCCTCCAGACAGCTGGCCTTCCCGGCGGTCAGCTTTTCCGGAGCCGCCATCTCAGATGTCCCATCAGGCGCTTTCTTCATGCCGGCTGCTTCATCGCGCTGTGCCTTCGCTTCTGCCGCAAATTTCGCTGTATCCCGCCCGGACTTCACGCCGCACCAGTCGCAGGCTCTTGCAAGCTTCTCCGTCACCAGATTGATCACAAACTCACCGGTTTCTTCGATGATATCATGCGAATATCGCTGCGGCCGAATGGAGATCGAGACCATCGGTGGATTCGAGCAGACCGTACCGGCCCATGCAATCGTAATAATGTCTGGTCGCTCCCCTTTCCGGGCGCAGCTCACCATCACCGCAGGAACGGGATACAACATATTGCCGCCCCTCCAGACCTGCTTCTTACCGATTGCACGCTTGCCCGGCTGCTCCGGCCTTTTCCCGGATACATGCCTGCCCGGCTGCCCCGGCTTTTTGACAGGCTTTTCTTCCGACCTTGCCGAAGTCTGTCCGGACTCCCGGCGTCGTTCCCTGCCAGGCAGCCTCTTCACTCCCTGCCTTCCCGAATACTCAGCTCTGTTATCCTTTTTCTGCTTCATAAACCCTCTCCCCGAAGGTTCCTCATACATCGTTGTCTTTATTCAGCTCCGCCATAATCACCGGGACAACCTGCTTCTTGCGGGATACAATTCCCGGCATCTTCGCAATATGGTCCTCCACCGTTACCCCGAAGGCTGATTCCAAAAGCTCCTGAGCATGCTTCCCGTAGCAAATCATCGTCGTCGATTCATCAATGATGTTCGTCAGCATAAAGAACGCCAGCGACAGCCCGTGCTGCTCATAAGCCTTCTCGATGAACGGCTTGATACGGTCCCGGATGTCAGACAGCTCCTCCTCATCCATCGATGTGATCTGACCAATCCCGATCGTCTCCTCATTCACCTCAAATGTCTTGAAGTCTGTGTAGAAAATCTCCTCCGGCGTGCGGTTCTTCAGGTCCGATCCCGCTCTGAACATCTTCCGCGCGTATTCCTCCGGCTCAATCCCGGCGATCTTCGCCAGATGCTCCGCTGCCATCCTGTCCATCATCGTGCAGGTCGGCGACCGGAAGATCAGTGTATCGGACAGAATCGCGGAGGCAAGGAGTCCTGCGATCGTTTTCGGAATCTCCACATTGTTCTCGCGGTACATCTCATAGACAATCGTCGATGTCGACCCGACCGGCTGGTTCCGGAAGAAGACCGGATTGATGGTCTGGAGTGTTCCGATCTTGTGATGGTCGAGAATCTCTAATATCTCGGCATTCTCCACATTGTCGACCGCCTGGGACACCTCATTGTGGTCAACCAGAATCAGCGCCCTCTTTCGCGCATTCAGCAGGTTCCGTCTGGAAATGGTGCCGATGTACGCTCCCCTTTTGTCAAGAACCGGGAAATCGCGGTACCTCTTCTTCGACATGATCTCCTTGATCTGGTCGGTAAAGTCGCCCAGATGAAACGTAATCAGATTGTCCGACTTCATAAAGAAATCGATTGGCATCGATTGGTTGATCAGCCTGGCTACCGTATACGTGTCTAGCGGAGTGACCAGGATCGTCGTTCCCTTCTCCTTCGCCATGTGCTGGATGGTCTTTGAGACCGGTGCACCGAGGCAGACAACAATGCAGCCTGCCCCTGCCAGAATCGACATCAGCTGTGACTCATACCGGTTTCCCAGGATAACCATGTCATGCGGGTTGATGTAGTTCTCCATAACATCCGGGTTTGCGGCAGCAATGACAACCTTTCCCTCCGTGAAGCTGGCCTCCGGATCTCCGACCACCATCTCCGCGTCCAGCGTCTCCATAATGTTTCGGTACGGCGTCCGCGCGACAGAGACAATCGCAGAATCATTTTCGTCCATGTAAGACTTCGCGATATCGTTGATCGTGATGAGTCCCTGCAAATGGCTCTCCGCATCCGTAATCGGCAGGGTGAAGACGTTCTGCGTGTTCATCAGGTTCCATGCATCCTTGACAGAAATCTTCGCATCGACCCCCGGTGTCCGGCGGATCTCCAGATCCTTCACCCGCGTCCCGATATTCTCAATGAACAACGGTTGCGGAACATGAAAATAGTCCAGCACGAACTGTGTCTCAGCCGATACGGAGCCTGCCCTGCATGCCACATACTGGTATCTTCCATCCGGTTTTTCAAGCTGTTTCTTCAGATACGTATAGGAAATCGCCGCGCAGATCGAATCCGTATCCGGATTCTTGTGCCCGATGACACACACGGTCCTTTTTTTCTGCTTCTGAGGCGCTCTCGTAATCTGCTCAAGCTCTTCTCTGATATCTCCTGACTTCTGCGGCATTGCGTCATCCCCCTGCCCGATCGGCTCTGTGATTCACTGTTTCTTTCCCTACTCTACACCAAAACCCGGCTATTCTGGGATTCCTGTGCCCAGATTGCCTGGAAATCTGCTCAATTTAACATAAATATAATATATATGAAACATTATTGTAATATATATATGGTAACTTATTTATACAAGTAATTGAGATGAAAAGCTTCCAGTTCGACCCTAAATACACATTCCAAGCGAATGATATTTTTTCATAATAGCTCCGGAGGGATGGAAAGCGGAAACGCTGAAATTCCTCCGGGGCACTCCTCTTCAAAAACCGGCGTAAGCCGGTTCTTTTTTCTTCTCTTCTGTTCTTTTCGGCTCTGGCCACCCTCTGCTTAATACTCAATTCCCTTCCGTGCGCAAAGTCCCCGGTCGTATGGATGACGGATCTTCTGCATCTTTGTGACATAATCCGCCCGCCTCAGCAATTCCTCATCCGGATCCTGCCCTGTCATCACAACCTCCAGTTCCTCCGGTTTTTTGTCCAGGCAGTCCAGAAGCAGCTTCTCCTGCAGAAGCCCTTCCCGGACGGTATAGACCACCTCGTCCAGAAACAGAAGATCATAGGAAGTTCCCGCCATCGTGAACACTTCCTGAAGCTTTTTCCCATAGTACGCTCTTCGCTGCGCCTTCTCCTCCTCCGTCATCTGGAAGCTGAATTTTTCCTCCTGAAAGCCATCGAGGAGCGTAATGCCCGGAATTGTCTTCAGAATCTGCCGCTCACTTGAGGCGTTATCCTTCATAAACTGGTAGATGAGCACGCGCCGCCCGGCCCCTGCCGCCCGCAGGCACAGGCCCATTCCGCAGGTTGTCTTTCCCTTTCCACCCCCACAGTAAATGTGAACCGCACCGAACCTCTCTTCTTTCATTCTCCTGCCTCCTGTCTTCTATGGTTTCATTTCGTCTTCATTATACCGTATGAATCCATATCCCATGAAGCCCCTCCGCTGCATGCCTGAGTATGTGCTGAATTGCATCCGGTTTTCTCCCGTGCTATGATGATGCAGATATTTTACGCCGTAAAGAGAGGTCTTGAATGAAACGGAAGTCGTACATAAGTCTCAGCCTGCTGCTGGCACTTGCAGCCGCGCAGACGCCGGCTGCAGCAACCAGAGCTGATCATCTGAACACAGTCGCGTCAGGCATCCTGAGGTACTCTGCCTCAGGCCATGATACATCCGATCAAACCAGCGTATCGGCTCAGACTGATGCATCCGATCACACCAGCGCACAGGCTCAAACTGATGCACACAATCATACCAGCGCACAGGCTCAAACTGATGCACACAATCATACCAGCGCACAGACTCAGTCTGGCGCATCTGCCCGGCCTGCATCCGCTTCTGTTTCGTCCGCATCAGACATAGAAAAGCTGGTGAATCCCCTTGCAGGTGGTCTGAAGGACTCTGATGGATATGCCGGTACAGAAGTCCCGACCTTGTCAGGCCTCAGCCAGCCGAAAGAAACAGAGGCAGGGCCTGAGAAAAACGGGAAGTCCGCTTCCGGTAAAGACACCGCCGAGACGGATGATACGCCTGCCGCAGAAGCCTCCACAGAGACTGAAGCGCCTTCCATGCCGGTTCCCCAGGACAATGGCGTAATCGGCGAGGATGCTGAGACTGAATCCGATGTCTCCCAAACGGTAAATGGCTTCTTCCAGTCTCCCGACATCAACGGCTATAATGCCGCCCGCGTCTCGCTCTACGATTATCGTATGCTGCGGGACTATCCGCTGCCTTCTCTTCCCCGGGATCTGCACACCCTTTATGATCAGATCAAAGCTGCAGTCGCCGGTTATTCCGGTACCTGGTCGGTCTATGTAGAGGATCTTTCAACCAGGCAGGCACTGATCGTCGGTGATCAGCCGATGAAGTCCGCTTCTGTCATGAAGCTCTTCGTCATGGCAACGGTCTATGAGCAGATCGACAGCGGTAAAATAGATCGCACCGAAGAGGTTGTCTCGCTTCTTCACGATATGATTTCAAATTCCTCCAACGAAGCCGCCAACCGGCTTCTCCTGCTCCTCGGAAATGGCGATTACGCAAAAGGGATTCGTGCGGTAAACAGGTACATTTCCTCGCACGGCTACAGCAAGGATACCCGTGAGTACAATGGGTTTGAGGACGATGCGGCTGTCGTAGACGGCAGCCATTTCAATCAGATCAATGCCAAGGACATCGGACTTCTCCTTGAACATGTTTACAGCCGGTCGTTCATATCCCGGAATGTATGCAATGAAATCGAAGACATGATGCTGAACCAGGCAACCCGCTACAAAATTCCGCGTGGGCTGCCGGACGATGTCGAGGTCGCCAACAAAACCGGTGAGATGGATACCGTCGAGAATGATGCCGCCCTTGTCTTCGGCGGACGCACAGATTTTATTCTTGTCGTTCTCTCGGAGGACTGGGACAGCAAGAACACTGCCCAGGAGGAGATTCAGGATCTGGCGGGCATGGTCTACAATTACCTGAACTGAGCAGCCGCTCGGCACACAACCCGGATAAATTCCCGGCAAAGCAGACCGTACCACGTCCTGCGAAAGCCGAACACAGAATCAGGATCAGTTCCAGAAAGGAGCATCTTTATGAGAATCTGGGCGAAGGAATGGCAGAACAGCCATCTGCTTCGGGATCTGACCATAGAGGATACAAGTGACGAAACACGCACGCACAAGGTCTTCCACGCCATCGATGAGATCTGCGAGAAGTTCGACCTCCAGCACCCGATCTGGCTCGACTCCACGATCCGCGATTTCCAGCGGCATGCAAGATGCCGGTTTGGCAAGGATGCCTTTACCGAGGAAGTCCCCTTCGACTACCTGGAGATCCAGGTGCTGGAGGAGGATCACTAAGGCGATGCACTGAACAGTTCTCTATCATGTCAGCAGACTGATTTCAACGCCTCCACAAAAAGCGCCGCCGCAAACTCCGCAGTGGCGCTTTCGCCGTTCCATGTTCTCTTCATGTCCATCTGCAAGGCACATTTCTCCAGCTGCATGTGCTTTTCCTGCAGAAATCGTTCCTTCGCTTACTGTGCGAGATCACTCATCAGCGCTTCTACAAGCCTGACACTGTGCTCCGCGGCCTTCTTCTCGAAGGTCGCGTAATCGACATAGGCGGAGTTATCCGCTTTGTCCGAGATCGCCCGGACGATGATGAACGGAACACCATTCAGGTACGCCGTCTGTGCGATACCGGCTCCCTCCATCTCGGTGCACCAGCCGTGGAAGGCTTTGATGATCTGATCCTTCTGCTCCTGGCTTGAGACAAACTGGTCGCCGCTGCAGATTCTGCCGCGCCACACCGTGATATCCGGGTTCACGCGATTGCAGGCTGCTTTCGCCTTCTCCGCGAACGCCTCGTCTGCCGGAAATGAAAAAACCTTCATCTGCGGAATCTGCCCAAGTGCGTACCCGAACTCCACGGCATTGACATCATGGTGAACGACGTCAGTCGAGATGACGATGTCGCCGATGTTAATCTCAGCATTCAGAGATCCTCCCACGCCTGTGTTTATGATTCCGTCCACACCAAAATCATCGATCAGAATCTGAGTGCAGACAGCCGCGTTGACCTTGCAGATCCCGGAACGGACAACCACAACCGGCATCCCGTTCAGAACGCCCTCGTGAAACTCCATCCCGGCCTTCTTCACAACCCGGCCGACTTCCATGTCCTTCTTCAGTGTCTCGACCTCGACTTCCATCGCGCCGATGATGCCAATCTTCTTCACTTGCTCTCTCCCTTGCCTGCTTTTTATTGCCTGCTTTTTATTGCCTGCTTTTTATTTCCTGCTCTTCTTGCCAGCGTGCAGCTTCGTTTTCCTGCCCGCCCCTCCTTGTTTCCTGCGTGCTTCCGTTCTGTTCTCTCTGCAGCTTTGCCAGCGCAGATTGCCCGCTCACCCTTGCTATTTCCTGCGTGCCTCCGCTCTGTTCACTCTGCCTGCTGTGCTCTGTTTTCCGCACGCTTCTGCTCTGTTCTCTCTGTCCGCCGCGCTCTCTGTTTCCTGCGGGCCGACCTGCTTGCTTACTCGGATACCTCTGTGCGGACAGCTGTCTTCAGCGCGATCTCCATCATCTCATGGAAGGAATCGCGGATCTCCTCCGGGCTGAGATGCTCGCCGGAGAAAACATGATCGGATATGGACAGGACGCTCAGTGCCTTCTTATGATCTGCCATCGCGGTCAGATAAAGCCCCGCCGTCTCCATTTCAACCGCCATCAGTCCGACTGCCTTCGCTTTCTCGTTGACCTTCATGGCTGCGTTCGGATAGTAGAAGAAATCACTCGTGTAGACCGAGCCGACGGATGTGCGGACGCCCATCTCCTCCGCCATATCCCAGGCTGTCTTCAGCATGCCCCAGTCAGCGGTCGGTGCCACATACCCCGGCAGATCGATGGCATCGGAGTAAGCCGAGTTTGTCGTCGCACTCATCGCCAGCAGCACGTCGCGGCACTTCACAGAGTCGGCAATTCCGCCTGCGGATCCAATCCGTATGATCGCCTCAACCCCATAGAAGGAGAAAAGCTCATGCGCATACAGCGTCAGGGACGGAATGCCCATGCCGGAGCCCATGACAGAAACCTCTTTTCCCTCAAACAAGCCGGTGTATCCCAGCATTCCACGGACATCATTGAACAGTACCGGATTCTCCAGATAATGCTCAGCGACATACTTCGCGCGGAGCGGATCACCCGGCATCAGCACAACCTTTGCTACATGCGTGCCATCCTTTACATCGATACACGCAGAAGGAGAAATCTTTCCCATACGATACCTGCCTTTCCATGCAACAGTCCATCAAGATTCGCTATGGCCTTCATTATAACGGCGGGAAGAGGCAAATACAAGGCAGCGCGATTCCTCCCGATTGACATTTCCCGGCATAATCGTACAATAAAATAGCTGCCGGCAAAAGCCGACAGCAACTATGATCCGGAGGAATCACAACATGGACTATAAGACACGCGGAACCTGTTCCACCATGATTCACTTTGACCTGGACGAGAACAAGTGCGTTCACAACCTTTCTTTCGAGGGCGGCTGCAACGGCAACCTGGGCGGCATCAGCAAGCTTGTCGAAGGTATGCCTGCGCAGAAAGTCATTGATACCCTCGAGGGGACAAGATGCGGTTTCAAGAAGACATCCTGCCCGGACCAGCTGGCGAAGGCATTGAAAGCAGCGCTTGAATCCTGATCAAGGCTCAGCTATCGAATGCCAGCTGCTCATGGTACAGCGCTTTTTCTTCCAGCATCTGCCTGAATGGCTCCGCTTCAGCCTTTTCGCCTCCCTCCACTGAACGAGGTTTCAGGTTGTCCATATAATCGTTATAATCACAGATATACAGGTCAACCGTTGACACATCTCTTCCAATCGTACTGACAACATTGGTATCTCCAATTCCCTTGAATGGCTGGAGCTGCCTGCCATTGTGATCCAGATAGACGATTTCATAAAGCTTCTGGTCCCGATTGTCACCACCGACCTCGACTTGATTCAGGCTGTCATTGCTGATCGTAAGGGGCGTTTTCCGGACGGTAAATGCTGCAATGTCAATATCCTTCGGTGGTGCCACTGTAATTGTATGCTCCGCTTTCGGATCAGACTTCATTGGAATCGTAAAATTCCAGTCTCCTTTCAGAACCCAGTCCTGGCAGGCATTAGGTTCTCCCCCTGCCAGCTCCGGATAACGCTCATAGTAGGCATTCATCATCTCACTGAAGAGCTTATGCTCCTGTTTTTTCTGTCCTTCTGTAAAATTCTGATAATTGTCCTCATCAAGTCCCAGTGCCTTCATTCCATCATTGTATTTCTGTTTCAGCTCCACGGGTATTTCAGGCACAGACTGCTTTTCCTCTGGCAGCGTCCCAAAGATCTGGCTGAATTGAAGCTGTGCATTAAATTGATCCGGGAATTCAGACGAAAATTCTCCGCTGCTGGCAGCATAGACGCCAGCATAGGTATGCTCGTCGATCAGACTCCCCTGCGGGCTCCTATTTACCGATTCTCCCTCGGCAGAATCCACCTTGAGTGCAGCATCCAGCAGAATCTCAGGCTGTCCAAACTGGTCAGTCATTGTATCCGGCAGCTTTTCCTCCGAATGAATGACATATGAAATCAGCGCAATCTGAGCATTCGAATAGGTTTCGGATATGGTAACGGTTGTACCATTGAATGTCTGGCTCAGACCGCCAGCATCCATCCCTTCTGTTCCGGAGGAATCCGCAGCTGTTGTATTTTCCGGTTTTTGAACAACCTCTGCGTAAGGTGCTACAGCCTCATAGCCGGAACGCTCAAAGATATGTCCGATAAGAGGAAGTTTCTCGGCAAATGCCGGATTTGCCGCACAGACTCCTGCCAGAATGGACACGGAGACTGTCGCTGCTGCTGCCGAGCTTCCAGCAATCCGCTTCCATATCCGGCGATATGCAGGAATCTTTCCTTCCACCTCCGTATTACCTGTCCGGATACGTGCAAAGGCGTCCATGCAGGCTCCCTGTACTGGATCCGGAACCTTCATCTTTGACTGAAGAACACCTCTGATCTTCTGATCGATTTGGGTCTCCTGCATTCCATTCCTGTCCTTTTTCATCCGAAAGCTTCCTCCTTATCTGAGCCCTTGCCCGGCGAAGACGGGCTTTTACAGTATTTTCACTGATTTTCAAAATCTCTGAGATTTCACGCGTACTGAATTCATCTGCATAGAAGAGAACCAGAACACTTCGATATCTGGGGCTGACCATCATGAGCATTTCCTCAAATTCAGAATGCTCAGAAGGATGGACATCATAAACCGGTGTCTCCGGGAACTCCTGGCCCACCTTCATCCTGTTGCCAGACCGCATGCTCTGGTAGCAGTTGTTAATCAGGATCCGGATCATCCATGCCCGAAAATAGTCTGCCTGCCTTAATGTCCCGATATGGGTGTAACACTGCAGGATGGTATCCTGCACAGCATCACAGATATCTGCTTCATTTTCCAGAATAGAGCGAGCGGTCTTATACAGCAGTCCTGTATTCTCCTGAATCAAATCGATGAATGCATCTGCATCTCCTTCTATCGCACGCCGTGTCAAATCTGTCTGATCTGTTTGCACGTTGTCCTCCTGTTTCAATGATTCCTGTCACCGGCCGGTGCTTTGCTCCTTCCCCCGGAACCCGGGTTCCTTACAGGGTCCTTACGCTTATAAGACGGTTTGAGGCCGTAAGAAGTTGCAGGTTTTGAAAAAAATTCTTCCGCCTTCACAAAAAAGGCATGCGAAACATGATCTTTCATCTTCGCACGCCTTTCTGTCCGCCTCTCCCTGCGGCCTCATCTTCTGTATTCTTCTGTAATTTCTTCGAATGTCCTTGTTCCCTCGATGTAATCCCGATAAACCAGCAGCGGATCCTGGTTATGGTAGACCGCACAGATCCCGCACATGTCACAGTCACTGATACAGCGAAAGTGTTCTTCGATATACTTCCGGCGCTCCGCAGGCGCAGACTCCCCGACCGAAGGCGCCCGCTGGCCACATGTCCCGAATATCATATGCTTACCTCTTTACATGATCCTGTCAACTGTTAATAAACAGGATACTTTCTTTACCAATCTGCAAAGCTGATCGCGTAGAACACCGTGTAAATGAATGAAGCGGAGCCATCAGACCCCGCTTCATTTATATCAGTATTCTGAAAATCAACCCGAATCTGGCTTGCCGTCATGCCGAATATGCCATAAGAAAGCAAGCCCGCAGCTTCCGGATCAGACATTCAGCAGCTTGCTGTATTCCGCCAGTGCGCCATCTGTCTCGTGAGCAAGAACCTTCTTCGCAAGAACCTTGCCAAGCTGAACGCCTTCCTGGTCGAAGCTGTTGATGTTCCAAGTGAAGCCCTGGAACATAACCTTATTCTCGAAATGAGACAGAAGAGCACCGAGGCTCTTCGGTGTCAGCTGGTCGCCGGTGATGATGCTGGACGGACGATTTCCGCTGAACCGCTTATTCGGGTTCTCATTGTCACGTCCGCATGCAAATGCGACAATCTGTGCCGCGACATTCGCGCAGAGCTTCTCCTGGCTTGTGCTGCCCTCGATCACATCGTCCATACCAGTCTGGTTGCTGCGGAAGCCGACGAACTGCATCGGGATGATGTTCTTCCCCTGGTGGAGCAGCTGGTAGAAGGAATGCTGTCCGTTCGTGCCGGGCTCTCCGAAGATGATCGGACCTGTCGGATAGTCGGCCGGCTCCCCGAAGCGGTTGACAGACTTTCCGCCGGACTCCATGTCCAGCTGCTGCAGATGCGCCGGGAAACGGGAAAGTGCCTGAGAATACGGAAGGACTGCGGTGGTCTGGTATCCAAGCACATTCCGCTCATACACCCCGATCAGGGCATCCAGCATCTCCGGGTTCTCCAGCAGGTTCCTGTTGAGAGCCAGCTTGTCTTCCTCATGCATCCCATCCAGAATCTCGGCAAAGACCTCCGGTCCGAATGCCAGGGAAAGGACTGCGCCGCCGACAGCGGAGGACGAGGAATAACGTCCGCCGATGTAGTCATCCATGAAGAAGGCTGCGAGATATCCCTCATTCTTTGCAAGCGGCGATGTCTCGGACGTAACCGCCAGCATATGCTTCGCCGGATTCAGCCCCTCGCGGGTCAGCGCGTTCTTGACGAAGGTCTCGTTTGTCAGCGTCTCAAGCGTCGTTCCAGACTTGGACACCACGATAAACAGCGCATGCGCCAGATCGGTTGCATTCAGAACGGCTGCAGCATCATCCGGGTCCACATTGCTGATGAAGCGGGCTCTCATCTTCAGTGTCTGATGAGCCCTTGCCCAGTTTTCCAGCGCGATGTAAAGCGCTCTTGGTCCCAGATCCGATCCGCCGATTCCGATCTGGACAACCTCTGTAAACTTTTCGCCCTTCTCATTGCTGATCTCGCCGGAATAAACCTTCTTTGCGAAGGCTGCAATGTGATCCTGCTGCTCCTTGTAGAACGCACGCTTGTTCACGCCATCTGCAATGACATCGCCCTTCAGCTGTCCTCTGGTCAGCTGGTGAAGCACATGCCGCTTTTCTCCGGTATTGATGATATCGCCGTTCAGAAGCGACTCATACTTGTCGACAAGCTGCTGCTCCTCAGCCAGCGCCGCCAGCTTCTCCAGAATGTTGTCATCCACATTCTTCGCTGCAAAGTTATAGTCCAGCCCTGCCGACATCGGAACGTGGTATTTTCTCACACGCTCACCGCCGCTCTCTCCGACCATGGCCTTTGTCAGATCCACTTTTTCTGCTTTTTTCAGCTCCTCAAATGCCCTGGTGGTATCCAGATTGTTCCAGTTCAGCATAATCTCCTCCTTACCCGCCTGACGGCAGGGTCCCTTGCCGGATATCCGGCAGCTTCTATCTCTGTGCACGCTCCGCGTCATCTTCCTGTATCCATCAGCATGGCCGCCCGCAAAACCCGCCGGCTTCCGGCATGCGTCCGTTCTTTTCTTCCCGAGCGATGCGTTCCCAGTATAGCACAACAGCAGCCTTCTGTGGGAACCACTCCGCGGCGGCTGTGAAAGAAGGCTGCTTGTTGTTCATGTATTGTCCGGCTACTTGCGGAACAGACTGATCAGATCATGAATATTGAATGTCAGAACCGATCCAGGCTTTTTGAATTTCCTGCCTGTCCATTCTTCCACTAACACCTTGAAGTTTTCTGATCCGATGTTCTTTAATGACTGTCTTGAAACATAGATCGCACCAGTCCTTCCATAAAACAAGTAATACCCTTTGTCATCTTCCTTGAGAGAATGAATCTGATCATATTGTATTTCTTCCCTGGACTGACCAATGCTGGCAATGATCTTCTGGTCTTCAAACTGATATCGAGCCAGTTTTCTCTTTCCCCCAAGCTCTTCGGCCTCATCTCTTGCCTTTCTTCGGACAGAATAATTCGAAAGCGGAAGCAGGATGCATCCGGATGCAATCAGAATGATTCCTCTTGCCGTTTCATAGCCCGCCTGCAATCCAAGGACTACCAGCAACACACATACGGCAGAGTAAACCAGATTATGCACCGTGCGCGCATTGCCCTGAACCTTTGCGATTCTCCCGAGCAGAGCTGCATCATAAGCCGTTCCGATGTCAATCTTCTGATGATTCATACCCATATCAAGACTCTCCTGCATCCAGCTTTCTCATTCGAACGATATTTCACGCTTCCTTTGCCCGGATGGAAGCCTGCGCTGCCGACAGCCGCGCGATCGGCACGCGGAACGGTGAGCAGGATACATAGTCCAGCCCGATCCGGTCGCAGAACTCGATGGAGGACGGGTCCCCGCCATGCTCCCCGCAGATTCCACAGTGCAGATTCG